>NZ_JBQRTT010000007.1:0-146753 GCF_052321755.1 Sphingomonas cellulosilytica
GTACGTCAAAAGTGCACGCATCGATTTTGAACCAGACCAAGGTAACCGGAACGCCCGCGAATTCGAGCGGACCGGCCACCACGGTCCAACCGCAGCAAAGTACCACTTTGCTGCGCAACCCCTGCACACGCTTCATTGCCTGGTGGCTATAGCGTCGGTGTCCCACCCGATCCCATCCCGAACTCGGCCGTGAAACCCGACTGCGCCAATGGTACTATCGCCTAAGCGATGGAAGAGTAGGTCGTCGCCAGGCATTGAAGCGATGTGCAGGTAAGAACCCATTCACGATTACCCCGGATACCCCCGGGAAACGCCCAAGCCGTACGTCAGCACGCCCCATACGCTTGCCGCCGTAACGCACAAACCATGACGCGGGGTGGAGCAGCCCGGTAGCTCGTCAGGCTCATAACCTGAAGGTCACAGGTTCAAATCCTGTCCCCGCAACCATTTCGAAAAGCCCGCAAGTCGAATGACTTAGCGGGCTTTTTCGTGTTTTGAATCCGTCGCGTTTGTCGACACGTGCAGCTGTAAAAATAGTCGATTCGAGGCACCGTAAGATCAATGGGTTAGCTACCAGCCTATAAAGCGCCCAGCCTGTCCAATTATTCTTTTCCCGAACATTCGCACCCGATCTGCGCTGCGCCGATCGAACCCGAGGTCAGCGACCAAGAGTAGGATCGTTGACGTCCTCCCTGTTTTTTCATCCATGTTGAGTGATAGTTTCCGGCCCTTTGAAGCCTGCGGGCAAGGAGCTGGGACATGAAGAAGACGAGGCACACCGAGGAGCAGATCGCGTTTGCGCTGAAGCAGGCGGAAACGGGTACGTCGGTGGCGGAGGTGATCCGCCGGATGGGGATCTCGGAGCAGACATTCTACCGCTGGAAGAAGGTGTACGGCGGGCTTGGCGTAGGCGAGCTGCGGCGCCTGAAGCTGCTCGAGGAGGAGAACCGCAAGCTGAAGCAGCTGGTCGCCGACCTGAGCCTGGACAAGCACATCCTGCAGGACGTTCTCGCAAAAAAGCCTGACGCCTGGACGACGGCGCGAGCTGGTTGCGCACGTCCAGGCGTCCCATGGTGTCAGCGAGCGGCGCAGCGGCTCGGCGTTGGGCGTCGACCGGTCGTCGGTGCGCTACGTGTCGCATCGGCCGGATCAGGCGCCGCTCATGCTGCGCATCCGTGATCTGGCCGCGACGCGGACGCGATATGGCTACTTCCGTATCTACATCCTGCTGCGCAGGGGGGCGTGAACCACAAGCGGGTCTACCGGCTTTACCGGGATGATGGACTGAGCCTTCGGCTCAAGAAACCCCGTCGCAACGTCAGTGCTGCCAACCGCGACCGGCAACCTGCGGCTCTGGCAGCAAATGAGATGTGGTCGATGGACTTCGTCTCGGACGCGCTGTCCGATGGCCGTCGGTTGCGGGCGCTCACTGTGGTCGATGCGTTCACCCGCGAGGCGCTGGCGATTGACGTCGACCAGGGCATCAAGGGTGAGCAGGTGGTCGAGGTGATGGCGCGGATCTCATCGATCCGCGGCGCCCCCCGGACCATTCGGGTGGACAACGGGCCGGAGTTTATATCAAAGGCGCTCGATCGCTGGGCCTACGAGAACGGCGTCACGCTGGACTTCAGCCGGCCGGGCAAACCAACGGACAACGCCTTCGTAGAGTCGTTCAACGGCCGTCTTCGGGACGAGTGCTCGAACACGCACTGGTTCCTGTCGCTAGAGGACGCTCGGGCAAAGATCGAGGCCTGGCGGCGCGACTACAACGAGAGCCGTCCTCACACATCGCTTGGCTGGCTGACGCCGGTCGAATATGCTGCTGCCGCGGCCAAGATCGCGGTCGAATGATCGCCGGAAACTCACCCTCTACCTGGATGAGAAACCGGGGGACCCTCACACCTAGACATACCAACAAAGATCTTGAGCGGGAAAACGGGGGCCGCATGCCATCGCATGCGGCCCTTTCCGCGTGGACGCGCCTCAGGCGTAGGCGGCTTTCGACGACTTCCGACGATAACGCATCGCACCGCCCAACATTCCGAAGCCGATGATCATCATCGCCCAGGTCGCCGGTTCCGGCACTGCTGCGGAGAACGAGACATTGTCGAATTCGAACGACTGATTGCCGTTGCCGATGTTGGAGAAGCGGATGCCGTTATAAGCCGTGCCGTTCGTGCCGGTGAAGGTCACGCGGCGATTGATGTCGCTGGTCTGGGCATTGCCGCGCGGCGGCGCTGCGCCGTTCGGGTCGTTGTACATCTGGGTGCCGTCGAACGACTGGATCACGTTGCCGCTGGCATCCAGCAGGTCGACCAGATTGTAATTGTCCAGGGTGCCGACGAAGAAGCTGATGCTCGAGAAGAGCTGTCCACCCATGCCCGCCAGCGTCAGCGACGAGGGCGCCGCACCGACCGCGAAGTAACCGTTGCCGTCATAGGGGGTCGGCGAATACGCGTAAGCGCCGTAGGGCGTGGTGCCGTTCGGGGTGACGACGGTGCGCGAGGCCGAAGGGCCGATGAGGGTCGCGATCAAGCCCTTCGAGTTCGCTTCGAATGCCGTGCCGGCTTCCTGGTCGAAGGTCATGTTCACCGTAGCGCCCGGAACCGCCAGGTGATTGGTGCCGTTCGCCGCAACCGACGTGATGGTCGTGGCAGCAAGCGCAGGGCCCGCGGACAACAGGCCGATCGCTACGCAAACCGCATTACAGACTTTGTTCATCGTCATCCTCCTTTGAATATCCCGTCACTATAAAGCGCCTGGCGCAAAGAGGATCATCAATAAAGCGTTAATATGGATGGATTGGGAGAGTGAAAGGGGTAAGGCGATGAAAAACAGGAAATAAAACTTTTGTCCCAAACTGGGGCAGCAAGCATCGCCTCCGGGTCGCCGGTAAAAACTGGAACGCAATCGATGAAAGAATGGCGGTTCGAGTCGCGCCGAAGCTGTCGGCGGAAATGATCTGCTTCGACGAGCGGTGGTCCTGCCTCGCGAGGCACGGCAAGTTCAAGCTGCATAGCGGGCGGGGCCAAACGGCATCGACTTGCTTCGGTCGCGGCGGGTATCGCTTGCGAGATATATTGGCAAATACCTATAGCAAGTTACTGTGTAATCGAATAAAACATCGATAAAGGTGAGCCTGTTCCACGCGCGTGATAACCGGCTGCGGCGGGCGCCGACCCAACGACGCCGGTGATCGATGCGACCAACCTCACGGCCGAGCACCGCAGTCTGGCGTCACTGCCTGTCAATGCTGGCCGGTCAGACGCGGCGGACGGCTGCCGAGTCGGCCATCGCCACCCGCAAGCTTGCCGAAGGCCGGTCGGTGCCGTGACGCGTGTCGGCGGATGCTTGCGCCGGCCGGCGCTCCCGGTCCGTCCAACCCGCCCGATTTCGCCCGCCCCCACGTGTACCTGAACGCGCATGCGCCTTGGCGGTTCGTGTGGCCTTTCCGCGATCGCGAACGGCGCGACGAATTCAAGCGGACAGCAGTTTCGCGATCCAGCGGCTGCGATCGAACTGGCTGCAGATGATGGCGAGGGCGGCGGTCAGCGGCACCGCGATCAGCGCCCCGGCGATGCCCCACACCCAGCTCCAGAAGGTCATCGCGATGATGATCGCCAGCGGGGACAGCGACAGCTGTTTGCCCTGAAGCAGCGGATAGATGACGTTGCTGATCGTCATCTGCAGGATGACGAAGCCTGCGAACACCAGCGTCGGCATCTGCCACCCGCCGAATTGGACGAAGGCGAAGATCACTGGGGGCACGATGCCGACGATATTGCCGATGACGGGCACGAAGTTGAGCAGGAAGTTGAGGATACCCCAGACCAGCACCAGCTCCAGCCCCGTCATCCACGACCATAATGACGAGGCGACGCCGGTCAGGATGCTGGTGGCGAGCGTGGTGCCGAGATACCGGCGGATCTGTCCCGATATCTCCTCGCCGACCGACAGCATGTCCTGCCGCGCGCCGCCCCCGAACATCTCGTAGAGCTTGCGGCGCAGGCGCGGCACCTCGGGCAGGCCCAGCATCACGACGATGCCGATGAAACCGACATAGGTCACGAAGCCGTAGACGCTGCTCGCCAGCATCTGGACGATCGCCATGATCCGCTGGCGGTCGATCGTACCGGACAGCGGCACGCCCCGTTCCGACGCCCAGTTCGCCAGATGTCCATATCCCGCCTGCAACCGGTCCCATTGCGATGCAAGCGCCGCGATGACCTGCCCGATCGACAGATACACCGCCGCGGCGAACGCCACGAGGATCGCGACGAGCGCGAGCAGCGTGAGCGTATAGGCCAGCCAGGACGGCATGTAGCGCGACAGGCCGCGCTTCAGCGGCCACAGCGCCGCGACGATGATCGCCGCGAAGGCGATCGGCATGATGACCGTATATCCGACCCTGAGCGCGCCGATCAGCAGCAGCGCGGTGACGATGCCGAGCAGACGGTTGCGATAGCGATCCTGGACAGGCACCTCGGTCATGCACGTTCTCCGATCGGATGATCCATCGCCTCGGCGTTGAGCCGCGCGCCGAGCAGGAGCGCCCAGGCCGACATCATCAGCCACAGCATCAGCACGACGACCGCCGACAGCGAGCCGTATGTATCGTCGAACCGCGCGACATGCGCGACATAGGCGCGGAACATCGATGTCGCCGCCACCCACAGGGCCACGCCCGCGATCGTTCCCGGCAAAGCCCGCCGCCATGCGATCGGCGCTGTCGCGGGGGCGTAGCGGTAAATCAGGATCAGCCCGCCGCCCGCCCCCAATGTCAGCGAGCCGAACAGCACGAGGGTCGACGCCAGTCGCGCGCCGGGCAATCCGTCGGGCACATAGCTTTGCAGGAAAGTCAGCACCGACAGCGATACCAGCGCGGTCAGCACCAGTGCCGCACAGCCGAGCACCAGCAGCATGGACACGATCTGCCGGTACAGCCCGCGGCGCGGCTGCGTGACCCGATAGGCGAGGTTGATGCCATGCAACAGCGACCGCCCCGCCCGCCGCGCGCTGAACAACGCGATGGCCAGCGACACGATCAGGGTCGCGACGCCCACCCGATCGAACGCACGCGTGCCGCGCAGACCGCCGGCGACGACGCGCTGTGCGTCGATCGGCAGGATGGCGGTGAGCTTCGCCAGATTGCGTTCCACCGCTGCCGTCGGCACCAGCAGGTCGTAAAGCCCGACCACCAAACCCAGGAGCGGGATCACCGCCAGGAAAGCGGCAAAGGCGATCGAACTCGCCGCAATGCCGAAATCGTCGCGAACCGCGCTGCGGACGGTACGCGCGAGCAGCATGGCCCAGCGGACGATCAATTCGCCCCCAGCCGCTCGGCCGCCGGGATCATCGCAGCGCCGCGTACCGACGGTGGCGACTGGCCGTCGAACCCGGACGTCACCAGCAGATATGCGGTGATCGATATGGTGTGCGGAGGCTGGTGATGAGTGGTCATGGCTGGACGCTGGCCGTAGCAGCCGTCGACCGCGAAGATCCGCTCCGGCTCGACCCACCGCACGGCCCTTCCTGGCATCGTCAACGCAATCGCGTGAGCCAGGTGGTCCGACGCTTGGTTTGTGCGGTGAGGCAGGCAGGATGGTTCATTGTCTCGATGGTTCCCACGCCGTTGCCCGTATCCAGCGGGCAGGCGTGATCGCGCTGGCCGAGCCAGGCTCGCTGCGACGCACGCAGGGCCGATCGACGCAGTGGGGGAAGTCGCTTCATCGTCGATCGATAGACGTCGTTCAGCCGGTCATCGGCACGCCGGTAGTCTGCAACGAAGCACGCCGACATCGCCGAGGTCACGCCCTGCGCCGCCGCACCGGAACCGAGGCAGCGATCGAGGGCGGTCGGTGCAGCAACCATGAGGGCAAGGGCGATCATCGATAACCTCCGTCAGGGGATCAACTCCGCACCACCCGGCTTGTTGCGTGGCTCGGCCAACGGGCTCGGCGTTGCTGCGCTATCGATGAGGCCTGGCGGATGACGGAGCATCTTGCCTGGGGCCTGCCCGGACCGACATCGATCGACGATCCTGGCTCAGGCGAACGATGCCGCGGGCGTGACCGTCCGGGGATCGGTCCAGCGACGGTGCTCCTCTATTCGCGCTGGCGGCTCCGCCACTTGGCATAAGCGGCGGCAACGTTCGCGCCGGTCGCATTGAACCAGGAATAGCCGTTCCGCCGTTCCAGGCTGATCGCGTTCACGTCGTCGTGGATCGATCGGTCGCGGTCGCCGAAGACCGGTTTCTGGGTGACGGGATCGTAGAAGCGTGCCCAGAGCGGCTTGGCACCCGGTTGCTCGACCAGGCGGCGGCCGCCGGGACCGGTCGCATCGGTCCAGGCCCGGTCGCTGACGGCGTGGTTCGCGAACCAGGCCGCGCCGTCGGTGATCGCCTGGCGGATCGCCGGCGAAGGGTCGGGCTGCTGCATCAGGAAGCGCAACACCGCCGCGCTTTCCGCGGTGGCGAGCGCGATCGGTTCGAAATTGCGCGCGCCGACGGGGCGCAGGGTCAGCGGGTCGTATTGCTGCGCCCAGATCGTGCGGCGCCCGCCCTCCACCACCTGCGTGGCGAGCAACGTCGCCACCGATCGTGCCGCCGCCGCACGCGCCTCGGCACGCAGCGCTTCCGGCACGAAGGCATAGTCGCCCGCGCCCGCGGCGGTGCGTTGCAGCAGCGCGGTCGCCTGGATCATGGTATCGTCGTTCAGCGTCAGCGCATCGTGATAGCCGCCCTGCAACGGATAGACCTGCGGCCAGCCGCCGGACGGCAACTCCGCCTGCATCAGATAGCGGATGCCCTTCACGAATGCGGCGCGATAGCGCTCGCCGTCCACGCCGGGGCGGCCCGCCTGCGCCCGCGCCAGGAAGGACAGCTCGGTCGTGGTCGCATCATTGTCCAGCGTCCCGATGAAGCTCCAGCCGCCGGCGAGGTCCGCGGCGGCATAGACGCCCGCCTTGCTGTCGAAGGGGAGGTACATCTGCCCGCGCGCCCGGGGCGGGGCGCTGCGATCCTGGTTCTTGCCCCAGCCGCCGGTCGGCGTCTGATAACTAACGATATTGTCGGCGATGCGCCGGCCTGCGTCGCCGGCATACCAGGCGGCATCGCGATCGAGCGGCATCGTCGCCGTCTTGCCCTCCGGCGGGGGGGCGGGGATCGTCGCCAGCCCCTGCCGCTCGGCGGCCAGCGCCGCCTTGTCGCGCGCCATCGCCGCGGTCGAACGCGCGATGTAATCGGCCCAGGCGCGCCGGGCCGTCGGGGGCAGCGCGCCGAGTCGCTCCACGGTCAGCGATGGCGGCGGCGCCATATGGCCGATTACCGCAGCGACCGCCGGTACCGCGCTCACGGTCATCAGACAGGCCAGGACAAGGCTTCTCATGCTCGATCCTCTTCCCTTTATTATCATTGCGATGCCATCCTGCCTTCAAGTGACACCGGTGGCAATAAAAGCTTGCAGCCTGCCGCGAATCGGCTAGCTTTAGCGCTACCATCAGAGTCCGACAGGACCGCTGGCAGAGGAGGGGGCATGTCGATCGGTTCGGCGGCAAAACAACAGCTTGAGGTTTCGCGCAGGGTCGCGATCGGCGTGTTGGGTGCCGTTGCGACGACCCCGGCATCCGCACTCGCGACGTCTTCGAACCAGCTGCATGTGACCGCTGGTGACACCGGTAGCAGGAACCTTGCCGATGCCCTGCGCCGGGCCGCGTCCCTGCCGGCGCCGGTGACGATCACCATCGCACCCGGCCTGTATCGCGAGAAGCTGCACGTCGCCGTCCCCGGCGTCACCCTAGTCGCGACCGGTCCCGGCGTGGTGATCGCCCATGGCGCGGCCGCCGGCCACATCGCGCCCGACGGCAAGCCCTGGGGCACCGGCCGGTCCGCCACGCTGACCATCGATGCGCCCGGCGTAACGCTGCGCGGCCTGACGATCCGCAACGATTTCGATTACATCGCCGACACCGTCAGCCATGCCAGCGGCGGCGCGCAGGCCGTGGCGCTGTCGATCGCGCGCACCGCCGACCGGGTGCTGGTCGAACGATGCGCGCTCGAAGGCTATCAGGACACGCTCTACGTCGGTGCCCGCGCGCTCTTTCGCCGGTGCAGGATCGCGGGCGGCGTCGACTTCATCTTCGGCGGCGCGGCGGCGCTGTTCCAGAATTGCGACATCGTCACGCGCCACGTGCCCGGCGCCGCCGAAAGCGGCTTCGCCGCCGCGCCGAGCACCCTGGCTGCCGACCGATTCGGCCTCGTTTTCGATCGCTGCCACGTCACCCGCGAAGCCGGCGTGCCGGACGGCTCGACCTGGCTCGGCCGCCCGTGGCGGGCCGGCGGCAACATGGCGATCCTCGGTGCCGCCGCCTTCCTGCGCTGCCGGCTCGATGCGCACATCAAGGCCGCGGGCTGGACCGGCATGGGCTTCACCGATCCCGCCGGCGTCCGCCGCACGCTGACGCCCGAGGAGGCACGACTGTTCGAATGGCGCTCGACCGGCCCCGGTGCCGCCGCGCCGGCAGCGACGCGCAAGCAGCTCACCGACGCGGAGGCTGCGGCCTTCACGCCGGACGCAATTCTACAAGGCTGGGTCCCATGAGGTCACCAGCCACATCCAGGGAGAACATGATGAACTATTCCACGGTGACCCCCTTCCGGCTCGGCGCGTCGCTCGGCGCGCTGGCGCTCGCCAGCCTGTTCGCCATCCCCGCCGGCGCGCAAGACCAGGCCGCCCCGGCCGCGCCCGCCCAGCAACCTGCGCCCGTGGCGGCCGGTTCGGACCCGGCGGTGGACACCAGCGGCAACCCGACGCTGACGCCGGCCGCGGACGGCCCCTCCAGCGTCAACGATACCGGTGCCGACACCACGCAGACCCGCTCCAGCGTCGGCGAACAGAAGGGCGCCAACGCCGACAATTTCGACCCGGCGCAGGACATCGTCGTCACCGGCTTCCGCGGGTCGATCCAGAATTCGCTCAACCAGAAGCGTTTCTCCGACGTGCAGATCGACGCGATCAACGCGCAGGATATCGCCGACTTCCCCGACGCCAACCTCGCCGAATCGCTGCAGCGCCTGCCGGGCGTGTCGATCGACCGCGACAATGGCGAAGGGCGCGGCATCACCGTCCGTGGCCTCGGCGGCGACTTCAACCGCACGCGCCTCAACGGCATCGAGGCGCTGTCGACCGCAGGCTCCAACGATTCCGGCACCAGCCCCAATCGCAGCCGCTCGTTCGACTATTCGACCTTCGCGTCCGAACTGTTCAGCGCGCTGAAGGTGCAGAAGACGCCGTCCGCCGAAACCGACGAAGGCTCACTGGGCGCCACGATCGATCTCGAAACCGGGCGGCCGTTCGATTTCAAGGGCACGCGCATCGGCGGATCGGCGACCGCCAGCTACAACGAGAACAGCAAGAAGGCGAACCCGCGCCTCGCCGGCCTCGCATCCTTCCGCTTCGGCAAGGACAAGCGGATGGGCTTCCTGTTCTCGGGCGCCTACAACAAGACCGAGAACATCATCGACCAGTATAACCGCGGCGTCGGCGCTTCGGATTATCTCTACCGCAGCAGCCAGTTCGTCGGTGAAGGCACGACGCAGCGCGCCGGTTTCTCGGCCCCGGTCGGCACGATCAACTATGCCAATCCCGATGCGACCGCGTTTCAGACCGGGTCGGATCCTGCCGCTTATGCCAAGCTCTATCCCGGCGCGCCCTACAACACGGCCGGCCGGTTCGACGATTCCACCGTCCGCATCCCGGCGCTGCCGGCGCTGACGCACCAGGTCGTCCGCAACCAGCGCCTGGGCCTCACCGGCGCCTATCAGTGGGACGTGACGGACAAGACGCGGATCTCGCTCGACGGCCTCTATTCGCGCTTCCACAACGAGAGCGAAAACGACCAGCTGTCGCCGGTCGGCCTCAACCGCAACAACACCAACGCCGCCTACAACACGGCCGCCGGCCGCCTGACGCCGACGGCGGCGCGCGCCGCCTATCCAGGCCTCTGCACGCCCGCTGCCGGCAGCGCCATCGCGGTGTCGCAGGATTGCGGCCAGTCGCTCTACGGCACGACGCCGGCGTTCGGCACCGCGCTCAACGCGCAGGGGCAATTGGTGCCCTCGGTGCTTGGCAGCGCGGCGGTGGTGCCGGGTGCGACCAGCCCTGCCAACGCCAACATCTTCTCGACCAATCCCTACAATCTCGACCCCTATGATTATTACAACAACCCCAATTCGGTCGGGTACATTCCGTCGAGCAACGGCCTGGCCTATCGCGGCCAGCTGATCGGCCGGCCCAGCGTCGACGTGCTCGATGCCAATGTCACCAACGGGCTTGCCGACTATCTCGTCCTGCGCAACGTCGACATGCGGTCCGCGGTGGATTATGCGGAATACACCACCAAATTCTGGCAGGGCACGTTCCGCCTCGACCAGGAATTTACCGATAATTTCAAGATGACCGCCATCTACGGCCGGTCGAAGTCGGTGAACTATTCCACCGGCCTGCTGGTCGAATTCAACCGCATGGATTCGCCCCAGAACTTCGTGTTCGACGATCGCGCGCACGGCAACATGCCGTTGCTCGACTTCGGCTTCGACGTCGCCGATCCCGCCAACTGGACGACGGTGAAGGGCTTCTCGGCGATCCGCCACTACGAACGCTACGTCCGCAACACCTATGAAGCGATGCGCGCCGATTTCGACTGGCGGGTCAACGACCAGTTCAACATCGGCTTCGGCGGTACGCTGCGCCGCTTCGGCTTCTTCACCTCGCAGGGCGAACGCAACACCGACACGCTCAACCCGACCCTGCTGGAGGCGGGATCGACCACCGCGGCGAACAGCAAGGTCGTGCCGTTCGGTCAGGGGCTGCAGACGCCGGCCGGGACCGTGTCGAGCTTCCTCGTTCCCGACATCGCCAAGTTCAACAACCTGCTCGGCTTCCAGTGCGACTGCATCAACAAATACGGCGATTGGCGCCTCACCACCAAGCGCAACGGCGGGTCGGCGACGTTCGGCGTCGATGAATATGACAAGGGCCTGTATCTCCAATTCGACTTCAACACGGAGATCTTCGGCCGCTCGTTGCGCGGCAATGCGGGGACGCGCGTCGCCTTCACCGACGTGACCTCGAACGGCACGTCGCAGGCCGGGCGCCCGATCGTCGGACGCAACAGCTATACCGACTGGCTGCCCTCGCTGAACCTCAACTACGAGATCGTGCGCAACCTGATCCTGCGCCTCGGCGCATCGAAGGTGATGGCGCGTCCGCTGCTCGGCAACCTTTCGCCGACGATCACCTCCATCTCGATCCCCAGCAACGGCGACAACCAGGGCGCCTCGTTCACCATCGGCAATCCCAAGCTGGCGCCGTTCCGGTCGAGCAACATCGATCTCAGCGCCGAATGGTATTTCACCCGCAGCAGCCTGTTCTCGGTCGCGGTGTTCAAGAAGGACGTCGACAATTTTCCGCAGACGGTGCTGTTCGCGGCGCCCCTGTCGCAGTTCGTCGACGACGCCACCCGCGCCGCGATCCGGGCGCAATATACGAACGTCAACCAACTCGCCTATCTGGATGCCAATTTCCCGTTCATCGCGCGCCAGTATCGCGATGCGCCGGGCGGCTACATCAAGGGGATCGAGGTCAACTTCCAGCAGAACCTCACCTTCCTGCCCTGGGCGTTCCGCAACCTCGGCGTGCTGTTCAACTACACGCACATCAAGTCGGAACTGAACTACATCCTCGATCCCGGCGCGGTCAGCGCGGCGGGCGTGGTGACCCGGCCGCAGGTGCTCGGCAAGGGGCCGTTCCTGGGCGTGTCGCCGGATGCGATCAACGCGACCCTGTTCTACGAAACCAAGGCGTTCCGCGCCCGCGTCTCGGTCGCGCAGCGTGCCGGCTACAGCACCACCTATCCGCTGGCCGCGGGCTCGTGCAGCCCGGGGCTCTCCACCGTCGGCGGCGGGGTCGTGGCGGGTGCGGTCGTCGAGAGCGTCGGCTGCGACAGCCCGCTCATCAACGACTTCGGCTTCAGCCGGGGCACGACCAACGTCGATGCCTCGATCAACATCAACCTGATGAAGGGACTGTCGATCTCGGCCGAGGGGCTGAACCTCACCAACCAGACCAGCAATCGCTATGCCTATGACGGGCAGGAGGCGGTGTCCCAATACGGCAGTTCCGGCCGCGTCTACCGCTTGGGCGCGCGCTTCAGCTTCTGATTACCCCCAACCTCCCCGGGGGCTCCTCCGGCCCCGCGTACCGGTGACGGATCGCGGGGCCGCTTTGAACGAAAGGCGTGGGCATGAAACGACGCGATGTGTTGATCGGCGGCCTGGCCTGCGCAGGCGGTGCGGTCGCCCGGCCGCTGGTGCAGGCAGGGCCTGGCTACGGCCCGGCGCCGCTGCCCGGCACCAAGCGCGCAGGCGATGCCGACGACAGCGGCCGCATCGTGCCGCCGCCGCCCAAGGGCTATTGGCGGTTCAGCGGCGTGAGCGGTCCCGGCCGGCGCGCCACGGCGGCGAGCGCCAGCGGCGGCTGGACCAGCGGCATGCCCGACGTCCGCTACAAGGGGCCGGGCACGCCGCGCTACCCCGTCGCGCCATGGAACGATGCCGATGCGGGAACCGCGGTGAAGGCAGGATTGCTGCCGCGGATCAGGCCGCTGCACGACGTGCATATCCGCGACACGATCGTCTGCCCGGGCGGCGATGGCTATTACTACATGACCGGATCGACCGGCGACAACATCTGGGCGGTCAACGACGGCGTCGAGCTGTGGCGATCCAGGGACCTCGATAGCTGGGACTATCGCGGCCTCGTCTGGTCGATCGAGCGCGACGGCGTGTGGGAAAAGGCGTGGCGGATGCGGGCAGGGGTGCCGTTCCGCGCGCTGTGGGCACCCGAGATCCACTTCATCCGCGGCAATTACTACATTTGCCATTCGATCAGCCGCGCCGGTCTTGCCGTGCTGAAGAGCACCACCGGGCGGCCTGAGGGGCCGTATGTCCATGCCTTTTCGCCGACCGCGCCGATCCGCCGCAGCATCGATGCGACGCTGTTCGACGATGGCAAGGCGGTGTGGCTGACCTACGGCTCCGCCGACGAGATCGTCCGGCTGAAGGATGACCTGTCGGGCCTCGCCGGCGACTGGCAAAAGATGACCGCGACCGAATGGGACAATGATCCGCGGCATCATCGCACCCCCTGCGGCCCCGACGGCTGCCGCAAGCTGGGCTATGAGGGCGCAACCATGTTCCAGCGCGACGGCATCTATTATCTCGGCGTCGTCGATCGCTACGAGGGGCGCTATTCGTTCCGCATCTGGATGAGCGACGCGCCGACCGGCCCGTGGCGCGAACCGCACGAAGGCGCGCCGTGCTGCGGCGGCGGCAACATCTTCCGGGACCGCACGGGCCGCTGGTGGCAGACCTTCTTCGGCAACGACGATGCCAGCCACTTCCGCGAAAAGCCCGGCATCGTCCGCATCGATTTCGACGCGCGTGGCCGTGTCGTCGTCCATCCCGACCAGCCCTTTCTGATCCAGGAGCCTGCATGACCGACTTCAACCGGCGCGACGCCTTCGGACTCGCCGCGCTCGCCAGCGGCGCGGCGTTGATCCCCGGCGGGGCCGCCGCCGCTGCCACCGGACAGGCGGCATCCAGCCCGTCGCCCTGGCGTCGCGGCTATGACGGCCAGCGCATCGCCGACCTCGGCGATGGCCGTTTCCTCAATCCGCTGATCGGCGGCGACCGCCCCGATCCCGCCATCCTCAAGGACGGCGCGGATTATTACATGACCTTTTCCAGCTTCGACAGCTATCCGGGCCTGACGATCTGGCACAGCCGCGACCTCGTCAACTGGCGCCCGCGTGGGCCGGCGCTCACCCGCAACATCGGTTCGGTCTGGGCGGTCAGCCTCGAAAAGCACGGCAACCGCTATTTCCTCTATATCCCGGTCAAGGCGAGCCCGAAGAACGACATCTACGTCATCCACGCCGACAGCATCGACGGTCCGTGGTCCGATCCGGTCAGCCTCGGCCTCCACGACCATATCGATCCCTGCCATGCGGTGGGCGAGGACGGCTCGCGCTGGCTGTTCCTGTCGGGCGGCGACCGCATCCGCCTCGCCGAGGACGGCCTGTCGACGGTCGGCAAGGTCGAGCACGTCTACGATCCGTGGCGCTACCCCGACGATTGGGATGTCGAGGGGTTCAGTCCGGAAGGCCCCAAGATCCACCGCCACGGCGGCTGGTTCTACATGATAACGGCGGTCGGCGGCACCGCCGGGCCGCCGACCGGCCATATGGTGATCGTCGCCCGCTCGCGTTCGATCCACGGCCCCTGGGTCAACGATCCGGGCAACCCGATCGTCCGCACCGTGTCCACGCAAGAGAAATGGTGGTCGCGCGGCCACGCCAGTCTGGTCGAGGCGCCGGACGGCAGCTGGTGGTCGGTCTATCACGGCTATGAGAACGGCTTCTGGACGCTGGGGCGGCAGGTGCTGCTCGATCCGGTGCGCTGGACCGCCGACGGCTGGTTCCGGATGACCGGGGGCGACCTGTCGAAGCCGCTGCCCAAGCCGAAGGGTGGGCAGGGCGGCCCGCACGGCCAGCCCCTGTCGGACGATTTCGGCAAGCCGCTGGCGCTGGGCGCGCGCTGGAACTTCTTCCGCCCCGGCCCGGCCGAGCGCGACCGGGTGCGCGTCGACGGCGGCGTGCTCCATCTCAAGGCGAGCGGCAAGGCGCCGGTCGATTCCTCGCCGCTGCTGCTCATCGCCGGCGATCAGGCCTACGAATTCCAGTGCGATGTCGAGATCGCACCGGGCGGCACCGCGGGGCTCGTCCTCTTCTACGACGACAAGCTCTATTGCGGCCTCGGCTTCGACGAGAAGCGCTTCGTCACCCATCAATATGGCATCGAGCGCGGCCGTCCCGCCAACCCGCACGGCCGGCGGATGATGATCCGGATCGCCAACAAACGGCACATCGTCGCCATCCACACCTCCGGCGACGGCGGCCGGACGTGGCAGCGCTTCGACCGCGGCATGGAGGTGTCGGGCTATCACCACAACGTGCGCGGCGGGTTCCTGATGCTGCGTCCCGGCCTCTATTCGGCGGGGGCGGGCGAGGCGCGCTTCCGCGACTTCCGGTTCCGCGCGCTGTGATCGCCCGCGCCGCCGCCCTCGTGCTCCTCGCCACACCGGGGATCGCCGGTGCCAGCGACCTGCCGTTCCGCGATCCGTCGCAGCCGGCGGAGCGGCGCGCCGCCGACCTCGTCGGCCGGCTGACGCTGGTGGAAAAGGCGGCGCAGCTGAAGGATCTGGCGCCCGCCATCCCGCGGCTCGGCATTCCTGCTTATGCCTGGTGGAGCGAAGGGCTGCACGGCGTCGCCCGTGCGGGCGAGGCCACCGTCTTCCCGCAGGCGATCGGCCTTGCGGCAACCTGGGACGCTGCGCTGGTGCAGGAGGTCGCCGACGTCACGTCGACCGAGTTCCGCGCCAAATATCTCGCTGCCCGGCATCCCGACGGATCGTCCGACAAGTACCGCGGGCTCACCGTCTGGTCGCCCAACGTCAACATCTTCCGCGATCCGCGCTGGGGACGGGGGCAGGAGACGTTCGGTGAAGACCCCTATCTCACCGCACGCATGGGCGTCGCCTTCATCCGCGGGCTACAGGGGCCAGATCCGGCGCATCCGCGCACGATCGCCGCGGTGAAGCATTTCGCGGTGCACAGCGGGCCGGAGGCGGATCGCCACCGCGACGACATACACCCCTCTGCCCACGACCTCGAGGATACCTATCTGCCCGCCTTCCGCGCTGCGGTGGTGGAGGCGGGCGCGCAGGGGCTGATGTGTGCCTATAACGCCGTCGATGGCATCCCCGCCTGCGCCAGTCCGCTGCTCGCCAGCCGGGTGCGCGGGCGCTGGGGCTTCAACGGCCATGTCGTGTCCGATTGCGCCGCGATCGCCGATATCGTGATGCCGGGGTCGCACGGCTATGTGCCGACCTCGCAGGCAGCTGTGGCCGCCGCGCTCAACGCCGGCACCGACCTGTTCTGCGCCGAATTCGGCCTCGGCAAGAGCAGCGATCCGCAGATCGTCGTCGACGCGGTTCGCCAGGGCCTGCTGACACCGGCGGTGCTGGACCGCGCGGTGACCCGCTTGTTCGAGGCGCGCGTCCGCCTCGGTATCCTCGACGCCGCGCCCCCCGCCGACGGCATCGCCGCCACCGACTTCGACACGCCCGCGCATCGCGCCCGTTCGCTCGAGACGGCGCGCAAATCGCTGGTGCTGCTGAAGAACGACGGTCTGCTGCCGATCAAGGGCGAACCCCGCCGGATCGCGGTGATCGGCCCCAATGCCGACAGCGTCGATGCGCTGGTCGGCAATTATGCCGGCACGCCGTCCGCTCCGCTCACCGTGCTCACTGGCCTTCGGCAACGCTATCCGCAGGCCGACGTCCGCTATGTCGAGGGAACGGGGCTGATCGGCGCACCGCTGAAGCCCGTACCCGCCGATGCCGTGTGCGTGGATCGCGCCTGCACCACGCGTGGCCTGCGCGTCGAGGAATTCGCCGGCACCGCGCTCGCCGGCGCACCGGTGCGCACCGCGACCGACGCCGCCGTCCGCTTCGAATGGGGCAAACCCGAACGGCGCGAGCGGACGACTTCGATCCGCTGGACCGGCTATCTGACCGCGGGCGAGACGGGGCCGTACCGCTTCCGTCTCAACGGCGACGGCGGCTATCGCATCCGGGTGAATGGCAGGATCGTGGTCGATGCCTGGGACGCCGCCGATCCCGCCTCGATCGCCGACGGCGAGATCGCCTTGCAGGCCGGCCGGCGCTATCCGCTCGTCGTCGAGGCGATCCAGACCGGCAGCCGCGGCGACCAGAGCCTCGCCTGGAGCAACTTCGGTGCGCGCGGCGAGGCCGCAGTGGCGGCGGCGCACGACGCCGATCTCGTCGTCTTCGTCGGCGGGCTGACCGCCAAGCTGGAGGGCGAGGAGATGCGCGTCCAGGCACCCGGCTTCGTCGGCGGCGATCGTACCAGCCTCGACCTTCCTCGCCCGCAGCAGGACCTGCTCGAACGCGTGGCGGCGACGGGCAAGCCGTTGGTGCTGGTCTTGATGAACGGCAGCGCGCTAGGCGTGGAATGGGCCGACCGTCACGTGCCCGCAATCGTCGAGGCCTGGTATCCGGGTGGCGAGGGCGGGCAGGCGGTTGCCGAACTGATCGCCGGCGATTTCAGCCCGGCGGGTCGCCTGCCGGTGACCTTCTATCGGTCTGCCGATCAGCTGCCGCCGTTCAAGGATTATGCGATGGCGGGGCGCACCTATCGCTATTTCGCAGGCGATCCGCTGTACCGGTTCGGCCACGGCCTCAGCTACACCCGCTTCGCCTATGCCAACGCCCGGCTTGATCGCGCCGGCATCCGGGCCGGTGATCCCGCCGGCCTCAGCGTCCGCGTCACCAACACCGGCCGCATCGACGGGGACGAGGTCGTCCAGCTCTACGGCACGCAGGCCGCGCCCGGCGCGCCGCTGCGCGCGCTGATGGGGTTCCGGCGCATCCACCTCAAGGCCGGCGAGAGCCGGGACGTGCGCTTCGCCATCGACCCGCGGACGATGAGCGTCGTCGATCCGGCCGGCAACCGCGCGGTGGTGGCCGGCACGCTCGACCTGTGGATCGGCGGCGGCCAGCCGGGCGGCCGCGATGCCGCCCCCGGCACCGCCGCACGCCTCACCATCGCCGGCACGCGCCGGCTCGACTGACCGGGAGGATAGACACATATGATCCGATACGTGCTTGCCGCCATGCTGCTCGCTGCTGCCGGTGCGGCGCCTGCGCAGCTGACGCCGCCGCCGGGCAGCCCGCCGGTCAAGCGGATCGAGCCGTCCAAGGTCATCCTGGTCGGCGATTCCACCACGGCCGTGATCGGCGGCTGGGGGCCGGCGTTTTGCGCCGATCACGTCACCTCGTTCCTCGCCTGCGTCAATCTTGCGCGCGGCGGCCGCAGTTCGGGCAATTACCGCTGGGAGGGATCATGGGACGTCGCGCGCAATGAGATGCGTGTATCCGGCTATCGCCGGACGTGGGTGCTGATCCAGTTCGGCCACAACGACCAGCCAGGCAAGCCGGGGCGCTCGACCGACCTTGCGACCGGTTTCCCCGAGAACCTGCGCCGCTACGTACGCGAGGTACGGGCGCTGGGCGCCACGCCGATCCTGGTCACGCCGCTGACCCGCCGGATCTTCGAAGGCGGCACGCTGGTCGACGATCTCGCCCCCTGGGCCGCGGCGACGCGGCAGGTCGCCGCCGAACTGAAGGTGCCGCTGCTCGATCTCCATGCCGACAGCCGCGCCGCGGTGCAGGCGCTCGGTCCTACCGTGTCGCAGATGTTCGCGCAGCTGCCGGCGGGAACGCAGGCCACCGGCCCCGCCGCTGCGCCCGTGGCGACCGAGGTACAGGTGCAGCCGCTGGCGACGCCGAAGCTCTCCTTCGACAACACCCATCTCGGCAAGGCGGGCGCCGCCTTCTTCGCGACGATCGTGACGAAGGAGCTGGCGGAGGCGGTGCCCGAGATGCGGCCGCTGCTGGTCCCATGAGCGAAAGGTCGACGATGCCGGACACCGGATGCGATATCAGCCGCCGCGACGCGCTTGCGGCGCTGTCGGTCGGCGCGAGCCTCGCGGTGCCCGTGGCGGCTGCCGCCCGGCCGGCTTCGGCCGGCGAGCCCGACCCGGCATCGACGCTATTGTGGTATGCGCAGCCCGCCACCAGCTGGGTGGAGGCGCTGCCGGTCGGTAACGGCCGGATCGGCGCGATGGTGCATGGCGGCATCGAACACGAACATATCCAGCTCAACGAAGACACGATGTGGGCGGGCGGTCCGTACGATCCGGTCAGCCCGGAAGCGCTAGCCGCATTGCCCGAGGTGCGGCGGCTGGTGTTCGCCGGTCGCTTTGCCGAAGCGCAGGCGCTGGTTGGCGAAAAGCTGATGGCGCGGCCGGTCCGCCAGATGCCCTACGGCACCATCGGCACGTTGGTCATCGACTCCGCCGGCGCACCTGCCGCGCCCGCGCCCGCCGCAGCGCCCAAGGGGCTGAGAAGCGACGTCACCCCGGCCGAACCGTCGCGGCCGATCGCCGGCTATCGCCGAGAACTCGATCTCGACGCGGCGGTCGCCGCCACCCGCTGGACGGCTGGCGGCATCGCCTATCGGCGGGAGGTGATCGCCTCGCCGGTCGATCAGGTCGTCGCGATCCGGTTGACCGCGGGCCGGGGTGGGACGATCGATGTCGACCTGTCGCTGACCACGCCGGTGAAGCAGGCGCAGGTCGTCGCCGGGCGCGGCGATGGCGAGATCGTGCTGGCCGGCCGCAACGACGCCTCCAACGGCATCGCCGGCGCGCTCCGCTTCGAGGCGCGGGTCAAGGCGGTCGCCACCGGGGGACAGGTCCGCCACGAGGCTGGGCGGCTGAGCGTGCGCGGCGCACGCGAATGCGTCGTGCTGGTGGCGATGGCGACCAGCTACCGCTGCTTCGACGATGTGAGTGGCGATCCGACCGCGATCACCTCCGGGCAGATCGACGCCGCGGCGCGACGCGGCTATGCGCGCATCGCCCGCAATACGACGGCGGCGCATCGCACCTTGTTCCGCCGGGTGTCGCTCGACCTCGGCCGCGGCGAGGGCGCCGCCCGGCCGACCGACCACCGCATCCGCGATGGCGAGGGCGGCGGCGATCCGTCGCTCGCCGCGCTCTACTTCAACTACGCTCGCTACATGCTGATCGCCTGCTCGCGTCCGGGCAGCCAGCCGGCCAACCTCCAGGGCCTCTGGAACGACACGCCCAACCCGCCCTGGGGCGGCAAATATACGATCAACATCAACACCCAGATGAACTATTGGCCGGCCGAGCCGACCGACCTGCCCGAATGCGTCGAACCGCTCGTCGCGATGGTCCGCGACCTCGCCGTCACCGGCGCACGCACGGCGCGGGCGATGTATGGCGCGCGTGGCTGGGTCTGCCATCACAACACCGATCTGTGGCGTGCCACCGCGCCGATCGACGGCCCCGCATTCGGCATGTGGCCGACGGGCGGCGCGTGGCTGTGCACGCATCTGTGGGACCATTACGATTACGGCCGCGATACGGCCTATCTGGCGTCGGTCTATCCGCTGATCCGCGATGCCGCGCTGTTCTTCGTCGACACGCTGCAGCAGGACCCCACAACGGGCTTTCTCGTCACCAACCCGTCGCTGTCGCCCGAAAACAACCATGGCCATGGCTCGTCGATCTGCGCCGGGCCGACGATGGACATGGCGATCATCAGGGACCTGCTCGGTCAGGCCGCTCAGGCGGCGGCGATCCTCGGCACGGATGCCGAACTCGCCCGGCAGTTCCTCGCCACCCGGGAACGGCTCGCCCCGTACAAGATCGGCCAGCAGGGCCAGTTGCAGGAATGGCAGGCCGATTGGGACGGTGATGCCAAGGATATCCATCACCGCCACGTCAGCCACCTGTATGGCGTATTCCCCAGCCGGCAGATCGACGCCGTCGCTACCCCCGCGCTCGCCGCCGCGGCCCGGCGCTCGCTCGACATCCGCGGCGACGAGGCGACCGGCTGGGCGACCGCCTGGCGGATCGCGCTGTGGGCGCGGTTGCGCGACGGCAATCGCGCGCATCGCATCCTGCGCTTCCTGATCGGTCCCAAGCGCACCTACCCCAACATGTTCGACGCCCATCCGCCGTTCCAGATCGACGGCAATTTCGGTGGCGCCGCCGCGATCGCCGAGATGCTGGTGAGCAGCACGCCCGACGAGATCATCCTGCTACCCGCACTGCCCGATGCGTGGCCTTCGGGTGAGGTGAAGGGCCTGCGCGTGCGTGGCGGCCATCGTGTCGCGATGATATGGCGAAACGGGCACCTCGTGTCGGCAACGGTTACACCGGCGATGGCCGGAACGATCAACGTGCGCTCGGGGACGATCACGCGCACGCTGCACGTCGAAGCGTCGCAACCCGTGCGGGTCACGGCCGCCAGCTTCGCGTAAACAGCTCATGGCAACGGGTATGGAGCCGCATCGATCGTGAGCCGTCACCCGCCGCCCACCGGCTTCCGGCACGTCGCGGGTGCGCATTCAGCGCGTGGTTTCGCTATCTCCCGCCACCAGCTGCATCGGCCATAGTTGCTGCACCGGCACGATGTCATCGGGCTTGTCCTCGTCGAGGAGGGGCAGCAGCGCTTTGGCAAGCGCGACGCCGAGATCGCGCAGCGATAAGGCGAAGCAGGTCGGCCGTGGAGAAAGCGCGTCGGTAAACGGATTGGCGCGGGAGCCGATGACCGACACGTCCCTGCCCGGAACGAAGCCGAGTCCCAGAAGCCCCTTGTAGAGCCCGGTGGGCGCGGTTTCCCCCATTGCAAGCAAGGCGGTGGGCGGATCGGTGAGGCCCATCAGCGCGCGCGCGGCTGCTTCGCCGTCGCGTGCGTCGGCAGCACCTTGGTGGATCAGGCGCCGTTCGAACGGAACACCGGCGGCCTCCAACCGGTCGCGATAGGCGTCGATGACGACATAACTGTTGTTGACCGTCGCAGGCGGCGCGACGAGGCCGATACGGCGGTGGCCGGCGTCCAGGAATCGCCTGATCGCCTGGTCCACCAATCCTTCGAAGTCCAGGTCGATCCAGGGTTGCGTGCCACCCGAGGCGCTCCGTCCCAAGGTCGCGAACGGAATGCCGCGATCGAGCAGGAAGTCGATCCGCGCATCATGGCGCTGCGTCGCGGACAATAACCAGCCATCCGCGATCCCGCGAGACACGCTGCGGCGTAGCGAATCGAGCTGATCCTCGCCGTCACGGCCGAGCAGGATGACGAGGTCGATGCCTTTTTCGACGAGCCCGGCCTGAATCCCCTCGAACAGCGCCATGAAGAACGGGTCGCCATGGGCGGCGCTGTCGTGCCGCAGTGTCAGCATGAACCCGACGATCCCGGTGCGACCGCGCCGCAGTGCACGGCCTGACTGGTTCGGAACGTAGCCATGCTCGGCCGCCGCGGCGATCACGCGTTCGCGCGTGACGGGATTGACGTCCTTCTTGCCATTGAGGGCACGCGACACCGTGCCGATCGACAAGTCGAGGTGCCGGGCGAGGGTTCGGATATCCATGACGGCTTCGTCGCTTCCCCGCGTCGATCACGCAAGCGTCTCTTGACAAGCATACCCGATGCAACGATCCATTGTAAACGTTTACGAATGTGATGGATGGGCGGGGACATCGATGGCGGCATGTGGACGATGGTCTGCGCCTTCGCCGACCGGGGCATGACGATCCAAGCCCGGCGGTCCGCCGTTTCGATGTTGGTGTCGTTTGCCGATTTCGTGTCTTGATCCCAAGGTTTATACTGGGCGCGACATGATTAGCTTGCTCCTCTGAAAGTATAAATAAATGTCTGAAAAGATGAAGGATCGTCTCGGCCGGTCGTTGTTCGACGGGGCAACGATATCGGTCGCCTGTCCGATCTCACGCCGCGGGGCGCTGTTCGGTGCGACCGCGATCGGCGCGGTCGGTGCCCTGCCGCTACCGGCTCGCGCAGAGGGACGGCGGGTCGATCTGTCGATTCCGGTAGATGGGGGTACGCTGGAACTGACGGCACTCAGTTCGCGGGCGATTCGCGTACGCTTCGTGCGGCCGTCCGATCGGCCGATCATGACGATGCCCGACATCCTGGCCGATCCCGACCGGCATTACGCCGGAGCGGCGGTCGAACGGGGCGCGACGCCGTCGCTGCGTCTGCCGGCGGTGCGCTGTACGTTCGATCGCGCGGCGGGCGTACTCAGCTTCCACGACGCGGCGGGGCGCCTGCTGCTGCGCGAGACGCCCGGCACGCGTTCGCTGACGGCGGCTTCGCTGCGGGGTCATGCGACGTTGGCCGCGGCACAGGCGTTCGATTCGCCACCCGGCGAAGGGCTGTATGGCACGGGCTGCTTCCAGGACGGAGCCATGAACCTGCGTGGCCTGCCGCGTCGGCTGACGCAGGTGAATACCCAGATCAGCCAGCCGTTCGTCCTGTCCAGCCGCGGTTATGGCCTGCTGTGGCACAATGCCGGGATGAGCGAGTGGAATCCGCCCGCGGGGCGTCTGGTTCTCGACCGCGTCAACACAGATGGGCCGGCGCAGCGAGTCGATGTCACCACCGGCAACGGCACGGTGACGGTGCAGCGGCGCCCGGCGGTGTTCGAGGGGCGACTGACGGTGACGACGCCGGGCGACCATGCGCTGATGCTCGATCTGGGACGCGAGATGGCGTCGCGCCATTATCTGGAGATCGACGGCAAGGTCCTGACCGATCTTGCCAACGAATGGCTGCCGCCGACCGCCAGCATGGTTGCGCCGCTGAGCGCGGGCGAGCACCATGTCCGTGTGCTCGCGCGGAGCGATGACGCGCCGGTGCTGCATTTCGGCCCTGTACGCCCGACCACGGAGTGGCGGTCGCCGGTCGCCGACGCGATCGACTATGTCGTGATCGCCGGACCGTCGGCCGACGAGATCATGCGCGGGTATCGCGACCTGATCGGCACGACCCCGATGATGCCGCGTTGGGCCTATGGCTTCATCCAGTGTCGCGAACGCTACCATACCCAAGCGGAACTGCTGGAGAATGCGCGTGAATTCCGACGTCGCCGGCTGCCGGTGGACGTCATGGTGCAGGACTGGCTGTATTGGGGCAAATATGGTTGGAACGCGATGCGCTTCGATGAAGCGACCTATCCCGATCCCGCGGGGATGGTCCGCGATCTGCACGCGATGGACATGCGGCTCATGCTGTCGGTGTGGTCGAAGATCGGCCGCGAGACGGAGGTCGGCAAACAGGCCGGGGGGCTGGGATATTACATCCCCAACACCGACTGGATCGATTTCTACAATCCGGAAGCGGCGGCATTCTATGCCAGGAACCAGTCGCGGCGCCTGGGGGTGCTGGGCATCGATGCCTGGTGGCAGGATGCGACCGAGCCGGAAAACGACGATCTGGTCGGGCGCGATACGGCCGCCGGTCCCGGCGGCCGGACGCGGCTCACCTACCCGCTGCAGGTATCGCGCACCGTCTATGACGAACAGCGCAGAGCCTTTCCCGACAAGCGGGTGATGATCCTCACCCGCTCCGCGTTCCCGGGGCAGCAGCGTTATGCCGCCGCGACATGGTCGGGCGATATCGGCAACAACTGGGAGACGCTGAAGCGCCAGATCCCCGCCGGCCTGAACATGGCGGCGGCGGGATACCCCTATTGGACGGTCGATGCCGGCGGCTTCTTCCGGCCGGGCAAGTCGCAATATACCGACCCCGCCTATCACGAGCGGTTCCTGCGCTGGCTGCAATATGCGACCTTCCTGCCGCTACAGCGCGTGCATGGGTATCAGACCGATACCGAGCTGTGGCGTTTCGGGGACACCGTGGAGCGGATCGGGCGGCAGTATCTCGAACTGCGTTACCGGCTGATGCCTTATATCTATTCGATGGCGGCGGATTGCTGGCGTACCGGCGCGCCGTTGATGCGGCCCCTCGTCTTCGATTTCCCCGACGACGTCCGCGCACTGGAGCAGGGACACAGCTATATGTTCGGCCGGGCGCTCCACGTCGCACCGGTGCTTGCGGCGGGAGTCGCCGAATGGCCTGTATACCTGCCGCCGACGCAGGGCGGCTGGCACGATTACTGGACCGGAGAGCGGCGCGAGGGCGGCAAGGTGCATCCGGTTCCCGTGCCTATCGAGCGGGTGCCGCTCCACGTCCGTGCCGGCAGCGTCGTAGCGCACGGCCCGGTGACGCAGTCGACAGCCGAAAGCATCCGCAACCGCATCGAACTCCACGTCTACGCCGGCGCGGACGGTGCGGCGGACATCTATGAGGATGGCGGCCTCGACTATCGGTACGAGAAGGGGGATTATGCGATTGCGCAGGCGCGATGGAACGACGCCGCACGCACGCTGACCCTGCACGGCAGCGGTGCGGGAACCAGAGGCGCCTATGCATCCACTCGCTTCCATGTCGTCGTCCACGACGGGAGCGGTCGCGCCACGCAGCCGGTGCTGATGACGCTGGACGCGCGGCCCGTATCGCGCCGTTTCCCCGCCGCCCCTCCCATCTGACGCGGCAGATGGTCGGCCCGACATGCGCAGGACGGGCATCGGTCGGTCGAGCGCGTATCGGCGCGATGAGACAGGGTAGGGGGGCCAGCGAAAGCGGGTAGCGTTGTGCGATCCGCGATTAGCCCGGCACTCGCGCCGCTTTCGACATTTCTTGCGGGCCGGTTGCAGTCGGCCGCCGCTTCATGGTTGGTCGTGCCCGACACAGACGGGGAGAGTCGATGCATCCGGCCGAGCACGCCGTGCGCGATCCAGCGAAACGCGCCATCGTTATGGCGGCAACCGGCGCGGTCCTCACCTTTCGGGACCTGGACGCATCCTCCAATGCCAGCGCCCGGCAGTTGCGCGCCATGGCCTTGCAGCGCGGCGACGTGGTCGCGACGTTATTCGCCAACGCGCCGGAGGTCTTCGTCTTCGGTTGGGCGGCGCAGCGATCCGGCCTGTATCAAACAGCAGTGTCACCGAAGCTGAGCGCCCGTGATATCGCCTATATCCTCCAGGATGCCGGTGCGAAGCTGCTGGTCGTCTCGCCCGAACATGCCGCGCTGGCCCATGCGGCACTCGCCGAACTGCCGCATCTGCCCGCGTTTCGCTGGCACGGGGCGGACGAGCGGCTGGGCGACTGGAGCGCGGCCGCGACGCGCCACCCGACGACGCCGATCGCGGACGAGAGCGCGGGGACCGACCTGCTCTATTCCTCCGGCACGACCGGGCGGCCCAAGGGGGGCATGCCGGCATTGCCGACGGGTGCCATCGATGCCGGCACGCCGCTCACCCGGATGGGCAGCACCCTGTATGGGATGGGCGTGGACACCGTCTACCTATCGACGTCGCCGCTCTATCATGCCGCGCCGCTCCGCTGGGCGATGGCGGTACAGCAGCTGGGTGGCACCGTGATCGTGATGGAACGGTTCGATGCGGAGGCAGCGTTGCAGCTGATCGAGCGGTACCGCGTCACCCATGCGACGTTCGTGCCCACGCATTTCGTCCGCATGCTGAAGCTGCCCGACGCGGTGCGCACCCGCTACGATCTTGCGTCGCTGAAGGCGGTGGTGCACGCCGCGGCGCCCTGTCCGATCCCGATCAAGCAGGCGATGATCGACTGGATCTGCCCGATCGTCCACGAATATCATTCGGGTACCGAAAGCTGCGGGATCACCGCATTGTCCAGCGACGAATGGCTTCGCAAGCGCGGATCGGTCGGGCGCGCGGTGCTCGGCACGCTGCATATCGTCGACGACGATGGTGACGAATTGCCGCCCGGCGCGGTAGGCAACGTCTTCTTCAGCGATGGTCCCGCCTTTCGCTACCTCAACGATCCCGCCAAGACCGCCGAAGCGCATGACGCGCGCGGTTGGGCGACACTGGGCGACATCGGCCACATGGATGCCGACGGCTATCTCTTCCTGTGCGATCGCAAGAGCTTCATGATTATTTCGGGGGGTGTGAACATCTACCCGTAGGAGATCGAGAACCTGCTGGTCACGCATCCCGATGTCGCCGACGCGGCGGTGATCGGGGTGCCGTGCGAGGAGATGGGCGAAACCGTGCTGGCCGTGATCCAGCCGGCCGCCGGCGTAGAGGCGGACACGCAGCTGGCGGAGGCGCTGCAATCCTTTGCGCGGCGCGAACTGGGCGGCGTGAAGACACCCAGGCGCATCGCCTTTGTCGCCGAACTGCCGCGCGAACCGACGGGCAAGCTGATGAAGCGCCTGCTGAAGGATCGCTACGCCGGCTGATGGGCCGGCGGCGGCGCAGGGCAGGGGCGCAGGGCAGGATCGCGGCCCGCGCGCCGGAGCCTCGATCCTATCGGTGCTTCGACACGGCCGGCGCGAACGGCTCGGTGAGTCGTCCATGGCGCCTCAATCGTGGATCGTCAGCCATTCCGTCGCCGGCGCACGATCGCTGCGGGTGCGATTGGCGGCATCGTCCTTGTCCTCCCAGCCGATGGCGACGCCGCAGAACAGCATGCGCTCGGGCGGTGTTCCGAGCAGCCCCTCGACCGTCACCGAATACAGCGCCCAGGCCTCCTGTGCGCAGGTGCCCAGCCCTTCATCCAGCGCGAGCAGCATCAGGCATTGCAGGTACATGCCCAGATCAGCCCATTGCGGTGGTCCCATGCGGCGATCGACGGTGATGAAATAGGCTGCGGGCGCGCCGAACAGCGCGAAGTTGCGGGCGAACCACGCCCGGCGCGCCGCTTTATCCTCCCGCGGGATGCCGAGATGGCCGTACAGCGCTTCTCCCACCGCCCTGCGGCGCTGGTCGTACACACCGTCCAGCGCAGGCGGGTAGATCGCATAGCCCGGCACCTCGACGATACCGTTGGCGATGACATCGGCCATGATCGCCTTCAGCCGCTCCAGCGCCGATCCGGTCACGATGTCGACATGCCATGGCTGCAGGTTGCCGCCGGTCGCGGCGCGGGCCGCCTCGATCGCGATCCGCCGCAGCGTGTCCGTCGCGACCGGCGTCGGCAGGAACCCCCGCACCGATCGCCGATCCGCGATGCCATCGCGCAACGTCATCGCCGCCGGCCCCTGCGTCATCCCTCTCCGCCCTCATCCAGCCGCGGCAACGTCTTGAGCGGTCGCGTCCCGTCGGCAAGGTCGCCCGCCGCGATCCATGCGCCGGCCGCTACCAGCACGCGCCCCTGCACATAGTCCTTCATCGCATTGACGCTGTCCAACGCGATGATGCGGCCGTCGCGCAGATAGATGACGGAAAAGCTGCGTTCGTCGGGGTCGCCGCGGATGACGATCCGGTCGTGGCCCGCCGACAGGCCGACCGTCTGCAGCTTCGGGTCGTATTGGTTGGACCAGAACCAGGGCACCGCATCATAATGCGTCACGCGCCCGGCGATCGTCCGCGCGGCGGTGACTGCCTGGTCGTTGGCGTTCTGGACGGATTCGAGGCGGATCGTCGCGCCTTGCGCAAAGCGGTTGGGATGCGCCGCGCAATCGCCGATTGCGAAGACATGGGGCACGGTCGGCAGTTCGGCGTGCAGGCGGTCGACGTCCACACGGGTGCGGATCGCATGCACGCCGTCCAGATGATGGCCATCGCACGTCAGGCGTCGCGGCTCGCCGCCCGTCGCCCAGATCAGTACGCCGTAGTCGATCACCGCACCGTTCGCGGTCCGCACCGTCCGGGCGGCAGCATCGACGGCCTCCACCCGCGCGCCAAACAACAGGTCGATGCCGCGCTCGGTTCAGAATGACGCGGGCCGGATCAGGATACGCTCGAATGGTTTGTCGCCCGCCAGATAGTCCTTGGAGAGCGGCGGCCGTTCGTAGGGAAGATCGGCTTCGGCGGCGACGATGGCGATCGTGCCGTCGAACGCCTCCTGCCGCAGGGCGATGGCGGCCTGCGCGCCCGCATGGCCGCCGCCGACGATGACGACATGGTAGCGGTGCGTCACGGGATCAGCACGACCTTGACGCACTCGCCGCATGCCTGCGCCGCGATCGCTTCGTTGATCTCGGCGAGCGGGAAACGCTGCACCAGCCGGTCGAAGGGGAAGCGCCCGTCCCGATGCGCGGCGCGCGCTTTGACATCCCTGGGAGGATACGTATCCCTGTGTCCGGCTGGATCCGTCCGGCGCGAGGGAATGCCGTGAACCGATGATCCAGCGCCGGTCGATCCTGCTGCACCTTGCAGCGCTGCCGCTGTGGCCGACGCTGGCGCGGGCGGCGCAGGATCGTATCGAGGATCTGATCGCGCGGATGACGATCGAGGAGAAGGCGGGGCAATTGTCCTGCTTTTCCGATACCGTCCGCCCGCTCGGCCGGCCGACCAACCCCGGCGAGGCGGCGCGTGATGCGGCCGCGATGCTGGCGGCGATCCGTGCCGGACAGGTCGGCATGCTGTTCAACGGCCATGGCGTCGCCGGCGCACGGCGGGCGCAGCGGGCGGCGCTGCGCAGCCGGCTAGGCATCCCGCTGGTCTTCGCCGCCGACGTGATCCACGGCTATGAGACGATCTTTCCCATCCCGCTGGCGGAGGCGGCGGCGTTCGACCCCGACCTGTCGCAGCGGATCGCACGCGCCGTCGCGCGCGAGGCGACGGCGGGCGGGCTGCACTGGACGTTCGCGCCGATGGTCGATGTCGCGCGCGACCAGCGCTGGGGACGGGTGGCGGAAGGGGCAGGGGAGGATGTCCATCTCGGCTGCCTGCTCGCAGCGGCGCGGGTGCGCGGCTTCCAGGGCGACGACCTGTCGGCCGAGGATGCGCTGTGCGCGACACCCAAGCATTTCGCCGGCTACGGGGCGGTGACCGGCGGCATGGAATATGCCGCGGTGGATATGTCCCCCGCGACGCTGCGCAGTGTCCATCTGCCGCCGTTCGCCGCGGCGTTCGCGGCGGGAGCGGGGGCGGTGATGGCGAGCTTCACCGATGTGGACGGCGTGCCCGCCACCGCCAACCGGCCGCTGCTGACCGGCATCCTGCGCGACGCGATGGCGTTTCGCGGTCCCTGCGTGTCCGATTATCAGGCCGATCGCGAGCTGATCGCGCATGGCGCCGCCATCGACGAGGCCGATGCCGCGCGGCGGGCGATCCTGGCCGGCACCGATGTCAGCATGCAGAGCGGGCTCTACAACGCGCATCTGCCGGCGCTGGTCGCGGCGGGGCGGGTGCCGATGGCGCGGGTCGACGCGGCGGTGCGGCGCGTGCTGGCGCTGAAGGCGCGGCTTGGCCTGTTCGAGCGGCCGTTCCGATCGCTCGACCCCGCCGCCGAGCGGACGCGGATCGGCACCGCGCAGACCCGTGCGCTGGCGCGGGAGGCGGCGACGCGCGCGGTGGTGCTGCTGCGCAACGAGGGCGCGCTGCTGCCGCTCGCGAAGACGACGCGGCGGATCGCGCTGATCGGGCCGTTCGGTGCCGATCCGGCGCAGCTCGACGGACCGTGGAGCTTTGCCGGCTATCGCCGCCGCGGCATCGACCTCGCCACCGCGCTGCGCCAACGATTGCCCGCGGCGGCGACGCTGACCGTCGCACCCGGCTGCGGGATCACGGCGGCGGTCGAGGGCGGCATCGCCGCTGCCGTCGCCGCCGCACGCGACGCCGACGTGGTGCTGCTCGCGATCGGCGAGGGCGCCGATATGTCAGGCGAGGCGAACAGCCGGACCGCCATCACCGTACCCGCCGCGCAGCAGGCACTGGCCGACGCGGTCGCGGCGACCGGCACACCGCTGGTCGTGCTGCTCCGCCACGGCCGCGCGCTGGCGCTGGAGGGGGCGGTGGCGGCGGCGCCGGCGATCCTGGCAACGTGGTTCCTGGGCTGCGAGACGGGGCCGGCGCTCGTCGACATCCTGTTCGGCGATGCCGAGCCGACCGGACGGTTGCCGGTCAGCTTCCCCTTCGCGACCGGGCAGGAGCCCTGGTCCTACGATCGCCTGCCGACGGGGCGGCCGCCACCGCCCGAGCCGCAGCCGCAGGGCGGCACCGGGCGGTGGCGCGATGCGCCGGATGCCGCCCGTTACGCCTTCGGCCACGGGCTGGGCTACACCCGCTTCGCGATCGAGGGCGTCGGCGTGCCGCCGGTGCTGGGCGAGACGGGGGAGGTGACCGCCACCGTCCGCAACATCGGGGCGCGGCGGGGCACCCATGTCGTCCAGCTCTACGTCCGCCAGCGGGTGGCGAGTCGCGCACGGCCGGTGCGCCAGCTGAAGGGCTTCGCGCGCGTGACGCTCGATCCCGGCGCCGCCGCGACGCTCTCGCTGCCGCTGGGACGCAACGATCTGGCGATCGTCGATGCGGACGGGCGGTGGGCGGTGGAGCCGGGCGTGGTGGATATCTGGATCGCCTCCAGCGCCGCCGATACGGGCCGGCATGCGGCAACATCATTGGGGTAAATGTGCTCGGAAAGTCACAGCCGCGCGATTGTTTCACCCGTGCAATGGAAGTGCGGAAACCACAGGCGTAATGGACGTTTTCGCGGAACATCCGGCGCAGAGACCGGAGCCGCTGGGGACGATGATATGCTGAACCTTCGACTGTCGATCCGCGCCGCGCTGCTGGCGGGAAGTGCGTCCTTCGCCTGCGCGCCGGCGCTTGCGCAGCAGACGAGTGCCGACCCCTCCGTCGCGACGCCCGCCACCACCGCGCCTGCCAACGACACCGCCGCCGCGGCGCAGACCGCCGCCGAGCCGCGTACGCCACCGGGCGCGCAGCCGCCGGCGAGCGATGGAGCGGACCTCCAGGACATCGTCGTCACCGGCAACACCTCGGGCAAGCGCACCCTGTTCGACAGCTCGTCGAACGTGACGCTGGCAAGCCAGGCGGACATCCAGCGCAAGGCGCCGCGATCGACCGCCGAGACGCTGGAACTGGTGCCCGGCATCTTCGTCGAGGGCACGGCGGGGCCGATCTCCAACAATTATTCGGTGCGCGGCCTGCGCGGCGGCGCGCAGACGTTCGTCACGTTGGAAGAGGACGGCATGCCGATCCTCTACGGCGGCGGCGGCGCCGATTTCTACTTCCAGAACGACATCACCATCGCGCGGATGGAAGCGGTGCAGGGCGGCACGTCGGGCGTGCTGGCACCCAATGGCGCCGGTGCGACGATCAACTTCATCTCGCTGAAGCCGAGCTACGACAAGGCGGTCGCCTCGGCGCGGCTGACCGGCGCCACCTATGGCGATTTCCGGGCCGACGGCTATTTCTCGGCGCCGATCACCGACAGCGTCGCCTGGAGCGTCGGCGGCTACGTCCAGTCGCAGAAGGGCCTGCGGAACACGCCCTTCACCTTCTTCGGCTACAATCTTAAGGCGATGATCGAAAAGCGGTTCGACGACGGCGGCACCGTGCGGCTGACGTACAAGCGCATCGACCAGAACAATCCCTATTACGCCGACATGCCGTTCCGCGTCAGCGCCAGCGGCGATATCAGCAGCGTGCCGGGGCTGGACCTGAAGCGTGACGATGTCGGCGGCCGCTACTTCACCCAGTTCCTCGTCCCCGACGCCGCCGCGACCGGCAATCCGGTGCGGGCGTTCCGTTCGAGCGAGGGCGTCGGCGTCAAGGCGAACACCTATCGCATCGATATCGAGAAGCCGGTGTCGGAAGGCATCAGCCTGTTCGCCCACGCCCGCTATCTCGATGGCAAGTACGACTTCAACGGCATCTTCCCCGGCTCCGGCGCGGGCACCGCGGGGCTGACCTCGGCAGTCAATTACCTCAATCCGGCGGTGTCGCCGCTCGCCGGGCTGACGCCGCTGCGCGCTGCCACCTTCACCTATTTCCAGGTCGCGCAGTTCCGTTTCCCCGGCACCTCGCAATACGGCCTGCGCGATATCCGCACCGGTGCGGTGATCCCGGCGAGCAACACCGCGGCGCTCAACGCGCTGAACGGCAACGGCCTGCTCCAGCAGACGGTGCTGAACCACCAGACGCTGTCGACCAAGGATTTCGGCAGCAACTTCGGCGCGAAATGGGATGCGACGGGCGGCAGCATCCAGAATTCGCTGACCGTCGGCGGGATGTATTACAACGTCCGCCGCAAGAACGACCAGTCGGCGGTCGCCACCGTCATCAACGACGTCACCAACGACAGCCACGTCTACGACATCGTCGCGCTGAATGCGGGCGGACAGGTGCTCGGCTCGCTGACCAACAACGGCATGGTCAATTACGGCAACTGGGGCCAGGGCCTGTTCAAGGACGAGGTCAATTCGATCTCGGGCTATTTCAACGACGAATTGCAGATCGGCGACAACCTGCACATCGACTTCGGTGCGCGTTACGAGCATCAGCACGTCCGCGTCGACGTGGGTCAGCAGGCGACGATCAACGATCCGGTACAGCCCGGCACGCCCGGCATCTACGACAACGTCGGCGCGTCGTTCAACGGCCAGTACGCCCGCGTGTCGGATTCCTACAACAAGCTCGCCTATACCGGCGGTATCAACTACACGCTGACCCGCAACATCGCGCTGTACGTGCGTGGCGCCTATGGCTTCCAGACCAACGGCGGCAATGCGGGCGGCCTCGGCGGCAAGCCGACGGGCCTGACCCTGTACGAAGGCGGTGCACGCTTCCAGTGGCCGGGCTTCAACGCGTCGGTCATCGGATTCCGGACCGAGATCAACGACCTGTCGTACCAGTTCATCAACCCGGCCAACCCGACCCAGCAGGCGAACGCCGTGGCCGACAGCCGCACCAACGGCGTTCAGGTCGACATGGACATCCGGCCGATCACCTTCTTCAGTGTGAACGTCATCGGCGTCTATCAGGACCCCAAGCTGACCAACCTGACGTTCAGCCAGCCGATCCCCGGAGCGTATGACGGCAACGTGCCGGAGCGGACGCCCAAGAAGCTGCTGACGGTGACGCCGTCGTTCATCCTGCCTTCGGGGATGGGCGAGATCTATGGCCGGTGGAAATATGTCGGCAAGATCTTCGCCGATGCCGGCAACGGCATCGCGCTGCCCGACTATAGCGTGTTCTCGGTCGGTGCGAGCTTCAACCTGAGCGACCGGGTGAACATCAACGCGAGCCTCGACAATCTGACCAACGCCAAGGGGTTCACCGAAGGCAACCCGCGGCAGGGGCAGACGCAGACGATCACCAACGGCTATTTCTATGGCCGCGCGATCTACGGGCGCAATGCGATCATCAGCGCGACGATCAAGTTGTGATGCGCCCCGGTCATCGGGCGCTCGCGTCCGATGACCGGTCCTTGTATCGATCGGGGATGACCCGCATGCTTCGATCCGCCGTTCTCGCGCTGCTGGCGCTCCTGCCCGCCGCTTCGGTCGCCGCGCCGCAGGAGGCGGCGGACGTGGGGCCGGCGCGGCGCGAGGGACTGAACCTCAACAGCTTCACCCAGCAGGGGCCGGTGGCGGCGCATGTGCTGCTGCGATCGGGCGACGATCCGCGGCTGATCGTCGCGTTCCCTGCCGGCAACAGCGGGGTCGGCCTGTGGTTCGACCGGGTGCCGGCGCCGGCGGAATGGCAGCTGACGGCGGCGCCGCAGCCGCTGTCCACGAAGGATGCGCGGGGGCGGGCGCTGCACGGCGTCACGTTCCATGCGACGATTCGCGCGCCGCGGCTGACGGTGAAGCGCGCGCTGCTGACCAGCGTGCGGGTGCTGCGCGACTATCAGGCGCTCGGCACCGCGCCTGCGGGGATCGAGGCGCCGCTGCGCACGGATGGCGACACGCTGGCCTGGGCGCGCGATCGGCTGGACGGCGCGGCGGGCTATCGCCTGTCGGTGCGGGTCGATCGCGGTGCGGTGGACGGCAGGACGCTGACCGCGGCGCCGGACGGGACGATCGGCGTGACGGTGACGGCGCTGACCGGCGAGACGCCGCTGACGCCGTTCGCGCCGGGTACGCTGCTGACACCGGCAGCTGCGGCCGATCCCCAGGCCCGTCACGCGCTCCAGTTCCTCAGCTACCACGAGAAGTTCCTTGCCGGTTCGTGGCGGTTCCTCACCTATTTCGGGCGGGATACGCTGATGTCGGTGCGGCTGCTGATGCCGGCGTTGCAGCCGGCGGCGGTGGAGACGGGGCTGCGCTCCGTGCTCGAACGGCTCTCGCCCGACGGCAATGTCGCGCACGAGGAGGATATCGGCGAATTCGCGGTGCTGGATCATCGCCGCGACGGCCAGGGCCTCTCGGCGGCGCCGGTGTACGATTACAAGATGGTCGACAGCCCGTTTCTGCTCGCGCCGGTCGCGCGGGCGTGGCTGATCGACGACGCACGCGGGCGGGCGCGGGCCAAGGCGTTCCTGGCGGAACGGCACGGTGGCCAGCGGCTGGGCGATGCGCTGATGGCGAATGCGCGCTTCGTGGTGGCGCGGGCGGCGCCGTTCGCCCGCGATCCGCGCTGGGCCAATCTCGTCGCGCTGCGCGAGGGGATGGACGCGGGCGAGTGGCGCGACAGCAACGACGGGCTCGGCGGCGGCCGCTATCCCTATGACATCAACGCGGTGCTGGTGCCTGCGGCGCTGCAGTCGATCGGCGAGATGGCGCGCGCCGGCCTGCTCGCGCCCTATGCCAAGCCGGCCGACCGCGCGCTGATCGCCCAGGTGCAGGCAATGGCGGCGACCTGGTCGGCCAGGGCACCCGGGTTGTTCGCGCAGACGGTGGCGTCGCCGACGGCGCGGGCGGCGATCACCCGCTATGCCGCAGCGATGGGCGTGCCGGCGGACCCCGCGCTGCGCGCGGTCGCCGCGGCGCCGGTCCGCTACAATGCCATCGCGCTCGACCGGCAGGGGCGGCCGGTGCCGATTATCCATTCGGACGAAGGCTTTGCGCTGCTGTTCGGCCGCCCGTCCGCCGACACGCTGGGCGTGACCGCGGCGAATATCGCGCAGCCGTTTCCCGCGGGGTTGATGACGGGGATCGGCATGCTGGTCGCCGATCCCGTCTATGCCGATCCGGCGTTGCAGCGGCGCTTCGGGCCGAATGCCTATCATGGCACGGTCGTCTGGTCGTGGCAGCAGGCACTGGTCGCAGCGGGCCTGGCGCGGCAGCTGGCGCGGAGCGATCTGCCGGCGGCGACCTGCACGCGGCTGGCGGCGGTGCAATCCGAACTGTGGCGCGCGATCGACGCCGGGCGCAGCGTGCAGAGTTCGGAGCTGTGGTCGTGGCGCTATGCCGACGGCGGCTATCGCATCGTGCCGTTCGGCGCGAGCGGCGGCGATGCCGACGAATCCAATGCGGCGCAGTTGTGGAGTACCGTCTATCTGGCGGTACAGCGGCCGACGGGCTCGCCCGCCTGCGCCGCGCGCCGGCCGTGACCGATCCCGTCCGCCGCGTCGTCATCCTGGGCGGCGGCACTGCGGGCTGGATGACCGCGGCGGCGCTGGCCAAGGCGCTGGAGCGGACCGGCACCACGATCACCCTGGTGGAATCGGAGGAGATCGGCACCGTCGGCGTCGGCGAAGCGACGATCCCGACGATCCACTGGTTCAACAGCCTGGTCGGCCTGGACGAGGCGCGGTTCATGGCGGACACCGGCGCGACGTGGAAGCTCGGGATCGAGTTCCGCGGCTGGCAGGGGGAGGGAAGCGCCTATTTCCACCCGTTCGGCACCTATGGCGCGCCGGGCGATGCGACCATGGCGCCGCAGCGGCTGACGCGGGCGTGGCTGGCGGGCGACACCGCGCCGATCGAGGATTTTTCGCTGACGACACGGATCGCCCGCCGCCGTGCCTTCGCCAAGCCGGTCGGCGATCTGCGCTCGCCGCTGTCGACGCTCGGCTATGCCTTCCACTTCGATGCGATGCGCTATGCCCGGCACCTGCGGACGCTGGCCGAAAGGCGGGGCGTCGTCCGACACGAGGGCAAGGTCGCGCAGGTCGAGCGGGATGGCGATACCGGCCATGTGCAGGCACTGGTGACCGACCGCGGCGACCGCATCGCGGGCGACCTGTTCGTCGACTGTTCGGGGCTGCGCGGGCTGCTGATCGAGCAGGCGATGCAGGCGGGGTATGACGATTGGTCGCACTGGCTGCCCTGCGACGCGGCGTGGGCGGTGCCCTCGGCGGCGGAGACCGAGCCGACGCCCTATACGCAGGCGATCGCGCAGGAGGCGGGGTGGCGCTGGCGCATCCCGCTCCAGCACCGCGTCGGCAACGGCTACGTCTTCTCGACCCGGTTTCAGGATATCGAGGCGGCGCGAGGGCTGCTGATCGAGCGGATGGCCGCGCCGCCGCTCGCCGAGCCGCGGCTGATCCGCTTTACCCCGGGCCGTCGCCGGCGCGCCTGGGTCGGCAACGTCGTCGCCATCGGCCTGTCGAGCGGCTTTCTGGAGCCGCTGGAATCGACCAGCATCCACCTGATCCAGAGCGGCATCGGCAAGCTGCTGTCGCTGTTCCCGCGCCGCGATGCCGACCCGCTGCTCGCCGAGCAATATAACCGCCTGACCGCGCGCGAGGTCGAGGAGGTGCGGGATTTCGTCATCCTCCATTACCACCTGACGCAGGGACGCGCCGAACCGCTGTGGCGCCATTGCCAGGCGATGCCGATCCCCGACACCTTGCGCTACAAGATCGACCAGTTCCGCCGGTCTGCGCGGATCATGCTGACGCCGGACGAACTGTTTCGCGATGCCAGCTGGTTTGCGGTGATGCACGGGCAGGGGGTGCGGGCGGCGGATTATACGCCGTTGCTCGACACGATGAGCGATGCGGACAACCTGCGGCAACTGGAGGCGGTGCGGCGGATGATCGGCGATGCGGCAGCGCGGGTGCCGCCTTTGCCATCGGGACGCGCCTAGGCCGGGGGCCGCCGCGGTCGGCCGAGGACGAAGAAGTTGGCGGTGAGGCGCCCGACCAGCGGATCGTCGCTCAATGGCATGTCGGGCGGGATGATGCCGGAGTGCAGCAGGCTGCCCTGATAGACGATCACCCGATCGGGCACCGCCGCCACCGTATCGATCTGCTCGAACGAGGGGTTGGAACCGGCGATATAGCCGCTCCAGCTATCCGCTTCGCGCCGGGCGGCGGCGATGAATTCGGGCTGATTCTGCTCGGACACGCGATCGATGCCGGTCGTGCGCTGCCGGTAGAACGACGTGCCGCTGCCTTGCGTCCCGCCCAAATAGTGGAGGATCGCGAGGTAGTGCGGATCGGTCGAATCGAAATGCGGCGCGCGCTGGACCGGGGTGAGCCGGTCGGGGGACGCGGTCACCATCGAAAAGCTGGCGGTCAGCAGGTCGAAGCCGTCGACGTCGAAGGTCGCGTTGATGAGCGGCACCAGCGCCCGGAGCAGGTCGCGGCTATACCCGGCGGCGGCGCGATCCGCCGGAGCGATGAACCGGCGGACGCCGGGATAGGCATTGCCGCGCGCGGGCGGGAACGGGCCGAGCGCGGCGGCGATGCCGGCGATGGCGCCGGCATCGCCGGTCGCCGCCTCGCCGATCAGCAATCGGCCGCCACTGTCCCCGACCGATCGGCTATGGTGATGGATCATGGGCCGTTTCCATCACGGCAGCGCCCCGGCGGCAAGCGCAATCGCCCGGTGCGCCGGGCCGCCACGACGACCGCCGCGCTCGGAGAGAGCGCGACGGTCGTGCAGGGTCAGGCGAAGCGGACGGTGGTGGTGACGCTTGCCTTGCGACGGCGACGCATCGCGAAGCCGACGGCGCCCATGCCGGCGATCATCATCGCCCAGGTGGCGGGTTCCGGCACCGCGGCGGTGACCGTCGCGACGGTGCCGTTGATGCTGAACGGGCTGGCATTGGTGCCCGCATAGTTCTGGACGCGGAAGGTGCCGCCGCCCGCCAGCGTGCCGCCGTTCGCCGCGGTGTTGCTCGTCGCGACGATGCGGAAGACGACGTTGGAGACGCCGGTCAGCGGCGCGAAGGAGAGCACGTTGTTGGCGACATTGTCGCCATTCTGGCCGAAGGTGGCGATCTGTCGGAAGGCGGCGCCATCCACTGCGGCGAGCACGGCAAGGTTGCCGGGGCCAGTGTTCGACGAGCGCGACGAGAAGATCAGCTGGTCGATGCTGGCGGTGTAGCCGGACGCGACGGTGAGGCCGAACGTCAGGTAATCGGTCATGTTGGTGGCGTAAGCGCCCCAGCTGGCCGACGAAAAGGCGTTGGCGCCGCTCGGGGCACTCAATCCGCCGCCGCGGCTGAAGGCGACGCCCGCGACGTTCGCGGCGGCGAACGACGCGGCTTCCGTCACCTCGTTGCCGGCATTGCCGGTGAAGTCATATTGCACCAGCGTCGCCGCGGCGGCCTGCCCGGACAGGGCGAGCATGCCGATGGCCGTGACGCCGAGAAGAGCCGCCTTGGTGCGGCCGAATGCCTTGTGGATCGTCATGGTGTTCTCCCTCGTTGAAATCGTGACGCGGCGCTGGTCAGGCCGGTAAAGCTGCGGTGGATGAGGCGGGGGTCGCGCGACCCCTTGCGCGGCGGCGGGGCGAGCGCATCGCGAAGCCGACCGCGCCCATCCCGAGGATCATCATCGCCCAGGTCGCCGGCTCCGGCACCGCGGCGACCGATGCGGTGAGCCGCAGATCGTCGATACCGAGCCCGTCATCGGAGGTGACGCCGGCCGGATCGATGTCGCCCAGCACCCAGCGGATGCCGAAAGTGCTGCCGGCACCGATCGTCAGACCGTCGATCACGCCGTTCACGGGCGTGCGATAGGCCGCGGCATTGCCGTTGGTCTGGGTGATGCCGAACCGGCTGCCGGTATAGGCGGCGCTGTTCGGCGCGGTGAAATTGAGCGGGGTGAAGGACAGCCAGGTGCCGTCGTTGATGCTGGTGGCATCGAGCGAATATTGGAAGCTCAGGGTCGCGCGATTGTAGCCCTTTTGCCATTGTTCGCCGGTGTAGCCGATGGCGAGCGAATCGATCGCGGTGCCGAGGCCGTTTTCGAAGATCGCGCCGATGTAGATCAGCGACACGTCCGGGCTGGTGTGGCCGCCGAGCGCGCGGTCGGTGCCGAGGCCGAAGCTCCACACGCCGGCCGTGTTGCTGCCCGAGGTGCCGAACTGATAGGTGCGGTTGGCACCCGGCCCGCGTTCGAAGGTCTGCCAGCCGGCGGGCAGGGCGTCGGCCGGCGTCGGATCGGACGTGATCGATTTGAGGCCGTCGAAGGTCTGGGCATAGGCCGTGGTCGTCAGGCGGTAAGGCGCGCCGGTCCCTGCATTCAGCACATCGGCCGCCTGGGCGCCGGTGGCCGTCAGCCCCAGCGCGACGGCGCCGAACGCCAGTATCTGCTTCGCTATCATCGTGTCCCCGCCTGTTCGCTTGGATGCGACGGCCGGGAACATCCCGCCGTCGCGGGCAGGCTGATAGGTCAGCATTGTTACGGTAAAGAGACGTTAACCCTTTGATGGACAACGATCCGGTGGGTCAGGCCATGGCATCTGCCGGCATCCTGCGCGCCAGGTAGGAATCGAAGATCGGATGGGCCTGGACGCGGCGGGCGTTGGAGAGGCCGGCGTCGCTGTCGTGGCTCAGCCGGTTCGCCTCGGCGATGTGGTAGAAGGCGACCACGGTATCGATGCGCGCGAAACGGGCGCCGTTCGCCGCCAGGCGCACGTAGAAATCCCAATCGTTGCAATTGTGGAAGGACGGATCGAAACCGGCGACCGCGATCGCCGCCGGACGATCGACCAGCTCGGACCGATCGCGCCGGTGAGGGCAAGGGCGGAAAGGATGTCGCCGCCGCTCCATCCGCATTCGGGCTCGCCTGCCGAGCCGCAGGGCCACACCCGGCGGAACTGCCCCACGACGACGTCCATGCCGATGGCGGCGGCCAGCATCGCCGCCGCCGCACCCGGAAGCCACGCATCGTCGCTGTCGAGGAAGGCGACCCATTCCTCCCGCACCAACGCCAGCCCGGCATTGCGCGCCGCCGAGGCGCCGACGTTGCGGGGCAGCAGGACGGCGGTGACCGTCGGGTGGCGTTCCTCAAGCGCGCGAAGCACGTCCGCGGTCCCGTCGGTCGAGCCATCGTCGACCAGGATGATTCGCGTCGGTGCCGGGCTCTGCGCCAGCACGCTGTCCACGGCCTGGGTGACGGTGCGTTCGCGGTTGTAGCAGGGGATGACGACGTCATAGGCACCACGGCTCACATCGTGAGCCGGGCAGATCTCGGTTTGCAGCATGGGTTTGATGTAAGGGCGATCAGCGATTTGGGCAATGCGATCAGCCGGTTCGGCGGGTGTGCCAAAATAGACGGGATTGCGGCGCGCTGCGGGTGTGCACGAGGTGCCCAGGCGATCGCAATGCTGCTATCGACTGGTCATGCTCAAGACACGCATCAAGCGGCGGACGGCCGTGGCCGAGCGCGCGGCCGGCCGGCTGACCGATATCCAGGCATCGATCGTGGCGCTGGGCGACGACGACCTGCTCGACCTCGCCGACATTTTCGCCCGCGATACGCACACGGTCCTGTGGGAGCTTGCCTCGGCCGAGATGCGGAAGCGGAACCTCAGCCTGTGACGCGCGCCCTGCCTGCGGCGTGCGGCCGATGAAACAGCTGCCGTCCCGCCTGCGCCGCCTGGACGATGCGCTGGCCGACCTGCCGCTGGACGAGCCGATGCTGCTCACCGAACTGGACGGGTTCCTGCACGGCGTCATCGTCTGCCCCGATCCGATCCCGCCGGCCGAATGGTTGCAGAATGTGTGGGGCGTCGACGATGGGGGCGTGCCCGCGTTCGACGATCCGGCCGATGTGCAATGGTTCGTCGATGCGGTGATGGCACGGTATCAGGAGATCCTGCGCGATCTGGCGCGCGGCAAGCCGCGGCCGATCCTCGACGTGGACGAGCGCAATGGCGACGTGCTGTGGGAATTGTGGATCGACGGCTTTGCCGAGGCGATGGAGCTGCGCGGCGAACATTGGGCGGGGGTGGCGGACGGCGACGATGCCGCGGCCGCCGATGCGCTGGCGCGGCTGGAGTTGATGATCGCGGTGGCGCGCAATGAGAGCGACCTCGACAGCCAGCAGATCAATGCGTTGCAGGATCACGCGCCGGCCGACCTGATGGCGGCGGTGGCGAGCCTGCACGCGGCGCGGGTGCGGGCGGGGGGCGGCGCTGCCCCGGCGGCGGAGGGTGCGCGGGAGAAGATCGGCCGCAACGATCCGTGCCGGTGCGGATCGGGCAAGAAGGCCAAGCGCTGCTGCGGGGCGGACTGACCGCCCCGAATACAAGGGCTATCGCATAGGGGCTGTCCTTGATCCTCCGTCATGCCGGACCAAGTCCGGGGTGACGAAAATATCCGGATGGCATGGTCCTTTCTCCGAAGCCGGCAGCCATCATCGCCATAGGCGATAGCCCTGCCCCGGATAGGAGAGAGAGGGCGTCGCGGGATGCGACGCCTTCCTGCCTTCAGGCGAAGATGTCGGCGAGGCGATCCGCGCTCGGGCCATCCTTCCAGTGGCGCAGCTCGATGAACAGCGCGGCGCCGACCATGGTGAACCAGGTCAGCACCACGGTGGTGACGATCGACTGGAGCAGCTGGACGGGCAGCGACGGCGTCGGCATCGCCCGCACCGCGGCCTCGCCGGTCAGAGCGCCGAAGCTGCCGTAGCCTGCGACGCTGGCGACGCCGACTGCGGCCGATGCGAGCAGGTAGATCACCGTCGCCAGCAGCATGATGCCGAAGACCTGCCAGCGTGCGCCCTTGGTCAGGGCGCGGCTGCGGCCGAAGGCGCCGAACACGCCGGGCCGCTCCGCGACGATCGCGGGCAGGCACACCGACCACATCACCGCCAGCATGATGCCCGGCACAAGCAGGAAAATGCAGCCGAGCCAGACGCCGAGCACGAACAGCAGGTAGACAGCGAACAGCGGCAGCGCGCGCTGGATGCCGGTTCGCAGCACCTCGCCGAGGTCGGCCGTGCGCCCCTCGTCATGCGCGACGGCGGCCTGGACCAGCGCGCCACTGGCGGTGAGCCACAACAGGCCGACGATCAGGCCATAAGCACCGACCGCTGCATACAGGCCGCTTTGCAGACCCTGGATCATTGCGATCCGGCCGCCAAGCTGCCCCAGCACCAGCTGCGGCAGCGCCATGAAGACGAAGGCGACGCCGAGTGTCGCGACCGGATTGGCCTTGATGACGTTCACGCTGCGCGCGAACACGCTGCCCACGGATATGCCGTGGGCAGCGTGTTCGGCGATCGATTGGCTTGCCATGCTGTTCCCCCTTGATCCCCGTTTGCATGATGGTGGCGGGTGAACCGGGCGCTGTCCAGTATGCCTATCGTCCGATATCGACACAGTCGGAAGGGCCGGCACGAATAGCGGATTGCGCGGGGGGGCGATCCGGCTACAGTCCGGCCGGGGCAGCGCGGCGTCGCTGGGAGGGAACCATCGGGGCATCAGCACAAGGTTCGGCGGTGGCGGCCGATCGACTTGCCGCGGCACATGCCGCGCTGCGGGCCGATCCGTCGGTGCAGTTCACCCTGACGCGCCCGCCGCCGCCGCCCGAGCCGCCGGAATGGCTGCGCACGCTGGGGCGCTGGATCGCCGATGCGTTGCGGCCGGTCGGGCGGCTGCTGCGCTGGCTGTCGGACCTGATGCCCGATGCGCCTTATGCCCGCATCCTGTTGTGGATGCTGCTCGCCGGGGTCGCGGTGGCGGCGATCGCGATGATCGTCGAGCGGGTGCGATCGGGCGAATGGCGGCTGCCGGCGCGGCGGCGGCGCGATGCGGCGCCGGCGTCGGACGAGGACAGCTGGGTGCCCGATGCGGCACCGGCGCGCGCCTGGTTGCGCGAGGCGGACCGGCTCGCCGCCGACGGCCGCTTCGCCGAGGCGATCCACTACCTGCTGTTCCATTCGATCGACGATATCGCGCGGCGCCGCCCGGCGCTGCGGCGCCCGTCGCTGACCAGCCGCGAGCTTGCCTCCGCCGGCCTGCTGCCCGCGGCGGTGCGGCCGCTGTTCGCCCGTATCGCGGCGCTGGTGGAACGCAGCCTGTTCGGCGGCCGGCCGGTGGCTGAGGCGGACTGGCAGGAGGCGCGCGCCGCCTATGCCGATCTGGCGTTGCCGCAGCGGTGGCGCGCATGAGCGAGATCGCGCTGGGCGGGCGGGGCACGGCCAATGCCGACAGCGTGTTCTCGCCGCTGACGGTGGCGTTGATGCTGGTCATAGGCATCCTCGGCTTTGCGGGCTCGCTGCTGCTCGGCGCCTATGCGCCCGACCTGCGGTCCGGCCACGATGCCGGTACGCACGCCTTGTCCAACGCCGCCACCGGCTTTTCCGGGATCGTCGACCTGGCGCGGGCGACGGCGCGCAATCCCCGCCTGATCCGCGCGGAAGCGGGCTGGGATACCGAGGATCTGGTGGTCGCCACGCCGGAGCATGGCTCGGTCGACATGAGCCGGTTCATGGCCGCCCGCCGCGGCCGCGCGACGCTGATCGTGCTGCCGAAATGGGCGAGCGTGCCGGACGATGCGGTCGGGGGCTGGGTGGACGTCAGCGGGCTGCTGCCGGCGTATGATCCGGCGGCCGTGCTCGCGCCCGCGACCGTGATGACCGTCAGCCGCCACCCGAGCGGCGCCCGGCCGCTGCACCCGGTGCGCTGGGCGCCGCCGTCGCTGGCGGTGTCGGCGCCGCGGCCGCTCCAGGTGATGACGTCGAAGGCGCTGACGCCGCTGGTGACGGACGAGGCCGGGCGCATCGTGCTGGCGCAGGTGGACGGTTCCAACACCTATCTGCTGTCCGATCCCGACCTGCTCGACAATCACGGCATCCGCCGGCTGGACCGGGCGGGCGCTGCGCTCGACCTGCTCGACTTCGTCAATGCGACCGGGGCGCGCGGCATCGCGTTCGACGTGACGCTGAATGGCCTCGGCCGCGGCCATAGCCCGTTGAAGCTGGCCTTCGAGCCGCCGTTCCTGGCGATGACGCTGGCGATCGTCGTCGCGCTCGCGCTCGTCGGATGGCAGGCGCTGGTCCGCTTCGGGCCGGCACAGCCGCCGGCGCGCGCCATCGCGCTGGGCAAGGCGGCGCTGGTCGACAACAGCGCGCTGATCGTCCGCAAGGCGGGCCGCGAGGGCGGGCTGGGCCCGCGCTATGCCGCGCTGGTCCGCGATCGCGCGCGCGCGATTTTCGGCGTGCCGGCGCGGCTGACCGATGTGGAGGCCGATCGCCATCTCGATCGGCTGCAGGGATCGGCGACGTTCACCGCGCTGGTTGCGGACGCCGCACGCGCGGAGCATCGCGCCGACATGCTGGCGAGCGCCCAGGCGCTGCACCAATGGCAAAGGGAGAAGACACGGTGACGGTCAACGAGGTCCAGGCGTTGGGGCGGGCGATCCGTGCCGAGATCGGCAAGGCGGTGGTCGGCCACGACGCCACCGTCGACCTGCTGCTGGTCGCGCTGTTCGCCGGCGGGCACGTGCTGCTGGAAGGGCCGCCGGGCACCGCCAAGACGCTGCTCGCGCACAGCTTCGCGCAAACGCTGGGGCTGGATTTCGGCCGCATCCAGTTCACTCCCGACCTGATGCCGGGCGACATCATCGGCGCCAACCTGTTCAATTTCCAGACGTCGACCTTCACGCTGACGCGCGGGCCGATCTTCACCGAATTGCTGCTGGCGGACGAGATCAACCGCACCTCGCCCAAGACGCAGGCGGCGCTGCTGGAGGCGATGCAGGAGCGCACCGTCACGATCGACGGCGAGAGCCTCGCCTTGAGCGACCGCTTCACCGTCGTCGCGACGCAGAACCCGATCGAACAGCAGGGCGTCTATCCGCTGCCCGAGGCGCAGCTCGACCGGTTCCTGTTCAAGCAGGTGGTGGCCTATCCCAGCGCCGACGAAGAGCGTCGCATCGTCGCGGGCCACGGCGCACGGCCGGCGGCGATGTCGCCCGCCGATTGGGGCGTCGCGCCCTGTGCCGACGCGGCGACGATCACCGCGGCGGTGGCGACGGTGGCGAACGTCCGGCTGGTCGACGAGGTGATCGACTATATCGTCGCGCTGATCCGCGGCACGCGCGGGGTCGCCGACCTCGAAAGCGGCGCCTCGCCGCGGGCCGGCGCGATGCTGGCGGGCGCGGCGCGGGCGCGGTCGGCGCTCGACGGGCGCGACTTCGTCATTCCCGACGACGTGAAGACGCTGGCGCCGGCGCTGCTTCGCCACCGGCTGATCCTGTCGCCCGCCGCCGAGATCGGCGGGCGGGCGATCGAGGACGTGGTCGCGCAGATCATCGAGACGATCGAGGCGCCGCGTTGATCTATCCGACCCGCATGGCGGTGCTGGCGGCGGCGATCGGGGCTCCGATCGCGCTGCTGGTCGCCATGCTGTTTCCGGCGCGCTGGTATGCCGGGCTCGGCTGGCCGCTCGCCGTGCTGGCGCTGGTGGCGGTCGATGCGCTGCTCGGCCGCGCGCGGGCGAGCGCGACGCTGGCGCTGCCACGCTCCGCCCCGGTCGGCGTCGACCTCAGCGTGCCGATCGCGGTGACGATCGCCGGCCGCCACGTCGGCGGCGCCGCACAGGTGGCGCTGGCGCGCGACCCGCTGGTGACGATGCCGGGCGACGGCCGGCTCGACGTGGCGCTCGAAGCCGGCCGCGGCACGGCGGCGCTGCTGTTGACGCCCTGGCGGCGCGGCACCGCGCGCTTCGCCACGCTCTGGCTGCGCTGGGCGGGGCCGCTCGGCCTCGCCTGGCGCCAGGTGCGCATCGACGGGGATCGTGTGCTGCCGATCCTGCCCGATGTCGAGGCGGTGCGGCGGCACGGCGCGCAGGTGTTCCAGCGCCACGCGGTGCAGGGCCTGCTGGCGCAGAGCGACCGCGGCGACGGCACCGATTTCGATGCCCTGGTCGAGTTCCGGTCGGGGATGGACCGGCGCGCGATCGACTGGAAGCAATCGGCGCGTCACCGCAAGCTCTACGCCAAGGAATATCGCACCGAACGCAACAGCCAGATCGTCTTCGCGATCGATGCCGGGCGGCAGATGTCCGACCCGGTCGGCGGCATCCCGCGGGTCGATCGCGCGGTGTCGGCGGCGCTGCTGACCGGCTGGCTGGCGCTGAAGCTGGGCGATCGCGTGTCGCTCAACGCCTTCGATTCCCGGCCGCGGCTGGCGAGCGGCTTCATCGGCGGGGCGGGTGCCTTCCCGGAATTGCAGCATCTCGCGGCGGGGATCGATTACAGCGGCGACGAAACCAATTACACCTTTGCGCTGACGACGCTCGCGGCGCGGCTGACGCGGCGATCGATGATCGTGCTGTTCACCGAATTCACCGATCCGACCTCCGCCGATTTCCTGGTGCGCGCGGTCGCCCGCCTGCTCAAGACGCATCTCGTGCTGGTCGTCGTGCTGCGCGACGACGAACTGGAGACGATCGTCGATGCCGCGCCCGTGCAGCCTGCCGACGTGACCCGTGCGGTGACCGCGGCCGCGCTGCTGCGCGACCGGCGGCTGGTGCTGACGCGGCTGCGCCATCTGGGCGTGCACGTCATCGAAAGCCCCCACGACGAAGTCGCCGAGCGGCTGGTCGAAGGCTATGTGGACCTCAAGCGCCGGAGCCTGTTGTGAGCGCCTTCGTCGACGCCGCCCCGCCGCTGCTCAACGCCAGCCGCTTCCGCGCGGCGCATGAGGCGGAGTGGACGCGGCTGGATACCCTGCTCGGCCGGATCGAGAAGCGCTCGGTCCGCGTACTGTCGGACGACGACCTGCTCGCGCTGCCGCTGCTCTATCGCGCGACGCTGTCGTCGCTGTCGGTCGCGCGCGAAACGTCGCTGGACCGGGCGCTGATCGCCTATCTGGAGCAATTGTGCGCGCGCGCCTATTTCCAGCTGTACGGCGTGTCGGATTCGGCGTGGCGGGACCTGCGACGCTTCTTCACGCATGGCTGGCCGGGGGCGGTGGCGTCGCTATGGCGCGAGACGCTGGTGATGGCGGTGCTGACGGTGCTGGGCGGCATCGTCGCCTATGCGCTGGTGCGCGCCGACCCGTCCTGGTTCTACGGCATCATCCCCGAAGGATTGGCGGGCGGCCGCGATCCGGCGGCTTCGGCCGAGGCGCTGCGCACCACGCTGTACCATAACAAGGAGGACGGGCTGGGCATCTTCGCCAGCTTCCTGTTCGGGCATAATGCGCAGATCGCGATCTTCGCCTTCGCGCTGGGCTTCGCCTTCGTCGTGCCGACCGCGCTGCTGATCCTCTACAACGGGTTGATGCTGGGGGCGATGATCGCGGTGTTCGCGGACAAGGGACTGGGGCCGAACTTCTGCGCCTGGCTGGCGATCCACGGCACCACGGAGATGTTCGCGATCGTCATCTCGGGCGCGGCGGGGATGCGGATCGGCACCGCCATCGCCTTTCCCGGCCGGCGGACGCGGATGGCGGCGCTGGTCGATGCCGGGCGGACCGCCGCCATTGCGGTGGCGGGCGTGGTGCTGATGCTGGCCGTGGCCGCGATCCTGGAGGGGATCGGAAGGCAGGTGGTGACGAGCGACGGTCTGCGGGCCGGGATCGGCGCGGCGATGCTGGCAGCGTGGATGGTCTATTATTACGGCCTGGGGAGGCGGCATGCGCCACGCCCGTCGGCCTAGGCCGCCCGCAACGCTGCGGCGCAGCTTCGTGACGCCGGAGGGCGTCGACCTGCAGCTCGAACTGGGCGGGGCGGGGACGCGTGCGGCGGCGTTCCTGATCGACGTCGTGATGATGCTGGTCGTGCTGATCGTGGCGACGATCGCGCTGTTCGCTTTCAATCAGGCGACCCGCGCCGACATCGCCGGCATCCTGTGGCTGATCGGCGCCTTTTGCCTGCGCAACGGCTGGTTCGTGCTGTTCGAGATGGGGGAACGCGGGGCGACGCCCGGCAAGCGGCTGATGGGCCTGCGCGTCATCGCCCGCGACGGCGCGCGGCTGACCGCGGGCGCCGTGCTGGCGCGCAATGCGATGCGCGAGATCGAGGTGTTCCTGCCGCTGTCGTTCCTGGGGGCGCAGGCCGCGGCCGGGACGGCCGACGCCTTCCTCACCATCTTCGCGCTGGCGTGGAGCGGCATCTTCCTCTTCTTTCCCCTGTTCAACCGCGATCGGTTGCGGGTCGGCGATCTCGTCGCGGGCACCTGGGTGGTGCAGGCGGTGCGGCGGACGCTGGCCGCCGATCTGGGTGCCCATGCCGACCGGCCGCGCCGGATGTTCCCGGATGCGGCGCTCGCGCTGTACGGCGTCCACGAACTGCATGCGCTGGAGGATGTAATCCGCGGCGGCGACGCGCTGGCGCGCATCACGGTGGCGGCGGCGATCCGGCGCAAGGCGGGGCTGGCCGACGATGGCGACGACGACGGCTTCCTCGCCGATTATTACGCCGCGCTGTGCGCCCGGCTGGAGGGCGGGCTGCTGGTCGGACGCCGCCGGCGCGACAAGTTCAGTGTCGCCGGGCGGTGACGCACCCGGCGCGGGGGAGCGGTCAACTCCAGTGACGAACCGCGCCGGTGTCGACATGCACGAAGCCGTCGTGCGGGTAATAGCCGACGCCGCCACCGCGCAGCGACAAAGCGGCATCGCGCAGCCGGTTCAGCGGCACGCCCTGGATCGCGATGTCGGTGGCCTTGCCCAGCATATGCTGGCTCTTGCTGGCGACGCCGTGCGAGCGGGCGTGGAGCGCACCGTTGGTCTTGGGGCTGCGATAGCCGGACACCAGCTTCAGCGGCGTGCGCGGCGCAACGTCCAGCCGGTCGCGCACCTGCACCAGCAGGTCGAGCAGATGCGGGTCCATCGTCCGCGTCGCGCCGGTGCGCCAGTCGCGCATCGCGTGGTTGAGTTCGGCAAGCCCATCGGCACGGTAGCGTCCGCCGGCAAAGAAGCAGGCATCGTAGCGTTCGCCGTTGTGCGGGTTGACCAGCGACAGCCGCCGTTCGGGCGTGCGGGCGGAGGCACGCTCCGACAGGGCGGCCATGACCAGCGCGGCAGTGCCGCCGCTCATCAAATCGCGGCGTGAGAACAAGGAGTTAGACAAGGGGCACAGATCCGGTGTCAGGGAGAAAGGCTGCCTTAGACCGGCAAAGCTTGAACGTTCCTTGCGCTTCGGTGCGTTCGTCGCACCCTGCGCTCCGTCCGTCGATTGTGAACGTTCCGGCCCCGTGGGAGCCCAGCGCGTATCGGTGCGTTATTCCGATCGATCAGTGGGAGTGGCGTGTGCGTTCGATCTTCGCGAAAACCGTGGTTCTGGGGCTGTTGCTGTCGGCGTGCAACGTGGAGGTGACGCCGAACCGCAACGATACGGCCAATGCGGACGAGGCCGCCCGGCCGGTGCAGTGGAGCGACCAGACCCGCGCGCAGCTGCGCAAGGCGATCGATGCGCGCGCCGTCCACGGACTCGACCATGTCGATTTCGGTGCGCCGTCGGGCGATGACGCGGCGGTGACCGCGCAGGCGCTGCGCTATGCGGCGGCGCTGGCGCGCGGTGCCACCGATCCGACCAAATTGTACGACGTCTATACCGTTCCGCGTCCCGATCCCGACCTGAAGGCCGGGCTGGCCGCCGCCTTGCAGAGCGGCGACCTGACGCGCTGGCTCGACGGCCTGGCGCCGCAGGATGCCAATTACCAGCGGCTGGCCAAGGCCTATGTGGACTTGCGCAAACAGCCGCCGACGCCCGTCGCCGGTATCGCCAGCACCGGCGAGGCGATCGAGCCCGGCGCAAGCGACCCGCGCCTGCCGGCGATCGCACGCGAACTGGCGGTGCTCGATTACCTTCCGGCGAACGCGGCGCCGGGCGACCGCTACACGCCGGCGATGGTCGATGCCGTGCGCCGCATGCAGGCCGATTACGGCATGAAGCCCGACGGCATCATCGGCAGCGAGGCGCTGGCGATCCTCAACATGTCCGACGCCGACCGCGCGCGGGCGATCGCGATCGCGATGGAGCGGCTGCGCTGGCTGGAGCGCAGCCCGCCGGCGACGCGTATCGACGTGAACCTCGCCGCCGCCCGGCTGACCTATTGGCGCGACGGCAAGATCGCCGACAGCCGCAAGGTGGTGGTGGGCGAACCCGATACCGAGACGCCGCAGCTCGGCTCGCCGATCTTCCGCCTGGTGGCCAATCCGACCTGGACAGTGCCGCGATCGATCCAGAAAAAGGAGATCGCGAGCAAGGGCGCGAGCTATCTGAAGGCGCATAACATGGTGTGGAAGGACGGCTGGATCGTACAGCAGCCCGGCCCGCAGAATTCGCTGGGGTTGGTGAAGTTCGACATGCTGAACGACCATGCGATCTACCTGCACGACACGCCCGCCAAGGCGCTGTTCGCGATGGTGCAGCGCCAGCGCAGCCACGGCTGCGTCCGGGTGGAGGATGCGCTGGGCTTCGCCGAGATGCTGGCGAAGGACGAGGGCGTGACCGACCAATGGCATCAGGCGCGCGGCACCGGCAAGGAGACGTTCGTCAAGCTGCCGCGCCAGATCCCCGTCCGCATGCTGTACCAGACGGTGCTGTTCGACGATGCGGGCGAACCGATCGTGCGCAACGATCCCTATGGCTGGGACGACCGGGTCGGCGAGGCGCTGGGCTTCAAGGCGGGCAAGGCGCTGCGTGTGCTGACGGGGGCTGCCGACGTCGGGCCGTGATGGCGCTGCCGGGGCGACGGCCCGTCAGCCTGCGATCAGCTGGCCGAGCGTCACCGGGGTGAAATCCCGCGGGTCGACGCCGACGTCGAACTGCCGCGGCATGGGCTTCAGCCGGCCGTGGCTATGGCCGTGCAGGTTGATCGCGCGGCGGTGTTGGCCGTTCCAGGCGCGAAAGGCGTAATGGCACAGCACGAGGCTGTGGCCGTCGACGACCAGCTCCGCATAATCGCCGACGCTTGCCCAGCCGGCCGCGTCGCAGGTGGCGGGCGGATCGTTGTTGCCGCGCAGCAGGTGCTTGGTCCCGTTCAGCCGGTCGAGCAGCGCTGGCACATCCGCCGGCCGCCGCGCCACGTCGCCCAGGTGCCACACCACGTCACCGGGAGCGACCACGGCGTTCCAGCGCGCGATCAGGCAGGCGTCCATCGCCGCCGTGTCGGCAAAGGGCCGCCGCCATATGTTGATCGTGCGATGATCGCCGAAATGCGTGTCGGCGGTGAAGAAGACGGTCATGTCCAGTAGAGCAGCCGCGCCATCGGCAGCCGGTCGGCCAGCTGGCGTTCGAAGAAGCTGCGCAGCGCGCGCATCGTGTCGGCGTCGTAGACCTGCTTCTCGCCACCGAACTTGGTGCGCTTGGTCGTGCGGTTGGCTCCGGTCATGTCGAGCGCCGAGCCGGGATACCAGCTGTCGAGCACCGCCTTGGACCCGGCGGTGAAGCGATGGGTGATGAGTTCGACGGTGAGGTCGAGGCCGGGCAGCGCCGCCAGCGCCGCGGCGGCATCGGCGAACAGCGCGGCATAGGCCTGTTGCCAGCCCTCCGCCGCGATGATGGGGGCGATGGTGAGGCCGACCGGATAGCCCGCCTCCGCCATGCGACGCACCGCGCGCAGCCGCTCCGCCGTCCGCGCGGTGCCGCCCTCGAACCGCGCAAAGGCGGGAGGGTTCAGCGACGCGCGCATCCGGGTGCGGCCCTGGTGATCGAGCGGCAGCAGGGCTGCGACATCGGCGAACTTGGTGGTGAAGCGCAGCTGTGCATCCGCCTGCCAGCGGCCGAACCAGGCGATGGCAGCGGAGAGCGAACCGGTCAGCGGCTCGAGGGCGAGCGGATCGGTGTAGCAGGACGCCTCGAACGTGGTGCCTTCGCCGGCGCGCGTGCGGCTGCGCGACGTGACGGTGCCCTGGCCGAGATAGCCGGGCAGCGAGTCGAGGATTTCGTCCAGATTGGCATAGACGCGCGTGATCGGCGGCCCCTTGAGCGAACCGGCGAGATAGCAATAGCTGCAATGCGCCGGGCACCCTTCGGCAAGGTCGACCCGCCAGTCCGCGCTCGGCGCGATCGGTTGCAGCCGGCGCTTGGACGGCGGCGCGACGACCACCGCCAGCGTCGCCTTCGCCTCGGCATAGGCGCGGCGGGGATCGTCGATCGCGGGCAGCATCAGCCGGTCGCCGGGCAGCTCGACGATCTCGACGCCCAGCGCCGCCGCCCGCGTCAGGATGGCGCGGCCATGCGCGAAGCTGCGGGCGGCGCGTGTCACCAGCAGCCGGCGCGGTCGCCATGCACGCGCCGGCCGCTCCTCCGCCGCGGTCGGCGACGCGGGGGGCGTTTCGAACAGAGGGCCGGCATTCGTCCGCATCGATCGGCCTCGCCATGGGATCAGAGGACGACAACCGACGGGGAGCACACATGTTCATGTCGTGGCTTTGCCGGGGCTTAAAGCCGGCCGGCGCCATCCTATCTGGCAAAGCGAATGGTGTCCCATCCCCTGATCCTCGCCGTCGGCGACAGTCTGGTCGCCGGCTATGGGCTGGCGGCCGCCGACAGCTTTCCGATGCAGCTCGAACGACGGCTTCGCGCCCGTCATCCTGCCGCGCGGGTGATCGGTGCCGGCCGATCCGGCGATACGGCGGCGGACGTGCTGCGCCGGCTTCCCAGCGTGCTGACGGCGCTGCCAGCCCGGCCCGATGCCGCGATCGTCCAGGTCGGCCCCAACGACGTACTGCGCCAGGTGCCGCCCGCCGCGACGCGCGCCAGCCTCGATACGATCCTGGTCGAGCTGCGCCGCTGCGGCGTGCCCGTCCTCCTCACCACGGTGGCCCCGCCGCCGATCCTGCACGCGCGCGCCGGCCCCTATCTCCACATCCACCAGGAGGTCGCCGCCGCGCATGGTGTCGCGACGGCCCCTTTCTTCCCGCCCGGCGTGCTCGGCCACCCCGCCATGGTCCTCGCCGACCGCGTCCACCCCAACGCCCACGCGATCGCCCTGGTCGCCGAAGCGATGACGCCGGTAGTGGAGGAGATGCTTGGGTTGGGTAGAGCAGGGTAGGCTGCGCGTCGGGTAGGAAAGTGGAGCGCCCGCCTGCCAAGCGTGCACGGTTCATGGCGGTCACGCCTGCGTATTACGCGGATGGGGGGAGGGGGCGATGCGCCTGAGGAAGTCGCCGTGCGTCGGCAGGCGATGTGCGGTATCGAGGTAATTCGCGCGTATTTCGGCAAGAGCGGTCGCGACCCGTTCTTCGTCGAGGGCGTCGACGGCCGGCTCCCAGCGTTCGGGCAGCACCCCTTGCCCGAGACACACGGCGACCCAGCTCGGCCGGCCGAAGAGTTCGCAGCCGTCACGGAACAGCCTGGCCTTGCCACGCCACAGCGCGAGTTTGCGCGCGAGACTATCGGGGATGGGCATGGTGCGCACCCGGTTCCAGAACGGTGAATCCGTACGCCGGGTCGCATGGTAATGAAGGATGACGAAGTCGCGCACGTCCTCGTAGATGGCGTGCATCTGGCTGTTGAACTCGTCTCGCTCCGCCGCCGCGAACCGCATGTCGGGGAACAGGGCGATCAACCGCTGGATGCCGGCCTGGACCAGGTGGATGCTGGTCGATTCGAGCGGCTCCACGAAACCGCTCGACAGGCCGAGCGCAACGACGTTGCGGTTCCAGCTGTCGCGGCGGCGACCGGCGGTGAAGCGCAAGCGGCGTGGAGCGGCGAGCGCCGGCGCCTCCAGGCTTTGCAGCAATTGCGCCTCCGCAGCGTCGTCATCCAGATATTCGCTGCAATAGACCATGCCGTTGCCGAGCCGATGTTGAAGCGGAATGCGCCATTGCCACCCGGCCGTCCGCGCCGTCGCGCGGGTGAAGGGATCGGGTTCGTCCGGATGCGGCAAGGCGCAGGGCACGGCGATGGCTCGATCGCAGGGCAGCCAATGTTGCCAGCTTTCGAAACCCGTCTGTAGCGCCTCCTCGATCAACAGGCCGCGAAAGCCCGAGCAATCGACGAACAACTCTCCTGCGACCCGTCGGCCATCGGCGAGGACGACCGCTTCGACATGGCCATCGCCGGCGCGCAGGACAACATCTTCGATCCGCCCCTCGATCCGCGTCACACCACCGCGTTCGGCATAGTCACGCAGGTGGCGGGCATAGAGGCCCGCGTCGAAGTGGAAGGCATAAAAGAGCTCACGCACCGGCGAGCGGGCCTCGGGTGCGGCGCGGCCGAACCTGCCATTGGCTGCCGCGATCGCACTCATCGACCAGCCGGCGATGTCGGGCATGGGGTCGCCGATGGCCCGGCGCGCGGCTTCGCGCAGGTAGAGCTGATGAAAATGCATGTCCTGGAGGTCGCGGCCATGATGGCCGAACGGATGGAAATATTCCTCGCCGATCTGGCCCCAGTCGCGAAACTCTATGCCGAGCTTGAAGGTGCCCGAGGTGGCGGCCAGAAACGTGTTCTCGTCCAGGCCGAGCATGCGGTTGAAATCGATGATCGGCGGGATCGTCGCTTCGCCGACACCGACGGTGGCAATCTCGTCCGATTCGACCAGCGTCACGCGCGTATAGCCATTGTCGAGGAACCGGGCGCAGGCGGCGGCGGTCATCCAGCCGGCGGTGCCGCCGCCGACGATCACGACGTCGCGGATCGCATGATCGTACATCAACCTTTCCTCTTCTCAACCTCTGCCGTTCCGCAATGCCAGTGCGGGTGGGCGTGCCGGCCCTACCATCCGTTGCACGGAAAGCGCACATCGAGACATAAACGGAAAGATAACAGAAAAGTCACTTGCGTTAATCGCGATGTTAACGCAACCATGGGTCCAGGTCGGCCATAAACGGGATCGGCCATACCAAAGAACGGCGCTGCCTGGCGCCGAACAGGAGGGGGCTCTTATGCGCAAGGCTGCGCCATTCAGGACTGATGTGTCTCGTCTGGGTCGACTGCTCGTCGACGTATCTGCGGGTGCGCTGTGCGTCGCGTGGATCGCCGCGCCGGCGGCAGCGCAATCGAACGGATCGGTGGCCGGCCAGACGTCGCCGACGGGTAGCGCGGCGGGCGAGGGCACGGCAGGGGTGACGTCGCCGACCAGCACCGGCACCGATCCGGCCGCCGTCGATGCGCAAACATCCGACGATTCCGCGGCCAAGCCGGACGATATCGTCGTCACCGGCATTCGCCAGAGCCTGGCGAACGCGCAGAAGATCAAGCGCAACTCCGACACGGTCGTCGACGCGATCACCGCCACCGACATCGGTGCCTTGCCCGATCGCTCGGTGACCGAAGCGCTGCAACGCGTACCGGGCGTCGCGATCAGCCGCTTCGCCGGCAACAACGACCCCGATCACTTTTCCGTGGAAGGATCGGGTGTCAACGTCCGCGGCCTCAATTTCGTCCGCTCGGAGTTCAACGGCCGCGATACGTTCTCGGCCGGGGTCGGCGGGCAGGCGATCAACTTCGCCGACGTGCCGGCCGAATTGCTCGGATCGGTCGAGGTCTACAAGAATGCGACTGCCGAACTGATCGAAGGTGGCCTCGCCGGGACGGTCAACCTCAACACCCGCAAGCCCTTCGACAATCCAGGCTTCCACGTCGGCGTCGACGCCGAGGGGAATTACGGCGATTTCCGCAAGAAATGGTCGCCGACCGGTTCGATCCTGGTCAGCGATACCTGGGATACCGGCATCGGCCGCATCGGCCTGCTCGCCGACGTATCCTATTCTCGGATCTTCAGCCGGGCGGACGGCATCCAGGTCACCAACATCCAGACGCGTGACAATACCAGTGCCATCGCGGCGAATTCGACCACGACCACGGTATGCCGCAATCCCCTGCCCGGAACGACCGATACGACGAGGTTGCCGCCGAACGGCAGCGCCTGCGGTGCGGCGAACGGTGCCGGTGCCGATGGTTTGCTGGACCCCGCAGGATTGCGCTACGCCCCGATCGGCGGGCAGTTCCGCAGCCAGGATTACGACCGCAAGCGCGACGGCATCGCACTGGCCGCCCAGTGGCAAAGCACCGACGAGAAGACGGTGCTGACCGCACAATTCCTGCGGACGCACAGCACCAATTCCTGGGGCGAACATACGTTCGAGACCGCGCCGGACCTGTCGGAATACAACACCTATCCGCTCGGCTGCCGCCAGAACAGCAACGGACCTGCCTCCAACGGCAATGCCACCGTGCGGGCGGAATGCCCGACCGGCTCGACGACCAATTATACCTATGACTCGAACGGTCTGTTCCAGTCGGGTTACATCACCCAGCCCGGATCGGGTTATCGCTCGTCATGCAGCGCCACAGCAGCGACGTGTTTCGTGCCGACGGGCGGCATGCAGCAGTCCTTGTCCCGTCGTCAGGTCTATGACGAGAACGAGGTCAAGGATTTCGGTGTCAATCTGAAAACCCAGCTGAGCGATCATCTGGCGGTGAACATCGACGGCGATTATACCAGGGCGATCCACAACAATCTCGACGTCAGCGTGTTCGGGTCGACGTTCGCCGACGAAGAGCTGAATCTGTCCGGCAAGTTGCCGGTCGTCATCCCCCACAAGCCCAATACACTGGCGGCAACCTGGGCAACCCCCAATCCGGCGCTGGTCGCCGAGAGCGATGCGCAATATTTGAACGACGCCCGTGTCCAGTTCTGGCGCGCGGCGATGGATCACATCGAGCAGAGCGATGGCCGCGAATACGCCTTCAAGGCGGATTTCGATTACAAGTTCGATGAAGGCAGCTTCCTGCGCAACATCAAGGTGGGCGGCCGGTATGCGGACCGTGATCTCGATGTGAAGTACAGCGCCTATAACTGGGGGGTGCTCAGCGAAACCTGGTCGGGCAGCAATCCGGTGTCGATCGCGCAGTCACCCGCGAACAGCGCGTTCTACAATTTCCCGGACTTCTTCCGGGGGGCGACGCCAGGGCCGATCGGTGGTTATTTCTACAACGGCGACCTGATCGATAACTACAATCAGTCGGCCGCGTATTTCCAGCAGATCGCGCAGACGTGGCGGACCGCGAACGGTGCGGGTGCGACGCCCTGGTCGCCAGCGGCATCGCGTGCAGGAGTCGTCGCCGGCACCCCCTTCCTGCCGTCCGAAATCCAGAACGTGTCGCAACAGGACAAGAACGCCTACGCGCAGCTCAACTTCGCGACGCCCGGCAATCTGTTCGGCGACGTTCGCATGAGCGGCAACGTTGGCGTGCGTTACGTGTTGACCGACGTGACCTCGGCGGGCTCCATCGGCGCGCCGACGCGGCAGCAAACCGGAACCATCGACCCATTTTCCGTCCGCTGCGTGACCACGACGACGACCCGACCCGACGGTACGGTGGTCGTCACGCAGCCCGGCGGCGCGTGCCGCCTCGGGGAGGCGGGCTACAATGCGCTGCGCCAGTTCTCCACCGGCCTCACCAGCCCCGACGTGGGTCGCAATCATTACGTATATTGGCTGCCCAGCGCGAACCTGAAGTTCGGGCTGGGGCGCAACCTGATCTTGCGTCTCGCGGCGTCCAAGGTGCTGACCCGGCCCGACCTCGCCAACATCCGGAACTTCATTCAGGTCGGAACCGATCCCAATACCGGTGCGCCGACCGCGACCGCCGGCAATCCTTTCCTGAAGCCGGCTACCGCATGGCAATTCGACGCCACGATGGAATGGTATTTCGGCCGGGTCGGCCAGCTATCGATCGACGGGTTCTACAAATCCATCCACAACTTCTTCTACCAGTCACTCATCAACCGCGACATCAACAGCAACGGCGTGACCCAGACCGTGCAGGTCCGGGGGCCGGCGAATTACGATGGCTATGGCAAGATCAAGGGTGTCGAGGTCACGTATCAGCAGACATTCGATTTCCTGCCGTCGTTCCTCAACGGGTTCGGGACCAATCTGAACTATTCCTATATCGACAGTTCCGGCTTGCCAAATTCGTTCCTGAACGGCGGTTCGCCGTCCGGCGTTTCGAACATCAAGGCCGGCAGCCTGCCGCTCGAAGGATTGTCCAAGCATAATTTCAACGCCACCGTCTTCTATGAGAAAGGGCCGATTTCCCTGCGGGCGGCGTATAACTGGCGCTCCAAGTTCCTGCTGACCGCAGCCGACGTGATCTTCCCCTACACCTCCATCTTCCAGGAGGGCGGCGGCCAATTGGATGCGTCCGCATTCCTGAACCTGACCAAGCAGATCAAGATCGGTGTTCAGGGGGTCAACCTGAACAATCAGGTCACGCGGTTGCAGCAGGCGTACATCAACGGCTCCGATGCCACGGCGCCACGATCCTATTTCGTCAACGACCGCCGCTTCTCGTTCATCCTGCGCGGAAACTTCTGACGACGAAGTTCGCAGGCGAAGAGGGGGTGGCGAAGAGGGGGACTGCCCTCTTCGCCACCCCGCCACTCAATGGCGGAGCGCCGGGTCCCGTGCGCTGGGCAGGGTGCCGAAGCGTTCGCGGTAGCGGCGGGCGAAGTCGCTCATGTGGACGAAGCCCCACAGGCTGGCGATCTGGCGGATGGTCTTGCCTTCGGCGATCTGCAGGTGCGAATGCACGCGATCGAGGCGGCGGCCGATGAGATAGTGCACCGGGCTGCATCCGACGCGCTGCTTGAAGGCGATCTGGAGCGCGCGCACGCTGAGGCCGGCGGCGGCGGCGATATCCTGGATCGCGATCCTGCGGCCGAGATTGCCTTCGATATAATCGACGGCGCGGCGCACGGCCTGTGCGGTGAGATCGGCGGTGCGCGGCGGCGGCGGCGTGCCGGCCGTCGGCCAGCAGCCGACGAGCTGATACAGCAGCACCTCCTCCAGCAGCGGGTTCATCAGGTCCGCTTCGTGCTGGTCCTGCGACAGCGTGTGCTGGAGCGCGAGCATGGTGGCGCGCACCGCGGGCAGGCCGCTGGTGCGCAGATCGACCACCGTGTCGAACTGCGGCAGGATCGGCGCATCGGCACCGCTGAGCGCCCGGCATGCCTCGATCACCGCATCGCGGCGCACCGTCGCGGTGATGGCGGAGAAACCGGGCGTCGCCTGTTCACAGCGCATCGCCTCGAACGACGAGAGCAGCGCCTGGTTGAACCCGACGACAAGGTCGGCGCCGCGCCAGTCGATCCGCGACATCGCACCCTGATCGACGAAGCGGATCGTGACGAGGTCGGCGGCCGATTTGGGCGCGCTGATGAAGCCCTTGGCGCTGTGGGTCTGCCAGACGCTGAGCGTGTCGCTCTGGCTGCCGGCGAAGGCGAGGTGGACGCTGCGGCTCTGCGTCGGCGCGAAGCGGACGGCGATGCCGCCACCATGGTTCAACTGGTCGAGCTGATCCGAATCGACGATGCTGTGGACGAAGCGCTGCTGCGGTCGCCAATCGGCAGCAGCCCGGCGGTCGCCGTCCGCCGGGTTCATCGATACCGGCCCGACGACGGTGCGTCAGGCAAAGACAGGCGCGCTTCCATGGCGCACAATCCTATTGACATGTGGCTATCGCGCAACAGTCCATTTTGGTGGCATACAAGAATTGCGAAGACACGGCGGCTCGCCTTTCGTCAACCCGATACGAAGCCATGGCAGCCGAATAGCAATTTTGCGTAAAATGTCCGTATCGGGCGGGTGTGGCGCGGCGCAACACACCAAAATACTGAAATTATCGAGGGAAAACATATCGTTGGTGCGTTTCCACTGATCTATGATGGCGTTCGTCATTCGATCGGGTTGCGTGCAGCAGGGCGCGTATCCCCTCGAAAGACCAGGTGGAACCCGGGGATCGGGGAGAGGATGGAACGATGCCGACACGACGTGAAGAAGCATTGACCTGCCTGCACAAAGCGCTCCTCCTCATCGATGCCGAGGGCTTGAGCGTGGCCTCCTGCCATGTGCAGCATGCGATCGATCTGGTCGGGGAACAGCAGATGCGGGCGCTCCGGCGGGGATCGCTGCGTCCCGATACCGACATGCATGCCGTGCCCCTGCCCAGGCGGGCGCGATCCTGACGTACGATCAGGCGAGATGAAAATGGCCGGGTTGGTCGCTTTCCGGCTGTTCGCCTGCCGCCATCCGTGATCTGATGGCCCCGGATAGCGCTGACGCGTGAGGGAAGGGGCGTGATGCGGAGGATGCGGTGGATGGGCTGGCCGGCGCTGCTGGCATGGCCCATGATGGCAGGCGCGCAGGTTCCGCCCGCGCCGGGTGGCGATATCGTCGTCGAGGGGCAACGCGCCCGCCCGAGCAATTGGCGCGAGGCGGAGACGCAGCACGTCATCGTGCTGAGCGATGGGCCAGAGCGCGAGGTAACGCAGATCGCGCACAACCTCGAGCGGCTGTATTTCCTGCTGTCCGTGCTGCTCGGCCGCGCCGACCGGACCGACGATACGGCGAAGCTGCGCGTGACGCTGATCGGCGACGTCGCCGAGTTCCAGAGGATGGACCTGCGCAACCTGCGCTGGCAGCAGGGGCCGTTCAACGCCGCGTTCGACGTGCGCCGCTATTACGATCCGCGCGAGGACGGCGCGGTGCTGGCGACGACGCGGATCGACCAGCGGGCGGTGCTGCGCCGGGGCGTGGCGGTCGCCGATGCGCTGATGGGCGTGCAGATCGGGCCGCCGGAATCGATGAGTGCGCAGCCGGGCAGTCCGGGCGGCGTCGGTGCGAACGCGATGGCGACCGGGCAGGCGGGGCTGTTCGGCCTGCAAAGCAGCAACGACCTGATCCGTCCGGTCGGCGAGGAAGCGGTGCCGCTTTCCGCCGACAGCATGATCTATGCGGGGTTCGCGCAGCATTACCTGACCACCTTCTTCCCCGCCGCCTATCCGCGCTGGTATCTGGACGGGTTCGGGCAGCTGTTTTCGACCCTGATGGTGCGGGGCGATACGGTGATGGAATATGGGCGGCCGCCGGCCGGCACGACGGCGGTGCTGCACCGCTTCGGCGACGTGCGCCTCGCCGATATCCTGAGCGGCGCCTATTTGTCGGAATCGCCGGACAAGACGCGCTGGACGCCGGTCCACGCCTGGATGCTGACGCATTTCCTGTTCTTCTCGCCGACGCGAAACGGCCAGTTCCATGCCTATCTGAAGGCGATCGCCGCCGGCACCCCGCCCGCGCAAGCCGCGGCGGTCTTCGGCGATCCGGCGACGCTTGCCGCCGAATTGCGCAAGTATTTCTATGCGAAGAAGCCGTTCGAACGGATGACCTATCCCGCCGACCGGGCGGTGACGCCGATCGTGCGCCGGCTGTCGGTCGGCGAGGCGGCGTTCGTGAAGGGACGGCTGGAACTGGGATCGCGGATCGAGGCGGCGGCGAGCGGCTCCGCCCCGGCGCTGGCGCAGCGCGATGCGTGGCTGGCACGGCTGCACGCGGACGCGGCGAAATTCCCGCGCGACGAGGGCGCGCAGGTGCTGCTCGCCGAAGCGGAATGCCGCAGCGGCCATGCGACGGCCTGTGGCGCGGCCGCCGAGCGCGCGCTGGCACTGGCCCCGGCGAGCAGTGCCGCGCTGACCTGGAGCGGGGTCGCGATGGCGCAGCAGGCGGGCGGGCTGACCGGCGAGGCGCGCGCGGCGTTGCTGCGCAAGGCGCGCGCGACGATCGCCCGCGCCAACCGAGCCGACACCGAGGCGCCGGAACCGCTGATCGCTTATTACCGCAGCTTCGCCGAAGCGGGCGATACGGCACCGGCCATCGCGGTGGATGGCCTCGCCAAGGCGTTGACGGTGGTGCCGAACGCGCCGTCGACGCGGCTGGCGCTCGGCACGGCGCTGGCGGCGCGCGGGGCGCCGACCGCGCGAGCGGTGCTGATGCCGGTCGCCCGCGGCGGGTACGATTCGCCCGAACGCGCCAAGGCGGAGGCGGTGCTGCAGTCGCTCGACGCGCGGTAGCGGGTGGCGGGCGCTACAGCAGCTTGTCGAGCGTGATCGGCAGGTCGCGGATGCGGCGGCCGGTGGCGTTATAGACGGCGTTGGCGACCGCGGCGGCGACGCCGGTGATGCCGATCTCTCCGATGCCGTGCGCACCCATCGGGGTGTGCGGATCGGGGATGTCGGTCCACATCACGTCGATGTCGGGGACGTCCAAGTGCACCGGCACGTGATATTCGGCGAGGCTGGGGTTCATGATCCGCCCGTTGCGCTCGTCGAACTGCGTTTCCTCCATCAGCGCCATGCCGAGGCCCATGATGATGCCGCCGCGGAACTGGCTGGTCGCGGTCTTGGGATTGAGGATGCGGCCGCAATCGAAGGCGCCGAGGAAGCGGGCGATCCGGGTTTCGCCGGTGACGGCGTTGACCCGCACCTCGCAGAACAAGGCGCTGTGCGAATGCATCGACCAGTGCATCAGTTCGAGCGGCTGCGATCCTGCCGCGGTGACCGTGACGCTGTCGCGCTGCGCCCGGGCGAGGATGGAGGCATAGCTTTCGCGCTCGGCCGGCGCGTCGCGGCGGGCAAGGCCGCCGTCACCGCTCGCCACCTCGTCCGCCGAAAGGCCGGCGAGCGGCGAATCGTTGCCGGAGAGCGTCAGCAACTCGTCGACCAACGCATTGTGGGCGGCGATGACGGCAGCGCCGATCGCGGCGGTCTGCTGCGATCCGCCGGCCATGATCGCGCCGGGGATCGCCGAGTCGCCATAGCCGACCGCCACCTGGTCGAGCGGCAGGCCGAGCCGTTCGGCAGCGACCATCGCCGTGGTGGTGGCGGTGCCCATGCCCATTTCCGCCGCGGCGACCTCCACCTCCGCCCGCACCGTGTCGCCGTCGCGGGTGAGGGTGATCCGCGCCTCCGCACCCGGCATCCGGTAATAGGGATAGGTGCCGGTCGCGCAGCCCATACCGATCAGCCATTCGCCCTCGCGACGCGATCCCGGTTCGACGGGGCGGTCGGCCCAGCCGAAGCGCTCCGCCCCCTGCCGCCATGCCGTGACGATATGGCGGGACGAGAAGGGGAGGCCGGAGGTCGGATCCTTCTCCGGCTCGTTTAGGATGCGCAGGTCGACCGGGTCCATGCCCAGGTCCACCGCCAGTTCGTCGATCGCCGATTCGAGCGCGAAGGTGCCGACCGCCTCGCCGGGGGCGCGCATGAACGTGTTGGCGAGCATGTTCATCCGCACCACGTCCACCCCCAACGTGACGTTGGGGCAGGCATAGGCGGCGCGCGTTCCCAGGATGAAGGGTTCGGGCATCGCATTGTGGGGCGTCATGACCGACAGGCCGGTGTGGATCAGCGCCTCGAACCGGCCATCCGCCTGCGCGCCGATCGCGACGCGCTGTTCGGTCAGCGTCCGCCCGCCGACGGTGCGATAGACGCCCTCGCGCGACAGGGCGATGCGCACCGGGCGATCCGCCAGCTTCGCGGCGGCGGCGGCGATGACCTGATGGTCCCACAGTCCCTTGCTGCCGAAGCCGCCGCCGACATAGGGCGAGGTGAGGCGCACGCCGTCGGCGTTCAGGTCGAAGACCTCGCCGATCGTCTGCGCCTGTTGCGTCACCATCTGGCTGGCGTCGTGGATCACCAGCGTGCCGTCGACCCAGGCCAGCGTCGCCGCATGCGGCTCGATCGGGTTATGGTTGTGGCGCGGCGTGTGATAGACGTGGTCGACCGCATGCGGCGCCCCCGCCAGCGCCGCTGCCGCATCGCCGATCTCGTTCTTGAGCGGCTGGCCCATGAACAGGCCCTGTTCGATGCCGTTCGCCTTGGCGCCGGCGAGCGTGGTGGTCGACGGCTCCTCGGCGAAGGTGACGCGCAGCAGCGAGGCGGCGTGATCGGCCTGATCCTGCGTTTCGGCGAGCACGCAGGCGATCGGCTGGCCGTTCCAATGGACGCGGTCGTCCTGCAGGATCGGCAGGTCGGCGGGGCCGACCGCGGTCGGCGACGAGCCGAACACCGCCGGCGTGTTCATGCGCGGCGCGTTGCGATGGGTCATCACCAGCACCACGCCGGGTGCGCTTTCGGCAGCCGCCGTGTCGATGGCGGTGATGCGACCGCGCGGGATGGTGGCATAGCGCAGCGCGGCATAGACCATGCCGTCGAAGCGGAATTCGGCGGCGAAGGGTGCGGCACCCTGCACCTTCAACGGCCCGTCGAGGCGGGAGACGGGCTTTCCCACCAGCCCGTGCTTGCGCGCGATCAGCGGATCGGGGACGCCGCCCGGAATCCAGCTGTCCGGCGCCAGCGGGACCAGTTTCTCCATGGCGCTTTGCATCACGCCCTGCGCGGCCTGTTTTGCGGTATCGACGATGCTCATGCCGCCTCTCCCATGGCGAGTTCGGTCAGCACGGCGGCGAGGGTGCGCGCCGCCAGCGCGGGCTTGAAGGCGTTGTCGCGCAAGGGCTGCGCGTCGGCGAACTCCTCGGCCGCCGCGGCGCGGAAGGCCGCCTCTTCGGCCGGGCCGCCGCGCAGCGCCGCCTCCGCCCGGAGCGCGCGCCACGGTTTATGCGCGACGCCGCCGAAGGCGATGCGGACATCGCCGATCCGGTCGCCGTCCATCTCCAGCGCCGCCGCGACGGAGACGAGGGCGAAGGCGTAGCTCGCCCGGTCGCGCACCTTGCGATAGGTGGAGTGCGCGGCGAGCGGCAGCGGCGGCAATTCGACCGCGGTGATGAGGTCGCCGGGTGCGAGCATCGTATCGAGGTCGGGCCGGTCGCCGGGCAGCCGGTGAAGCTCGCCGAACGGCAGCGTCCGGGCGCCCTGCGGACCCTCGATGTGCACCACCGCGTCGAGCGCGGCGAGCGCGACGCACATATCGGACGGGTGCGTCGCCACGCACGCCTCGGAGGCGCCGAGCACGGCATGGATGCGATTGAACCCGTCGCGCGCGTCGCAGCCGGAGCCGGGTGCGCGCTTGTTGCAGCGTGATCCGTCGGTGTCGTAGAAATAGGTGCAGCGGGTGCGTTGCAGCAGGTTGCCGCCGACCGTCGCCATGTTGCGGATCTGCGCCGAGGCGCCGGCCAGGATCGCCCGCGACAGCAGCGGATAGCGGGTGCGCACGCCGCGATGCTCGGCCAGCGCGGTGTTGCGCACGCCGGCACCGATCAGCAGGCCGCCGCCGTCGGTGTCCTCGATCCGGTCGGACAGGCCGGTGACGTCGACCAGCCGTTCCGGCCGGGCCACGGTTTCGCGCATCAGGTCGACGAGGTTGGTGCCGCCGCCGAGATAGGCGACGACGCCGGGAGAGGCGGCATCGGTGCCGAGCCGCAGCGCCTCGGCCGTGTCGCCCGCGCGCGCGTAGCTGAAGGGGGTCATGCCGCAGCCTCCGTCACCAGGCTGTCGCGGATCGCGTCGATGATCCCGTTATGCGCGCCGCACCGGCACAGGTTGCCGCTCATCCGCTCGCGGATCTCGTCATTGGTCAGGGTGACGTCCGCGGCGAGATCGGCGCTGACGTGGCTGGGTACGCCGCGCCGTGCCTCCGCCGCCATGCCGATCGCCGAACAGATCTGGCCCGGGGTGCAATAGCCGCACTGGAACCCGTCATGTTCGATGAAGGCGGCCTGCACCGGATGGAGCGCGTCGCCATCGGCCAGCCCCTCGATCGTCGTCACCTGCCGCCCGTCATATTGCACCGCCAGCGCAAGGCAGGACAGGATGCGCTCGCCGTCGACCAGCACGGTGCAGGCACCGCAGGCGCCTTGGTTGCAACCCTTCTTGGTACCGGTGAGGTGCAGCGTCTCGCGCAGATGATCGAGTAGCGACACGCGTGGGTCGGCCGGTGGAGCGACCGCCGACCCGTTGATGATGAGCGCCATGCCTGTCTCCGTATCGCCAACCAGCGTATTGGAAACGAAGCGTAACATGGATTGTCCCACGCGGTAGCCGATTTTCCGTGTGGGACCGCCGAATTACGACGCGGCGGGCTTCACGCGGGTATAGGGCACGAACTCGCCTAGCGACACGAAGCCGCGCGGGAAGCGGGCGAGGCGGTCGACCAGCCGGACGGTGTCGATGCTGCACAATTGCGAGCCGAACGTCTGCGTGACCAGGATATCGTCGTCGCGCAACGACGCCGCGCCGGCGCGCGGCCGGTTGACGTAGAGGCGGCCGCCGCTGCGATAGAGGATGGCGGTGCCGTCGATGATCTCGGTCGAGGTGATGTCGGTGAGATTGATGCAATGGGTCGGCCGGCCGGCGACGCGACCGGCGAGCGCCGTGTCGAGCTGCTGGGCCGGCGTGGGGCGGGCGGGGGCCGCGACCGAAGGCGCGGCGGCGGACAGAGCCAGCGTGGCGCCTGCGGTGAGAAGCATCTTGAACATGCCGCAATCCATCGCACGGCGAGGCTGAACCGGTGCTGACCCGCGACGAACCGAAAGGCGCGGCGATGGTCGATTTCGCGTGGCGGCATCCCCATCTGTAGCGGCATGGATGAAGACCTGAACACACTCGGCCTCCTCGACGAGGACGAGATCGACCTTGACGAGGCGGCGCTGTCGCTGGCGCTCCTCGATCACCCAGATACCGATCTGGCGCCGTATCGCGAGCTGATCGATGCGATCGAGGCGCGGCTGGAGATCGTCGGCGGCGATACCGAGACGCCGGCGGAGCGTGCCGATGCGCTTGCCGAGGTGTTGAACGGCGAATTCGGCTTCACCGGCGATGCCGACAGCTATGACGATCCGGCGAATGCCGACCTGATCCGCGTCATCGATCGCCGCCGCGGGCTGCCGGTCAGCCTGTCGATCCTGTGGGTCGCGGTGGCGCGGCGGCTGGGCTGGCAAGCGGCGGCGCTCGACGTGCCGGGGCATGTGCTGGTGCTGATCGGCGAACAGGCCGATCCGGTGATCGTCGATCCCTTCGCCGGCGGTGCCCGCGTCGGGGCCGAGCGCCTGTCCGCGCTGGTCGCCGAATATGCGCAAGACGGCCGCGCCGTCACCCATGTCGCGGCGATGCCCAATCGCGCGGTGCTCGTCCGGCTGCTGCAGAATCAGGCCTCGCGCGCCGAACAGGCGGGCAAGGGACGCCGGGCGCTGACGCTCTATACCCGCATGACGACCATGGCGCCGGCGTTCGTCCACGCCTGGTGGGAACGGGCGCGGCTGGAGCTGGTCGACGGCGAGGTCGCGGCCGCCCGCGCCAGCCTGGGCGCGATCCTGGAGGTGACGCGCGATGCGCCGCTGCGGCAGCGCGTGGCGCAGATGCTGGAGGCGCTGCCGCCGGAATAAGGGCACGCCGCGTGATATTGGCTCTTCGCCGATGCTCATACGGCCTCTAAGGCCGCCGGCCCGCCCGCTGCCCGGACCCGATCGATGACCTTTTCCCCCCGCCGTGCCATCGGCCTCGATTTCGGCACCACCAACACCGTGGCGGCGCAGGCGTCGGGCGTGGGCGACCCGTCCCTCGTCACGCTCGACGATGGCGAGGCGGTGTTCCGCACCGCCTTGTGCTTCTGGCACGACGAGGATGTGCGCGGCGGCCTGGCGGTAGAGGCCGGATCGGCGGCGATCCGCGAATATCTGGAATTTCCCTCCGACAGCCGGTTCCTCCAGTCGTTCAAGTCGGTCGCCGCCAGCGCCTCGTTCGACACGGCGCCGGTGTTCGAGCGGCGGCTGCCGTTCGAGGAATTGGGCCGGCTGTTCCTCGGCAAGCTTGCCGGCCATGCCGGCGGCGCGCTCGACCGGCTCGACCGGATCGTCGTCGGCCGCCCGGTCGCCTGGGCGGGCGCGCGGCCCGACGAGGCGCTGGCGCGGACGCGCTACGATGCGATGTTCGCCGGCATCGCTCGGGAGGTGCATTACGTTTACGAACCGCTCGCCGCCGCGTACGGCCATGCCGCCGGGCTGAACGAGCCTGCGACGCTGCTGGTCGCCGATTTCGGCGGCGGTACCAGCGACTTTTCGGTGGTGCGGGTGGCCGAACCGGGCGCGCCGCGTCGTTGCGTACCGATGGGGCATGCCGGCATCGGCCTGGCCGGCGACCGGTTCGATGCGCGGATCGTCGAACGGCTGGTGCTGCCGTTCCTCGGCAAGGGCAGCCAATACCGCTCGTTCGACAAGGTGCTCGACATTCCCGGCGGCTATTTCGCCGATGTCGCCGACTGGTCGCGGCTGGCGCTGATGCGCAACCGGCGCACCCTCGCCGAACTCGACCGGCTGCGCCGCAGCGCGATCGACCCGCAGGCGATCGGGCGGTTGATCGCGCTGATCGAGAACGAGCTCGGTTTTCCGCTCTACGATGCGGTCGGACGGCTGAAGCGTGCGCTGTCGAGCGCCGACGCGGCGCGGTTCGCGTTCGAAGGGGCAGGGGTGGACATCGCCGCTGAGGTGACGCGCGCCGAATTCGAAGGCTGGATCGCCGACGACGTCGCGCGGATCGCGGCGACGGTCGACAAGGCACTCGCCGCGGCGGGCGTGGACGAGGGGCAGGTCGACTGGGTGTTCCTGACCGGCGGGACCTCGCTCGTCCCCGCCGTGCGATCGATCTTCACCGATCGCTTCGGCGCGACGCTGATCGAGAGCGGCGGCGAACTTACCTCGATCGCACACGGCCTCGCATTGATCGCGCAACAGGACGACGTGGCAGCCTGGGCGGCCTGACCCGCCCCGGAGTACGTCCGGGGCGGGAACGGCCGTCACGCGATCACGCGACCGCGGGCAGCTTTTCCAGGTGCTTGTCGAGGGTGAGCGGATAGTCGCGAATGCGCACGCCGGTCGCATTGTAGACCGCATTGGCCACCGCCGCGCCGACCCCGCACAGGCCGAGTTCGCCGACGCCCTTGGCCTTCATCGGATTGGCCTTGTCGTCCGCCTCGTCGAGGAAGAACACCTCCTGATGCGGGATGTCGGCATGCACCGGCACCTCGTAGGTGGCGAGGTCGTGGTTGATGAACAGGCCGAAGCGCTTGTCCACCGCCAGCTCCTCCATCAGCGCACCGCCGACGCCCATCGTCATCGCCCCGATCACCTGGCTGCGCGCCGATTTGGGATTGAGGATGCGCCCCGCGGCACACACCGCGAGCATGCGGCGGATACGCGTCGCGCCGGTATAGGCATCGACGCCGACTTCGACGAAATGCGCGCCGAAGGTGGACAGCTGCCACTGCTTTTCGAGGTCGCCGAATTCGATCTTGTCCTCGGCGGACAGGTCGCCAGCCTTGGCCGCTTCGGCCAAGGCGGCGGAGCGGTTGCCGCTGGTCACCTTGCCGTCGGCGAACACGGCGTCCGCCGAATTGTAGCCGAGCCGTTGCGCCACCGCCGCGCGCAGCTTGACGCAGGCGGCATAGACGCCGGCGGTGGAGTTGGCGGCGCCGAACTGCCCGCCCGATCCGGCGGATACGGGGAAAGCGGAATTGCCGAGCTTCACCACCACGGCATCGAGCGGCACGCCCATCATTTCCGCCGCCGTCTGCGCGATGATCGTGTAGCTGCCGGTGCCGATATCGGTCATGTCCGTCTCGACCGTCACCACGCCGTCGCGGCCCAGCCGCACGCGGGCGCCCGACGCCATGTTGATATGGTTGCGGAAGGCGGCGGCGACACCCATGCCGACCAGCCAGCGGCCGTCGCGGACCTGCGCGGGCCGCGCATTGCGGCGCGCCCAGCCGAACCGCTCCGCGCCCTCTTGCAGGCAGCGGACCAGCTGGCGTTGCGAGAAGCGGCGTTCGGGCTTTTCGGGATCGACCTGCGTGTCGTTCTTCACGCGAAAGGCGATGGGGTCCATGCCGAGCTTTTCGGCCATTTCGTCCATCGCGATTTCCAGCGCCATCATGCCCGGCGCCTCGCCAGGTGCGCGCATCGCATTGCCTTCGGGCAGGTCGAGCACCGCCAGACGCATCGCCGTCAGGCGGTTGGCGCCGGCATAGAGCAGCTTGGTCTGGTTGACCGCCGTCTCGGGCTCGCCGTTCGGCTGGTCGCCCGATCCGCTTTCGTGCGCGATCGCGGTGATCGTGCCATCCTTGTTCGCGCCGATGCGGATGCGCTGGCGCGTCGCGGGCCGATGCGTGGTGTTGTTGGGGATGAACGGCCGGCTGAGCGCCAGCTTCACCGGCCGCCCCGCCGCCTTGGCGCCGAGCGCCGCCAGCACCGCATCGGTGCGCAGGAAGAGTTTGCCACCGAAACCGCCGCCGACATAGGGCGACATGAAGGTGATCTGTTCCTTGGGGATGCCCAGCGTCTTGGCCAGGTCGCCATGCCCCCAGGCGATCATCTGGTTGGACGTCCACAGCGTCAGGTGATCGCCCTGCCACGATGCGATCGAGGCGAACGGCTCCATCATCGCATGGCTTTGATCGGGCGTGGTGTAATGGCCGTCGAGCTTCACCGGCGCGGCGGCGAACGCCTTTTCGAACGCGCCGGTGCGATCCACCGGCGGCGCGCCGCTGCCCTCGTCGCTGTCGCCGCCGGTGAGCGGCGCCGTCTTCAATGCCTCGTCGAGGTCGAAGCGCCCCTTGCCGCGGGCGTAATCGACACGAACGAGCGCGGCGGCGGCGCGCGCCTGTTCGAACGTGTCGGCGACGACGACGGCGAGCGCCTGGTGGTAGTGATCGACATCGGGGCCGCCGAGCAGCTTCACCGTGTTGAACTTGCCCTTGCCGAGCTTGCCCGCATCGGCGGCGGTGACCACGGCGATGACGCCCGGCGCCGCCTTGGCCGCAGCGGTGTCGATCGCGTTGACCCGGCCCTTGGCGATCGCCGATCCGACGACATAGCCATAGGCGGCGTTCGCCACGTCGGCGTGATGCTCATAGGCGTAGCGCGCCTGCCCCGTCGTCTTGAGCGGGCCGTCGATGCGATCCTGCGCACGGCCGACCACCTGCATGCGGTCGATCGGATTGGCGCCTGCGGGAGTTTCGAACTTCATGGATTTCAGGCCTTCGCTTCGGCGATGACGGCGGCCAGCGCGCGGGTGGCGAGCGGCAGCTTGAACGCATTGTCCCGGGTCGGCGTCGCACCCTGGAAGGCGCGGGCGGTGACGGCGGCGGCGCCCTGCGGCAGCAGCGCCTCAGCCGCCTCCACCCGCCACGGACGGGGCGCGACACCGCCGAAGGCGACGCGGCCGGTGCCGTCGGGCTGGATCACCGCGGCGACCGACACCAGGGCATAGGCGTAGGAGGCACGGTCGCGCACCTTTTCATACAGGTGCTTGCCGCCCAATGGCTTGGGCAGGACCACGGCCGTGATGAGTTCGCCGGGCTTCAACACCGTGTCCTGTTCGGGATGATCGCCCCACAGGCGGTGGAAATCGGCGATCGGGATCGACCGGCGCTGACCGGCGCCGTCCACCGTCTCGATCACCGCATCGAGCACGCGCATCGCCACCGCCATGTCGCCGGGGAAGGTGGCGATGCAGGCGTTGCTGACGCCGATCACGCCCAGCTGCCGCGAATAGCCGCCGATCGCGGCACAGCCCGATCCGGGCTTGCGCTTGTTGCAGGCCATGTTGGTGTCGTAGAAATAGGGGCAGCGGGTGCGCTGCAACAGGTTGCCCGCCGTGGTCGCCTTGTTGCGCAACTGGCCGCTCGCGCCCGCCACGATCGCACGCGTCAGCACGCCGTAATCGCGCCGCACGCGTTCGTCGGCGGCGAGATCGGTGTTGGTGACGAGCGCGCCGATGCGCAGCCCGCCCTCGCGCGTCTTCTCGATCCGGTCGAAGCCCAGGTCCTGCACGTCGACGAGATGCGTCGGCGTTTCCACCTCGATCTTCATCAGGTCGAGCAGGTTGGTGCCGCCCGCGATGAACTTGGCGCCCTGCCGCCCCGAGACGGCGCGGGCCGCGGCGACGGCATCCTTGGCGCGTTCGTAGGTGAAGGCCTTCATGCCTTGGCTCCCGCGACCTCAGCCATCGCCTCTGCGATGTTGGAATAGGCACCGCAGCGGCAGATGTTGCCGCTCATCCGTTCGCGCATCTCGCCATTGGTCGGCTGCGGCTTGGCCATCAGATCGGCCTGGACATGGCTGGGCACGCCGCGCTTGATCTCGTCGAGCACCGCGACGGCGGAGCAGATCTGGCCGGGCGTGCAGTATCCGCACTGATAGCCGTCATGCTTGACGAAGGCGGCCTGCATCGGATGCAGCTTCTCAGGGCTCCCCAGCCCCTCGATCGTGGTGATCGCATCGCCCTCGTGCATCACGGCGAGGCTGAGGCAGGAATTGATCCGCACGCCGTCCACCATCACCGTGCACGCGCCGCACTGGCCGTGGTCGCACCCCTTCTTGGTGCCGGTGAGGTGAAGATGTTCGCGCAAGGCATCGAGCAGCGTCGTGCGCGGGTCGAGCGACAGGTTGCGCGTCTCGCCATTGACCTTGAAGCGCACCGGCATGGTCGGCGCGGCCTGTTCCTGCGCCGGTGGCCGCGGCGTCGCGCTTGCGGGGGCGGCGGCGACGACCGCGGTCGCCGTGCTGCCCGCCAGGACGCCGCGACGCGACACCCCCGTTTCCGATGTTGCTGCCATCGACTCGATCATCCCTGTCTTTCCCATCCGGGCGACCGGCACGCATGTGCCGCCGCGCCCAACTTCACCATATCAAACGCTTGAAGCGCACAATTCGTCGCACGCGCGCTCCACGCCGTCATCGCGACGGTCCGTTACCGCACGTTCGGCGGTGAATGCCTCATAGGCCTCGGCGACCTGCGCCATGATCGAGATGGCGAGCGTCGCCGGATCGCGCGTCGCGTGGATCAGCCCGATCGGCCCGACGATGCGGTCGATCGCCTGCGCCTCGCCGCCCGCTGCGGCCAGCCGCCGCCGCCGTTCGGCCTGGGTGCGCAGGCTGCCCATCGCGCCGATGAAGAAGGGGCGCTGGTCGAGCGCCTGCAGCAGCAGCCCGGTTTCCCAGTCGTGATCGTGGAACAGCGCGACCACCGCGGTCCAGCGATCGATCGCCAGCGCGGGCGAGGGGCCGAGCACGCGGAGCAGCGCGGCGTCGCTGCCGCGTGCCTGCGCCTCGGCGACGATCGCCTCCTGCGGGCTGAGCAGCAGCGTGCCCGCGCCATAAGCCCGCGCGACGTCGAGCAGCGCCAGCGGTTCCGCACCCTGACCGAGGATCGCGACCCGCGGATCGGGATCGTGGCGGACGTGGAAGCCGCCCGCTGCCCAGCCGGTGCCGCGGTCCGCAGCGTCGATATCGATGCCGCCGTCGCGCGTCAGGCGCAGGCCGAGCGGCTCGCGTGCCTCCAGCGTGGCGATGGCGGCGGCGAGCACGGCCGGGTTTGGCCGGGGCGTGAAGAGCAGGTCGATGCCGCCGCCGCACGGCAGCCGGATATCGATGTAGCGCGATCCCGCGCCATAGCGGACCAGCCGCGCCGCACCGTCGGCCAGCGCCTCCTGCGCCTCGGCGATCACCGCCGCCTCGATGCAGCCACCCGAGAACGAACCGATCGCGCTGCCGTCCGCGGCGATCGCCATATGCTCGCCCGGCCGCCGCACCGCGCTGGCGGTGACGTCGGTCAATGTGACCAGCGCCGCCGGCTCGCCACGCTGCGCGCAGGCGCTCAGGAACCGCAGGATGGAGAGCGCCTGCTTCACGGCAGCACCCTGGCCGTCGGGAGGGCATCGAGGAAAGGGAAAGCGGGCAACATCATCTACCTAGGTCGGGCGACCCGGATCGACAATGCGCGCCGGGGTTGATGCGGTGATGAACGCGGCTCAGCAAAGATCGATCATCGCCAGCGCGATTCAGCGGCCGTCGTGGTCGGCCAGCAGGCGTTCGGCGCGGTGCAGATCCTCGATCCGGTCGATGTCGATCAGCGACGGCCCCGGCGCGAGGACGCGATCGGCGCGGTCGAGCAGCACGCGCGCACCGCGGTCGCCGGACAGGCGCTCCAGCGTATCGAACCAGCCGGCGCCGAAGATCGCCGGCGGCATGGCGAGGGTGCCGTCCGACGAGGCGACGATGCCGCCGACCTGCTGCCAGCGGTCGACGAGCGCACCGAAATGGTCCGCGGTGACCAGCGGCATGTCGGCGAGCGCGATCAGCACCGCCTCTACACCAGACGCGCGGGCGGCAGCGACCCCGAGCGCGATCGATCGCGACAGGCCGGCCTCCGGCCGCTCGTTGGCGACCATGGTGAAGCCGGGACAGTCGGGCGCGGCAGGTGCGGGGCCGGTCACCACCACATAAGCGGCAAGCCGCAGCGCCAGCAGCCGGTCCGCCGCGTGCCGCACCAGCGGGCGGCCGCCCAGCTGCGCGGTGACCTTGTCGGCGACACCGAAGCGGGTCGAGCGGCCGGCGGCGAGCAGGACCGCCGCGATGGGCTGGTTCATCCCCGCTCCACCGCGCGCGGCGCGAGTGCCGCCACCATGCCGGCCGCGACCGACAGGGCGATCTCCGCCGCTCCGATCGCGCCGATGTCGATGCCCGCAGGCCCGTGGATCCGGTCGAGATCGGCCGCCGCCACCCCGGCCGCGGCGAGGCGTTCGCGGCGCGCGGCATGGCTGCGCCGCGATCCCAGCGCGGCGACATAGCCGGTCGGCCGCGCCAGCGCCGCGATCAGCGCGGGATCGTCGATCTTGGGATCGTGGCTCAACGTCACCACCGCGCTCGCCGCATCGGGCGCCCAGGCGGCGATCGCCTCGTCCGGCCAGCGATCGTCGAGCGTGACGCCGGGGAAGCGCGCGGGGGTCAGGAAGCGTCCGCGCGGGTCGATGACCACCGGCTGCGCGCCGATCGTGCGGGCGATGGCGGCGAGGCTCTGCGCGATCTGCACCGCGCCGACGATGAACAGGCGGCGCGGCGGCAGGTAGCGGTTGACGAAGGCGGCCGGATCGTCGGCGGTGCCGGCCGTGCTGATCCCGGTCGCAAGGTCGGTCGACACCGCCACCACCTCGCCCTTGCGCCGCCCTTGCGCGATCAGGTCGAACAGCGCGGGCGGAAAGCCGTGGTCGCCGACCGGTTGCACCAGCACCTCGATCGCGCCGCCGCACGGCAGGCCGAGCTCCCAGGCGTCGGCATCGGCGACGGCGGTGCGCAGCCGCTCCGCCGTTCCACCGGCGATGACCTGGGCGGCCAGCGCCAGCACCTCGCTTTCGACGCATCCGCCCGACACCGATCCTTCGAAGCGGCCATCGGCGCCGACCAGCATGTGGCTGCCGCGCGGTCGCGGCGCGGACCCCCAGGTCGATACCACGGTGGCGAGCGCCATGGGCGTATCGCCCCAGGCGCGGTACGCGGCGTCGATCGTGTCGTAATCCTGCATGTCCGCCTCGCCGGTGCCGTCCAGACCCAGGCGATGAACGACGGCGCGCCGGCGGGCAAGCCGGATGCGCCGCCAGTGTACGGTCAGGGGCGGCGTACGGTCAGGGGCGGCGTACGGTCAGGCTGCGGCCCTCGCGGGCGGGGCCATGGCCGGCGCCGTCGGTACGCCATGCTCGGCGGTCACCGTCTGCATCGTCGTGATCGCCAGGTCATAGAAGCGCGTGCGCGCCTCGCGGCCGTTGAAATGATGGTCGGCACGGTCGAGCAGGATCATCCGCGCCGGCGCATAAGCGGCCAGGCGCCGCGCCCGGGCACCGAACTGCATGGTCATTTCGGCAAGGCCCGGATCCTCGTCGCTGAAGATCATCGTCGCATGCACCCGCCGCGCGGCGAGCGCCTGCATCTGTTCGCGGACCAGCGCGGTCTCCGATCCGGGCGCCGGCGGCAGCAGGCTGCGCACCGCGTGGCGGGTGCGTGCCCAGCCGCGCTTGCTCAGCACGCGGGCGATCCCCTTCAAATCCGCTTCGCCGGCGAACATCCGCCGCCATTCGCCCGGATTGCGCATCGCGCGCAGATAGCCCTTCAGCGAGCGCTTGTTGTCGCGCACCGCGACGCGGATGTCGTCGCCGTAATGCCAGATGAACTTCTGGAGGTTGAGGATGACGTGCCCTGCCACGCGCGGGTCGGCGAGCGTCACCTGCAAGGCGGTGTGTGCGCCCGAACACAGGCCGAAGGCGACGACCTTGCCAAAGCCGGCGTCGGCAAGGCGGTCGATCCCCGCCACGCCTTCCGCGATGCGTTCGGGATCGTAGTGCGGATGGCGCGGATTGTCGCCCGCCGGGCTGTCGCCCATCCCGGTGAGATCCATGCGCAGCGAGGCGAACCCCGCCGCGGCGAGCCGCCGGGCGAGTGCGACATAGGCGCGCCCGTTGCCGATATGATGGGTGCTGCCCTCGTGCAGCAGCAGCGCGGCGACCGAGGCCGGCGCCTGCGTACGCGGGCGGCAGAGGATGCCGAACAGCGCCTCGTCCGCGCCGAAGCGCACCGGCTCCTCCACCCAGTCCGTCGCCGCGAGCATCGGCGCCACGGGCACGGCGGGATAGGCGGGAACCGCATGCGCGCCGGCACCCTGTTCGGCCGCCCAGGCGGTGACGGCGGCGAAGGTCGCCTGCGGCGTCTCGTTGGTCGTCGGGTCCTGCATCCAGCCTTCGTAATCGGGGAAGGGCTGCTCGCTCACCGCAGCTCCCGCCGCGCGCCATGCCGCGGCGAGCTTGCCCGGCCGCCGGTCGCCGCGCGCCGGGATCAGCAGGGCGGGGCAGGCGGGAGCGGTGGCGGTGGTGAGGTCGATGCCGGCCACCTCGCGCTGGAAGGCCGCCGACCAGTGGAAGCCGTTGGTATTGAGCGGCAGGTCGCTATCCGCCGCCGGCACGGGATCGAGGCCGGAGAGGCTGGCGATGCTCGCAGAAGCCCGCGTCTCGCGCATGAAGGCCTGCCCCGACAGCACCGGCGCGATCAGCATCAGCGCGGCGACATCCGGGATGCCCGCCGCCGCCTGCATCGCCACCGCCGCCCCCAGCCGCACGCCGCCGAGGATCACCGCGCCGACGCCGCATCGCTCGCGCAGCACCGCCGCGGCATGCACCGTGTCGGTGGCGAGGCCGGCGAGCGTCACCGCCCGGTCGTCGCCGTCGCCGGTGCCGGCATAATCGAAGCGGATCGTCGGCAGCCCGGCGGCGGCAAGCTGGTCGGCAAGCGCCATCATGCCGTAATGCGTGCACACCTCTTCCTGGGCGAAGGCGGAGCACAGCACCACGCCGACCGGGCGTTCGCCGCGCGGGGTGGCGGCGCCGGATGACGGGCCGTCCGCGCCGGCATGCAGCCAGCCGAAGCAGCCGTCGAAATAGATCGGCGTGCGTGTCGTCGCGATGGCTCTCCCTTCCATCGTCGCCCCCCTCAGTCCAGGCCGAGCGTGTCGCGCACGCCCGCCGGCCAGTCGGCAAGGTCGAAACCGTGGTGGCGGAGCAGCGCCAGCACCAGCCGCTCCATCCCGAACGCGCAACAGGCGGTCTGCGCCGGCTGGCCGTCCGGCGTGCGGATGTCCCAGGTGTCGCCGAAATAGCTCATATGGTAGTTGAAGCTGACGCAGGCGGTCGGCCCGGCGCCGTCGTTCACCGGCACCAGCAGCTCGAACTTCAGGTTCTGCATCCGCTGGCTGTCCGCCATCAGCTTGCCCGCGCGACCGAAGAACGGATCGTTGGCGACATCGACCTCGAACGGCAGCGCGAGCGAGCGGGCGAAGGCCTGGCCGCGCTCCATCCAGTCCTGGCGGAAGGCGAGCACCTGTTCGGGCGTGCCGATCCGCACATATTCGCGCATCCGGAACAGCTGCAACCGCGTCGGCTCCAGCGAGGGTTCGTGGCGGAAGCAATAGGAGGCGACATCGACCAGGTGGCCGTCCTCGGCCAGCACGCCGCGCTGCGCGACGATCGGATAGACCGAATAGCAGGCGGCCGGCGTCAACACGAGGTCGGCGGGCTGCTGGTTCCCCATCCAGTCCTCGCCGCGCTCCATCTGGCCCATCAGCTTGTGATGCGCGCGATCGTCGCCGCAGAAGCAATGCACGGTTCCCGCGAAGTGCGGGAAGTTCTTCATGTAGCCGCTCTTTTCGAACGTCTTTTGCGCCATAGCGGGCGGAAAGCGCATCACCTCCGCCCCGTCGGCCAGCCCGGCACGGGTGATCGCGCGGTCGAGGCCGTCGTACACCGCCTCGAACGTGCCGTTGCGACCCCACAGGCCGTCGATGCCGGTCGGGAAGAGGATGCCGTTCGCCACCAGGCGGCTGCGGAAGCTGGTATGCATCTCCATGTCAGATCGTTCCCAGGTCGGTGCGCTGCGCGAGGAGCAGCTGCCCCGTGTTCGCTGCAATGCGGTCGTTGTTGATCATCAGCTGCGCCGACACGATGTCGCGCAGGTGGCGGCCGACGCTGAATTCGGTGCCGTTCTTGTAGCCGGCCATGCCGCAGATGCGCATCGCCTCCATCACCACGTCGCAGGCCGTTTCCGACACGTCGAGCTTCAGCATGTTGAGCGCCGCGGCCCGCGCCATGCCGGTCGGCCAGCCGGCCTCGTCGGGCGTCATCGCCGGGGGACCATCGGTGAGCGGCGAACAGGCGTCGAACTGGGCGATCAGCGGCCCCAGCCGCGCGCGCAGGCCATCGATCTCGCCCGAAGCCCTTACTAGCCGCGCCGCGCCCGGCGGCACGGCGCCGCGACTGCGCCGCGCCTGCGCGCGCAGGAAGCGGCGCGCCCGTGCCAGCGCCTCGATCGCGATGCCGGTCCAGGCGGCGCTCCAGAGGAGGTGCGACACCGGCACCATCGATTCCGCCGAGATCTCGGCAAAGGATGCGGGCAACACCTGGTCGGGGCTGCCGCTCGCCCGGAAGGTGAAGCCGATGCTGCAGGTGCCGCGCATGCCGAGCGCGTCCCAGGTGCCGGTCGGCTCCATCTCCGCCTGATCGCGCGGCACCGTCACCATCACCTGTTCCGAGGCGACCGCATCGGCATGCGCGCGCGCCGTGACCAGGAACACGTCGGCATGCGCGCCGTAGGACACGGTCGGCGCCTGCTTGACCAGCGTCATTTGTCCGTCGGCGATCTCGACCGCGCAGGCGCTCGATCGCGTGTCGCCGCCGATCCCGACTTCGGAGGTGATCGAGGCGAGCAGCAATTGCTCGGCGGCGATCCGCGCGGCGAAGGCGCGGTGCCAATCCTGGTCCAGCCCGTGGCCGACGATGCAGGCAAGCTGGCTGTGATGCATCGCATAGACCATCGCGGTCGAGGCGCACACGCGGCCCAGCGCCTGCGTCTGCCGCGCCAGATCGGCCAGCGAGGCGCCCTGGCCGCCCAGCGAGGTGGGCACCATCGCGCCCAGCAAGCCTTCCTCGCGCAGCGCCTGCACCGCCTCGTGCGGGAAGCGCCCGTCGCGATCCACCGCGTCGGCGAACTCCGCCGCGACGGCGACCACGCGGGCGATGCCGCCGGGCAGCGGCTCGCCCTCGGTCACCGGTTCATGCAGCATGCGCTTCGCCCTTGACCGACGTGATCGCGGCCATCAGCGCATCGATGCTGACGAAGGTGGAACGGACCAGCAGCGAATCGGGGAAGGCGACGTCGAATTCGTCCTCGATCGCCAGCATCACCCCGACCGTCGCGAACGACGTGAGCCCGGCGACGAACAGGTCGTCGCGGGTCGACAGGCTGCCGGCCGGGCGGACGAGGCCGCCGACTTCGTCGAGAATGGCGCGGATGGTAGCTTCCAAGTCAGGTTCCTCGGGACGAGAAGGGATTGGTCGCTGATCTAGGTCACAGGCTTTAAGAATTGGTAGGCGAGGCGGCACGCCGATTGTCGCTGCCGCATTAACTCTCGGGCAGCGCTTTGCTGTTACCGCGACGCTCGTGATTGCCCAGGCCAGCGAACTCGACACCCTTGCCCTGCGTACCGGCGTCTGCATCGTCGGCGGCGGTCCCGTCGGTATTGCCCTGGCCCTGTCGCTTGCCGAGGGCGGACGCGACGTGCTGCTGCTGGAGGCGGGCGATCTCGCCCGCGATCCTGCGGTGCAGGCCTTTTACGAGGGCGCGGTCGCCGATCCGGCGCTGCACAGCCCGACGGTCGAATATCGCGAACGCCGGCTGGGCGGCACCAGCACCGTGTGGGGCGGCCGCTGCATGCCGCTCGATCCGATCGACTACGAGCCGCGCGACTGGGTGCCGGACAGCGGCTGGCCGATCGGCGCCGACGCGCTCGCCGCTTATTATCCGCAGGCGAACCGCCTGTGCGAGGTCGGCGACTTCGACTATCGCGCCGGCACCGCGCTGCCGCCGGGCACGCGGCCGATGATCGCGGGCTTCGCCGGCGATCATTACAGCGACGATTCGCTCGAACGGCTGAGCTGCCCGACGGACTTCGGCGCGCGGTATCGCAATCGGCTGGCGCAGGCGGGCAACGTGCGCGTGCTGCTGCGCGCGGCGGTGCAGTCGATCGACCTCGATCCCGTGGGCGGGCGCGTCGCCGGCCTGTCCGTCCGCGATGCGGGCGGGCGGACGCTGACCGTCACGGCGGACGAGGTCGTGCTGGCGCTCGGCGGCCTCGAAACGCCGCGGCTGATGCTGGCGAGCCGCGCCGTGCACGCCGCCGGCGTCGGCAACGGACACGACGTGGTCGGCCGCTATTACATGAGCCATCTCGCCGGCACGATCGGCACCTTTCGCGCCGCCGCTCCGGGTGCGGTGTGGCACGGCTACGATATCGCCGACGACGGCACCTATTGCCGCCGCCGGCTGGCGCTGAGCGAAGCGGCGCAGCGGCGCCACCGGATCGGCAACGTCGTGCTGCGCCTGCACCATCCGCGCATCGGCGATCCTGCGCATGGCACCGGCATCCTGTCGGCGCTGTTCCTCGGCCGGCTGCTGGTGCCGCGGCACTATCGCGGGCGGCTGGTCGGCAGCGACGCGGGCGGGCCGCTCGGCACGCTGGCCCACGTCCGCAACGTCGCCCGCCAGCCGGCGGCGGTCGCGCGCTTCGCCGCGCAGATGCTGGTCGCCCGGCGGCTCGCCGCGCGCAAATATCCCTCGATCGTGGTCGAGCCGCGCGACGGCGCCTACAGCCTGGACGTGCATGCCGAGCAGCAGCCCAATCGCGACAGCCGCGTCCTGCTGGGCGATGCCCGCGACGCCTACGGCATGCCGCAACTGCTGGTCGACTGGCATTATACCGCGGGCGACATCGAGACGCTGCGCACCGCGCTGGCGCTGCTCGCCGAGGATCTGGCGCGATCGGGCTGCGGCCGGTTCGACTATGATCCGGACGCGGTGGAGGCGGAGATGACGCGCTACGGCGCCTATCCCGGCCATCATATCGGCACGGCGCGCATGGGCGACGATCCGCGGCGCAGCGTCGTGGATCGGCATTGCCGCGTCCATGGCGTCGCCAACCTGCACGTCGCGGGCGCGGCGGTGTTTCCGACATCGAGCCAGGCCAATCCGACGCTGACCGCGGTCGCGCTGGCGCTGCGGCTCGCCGAACGGCTGAAGACGGGGGAGGGACGGGCGTGATGCGGGTATTGGTGCTGGGCGCGGACGGGTTCGTCGGCACGAAGGTGGTGGCGGCGCTTGCAGCGAGCGGCTGGGCGAGCCCGGTCGCCGGTGGCCGGCGCGGCCGGCCCGGCCCGACCGAACGGGTCGTCGTCGATGCGACGGACGCCGCGGCCCTCACCACCGCGCTCGCCGGGATCGACGCCGTCGTCAACTGCGTCGCCGGCAACCCCGACACCATCACCCGCAACGCCGCCGCACTGTTCGCCGCGGCCGGCGATCGGCGCGTCGTGCATCTCAGTTCGATGGCGGTGTACGGCAGCGCCACCGGCCGCGTCGACGAAACCGCACCCGCGCTCGCCGACAGCGGCGCCTATGCCGCGGCCAAGGCTGAGGCGGAGCGCGCCGCCACGGGATCGGACACGGTCATCCTGCGCCCCGGCTGCATCTATGGCGGGGGCAGCCCGCAATGGTCCGACCGGATCGCCACCCTGCTCCGGCAGCGCCGGATCGGCGATCTCGGCGCGGCGGGCGATGGATGCAGCAACATCGTCCATGTCGACGATGTCGTCGCCGCGATCCTGGCGGCGCTCCGCGGCGGCACGGGCGGCGCGGCCTATAACCTCGCCCAGCCCGATGCGCCGGACTGGAACGGCTATTTCCTGGCATTCGCGCGCGCGCTCGGCGCGGTGCCGATCCGGCGTGTGCCCGCCTGGCAGCTGCGGCTGGATAGCAAGGTCATGGCGGTGCCGCTGGTGCTGGCGCGCCGTGTCACCGGCGCGCTGCCGCCGCCGATCCCGCCGTCGCTGGCGCGGCTGTGGCAGCAGGACATCCGCCTCGATCCCGCGCGCGCGACGCGCGGATTGGATATCGCCTGGACGCCGCTGGCGGCAGGCGTCGCCGAGGCGGCTCAGGCCATCGCAGAGCGGCGGCGGCTCAGCGCGGCGTAGAGTTCGCCGATCGGGGTGAACCCCAGCCGGCGCTGCGCGACGATCGAACCGCCGATCGCATTGACCAGCATCGTCGCCGCCGTCGCGATCCCGGCCCCGTCCGCGCCCAGCGACGGTACGAAGCCGACCAGCCCGGCGAGCAGCGTCACCAGCGCCAGCGCGTTGAGCCGCAGCAACGCGCGCGCATAGCCCGTCATGCCGAGCAGTTCGGGCGTGGTGGTGGTGAGCGCCGCGGCGAGCTGGCCGATCAGCAGGATGCGCAGCGTCGACGCGGCAGGCGCGAAATGCGCACCGAACAGCATCAGGATGCGCGTCGGCTCGATCGTCACCAGCGCGATCGGCAGCAGCGCCAGCGCGAGTGCGAAGCCGAGCGCGCGCCGCGCCTCGCGCCGCAGCCCGGCATGGTCGTGCAGCATGTAGAGGCGCGCGAACCGCGGCGACACCAGCGACGCGACGCCGCTGACGAACATGTAGATCACCAGCACCACCCGCCACGCGATCGCATACAGGCCGACGGCGTCGGTGGTCGACAGCGCACCGAGGACGAACGGCGGCGCGGCGCTGATGAGCAATTGCACCAGCTCGACGCTGAACAGCGACAGGCCGATCGACAGCAGCGGCGCCGCGGTGCCGCGCACCGCCGGCCTGGCGGGCAGGTGGTGGAACAGCATCGCCGTGCCGATCACCGCCGCCAGTGCCATGGCGCCGGCGATGGCGAGCAGCGCCAGGGCGACGTCGAGCGGCAGCAGAAAGGCGATGACGCAGAACAGCCCCGGCCACAGCCAGGTGTAGACGATCTGGCTCTCGGTCACGCGGTGCAGGCCGGCGAGCGCGCCCGCGGTCAAACTCGACAGGTTGAGCGGGATGATCGACAGCGCGCCGATCAGGAACAGCGGCGTCATCGCCGGCTTGTCCATGACATGCCGCGCGATCGGCCAGGCGAGCGCGGCGGTGAGGATCGCGAGGCCGACCGACAGCGCCAGCACCAGCGCCAGCGCGCGCCACAGCGCCGCGCGCGCGCTGGCGCTGTCGCCATGCGCCAGCGCCCGCGCCATCTCGCGGGTCAGCGCCCGGTCCACGCCCAGCCGGCCGAGGCCGGAGGCGAGGCTCATCGTCCCGAACACGATGTAGAAGGCGCCGACCTGATCGAGCGGCAGCCGCAGCGCGATCATCAGGTGCATGCCATAGCGGCAGGGGATGTCGATCAGCCGCGTCGCGGTGGTGACCAACGACCCGCCATGACGGGTCCGCATGCGGCCAAGAAGTTCAGCGACCATCGGGATGCAGTTCGAACAGAGTGATGCTTTGCGGCGGCAGGGTCGCCGCCAGGGTGCCGCCGCCGTAGGGCGTGGCGGCGATCTCCGCCAGCCTGCCGTGCGACAGGCGCACGCCGGTGACGCGGCCGCGGACTGCGAAATGGTCGAGTGCGATGCTCACCGGCCGATCGGCGTCCGCGTCCTTGTTGATCGCAACCACCGTCAGCGCACCGTCGCGCGCGCGCAGCGCGGCGAACACGGCGAGGTGATCCGGGTCCGGCGCGCGGGCGGCAACGCTGGTTTCGCCGAAGCCGCGGCCATGGCCGTCGGCGTTGCGATAGAGCTTCATCGCCAGATAGGCCGGGCTGCCCGCCGGCGGCGTCATCCAGCGCGCCGCCATGTCGAGCCCCTCGCGCCCGAAGATGCCGAGCACGTCGGCCTGGGCGGTGGCGCCGTTCATGTGGCGCGGCGCGCCCCAGTCATATTCGGTGATCGCGATCGGCGTGCCCGCCCGATAATAGCGCGCCGTCCAGTCGCGCAGCCGCGGGATCAGCGCCACCGTGTCGGCGATCCAGCTGGTGTCGCGATAGCCGGGGTCCCACAGCAGCCGCGTCGACCGGTTGCGCAAGGCCTGCATCGCCGGCGACACGTCGTCGTCCCCGTCCGCATGGAACTCGCCGCCCTGCGGATAAAAATGGACGCTGACGATATCGACCGGATGGCCGGCGGCGCGCCATTGCGTCAGCAGCCAGGGCAGCAGGTCCATGCCGCCCGTCTCGTGCGTGCGGTCGGGCAGGGCGTCATAGCCGTGCGCGTCGCCCTGTTGCTGGTCGAAGCCGCTGTAGCGATATTCGCCCCAGCCCCAGGCCTCCGGTGCTATCACCTGCGCCGTCGGATCGGCCGCCTTCACCAGCCGCGCATAGGCGATCGTGCGCGCCGCCTGTTCGCGGGCGTGCAGGCCGACGGGGAGCACATCGCGGTGGATGTCGTGCCAGCGCGTCGTCTCGTTATCCATCGCGTAGAAGCGGATGCCGCCGCGCGATGCCGGCCCGAAGCGCGCGACCAGTCCTTGCAGCCACGCGGCTGTTTCCGCCGGCGACACGGGATGCGCTGCATCGCGTGGGTCGTTGCCGGTGACGGGCGTGCCGTCCGACCGCACGCCGTTGCCGGCATCGGGCAGGCCGACGCGATCGTTCGCCTGTTGCGCGCCGTAGCGGGCGATCGAGAAGGCGGCCTGCTTGCCGCCATCGGGCGTCAGCGTCGCGGCCCAGCCGGTCATCGGGACGGTGACGATCGGTTCGGTGCCGCCGGCCCGCGCCCGGGTGACGAAGCGCGCGCCATATTGGGCAGGATCGTCCGCGGCGATCGGCAGGCTTTCGAAGAACCAGTCGCGTCCGGCGCCGCGCGCCTCCGTCCGCCAGTCGTACAGCGACGCGCTATTGCCGCCCGACCGGTTGAGCGCGAGGCCGAGGTCGCGAGCCGCCGCCGGATCGGCGAAACTGGTGCCGTAGATCAGCGGGCTGATCGGATGCCGGTCCGCCGCCGCATCCACCACGATGCGGACCGGCGCGGTGCGCAGGGCGGCGACCGCCGCGATCGACAGCGGCAGCGCGGCGAGCAGGGTCGCGATGGCGATGCGGCGGAAATGCGTCATGCCGCGCGGCCCAGCTGTTCCAGCCGATAGACGCCGATCGCGATGATCGTCGTCAACTCGCCGGGCGCCAGCGTCATCGGCAGCATCTCGGAGATCAGGATCGCGTAGGCGAGGTAATCCCCCAGGGCGGCGACGAACGGATCGTCGCGCCAGCCGCGCACCGTGCGGAAGATCAGCATGCCGCGCGCGGGGATGGCGAGGATCAGGATCGCGCCGACGATGCCGAATTCGAACAGCACGCCCATCCAGGTGATGTCGGCGAGGAAGAAGAAATGGTTGAAATAGGTCATCAGCCCGGCGGGATCGATCGGGCTGATCGTGCCGACGCCGAAGATCCAGCGCAGCGGGTCGGTGCCGAGGAACGCGATCGCCTTCACCGTCGAGATCCAGCGCACGTCGAAGGCGAAGGCTTTGTCGGTGCTGAAGATCGACGCCATATAGGGCACCTGCAACAGCGCACCCAGCGCGAACGGGATCAGCGCCACCAGCACCATCTTCATCCGCGCACTGGCGGCGAGGAAGGCGGTGATCGCCGCCATCAGCGCCATGCCGAGCACATAGGTGCGCATGCGGACGAGCGCGAAGACGAGCAGGAACCCGGTCGCCCACAGCCCCAGCCAGCCGGGCCGCCGCCGCACCAGGAACACGCGCCAGGCATAGAGGATGCCGACGAGGCCGAAGAACATCGGCAGGCGGATGCGATTGCCCCGGCTGTCCGCGGCGAGCAGCGGCGAATCGCCCGCGACGTAATGTTCCGCATAGGCCGATTGCGGCGCCAGCACCCAGATCGCCAGCAGGATGGCAAAGGTCAGCAGCGCGCAGATCGCGAAGGCGACCGCGATTTCGCGGATCGTCGGCCGCAGCCAGCGCAGCAGCGCGAGGAAGGAAAAGGCGTAAAGGATCGGCAGCAGCTTCACCTGCGCGGCGAGCGCGACGAAAAAGGTCTGCTGGAACGTCACCAGCGAGATGAACGTCGGCACCAGCAGCAGCCAGACGAAGGTGACGAGCAGCTGCCGCGCGGCGAGCGGCCGCGGCCCGGCAAGCAGGTACAGGCACAGCGGCAGCGACAGGATCGGAAACGCCTTGGACAGCGCCCACAGCGGCGGCAGCAGCTTGACGTAGTGGAAGCTCTGCCCGAACAGCGGCAGCACCGCGACGAGGCACGCGACCTGTACCCAGCGCACGTCGATCGCACGCAGGCGCGCGATCGGCCCGCCGCGGAAGGGCGACCCGTCGACCGGGGCGGCCGCCGCGATCATGCTAGCGGGTGACGACCGCGTTGGTGTTGCCGATGCTGTAGTTGAGGCTGCGGCTGAACGGCAGCAGCCGGTTGATATGCTGATCGATCCACAGGTCCGCCTCGGCGATCGACGAGCGCGGTACGAACACGATATCCTGCGGTTGCAGCGCGATGCCGGTGGCGATGCCGCGGCGGGTATAGTCGCGCAGGTCGGCATGGCGCTGCACGATGGTGCCTTCGGGCGTGCGGTGGATCACCACCACCTGCCGGGTGCGTGCGGTGTCGAGCATGCCGCCGGCGCTGATGACCGCCTGCATCGGGTCCATCGCCTGGGTCAGCTTCACCGCGCCCGGCTGGCGCACCTCGCCCCCGACGTAGATCACCGCGCCATATTGGCGGATCGCCACCGTCGGCCGCGCATCCTCCACCACGCCCTGCCGGCGCAGGTCGGTGGAGATCAGGCGGGCGACCTCGTCCACCGTCCGCCCGCCGAGCGGCAGGTTGCCGACCAGCGGCATCGCGAATCGACCATCGGGGCCGACCGGGCCGGCATGGTCGAGTTCGGGATTGTAGGGAAAGGTGACGGCCAGCTCATCGCCCGGCGCGATGCGATAGACCTGCTCGACAGGCGGCGGCGGGGCGGCGGCATCGACGCGTGCGAGGCCGGCGCCGCGCGGGGGCGCGGTGGCGCATCCCTGCACCAGCGCGCCCGCCAGCAGCGCCGTCGCCCATCGTATTCCTGCCCGTTTCGACATGGCCGTCGTCCTGATCCCTGTTCGGTGCGCCCTCTCGCTTCCGACTAGCCGACAAGCCTTAATGGAACGGTAAGCGAGCGCGGCGATAAGGGCCGGACCGAACGGGACTTTCCTTCACCCACGCAAGATCGGCGGGCATGCTCGATTTCACCTCTTCCAGTCAGGCGCTCGAAACGTCGCGTACGCCGGCTCCCTTCGCGCTGCGCGACTTGCTGAACGGCGTGTTCTACTATCGGCGCATCGCGCTGATCGTGGCGGGCGTGGTGATCGCGCTCGGCGTGCTGGCCGCGCTGCTGATGCCGCCGACCTACAGCGCGGAGGCACGGCTGCTGCCGCTCAGCACCGGCATCTACGACATGCAGGATACCGGCAACGCGCCGCAGCCGGGCCAGGTGCTCGATCCGGTCGCCGTCGCCAATGTCGAATTGCAGATGCTCGGCAGCCTGGAACTGCACCGCGCCGTGGTGCGCGAGCAGCTGCCGCCCAATGCCGCGCCGGCCGAGATCAACGCCGCGCTGGAGCGATTCGAATCGCACCTTCACGTCACCAAGGCGAACGATGCCAATGTCATCGAGCTGACCTATACGGCGCGCGATCCGCAACAGGCGGCGGCGACGCTGCGGCGGCTGATCGCGCATTATTTCGAAACGCGCGCCAACGTGCTGACCGCGGGCCGCGTGACGTTCCTGGAGCAGCAGCGCGACGCCGTGCGCCGCCAGCTCGACGCCGCCAATGCGCGCATCGTCACCTATCAGCGCGACAACGGCATCGTCGATATCGGCGCGCAGGTGGCCGGCGCGGTCGCGCAGGACGACCTGCTGCGCAAGAACAAGCTCGATGCCGACGCCGCGCTCGCCGACGCCAGCCGCAGCCTGTCCTCGCTGCGCGCCGACACCCGCGGCATGCCGGCGAACGTCGAACTCTATAGCGACAACACCGAAGCCGCCCGCGCCCTGGGCGAGATGCAGGCGTCGCTGCTCACCTTGCAGGCGAAGCGCGCCGATCTCGCCTCGCGCTTCATGAAGGGATCGCCGCAGGTCACGCAGATCGACCGGCAGATCGCCAATGTGCAGGGCACGATCGACCAGCAAAGGCGCAACATGGTGCAGACGCGCCGCACCGGGCGCAACCAGCTGTTCGACACCACGCGCGACCGGGTGGTGCAGACGCAGGCGAGCCTTGCCGGCACCCAGGCGCGCGCCGGTGCCCTCGCCACGCAGATGGCGCAGTCCAAGGCCCGGCTCGATCAGCTCAACGCGATCGGCGACAGGCTGACCGCGATGAAGCTGGAGCGCGACGTGCTCGCCGACAGCTATAAATCGCTCGCCGGCCAGGTCGCGCAGGCGCGGGTGCAGCTCAACCAGGCGTCCGACGCCGGCAGCCCCAGCGTGCGGGTGATCGAGGCGCCGACGCCGCCCGCCAAGCGCAACAATCCGCCGCTGCTGCTGATCGCGGGCAGCATCGTCGCCGCCATCCTGATCGCGGGCACCACCGTGTTCGTGCTCGGCAGCCTGCGCGAGGTGTTCCTGTCGCCGATCGAGGTGGAGCGTGCGCTCGGCCTCACCGTGCTGGCGGCGCCCATGGCGCATGGCGACGGCGTCAATCCGAACGAACAGCGCGATTACGGCCGCCTCGTCGGCGCGATCGACGCGATGGGCGGGCGCGACGGACGTGCGGTGCTGCTCGTGGCGCCGACCGCCAAGATGAGCTTGCAGGAGGCGGCGCTCGGCATCGGCCGCACCATCGTGCGGCGCCGGCGCGGGCGTGTCGTGCTGGTCCGCTTCGCCGATCATGCGCCGGTGCCCGAGCGCGCCGACGCCATCGAGATGGAGGCGTTCGAGGACATGGACACCGCCGTCCTCGGCATCGCCGCCTGTTCGGGCCAGCGGCTCGACCGGCGGCTGATCGGCGAACTCAAGCTGCGCTACGGTTATGTCGTGGTCACCGCCCCGCCGGTCGCCGACGGGTTCGAAGGCGTCGAGCTCGCCCAGTCGGTCGACGGCGTCGTCGCGGTGATCGAGGCGGAGGCGACGCGGCGCCCGGTCGCACGCGCGATGATGGCGCAGCTGCGCGATGCGGCCGCACCCATGCTCGGCGCCGTTCTGCTCGGCCGCCGCTCGCACATCCCGCCGCGCCTCTATCGCCTGCTGTTCGAGCGGCGCCTGCGCTGAGCGTTCGCCAGCGTACGATTGCCGGGGCTGACGGATACCGAACCCGTGCTGCCGTGTTCCCCCTGCTCAACGGCAAGGGTGTTCCCATATGGCTCGGCAGCGTTATCGTCCGCCCCACGACTTCGGCCTCGGCGGCGTGGCGATCGGCAACGAATTCCAGTTCGCGACCGACGAACAGGCCGAGGCGACGCTCGCCGCGGCATGGGATGCGGGCGTGCGCTATTTCGACGTGTCGCCCTGGTATGGCCTGGGGCTCGCCGAACGCCGCTTCGGCCGGTTCCTCGCCCGCAAGCCGCGCCACGAATTCGTCCTCTCGTCCAAGGTCGGCAAGCTGCTCCGCGCCAGCCGCGACCATGACGCCAAGCGCTATTTTCCCTTCACCACCTCTCCCAACACGCCGCATTTCGACTACACCGCCGACGGCGTGCTGCGCTCGATCGAGGACAGCCTGCAACGCTTGGGCCTCGACCGGCTCGACATCGTCTTCGTCCACGACCTCTCGCCGGACAATCCCTACCTGCCCGACGATTGGGAAACGCTGTGGCCGGTGGCGGAGCAGGGCGCTTTCCCGGCGCTGACCCGGCTGCGCGAAGAGGGCGTGATCGACGGCTGGGGGATGGGCGTCAACTGCCCGCAGCCGATCCTGCGCTGCCTGGAGGTCGCCGATAGCGACGTCCACCTGCTCGCCAGCCAATATTCGCTGGTCGATCATGCCAATGCCGTGGAGCAGGTGTTCCCCAGGGCGCGTGAGGCGGGCGTCAGTTTCGTGATGGGATCGGCGCTCAACGCCGGCTTCCTCGGCGGCGCGCCGCGCTATAATTATGGCGAGGAGAACACGCTGATCCCCGCCGACAAGCGCGAACGGATGGAGCGGTTGCGCACGATCGCCGCGCAGCACGGCGTCGATCTGGTCGCCGCCTCGCTCCAGTTCGCGCAGGCGCCGGACGTGGCGGCCTCGCTGATCGTCGGCACCGCCTCGCCGACGCACCTGCTCGCCGATCACGCCGCGCTGCGGGCGAAGATCCCGGCCGCCTTCTGGCAGGCGCTGCGGGCGGATGGGATCCTCCACCCGGATGCGGCGGTGCCGGAGGGGGCGTAGGCCCCTTACCCGACCTGCGCTCAGTCCGCTGCGGTGTGCTCCACCCGGATCGCCGGTTCGGCGGCCACCGCGCCGCCGCTGCCGGCGAGCATCCCGTTCAGCGAACCGCCGCTCATGCCCAGCTCCGCCATGAGCCCGTCGATCAGCGGGCCGCCGACGCGATAGCGCATCGCCGCGGCGACCGCGGGCAGCGCCTCGATGATGCCGATGCCGACCATCACCACGAACGCGATCGCGAACGGCAGATAGGGGGGCGTCAGCAATTGGGCGAACATGGTTGCAAGGGCTATCACGCGCGTTCGGTCCTGTCAGGCGCGTAATGACCGCACCATCGCCCGGCGGACGGCTTGCGGATCGGTTCGCAATGGGCGAACGATAGGTCCATGATGGCGAGGGCAGGATGAGCGATACCGATGCGGCGGCGATCCGCGCCATCCTGATCGTCGGCGGCGGCACCGCGGGGTGGATGACCGCTGCGGCGCTGGCGCACGCCCTGCCGCGCGGGTGCACGATCACCCTGGTCGAATCCGACGACATCGGCACGGTCGGCGTCGGCGAGGCGACGATCCCGCCGATCAAGCTGTTCAACGACACGCTCGGTATCGAGGAAGCCGAATTCCTGCGCGAGACGAAGGGCACCTTCAAGCTCGGCATCGAATTCGTCGACTGGGCGAAGCAGGGCCATCGCTACTTCCACCCCTTCGGCACCTTCGGCAAGCCGTTCGACCTCGTCGCCGTGCACCAGCATTGGCTGGCGGCGCGGGCGGCGGGCGGGCGGGTGCCGCTGGATGATCTGTCGATGGCGTGGGGCGCAGCGAAGCGCGGCCGCTTCGCCGCGCCGATGGCCGATCCGCGCAGCGTCGCCTCGACCTTCGACTATGCCTATCATTTCGATGCCGGCCTCTATGCGCGCTTCCTGCGCCGCTATGCCGAGGCGCGGGGCGTCATCCGCGTCGAGGGGCGGATCGCCGATGTCGCCCGCGACGGGACGAGCGGCGATGTCGCCGGGGTCACGCTCGACGGCGGGCGGCGGCTGGCGGCGGACCTGTTCGTCGATTGCTCGGGCTTTCGCGGCCTGCTGATCGAAGGCGCGCTCGCCACCGGTTACGAGGACTGGACGCACTGGCTGCCCTGCGATCGGGCGGTGGCGGTGCCGTGCGTCACCGGCGGCGACGGGTTGACGCCCTACACCCGCTCGACGGCGCGCGGCGCGGGGTGGCAATGGCGCATCCCATTGCAGCACCGCACCGGCAACGGCTACGTCTATTGCAGCCGCCACCTGTCCGATGACGAGGCGGCGGCGACGCTGATGGCGAATCTCGACGGCGAGGCACTGGCGGAGCCGCGGCACCTGCGCTTCACCACCGGCCGGCGGCGGCTGTTCTGGAACCGCAACGTCGTCGCGATCGGGCTCGCCAGCGGTTTCATGGAGCCGCTCGAATCGACCAGCATCCACCTCATCCAGGCCGGCATCGCCAAGCTGCTCGCCTATTTCCCCAGGGGGCGCAGCGATCCCTTGGCGGCGGCGGAATACAATCGCGTCGCGATCACCGAATATGAGCGCATCCGCGATTTCCTGATCCTGCATTACAAGCTGACTGCGCGCGACGATGCGCCGCTATGGCGCGAATGCGCGGCGATGCCGATCCCCGATACGCTCGCGCTTAAGATCGCCCATTTCCGCGAGGCGGGCCGTCTGCTGGCGCGCGACATGGACCTGTTCGGTCCGGCAAGCTGGCTGGCGGTGCATATCGGCCAGTTCAACATCCCCGCCGCGGTCGATCCTCTGCTCGGCTATGGCGGCGGAGCGGCGGCGAGCGCCACCTTCGTCGACCGTCTGGCAGGTGCGATCGCCGGCATGGCGGAGTCGATGCCGACCCATGCGGCGTATCTCAAGCGCATCGGCGCCGCAGCGTAGCGTATCCTTAGGACCAATCGACATTCACTCCTCCCCCGCCAGGGGGAGGTGGCAGGCGCAGCCTGACGGAGGGGGAGGTAAGCAACGACTAGCGTTGGGAGTCCTCCCCCTCCGTCGCCTTCGGCGCCACCTCCCCCTGGCGGGGAGGATGAAGAGGGTCCCTCATCGTGAATGTCGATCAGCCCTGACAAGGGGCCGTTCCCCAGCCGTTCGTGCTGAGCCAACCCAGGGCTTTCGATGCCCAGTATAAATGGCGGGAGGCGTATGAGGCGATAGCATCTACCCCGACGCCGTCCCCCGCCGATGTTGCAACAAGGCAACAATCTCTCCTCGCTTGCAATCCTTTGCAATCGGATGTTGCAAACGATTGCTGGTCTGATATGGATCAATCGTTAGCCTCCGAAGCGGGGCACCTGAGGAGGAGAGATGCCATGACGATGAAGGTGCTGCTTACCTGCGGCTCGACGATCGCGATGACTGCGATGTTCGCCGCTGCCCCCGTCGCCGCCCAGACGACGACAACGCCGGCTGCGCCCGCGAGCGCCACGACGCCCGCTGCGGATCAGGCGGCTGCGGCCGGTGCGATCCCCGATGCGGCGGCGCAGAGCGAGGACATCGTCGTCACCGCTTCCACCGGCGAACGCTCGCGCTTCCGCAGCTCGATTTCGGTGTCGCAGCTCAGCAATGAAGCCATCCAGAACTTCACGCCGCGCTCGGTCGCCGAAATCCTGCGCAACGTTCCGGGACTCCAGCCGTCCGACACGGCGGGTCCGGGCGGCAACGCCAACATCGGCGTGCGCGGCATTCCGGTGTCGACCGGTGGTTCGGAATATGTCGCGCTACAGGAAGACGGCCTGCCCGACGTGCTGTTCGGCGACATCAACTTCGGCAACAACGACTATTGGATCCGCTTCGACCAGAACGTGAAGACGGTCGAGGCGGTGCGGGGCGGCTCGGCCTCCACCTTCGCCAGCCAGGCGCCGGGCGCGGTCATCAACTTCATCAGCAAGACGGGTGAAAAGGCGGGGGGCGAGGTCGCCTACAGCAACGGCCTGGGCTTCCGCGAACACCGCGTCGACTTCGATTACGGTGCGCCGATCGACGACACGACCCGCTTCCACATCGGCGGCTATGCGCGCAACGGCGGCGGCTACACCAACGAGAATTTCAACATCCTGCGCGGCTATCAGATCAAGGCCAACCTGACCAAGGATCTGCCCGACAACCGCGGCTACATCCGGCTGCTGTTCAAGCGGCTCGACGAACAGGCGCCGACCAACACGACCACGCCGTCGCTGGCGACGGTGAAGGGCAACACGATCAGCAACTTCCAGCCGCTGCCGACCTTCGACGGGCGCGATGGCTCCGCCTATTCGATCTATAACCGCTATTTCCAGTATCTCGATTACGACGGCGGCGGCATCAAGACGGCCGAGATGCAGGGCATCCACCCCCGTGTCACCAGCATCGGCGCGCAGTTCCACTATGACATCAGCGACAATCTGACCCTGGACGACACGATCCGCTATCAGTGGATCAGCGGCAATTTCACGACGCAGTTCATCAACGTCACCAACCGCGTCAACACGGTCGCAGGCGTGTCCTGCGCGGCGACGTCGCCGGGCGCGAACGGCGTGATCGGCTCGTGCGTCAACGGCCAGATCGTCGGCTCGATCCGCTATGCGGCGGGGCCGAACGCGGGGCAGGTCTATACCGGCAGCTACATCAACAACAATCCGAACATCAACACGTTGATGAAGAACATGAACAACTTCGCCAACAACCTGACGTTGAACGGCAAGTTCGACGTCGGCCCCGGCAAGGCGCGGGTGACGGCGGGCGTGTTCGTGATGAAGCAGAACATCGTCCAGGACTGGCACGTCAACCGCCAGTTCAGCGAGCTGAACGGCACCAATGCGGCACCGCTCGATCTGTTCTCGACCACCGGTACGCAGCTGACGGCCGCGGGGCAGGCCGGGTTCAACGACAATTGGGGCAGCTGCTGCGCCCGCCGTGTCGACCTCACCTATACCGATGCCGCACCGTTCCTGCAGGTCGGCTATGAGGTCGGCGGGCTGAACCTCGACGCCAGCGTCCGCTATGACAGCGTGCATGGCGAAGGCACCGCGCAGGGCGGCGTCGCCGGTCCGACGACGCAGGTCCGCGACGCGCTGGGCGTCGCGCTGATCCCGTCGCTGGTGCTCAGCGCCACGCCCGAGAAGATCGATTATACCGACCATTACGTCAGCTGGTCGCTCGGTGCGCTCTATGCGCTCAGCAACAACACCAGCGTCTTCGCCCGCGCCAGCCGCGGCGGCCGCTTCAACGCCGACCGGCGCGTGCTGTCGGGCAATTTCAACGCCGACGGTTCGCTCAATGCGCAGGGGCAGGCGACCTCGGTCAACTTCCTCAACCAGCAGGAAATCGGGCTGAAGCAGCGCGGCGGCGTGCTCGGCGGGTCGTATTCGGTCGAGATCACCGGCTTCCATTCGACGCTGACCGAGAACAACTACGACTTCACCCGCATCAACCAGCCGGCGCCGAACAACAATCCCAACATCTCGAACGGCTATCGGTCCTATGGCGTCGAGTTCTCGAGCCGGTTCAATGCGGGCAACTTCAACCTGGCGGTCGATGCGACCTATGCCGCCTCGAAGATCGTCAGCAGCGCGACCGCGGCGCTGGTCGGCAACAAGCCGGGCGGCCTGCCCGACTTCCTGTTCGTCGTCTCGCCCTCCTACGATGCCGGCCCGGTCGCCTTCGGCGTCAGCGTCAACGGCCAGACGAGCACCAAGTCGGACGATTTCAACCTCTACACGATCAAGGGCTCGACCTTCGTCAACGGCTTCGTGACCGTGCGCCCGACCGAGCGCGTCGAGCTGGGGCTGAACGTCAACAACCTGTTCGACAAGCTCGGCTTCCGCGGCGGCGGCAGCCTGGGGCCGACGGTGTCCTCGACCACCGCCGTCTTCAACAACACCGCGCTCTACGGGCGCACCGTGACGGGCTCGGTCCGCTACCGCTTCTGACGGGTTTCCCCGGTTCTTCCCCGGAACGGGCGGGGCGGCTTCGGCCGCTCCGCCTTTTTCGTTCGCGCGACCCTACAAGGCCTCGAACACGAAGGCCGCACCCGCGAAATCGCCCTTCAGCGGCGCCCGCAGGCCCGTCGCCATCCAATAGGCGCCGCTCGCGCTGGCCGGCACGCCGGCCGGCAGCGCGCCGCCGCCGAGCATCCGCACCGCATAGCGCCGCGCCGGATCGAGCCCCTGGGGCAGGATCGCCGGCGGATTGTCGCGCCACATCGACGAATGCAGCATCTGGAACAGCACCGCCTGCCGCCCGTCCCGGCCGACATACATCGTCGCCGAGGTGGAGGCGGACGCCTCCGGGCTGACGAGGCGGTAGAGATTGCCGCGCTGCACCGTCGCCCGGATCGTCTTGTAGGCGGCGATCCATTTCGATGCGGTGGCGACATCCTCCGCCTGCCACTTCAGCAGATTGGCACCGATGCCAAGCCCGCCCTGCATCGCCGACAGGAACCGATAGTCGAGGCTGGTGACCCGCGTGTTCGCCCAGTTCGGGCTGTCTGTCACCCAGGCCATCATCACCGCCGGCGTATAGGCATGGGTGAAGCCGTCCTGGATCGCCAGCCGGTCGGAGGGATCGGTATTGTCCGACGGCCACACCTCGTCCACCCAGCGCAGCATGCCGAGGTCGACGCGGCCGCCGCCGCCGGCGCAGCCTTCGATCTCCAGCGCCGGATGGCGCCGCCGCAGTTCGGCCAGGATCCAGTAGAGGTTGCGGACGTAATCGACGTACAATCGCTGCTGGTCGGCGGGCGACGCGCCGGGCCAGCCGGGTTCGGTCCAGCGCCGGTTCACGTCCCACTTCAGAAAGGCGATGTCGTTCTCGCTCACCAGCCGGTCGAGCCAGCCGAGGATATGGTCGCGCACATCGGTCCGCGCGAGGTTGAGGACGAGCTGGTTGCGCGCCTCGGTCCGCGGCCGGCCGGGAAAGCCGATCACCCAGTCGGGATGCGTGCGATAGAGGTCGCTGTCCGGATTGACCGATTCGGGTTCGACCCACAGGCCGAAATCCATGCCCAGCCCCTTCACCTTGTCGATCAGCGGCTTGAGGCCATGCGGGAACTTGCGCGGATTGACCGTCCAGTCGCCAAGGCCCGCGCGGTCGCTGTCGCGCGCGCCGAACCAGCCGTCGTCGACGACGAAGCGTTCGGCGCCGATCGCCGCCGCCTTCTCCGCCAGCGCCATCTGGCCCGCCTCGGTGACGTCGAAGGTGGTCGCTTCCCAGCTGTTGTAGAGCACCGGGCGCAGCTTCGCGCGGGCATGTTCGGGCAGGATGTGCGTCAGCTGGAAGGCGTGGAAATCGCGTGACGCCTCGCCCATGCCATGGCCCGAATAGCCGACGTAGAACACTGGCGTCTCCAGCGTCTCGCCGGGTTTCAGGCTCCAGCCGAAGTCATAGGGATTGAAGCCGCCGGCGATGCGCACGCGGCCGAGCACGTCCTGCGCGACGCTGATCCGGAACGATCCCGACCAGGCGAGCCCGCCGTACCAGACGGGGCCGTGCGCCTCGTCCGTCTGCCCGGTCTTGCCGATCGCGAACCACGGATTGTTGGCATGGCCGGTCAGGCCGCGGCGGCTCTCGATCGCGGTCAGCGCCGGGGTGACCGGCACATCCTTCAGCGTCCATTCGGCGGCGTGGCGGCCGGTGAGATAGCTCAGCCGGTAATCGTCGCCGGCGGGCAAGGTGAAGACCGCGGCGGCGATCTGGTCGATGCGCACCGGTCGCTTGCCGCCGTTGCGCACGCTTGCCGAGCGAGCGAGCACGCCGGTCGCCGGGTCGATCGTGTAGCGCAACGTGACGAAGAAGGGCTGGCTGATATCGGCAAGCTCGACCGTCAGCGTCTCGCCATCGACGCGGTGGCTGCGGTATTTCAGCACGAGGTCGCGATTGCCGTCGGCGAAGGCGACCTTGATGCCGGGATCGGTGACCAGGCCTTCGCCCTGACCCGGATATTCCTGCGCGGTGACGGTCGGCGCGGGATCGAAGCTGGAAGGTTCGGCGACGATCGGCGGCGCCAGCGGGTCGCCCTCGGCGACGGCGGCACCCCAGTGGATGGGGCGCAGATAGCCCTTGTCGTCGACCCCCAGCGCATAGGTGACGCCGTTGCCGTCCAGCCGGAACACGCGCGCGCCGGCCGGGGCGGTGACCCGCGCCTCCGCCGTCTGCGCGTGCGTGAGGATGGGCAGCGCGAGGAGGGGAAGGGCGAGCAGCAGGCGATGCCTCATCGCGCCATCTCCACCCGCGCCGCGTCGCCATCGAGGATCAGGCGGAACCACGGCGCCGCGGTGCCGCCGAAATGCGCGCGGCGGGTGGCGGCGGTGTCGGGCACGGCGCCGTTGAGGCCCCAGGCATCGACGAAGCTCAGCACGTCCAGCTCGCCGGTCACCCACCAGCAATAGGCCTGGTACGGCTCCTGGCGCGGATTGGCGGCGACGAGGCCCGATCCGTTGAGCGGCCGCCACGGCCCGGTCATCGCATCGGCCACCATGCCATAGAGGCCGGTCGGCGCATCGATGCCCTGAGCGAAGCGCTTCGCTTGCGTCGACCAGAACAGATAATAGCGGCCATCCCGATGGATGACGTGCGGCCGCTCCAGTTCGCTGTTGACGCCGATCGCCTCGACCAGCGGCGGCGCCAGCGACCAGGGCGCATCGGCACGCGCGCGGCGGGCGACGCCGATCACGCCGTCGTGCACGTCCTCCACCCAACCGGCCGAACCGACGAACAGCAGGTATTCGGCGCCGTCATGGGGATCGCGAAACACGCCGGGATCGCGAAATCCCTTGATCCGCCCGTCGGTCGCCGCCGCCTCGTCGGCGCGCAGATAGGTGTCGCCGTCCGCCGCGACCGACTCGACCGGCACCGTCCAGTCGCTCAGCCGTCCATCCACGAAGCGTCCGCGCGTCTCGAACAGGCGCTGTTCGAAGGTGCGCGGCGCCCCGCGCCGGCCGGCGGCGGTAAAATACATCGTCAAAGTCGTCTCGTCCGCGTCGAGCACCGCCGATCCCGACCATTCCCGGCTGCCCGGTGCGAAGCCGTCGGGAAAGGCATCGCCATGGTCGCGCCAGCCGTCGGCACCGTGGCTCGTCAGCCGGATACGCGCGGCATCGTGGCGATCGTCGGGGTCGTCGAAGCGCGGCGTCGCAAGGAAGAACCACCAGCTGCGGCCCTGATGCAGCATGCTGCGTCCGTCGGCATAGGCGATCTGCCACATGTCCCAGACGTCGTGGCCGGGCAGCACCGGCACGACATCGGCGGCGGCGATGACGGGCAGCGCGGCGGCGGGCTGGTCCGCGGCGCGGCGGGCATCCTCGGCGCGCCAATGGGTGGTGACGGGGGCGGGTGCTGCGGCGAACGCGGCGGAGGGGGCAGGACGGGTCATAGGGTCTCCAGCGCGAAGAGCGCGACGCTCTCCGCCTTCATCGCCGGCAGCGGCAGGCCGGCCTGGGCGAGCCAGTCGCCATCGAACGTCACGCCGCCCCCGCACCCGTGTCCGCGCCCCTGTCCCCACCCATGTCCGCGCATGACGGCGAACAGCGGCGCATCGGGGGCGGGGTGGCCATCCTCGGTGGCGAGGTCGATCAGGCGCACGCGGGTCGCGCCCGCGCCGGCGAGCGGCGGCAGCGTCAGGGCAGGGGGATGGCGCAGACTGGTCGGCGCGATGCGGGTGACGCTCAGCAGCAGGTCGCCGGGTTCGCCGTGCATCTGCCAGACGAGACCGTCCGGCCCTTCGCCCAGCCAGACGCGGCCATGGTGCAGCCGGTCGCGCAGCGCCTTGTAGCGCGCGATCCCGGCGGCCAGCACCTCGGCATCGCGCACGCCCATAGCGGCGGGATCCAGCTCGACGCCAAGATGGCCGGGCAGCGCCACGGCGGTGCGGAACGCCATGCCCTGCCGCCGGCCGGTGGAATGCGCCGGCGAAGCGCCGACGTGCGCGCCCATCATCTCGGGCGGCATGAAATGCAGGAAGCCGCGCTGCATCGCGACGCGGCTCACCGCATCGATACAGTCGCTGGTCCAGAACCGGTGCGTGCGCGCGGCGATGCCGGCATCGATCCGTCCGCCGCCGCCTGCGCACGCCTCGATCTCCAGCGCCGGGTGCGCCGCGCGCAGCCGGTCGAACAGCGCATAGGCGCCCAGCACCTGCGCGTGGTAGCCGGCATGGCCGCGCGCATCGCCGGCCGGGGCGAGATCGCGGTTGTGGTCCCATTTCAGATAGGCGATCGGCAGGTCGCGCAGCAGCGTGTCGATCGCATCGAACAGATGATCGCGCACCGCTTCCCGGCCCATGTCGAGCACCAGCTGGTTGCGCGCCGTCAGCAGCGGCACGCCGTCCAGCTGCAACGCCCAATCGGGATGCGCGCGGGCAAGATCGCTGTCCGGATTGACCATCTCCGGTTCGAGCCACAGGCCGAAACTCAGCCCCAGCCCGGTGACGTGGCGGGCGAGCGGCCCCAGCCCGCGTGGATATTTGCGCGGATCGGCCGTCCAGTCGCCCAGGGCGGCGGTGTCGTCGTCGCGGCCCCGGAACCAGCCGTCGTCGAGCACGAACCGCTCCACGCCCAGGGCGGCGGCCCGATCGGCCAGCGCCATCAGCGCCGCCTCGTCATGGTCGAAGTAGAAGCCTTCCCAGCTGTTCACATGCACCTGCCGCGGCGGCATGCCGTCCGCCGGCCAGGGCGCGCGGGCGCGGACCGCGGCGTGGAAGGCCTGGATCGCGCCGTTGAGGCCCGCGGGCGAGCAGGTCGCCAGCATCTCCGGGCTGTCGTACCGACCGCCGGGTGCCAGCCGGATCTCGCCGGAGGCCAGCGCCTCGCCCATCTGCAACGTCCAGAATCCGTCGTCGTCGCGCTCGACGGCGAGGCGGTGGTTGCCCGACCAGGCGAGCTGCGCGGCATGGACGCGGCCGCCATGCCACCCCGCCTCCGGCCCCATCACGAACAGCCCCGGCGGCCCGGCATGACCGGTGAGGCCGCGGTGGTTCTCACGTAGCCAGCCGTGCGCGGGCATCGGCTCCGCTTGGGGCACGAACTCGGCATTGTGGCGGCCGGTGAAGCTGCGGATGCCGGCGCAATCGGCGGGCAGCGGCAGCGTACCCGCGGCAAGCCATGCGACGTCGAGCATGCCGTCGCCGCGATTGACGACGCTGGCCGACAGCGTCGCCACATCGCCGGCCAGCGCGATCCGCTGTACCAGGGCGACCTCGGCGGCGGCGTCGACCAGGGTGACGGTCACCGCATCGTCTGCCTGTTCGATCGCCTCCACCACGAAACGCTGCGCGAAGGCGCGTCCGCCGCGATGCGCATGCAGCGCCGCGGGGCCGAACCAGCCGGTGCCGAACGCCGGCGCGACGGTCAGCGGCTGGTCGTCGTCGAGCGAAAAGGACGCCGCGGGCCGCACGTCCGCCAGCGGCGGCAGCCCCGCCGCAGCGACGCGCGGCCCCCACCAGCGCCACGCCGGCGGCGCCTCGCCGCGCGGCTCCAGCACCAGGCTGCTCGACGGGCCGTGGAACGCGATCATGCCGCGGTCATGCCGACCGGCAGCCCTTCGGCGTTGCGCGCGCGTACGCTCCACACCGCGGCGGCGGCGGCGAACATCAGCACCCCGCACAGCGTCAGCACGTGCCGCGGATCGCCGCCGAGCAGGGTGTCGTAGAACGCCCACATCGTGGCCGAGAAGATCAGCATCGGAATGACGATCATCATGTTGAAGATCCCCATGTAGACGCCGGTCCGCTCCGGCGGGATCGACCCTGCGAGGATCACATAGGGGTTGCCCATGATGCTCGCCCAGCCGATGCCGACGCCGATCGCGGGCAGGAACAGCATCCATTTTTCGGTGACGTGCGGCAGCCACAGCATGCCGATCCCGGCGAGCACCAGGCAGGCCGCATGCAGGCTCGCCGCGCCGATCCGCTTGGCGAGCGGCACCATCGCAAAGGCGGCGACGAAGGCGACGGCATTGTACCACGCCGCCATCTCGCCATTGGTCAGCACCGCCGAATGGAAGCCGGACGAGGTGGCGACATTGGTGCCGTACACCGACCGGCCGATCGCATAGATGACGTACGCCCAATAGGCCGCCATCGCATACCATTGGAACAGGCTCATCAGAGCCAGCTTGCGCATCGCCACCGGCATGTCGCGGATCGCCGCACCGATCTCGGCGAGCACCGCGCCCGGCGTCTTGGGCTCGGCGGCGATGCGTGCGCGCTCGGCGGTGGTCAGCGGCAGCTCGGGGACCCGGCGGATCGACCAGACGATCGTCCCGAAGCTCAGCGCGGCGCCGACCATGAACGCGATCCGCGCGGTATAGGGGATGTTGTGCGCGTCGACCCAATCCTGGTTCATCCCCGCCCAGACGAGCAGCGACGGGGTCAGGAACGCGAGCATCTGCGCAAGGCCGGTGAACGCCGACTGGGTGAGGAAGCCGATCTGGTGCTGGTTGGCGTTCAGCCGGTCGGACACATAGGCGCGATAGGGCTCCATGGTGATGTTGTTGCCGGCATCGAGGATCCACAGCATCGACACCGCCATCAGCAGCGACGACGACAGCGGCATGCAGAACAGCCCGATCGCGCACAGCACGGCGCCGACCAGGAAATAGGGCGTCCGCCGTCCCCAGCGCGAATCGGTGCGATCGCTCATCGCGCCGATCAGCGGCTGGACGAGCAGGCCCGTGATCGGCCCCGCCAGCTGCAACAGCGGCAGCGATGCCTCCGCTGCGCCCAAGTAGCTGTAGATCGGCGCCATGTTGCCCTGCTGCAGCCCGAAACTGAATTGCAGCCCGAGGAAACCCAGATTCATCTCAAGCACCCGTCCCAACGACAGCTGCGGCTTGGAATCAGGCATGCGCATCGGCGTCCTCTCTGGCGATGGGCCCGTCTCCGGCGAGCTTGCGCGGCATCGTACCATCATCCGCTGCAAACACAACAATCGATTGCAGTTATACTTCCTCTCCCGATGACAGCCGAATGGTGGAGGAGGAGGTCAGCGATGCCATTGGCCGGGCAAGACGTAGCTTGCCTCTCCCTCCGTCACGCCTTCGGCGCGACACCTCCCCCTGGCGGGGGAGGATCGGAGTGATGAAATCGCTGCAACGGCAGCACCAGGCCGGCGACGACCAGATACGTCGCATCCGCCATCCCGGCGACTGCCTGATTGAGGCGCCCCGCGGCATCGCGGAACCGGCGACCGAGCGGGTGGTCGGGGACGATGCCCATGCCGACCTCGTTACTCACCACGTATACCGGCACCGGCGCTCGGGATAAGGCCGTCAGCAGATCGGTGGTGCGCGCCGCGATATCATGCTCGCCGAGCATCAGGTTCGATAGCCACAACGTGAGGCAGTCAACCAGCACCGCGCCTTCGCCGATACCGCCGATCGCCTCGGGCAGCGCCAGCGGACATTCGACCGTCGTCCAGCGTGCATCGCGATCCGCGCGGTGGTGCGCGATGCGCTCACGCATCTCCTCGTCATGCGCCTCTGCCGTAGCGAGATAGTGCAGCGGCCCCGCATGCGCCTCCGCCGCACCTTGCGCCAGCCGGCTCTTGCCGGAGCGTGCGCCGCCCAGGAACACCATCGTCGCCATCTTGCCTTCGTCTCCCCATCGCCCTAGGGGCGCCGACGCGACAGGTTCCCAGAGATGGGATGAAAAGGGAACCCGGAAGCGAGCCGCGCTCGCCATCCGGGGCTGCCCCCGCAACTGTGACCGGCGAGCCTTTGCTCCTTCCGCGCGCCACTGGATGTCACCATCCGGGAAGGCCGGGCAAGGCGACGACCCGGGAGCCAGGAGACCTGCCCGTCGCGGTTGTCCTTCGTGCCGACGGGGTGTGCGGTGCGATCGAGGGGTTTCCTCGCGTGACGACGGTGTTGGGGGCGTTGCGTGGGCGGACCGGTTCCGGCTGCCGCGGCGTCGCGTCCCCGTTGTTGAACGACGATGAGGGAAACCATCGTGACGAAATACTCCTATCTGATCATGCTGCCGTGCATCGCGGCGGCGACGCCTGCATTCGCGCAAAGCGCGCAATCCACCACCGGCCTCGAACAGGCGGCCGATGCGGGCAGCGACATCCTGGTCACCGCCAACCGCGCCGCGCGGCCCGCCGATACCGTCGGCCAGTCCGTGACGGTGCTCGACACGCGGACGATCGAACAGCGCCAGGCGGTGGTCGTCTCCGACCTGCTCCGTCAGACGCCGGGCGTCACCGTGACGCGCAACGGCGGCGTCGGCACCGCGACCTCGGTCAACATCCGCGGTGCGGAGAGCGACCAGACGGTGGCGCTGATCGACGGCATCAAGCTGAACGATCCCTCCTCGCCCGGTGGCGGCTTCAACTTCGGCAACCTGCTGATCGGCAACATCGCGCGCATCGAGGTGCTGCGCGGCGCCCAGTCGGTGCTGTGGGGCAGCCAGGCGATCGGCGGCGTCGTCAACCTCATCACCCGCCAGCCGACCGAACAGCTGAGCGTCAACGCCCGCGCCGAAGGCGGCTGGCACGAAACGGGGCAGGGCTTCGCCAACGTGTCGGGCAAGGCCGGCCCCGTCTCGGCCAGCCTCGGCGGCGGCTATTACACCACGGACGGCATCTCCGCCTATGCGCCGGGCACGGAGCGCGACGGCTATCGCAACTATGCCGCCAACGGCAGCCTCGGCATCGCGCTCGCATCGGCGATATCGGTCGATCTGCGCGGCTTCTACTCGAACGGCCGCACCGATATCGACGGCTTCCCGGCGCCCCGCTTCGTCTTCGGCGACACGCGCGAATATGGCGACAGCGAGCAATGGACGGGCTACGCCGGCCTCAACGCCGCGCTGTTCGACGGACGCCTGCGCAACCGCTTCGGCTATGCGCACACCGACAGCAACCGCCGCAACTACGACCCCGACGGTACGCCGCAGGAAACCTTCTACGGCAAGGGGCGCAACGACCGCATCGAATATCAGGGCACGGCCGACGTCACCTCCGCGGTGTTCGCGACCTTCGGTGCCGAGCGCGAGGTGTCGCGCTTCACCACCTCGAGCTACGGCGGTCCGCAGACGCGCGGCCGGGCGCGCATCTTCAGCGTCTATGGCCAGCTGGCGGTGACGCCGGTCGCCGGGCTGACCGCGACGGGCGGCATCCGTCACGACGACCACAACATCTTCGGCGGCGCCACCACGGTGTCGGCGAGCGGCGTGTGGTCGCCCAACGGCGGCGCCACCGCCTTCCGCGCGAGCTATTCGGAAGGGTTCAAGGCGCCGACGCTCTACCAGTTGCAGAGCGAATACGGCAACGCACGGCTCGACCCGGAACGCTCGCACGGCTGGGACGCGGGCGTGACGCAGAAGGCGCTGGGCGGCGCGGTCGAGGCGAGCGCGACCTATTTCCGGCGGACCTCGTTCGACCTCATCACCTTCGTCTCGTGCACCGCGCCGCTCACCGGCATCTGCGCCGGACGGCCGAACGGCACCTATGACAACGTCGCGCGTGCGCTGGCGCAGGGTGTCGAGGCGACGCTGCTGCTGCGCCCGGTCGAGGCGCTGACCTTCAGCGCCAGCTACACCTATCTCGACGCCAGGAACCGCTCGACCGGCACCGCCAACTTCAACCGCGCCCTGCCGCGGCGACCGGACAACAGCGTCACGGTGAACGCCGACTACCGCTGGCCGTTCGGCCTCACCACGGGCGCGACGATCACCGCGGTCGGCGACAGCTTCGACAACGCCTCCAATGCGCGCCGCCTCGACGGCTACGTCATCACCGACGTGCGCGCCGCCTTCCCGGTCGGCCGCCATGTCGAAGTGTACGGGCGTATCGAGAATGCCTTCAACGAACGCTACCAGACGATCTATCAATATGGGCAGCCGGGGCGCGGTGCCTTTGGCGGCATCCGGCTGACCTATTGATGATCCACGCATCCGTCCTCGCCACCTTCACCGCCCATGGCGGACGGGTGGCGGCGGCGCGCGCGGCTTTCGGCGGCGAGAACTGGATCGACCTGTCGACCGGCATCGCGCCGTGGAGCTGGCCGGCCGAGACGGTGCAGCCGGCGCTCGACCGGCTGCCCGAACCGGATGAGCTCGCCGCGCTGGAAGCGGCGGCGGCACAGGCATTCGGCGTCGCCGATTTCGCATGCGTGGTGGCGGTGCCGGGCACCGACCTCGCGATGCGGCTGCTGGCGCCTTTGCTGGGTGCAACCCGTGCTGCCGTTCTGACGCCGGGCTATGCCGGTCACGCCGCGGCGTGGCCGCATGCGACCGCGATCCCGCACGTCACGCCGGATGCGGTCGCCGGTTGCGATCTCATCGTGCTGGCCTGCCCCGCCAATCCCGATGGCCGCGTCACCGATCCGGCACTGTTGCGCACGCTGGCGCGCGACAGGATCGTGGTGGTCGACGAGGCCTATGCCGATCCCGAACCGGGGCTCGCCGCGCAGGCGTCGGACCGGCTGGTGGTGCTGCGATCGTTCGGCAAATTCTATGGCTTGCCCGGATTGCGGCTGGGCTTCGTCATCGCCGGCCGGGCCGTTGCGGACCGGTTGCGCGCGATGCTGGGCGACTGGCCCGTCACCGCGCCGGCCATCGCGATCGGCACCGCCGCCTATCGCGACGCCGCCTGGCGCGCCAGGCAGCAGGCGCGCATCGTGGAGGCGGGCGCGATGCTCGACCGCCTGCTCGGCGATGCAGGGTTGGCGATCGTCGGCAGCGCGCCGTTGTTCCGGCTGGTCGCACATCCACGCGCGCACGACCTGTTTGCGGCACTGGCGCGGCATGGCATCCTGACCCGTCCCTTCGCCGACGCGCCCGACCGGCTGCGCATCGGCCTGCCACGCGGTGCCGCCGCGCTCGCCCGTCTCGCCGCTGCCCTGGAGTCGTTTTCCCGATGACCGATACGCCCGACGAACACGCCCGCCACAACGCCCGCATGGCGCGCCTTGCCGCCGCCCGTGCCAAGATGCAGGCGCGTCGCACGCTCGAACGCGGGCTGCTGATCGTCCACACCGGCAACGGCAAGGGCAAATCCTCCTCCGCCTTCGGCATGGCGATCAGGAGCATCGGCTGGGGGCTGAAGGTCGCCATCCTGCAATACGTCAAGGGCAAGTGGGAAACCGGCGAACGCACCTTCTTCGAGGCGCACCCCGACCTCGCGACCTTCGAGGTGATGGGAAAGGGCTTCACCTGGGACACGCAGGATCGCGCGCGCGACATCGCCGCCGCGCGGGCGGCGTGGGAACGGTCCAAGGCGATGATCCTCGATCCCGCGTTCGATTTCGTCATCCTCGACGAACTCAACATCGTGCTGCGTGACGACACGCTGCCGATCGACGAGGTGGTGGCGTTCCTGAAGGAGCGGCCGCTCACCAAGCACATCTGCATCACCGGCCGCGGCGCCAAGCCCGCGCTGATCGAGATCGCCGACCTGGTCACCGACTTCACCGAGGTGAAGCACCCCTACCATGCCGGGTTCAAGGCGCAGAAGGGGGTCGAATATTGATGCGCCGCCTGCTCGCTCTTGCCGCGCTGCCCTTGCTCTCCGCCGCGCCGCCGCACCTGCCGCGGATCGTGTCGATCAACCCGTGCATCGACGCCGTGCTGATGCAGGTCGCCGATCCTGAGCAGATCGCCGGCATCAGCCATTATTCGCAAGACCCGCGCGCGACCTCGATCCCGCTTGCCCAGGCGCGCCGCTTTCGCGCCACGTCGGGCACCGCCGAGGAGGTGGTGGCACTCGCCCCCGACATGGTCATCACCGGCCCGCACGTCGAACCGGCGACGATCGCCGCGCTGCAACGGATGCATATCAAGCTGGTGCAATATCGGGTGCCGGATACGGTCGCCGACAGCGAGGCGCAGGTCCGCGACATCGCGCGGATCGCCGGCCACCCCGCCCGCGGCGAGGATCTGGCCGATCGCATCGCGGCGGCCGCCACTCCGGTGCGGGGGGCACGCGTGCCGGCGCTGATCTGGCAATCGGGAGGACTGGTGCCGGGCGGCGGCACCTTGCCCGACGACCTGCTGACCCGCGCCGGCTTCCGCAACATGAGCGCCACCTATGGCCTCAAGAAATGGGACGTGCTGCCGCTCGAATATCTGATCGCCACGCCGCCGCGCGTGCTGCTGTCGGTAGGCGCGGCCGAAATCGGCGAGGACCGGCTGACCTCGCACCCGGCAGTGCGGGCGCTGGGGCAGCGGATCAGGATCGCGCCCTATCCCGCCCGGCTGATGAACTGCGGCGGGCCGACGATCATCGCGGCGATGGCGCGGCTGCGCCAGGTGCGCAAAGGAATGGGAGCATGACCCGGCTCAATCTGTCGCTCGTCGTCCTGCTGTTGCTCGCGGCCGCGCTGTCGGTCGCGGCAGGCAAGGTGTGGGTGCCGTGGGATGCCTGGACCGCCGCCGACCCGCGCTCGATCATCATCGTCGAACTGCGCCTGCCGCGTACCGCGCTGGCGCTGCTGGTCGGCGCCGCGCTCGGCCTGTCGGGGGCGGTGATGCAGGGCTATCTGCGCAATCCGCTGGCCGATCCGGGCCTGTTCGGCGTGTCGTCGGGCGCGGCGCTGGGGGCGGTGCTGTCGCTCTATTTCGGCTATGCGGCGCAGGCCTGGCTGCTGCCCGGCTTTGCGCTTGCGGGTGCCGCCGCGACGATGGCGTTGCTCGCCGTGATCGCCGGCCGATCGGGCAGCCTCATCCTCTTCACCCTCGCCGGCATGATCCTCACCAGCATCACCGGCTCGCTGACCGCGCTCGCGATCAGCCTTGCGCCGACGCCGTTCGTCGCATCGCAGATCGTCACCTGGCTGATGGGCGCGCTGACCGATCGCAGCTGGAACGATGTCGAGGTCGCCCTGCCGCTGATGGCAGTGGGGGCGGTGCTGCTCGGCACCACGGGGCGCTCGCTCGATGCGCTGACGCTGGGCGAACCGGCGGCGCGCTCGATGGGCGTCGATCCGGGCCGCCTGCAAGGCGTGGTGATCGCCGGCGTCGCGCTGACCGTCGGCGCGGCGGTCGCGGCGGCGGGCGTGGTCGGCTTCGTCGGGCTGATGGTGCCGCATCTGGTCCGCCCGCTCGCCGGCAACCGCCCCTCGGCGATCCTGCTGCCCTCCGCCCTGGCCGGCGCGCTGCTGGTGACGATCGCCGACAGCTTGGTGCGGATCGCGCCCACGGTCAGCGAATTGCGGCTCGGCATCGCCATGTCGATGCTCGGCGGCCCCTTCTTCTTCTATCTCTTGATCGCCATGCGCCGGAGGCTCGCATGAGCGTGCTCGCCGCCGAAGGCCTGTGCCTGTCGCTCGGCGGCCGGCCGGTGCTCGACGACGTCAGCTTCGCCTTCCGGCGCGGGCGGGTGACGGCGCTGCTCGGGCCGAACGGCGCGGGCAAGAGCACGCTGCTCGGCTGCCTCGCCGGCCTCCGCGCGCCCGATGGCGGGCGGGCGACGCTGGATGGCGCCGAGGTGCGCGGGCTGGACCGGCGTGCGCGCGGGCGGGCGATCGGCCTGCTGCCGCAAGCCGCCGACGTCCACTGGGACATCGACGTCGCGACCCTGGTCGGCCTCGGCCGCCTGCCGCATCGGGGCCGCTGGGGCGAAACCGATGCCGATCGCGCCGCGGTGGCGCAGGCGCTCGCGGCGACGGACATGACGGCGCTGGCGAGCCGCGGTGTCGAGCGCCTGTCCGGCGGCGAGCGCGGTCGGGCGCTGCTGGCGCGCGTGCTGGCGGGCGAGCCCGACTGGCTGCTCGCCGACGAACCGCTCGCCAGCCTCGACCCTGCGCACCAGCTCGACGTGGCGGACCGGCTGCGCGCCGTCGCGGCTGGGGGGGGCGGCGTCGTGCTGGTGCTGCACGACCTCAACCTCGCCGCGCGCATCGCCGACGATGCGGTGCTGATGCGCGACGGCCGCGTCGTCGCGGCGGGCGCGGCGGCGGAGGTGCTGACCGCGCCGCGCATCGCCGAGGCCTATGGCGTCGCGGTCGAGATCGGCGTCACCCCGGCGGGGCAGCGCTTCATCCTGCCGCTGGCGCGGTGAGCCATGCCGCGCCGCTGCTCGCCATGCTGATCGCGGAGGCCGCGCTCGGCTATCCGCGGGCGTGGCCGCATCCGGTGATGGCCGTCGGCGCGCTGATCGCGGCAGGGGAGCGCGGCTGGAACCACGGCGGCGCGTGGCGGCAGCGGGGCGGGGGCGTGGCGCTGCTCCTGCTGCTGGTCGCGCTGTCGGTCGGGATCGGCCTCGCGATCGAACGCCTGGCGGGCGATGGCTGGGGGCTGATCGCCATCGTCGCGATCGGCACCACCGGCCTGGCCCAGCGCAGCCTCCACGATCATGTCGCGGCCGTGCTGGTGCCGCTCGCGCGCGGCGACCTCCCGGCGGCACGCGCGGCGGTGGCGATGATCGTCGGGCGCGATACCGAGGCGCTGGATGAGGCGGGCGTCGCCACCGCCGCGATCGAGAGTCTGGCGGAAAGCTTTTGCGACGGCGTCGTCGCCCCCGCTTTCTGGTTCCTCGTCGCCGGCCTGCCGGGGCTGTTCGCGGCCAAGGCGATCAATACCGCCGATTCGATGATCGGCCACCGCACGGCGCGCCTCCTGCGCTTCGGCTGGGCGGCGGCGCGCGCCGACGACCTCGTCAACTGGCTGCCGGCGCGCCTGTCGGGCGTGCTGATCTGCTGCGCCGGGCGGGGCGGGTGGCGGACGATGCTGCGCGATGCGCCGCATCACGCATCACCCAACGGCGGCTGGCCGGAGGCGGCGATGGCGGGGGCGCTCGGCCGGCGGCTGGGCGGTCCGGTATGCTATGATGGCGAGCCAGCGGCGCGCGCGATCCTCGGCACCGGTGCCGCGCCCGATGCTGCCGACCTCGCCCGCGCCCTGCGGATCTATCGCATCGCCTGCCTCCTGCTGTGGTGCCTGGTCGGAGCGCTCGCATGGCTGCGGTGATGCTGCAGGGCACGGGATCGGACGTCGGCAAGTCGGTGCTCGTCGCCGGCCTGTGCCGCGCCCTCGCCAATCGCGGCCTCACCGTCCGCCCGTTCAAGGCGCAGAACATGTCGAACAACGCCGCCGTGGCCGCGGACGGCGGCGAGATCGGCCGCGCGCAGGCGTTGCAGGCGATGGCCGCGCGCGTCGCCCCCGGCGTCGACATGAACCCCGTCCTGCTCAAGCCGCAGAGCGACCGCACCGCGCAGCTGGTCGTCGCCGGCCGCGTGCGCGGCACGCTGGCGGCGGGCGACTACCGCCGCCGCAAACCCGAATTGCTCGCCGAGGTGCTCGCCGCCTATCGCCGCCTGTCGCATGCCGCCGATATCGTCGTGGTCGAAGGCGCCGGCTCGCCGGCCGAGATCAACCTGCGCGCCGGCGACATCGCCAACATGGGCTTCGCGCGCGCAGCGGGCGTGCCGGTGGTGCTGATCGGCGATATCGATCGCGGCGGCGTGATCGCCTCGCTGGTCGGCACCCATGCCGTCCTCGACCCCGATGATGCGGCAATGATCCGCGGGTTCCTGGTCAACAAGTTCCGCGGCGATCTCAGCCTGTTCGACGACGGCCTCGCCGCGATCACCGCCCGAACCGGCTGGCCGAACCTCGGCGTCGTCCCCTGGCTGGCCGATGCGGCGCGGCTGCCGGCGGAGGATGCGGTCGCGCTGGGGCGTGACGGCGGCACGGGTGCCGGGCCGCTGATCGCGGTGCCGATGCTGTCGCGCATCGCCAATTTCGATGACATGGATGCGCTCGCCCACGAACCCGGAGTGCGCCTCATGATGATCCCGCCGGGCCAGCCGCTGCCCGGCGACGCGGCGCTCGTCATCCTGCCAGGGACCAAGGCGACGATCCCCGACCTCGCCTTCTTCCGCGCGCAGGGCTGGGATGTCGATCTTGCCGCGCACGTCCGCCGCGGCGGGCGCGTGCTCGGCATCTGCGGCGGCTATCAGATGCTCGGCCGCACGATCGCCGACCCGCTGGGGCTGGAGGGCGCGGCGGAGACGGTCGCCGGGCTCGGCCTGCTGCCGGTCGATACCGTCCTTGCCGCGGCCAAGCAGACGCGCGCGGTGACCGGCCGCCTCGCCGCCTCCGGTGCGCGCATCACCGGCTACGAGATCCACGCCGGTGTCACCATCGTTGCAGACGGCGCAGCGCCGTGGCTGCATCTCGACGACGGGCGCGTCGACGGCACGTCGCTGGACGATGGACGGATCGCCGGCTGCTACCTCCACGGCCTGTTCGACCGCGCGGAGGCCCGCGCGGCGCTGGTCGCGGAACTCGGCGCGGCATCGGACGGGCTCGATCGCGTCACGGTGATCGACGCCGCGCTCGACGCCATCGCCGCGACATTGGACCGCGTGATCGATATCGATGCGGTGATCGCGCTCGCCGGGGAAGCCGCATGACCGAAGACGACATCTGGACGCATCTCGACGCCCTCGCCAAGCCGCGGCGCAGTCTCGGCCGGCTGGAGGCGCTGGCGGTACGACTTGCCCTGACGCAGCAACGGCTCGATCCGCGCACCCGCCCGCGGCGGATCGTGCTGTTCGCGGGCGATCACGGCTGCGTCGCCGACGGCGTGTCGGCCTGGCCGTCCGATGTGACCGGGCTGATGGTCGCGACCATCCTCACCGGCCGCGCCACCAGCAACGCCCTGGCGGCGGCGCACGGTTGCGACCTGCGGCTGGTCGATGTCGGCGTCGCCGCTCCGGCACCCGCCGATCCGCCCGCCTTCTACCGGTCGGCGCGGATAGCGCCGGGAACCGCCAGTCTCGCGCATGGGCCTGCCATGGATGCAGCCGGCTTCGATGCCGCCTGGGGAATCGGCGCGGACGAGGCGGAGCGCGCGGTCGACGATGGGGCCGCCGTGCTGATCGCCGGCGAGATGGGGATCGGCAACACCACCCCCGCCGCGGCGCTGACCGCGCTGCTGGCCGGTGCTCCTGCGGCAGAGGCGGTCGGCAGCGGCGCCGGTGCGGATGCGACCGTCATGGCGATCAAGTCGCGCATCGTCGCGGCCGCGGTCGCGCGCGCGCGTCCGTTGCTCGATCACGAACCCCGCGCCGCCATCGCCGCTGTGGCGGGTTACGAGATCGCGGCGATGGCCGGCTTCTTCGCGCGCGGAGCCGCACGCGGCGCGACGCTGCTGCTCGATGGCTATGTCGCGACCGCCGGAGCGCTGATCGCCGAACGGCTGGCGCCCGGCACCGCACGCGCGATGATCGCCGGCCATCGTTCCGCCGAGCCGGGGCATGGCGCCGCCCTGGCGCATCTCGGGCTCGCGCCGCTGCTCGACTGGGGTATGCGGCTGGGGGAGGGGAGCGGCGCATTGGTGGCGCTGCCCCTGCTCGATGCCGCCGCGGCGCTGCTCGGCGATGTCGCGCGGCTCGATGCGATCGGCGCGGATCGACGCGATTGAGCCTGCGCGCGCCGCTTTGGGCGCCGCCGCTGCTGGCGGTGCAGTTCCTCACCCGGCTGCCGGTGCCGTGGCTCGATCGGCTGTCGGCGGATGCGGCGCGCGACGGCCTGTCGCGGGCGATGGCGTGGTTTCCATTGGTCGGCGCCGGTATCGGCGTCGTCACCGCTACCGTCTTCGCTGTCGCCGGTCTGCTGTGGCCGCCTTTGGTTGCCGTGCTGCTGGCGCTGGCGGTGGAGGCGCTGCTCACCGGCGCATTCCATGAGGACGCGGTTGCCGACTTCTGCGATGCGTTCGGCGGCACCGCGCGCGGCGCGGATGCGCTGCGCATCATGCGCGACAGCCGGATCGGCAGCTATGGCACATTGGGGCTGGTGCTCGCCGTCGGCGTGCGGCTCGCCGCGATCGTCGCGCTGCCGCCCGCATGGGCCTTCGCCGGCATCGTCGCCGCCGCGAGCATGGGACGATTATGGGCGGTGCTGCTCGCCGCGCTGGTGCCGCCGCCGGCGGACGGGGAGGGGCTTGCCGCACGGATCGGCAGCGGCCTGCCGCGCGCACGGGTGGCGCTCGCCGTAGGCCTGACGCTGCCCGGCGTGCTGCCATTGCTCTGGCTGCGGCCCGCGGCGCTGCTGGCGAGCGCGATGATCGGCGCCGTCTTCCTCCTCTGGCTCGCCCGGTTCCTGCGCGCCCGGATCGGCGGCAGCACCGGCGATTGCCTGGGTTTCGCCGCCTATATGGGGCAATTGACGGTGCTGCTCGCCACGGCGGCCGCATGACCGCACGGGTCCTGCTCGTCCGCCACCCGCCGGTGGCCAAGGCATGGGCGGGGCGCTGCTACGGCCGCTCGGACATGGGCTGGAGCCGCGCCGGCACCGTGCTGGCGCGCACGCTCGCGGTCGCGCTCGCTGCGCAGGCGCCGGCGCGCATCGTCCATTCCGGCGCCCGGCGCACGCGGCAGCTGGCGGATCGGGTCGCCGCCCTGGTCGGCTGCCCGATCGCCGCCGATCCACGCTGGCTCGAACGCGATTTCGGGACGTGGGAGGGGCGAAGCTGGGATGCGATCTGGCGCGATACCGGCGACCTGATGGATGGCATGATGACCGATCCCGCGGGTTTCCGTCCCGGCGGCGGTGAAACCGGCGCCGATCTGGCCGCCCGCGTCAAGGCGGCGTGGCAGGCGCTGCCCACGGCGGGTGATACGCTGGTCGTCGCCCATGGCGGCCCGATCGCGGCGATCCGCACCTGGCTCGCCGGCGAACCGCTCGACCAGATGGTGGCGCACATCCCGCAGCTGGGCGAGGTGATCGTGCTGCCCCGTCAGTCGTCGATGCCGAAATTCAATCCGCGCGACACGCTGGGATCGACGACCGCGATCAGCAGGTAGGCGAAGAACTGCCGCACCCGCTGTACCGGGCCGGTATGCGCCTTGTACCACGCCTTGGTGACGGGCTGCGACCGCGCGATTTCACCCTCGACATAGCCGCGGACATGGTCGGCGAAGGCGCGGTCCTGCACGCGGAACATCAGTTCGAGGTTGATGAACAGGCTGCGCATGTCGAAATTCGCCGAACCGACGTGCACCGCATCGTCGATCACGTACAATTTCGTGTGCAGCTTGGTCGGCTGGTATTCGAACAATTGCACGCCCTTGCGCAGCAGCCCGGCATAGGTGAAGCGCGCCGCCGCGATCGTCGCATTGTTGTCCGACTTGGCGGCGGTCACCACCCGCACCTTGGCTCGCCGCCGCCCGGCCCTGTCCAGCCGGCGCAGGATCGTCGGCGATGGCGTGAAATAGGCGGCGATGATGTCGATCCGCTTGCCGCGCTTCAGGTCGTCGCGCACCGCCCGCGCCCAGGGCGACAGCCGCCGCGTCGGCCCGCCGATCAGCCAGCGCGTCGCGCCCTTGCTCTCGCTCCATTGCGCCAGCGCCTTGTTCAGCGGGCGGACGCGGCCCTTGGGGCTCTGCAGCCAGTCGTGCAGCGCGTCGAAATAGCCCGCCAGCCGCCCCGCCGCCGGCCCTTCGATCAGCAGGCCGAGGTCGCGCCACGCTTCCTCGGCCGGCGTGCCGAAATAATCGTCCTCGACGTTGAAGCCGCCGACGATGATCCGCTGCCCCTCGGCCCCGGCGTCCGACAGCGCCAGTTTCTGATGGTTGCGCAGCAGGTAGCGCCGGCCGAACCGCGGCGAGAAGCGGCACACCGATACGCCCGCCGTCCGCAGGGGGGCGTAGAAATCCTCGTCCGTCTCGCTGCCGAACCCGTCGACGATCAGCGCCACCGCCACGCCGCGCTCCGCCGCCGCGATCAGCGCGGCGTTGACGCGCCGGCCGGTCGCATCGTCGGCGTAGATGTAATAGAGGATGCGCAGGGTTTCGCTCGCGCCTTCGATCAGGGCGAGCAGCGCATCGAGTCGCCGCGGCCCGGTGTCGAGCAGCGTCAGCCGATTGCCGTCGACATCGAAGGTCGGCTGGGGGGCGGGCGCGTCCATTGGCGCTGCTGTGGGGGCTCGGCCGGCGCCGTACAAGCCGATTTTCTTGACTTGGCCGGTCCCGACGCTTAGGTCCCCGCCTTCACTGCATCGGTATTTGCGAAGGAAAGCGTCCATGGCGCGCGTTACCGTCGAGGATTGCGTCGACAAGATCCCCAACCGCTTCGATTTGGTCCTGTTCGCCGCGCAGCGCGCGCGTCAGATCTCGGGCGGTGCGGAACTCCTGCTCGATCGCGATCGCGACAAGAACCCGGTCGTGGCGCTGCGCGAGATCGCCGACGAGCTGGTCCGGCCGGACAATCTGGAAGAGGCGGTGGTGAACAGCCTGCAGCGCGTCCAGATCGACGACGACGATGAAGTCGATGCCGTCGGCTCGCTGTCGGCCTCGGCCGAAGCACTGCGCCTGACCGCCGCCGCGCCGCCGCGCAACCAGAATTTGGGCGCCGATTACGACGGCTGAGCATGAGGCAGCGGATCAGCGTGGCTGATCCGCGGTCGCCGAATGCCGGCCAGCGGGCTGCCAAGCCCGTCTGACGACGCGGCTTCGCCGCGTCGTTTGCGTTTGGATAATCCTCCCTCGCGTCAGCGGGGGAGGGGGACCGTTCGCCGAAGGCGAATGGTGGAGGGGGCGGTTCCGCGAGCGCGACGTCGGTGGCGTACCTCCCCCTCCGTCAGCGCCGGCGCGCTGCCACCTCCCCCTGGCGGGGGAGGAATGGACCATGCCCGTTTCGCATTCCGCCTTGATGCCGTGGTTGGGATTCGCCCCGCCGCGGCAAAGCCGCGTCGTCAGTCGTCGCGTGCCGCGACGCTGGCCGGGGGCGCCACGGGACGCGGATTAGCGCCGCTAATCCGCTTGGCGCCCCTTGAACCCCTGCGCCACCACGAACCATTCCACCGATCCCTTGCGGCTCGATGGCGGCTTGGCGTGCTTCACGCTGGCGAAATTGCGCTTCATCTCCGCCACCAGCTGCGCATCGGCGCCCCCGGCGAAGACCTTGGCGACGAAGGTGCCGCCCTTTTCCAGCACGTCCACCGCGAAGGCCAGCGCCGTCTCGACCAGCGCCATCGTCCGCAGCGCGTCGGTTTGCGGATGGCCGACGGTGTTCGCCGCCATGTCGGACAGCACGAGGTCGGGCGCGCCGCCCAGCGCCTCCATCAGCGCATCGGGCGCGGCATCGTCCATGAAGTCCATCTGGAAGATCGTCACGCCATCGATCGGGTCGACCGGCAGCAGGTCGATGCCGACCACGCTCGCCTTGGGAATGCGGCGCCGGATCACCTGGCTCCAGCCGCCCGGCGCGATGCCGAGGTCGACGACGCGCCGCTTGCCCTGGATGATGCCGAAGCGCTCGTCGAGTTCGAGCAGCTTATAGGCCGCGCGGCTGCGATAGCCCTCCGCCTTCGCCCGCTTGACGTACGGGTCGTTCAGCTGCCGCTCCAGCCAGCGCGTCGATTGCGCGGTGCGGCCGCGGGCCGTCTTCACCCGCGTGCGCAGGCCTCCACCATCACGGCTCACGGTCGGGGACTCCCCATCAAGCGTCGCAGGATGCCCTCGCGGATGCCGCGGTCGGCGATGCCCAGCCGTTCGGCGGGCCACAGGTCCAGGATCGTCTCCAGAATCGCGCAGCCGGCCACCACCAGATCGGCGCGCTCGGTGCCGATACAGGCGAGCTGCGCCCGCTCGCGCACCGATTTGCGCGACAGGTCGGTGCTGATCCGCCGCATCGCATCCGCCGGCACGATCAGCCCGTCGACCTGCGTCCGGTCGTAGTGGCTGAGGCCCAGGTGCACGCTGCCGAGCGTCGTCACCGTGCCGCTGGTGCCGAGCAGCCGCGGACGGGCTACGTTGCGCGGCAGCCGCGCGGCGAAGCCGGCGAAGCTGTCGGCGACGATGGCCCGCATCCGCTCATAGGCGGCGAGCCTGCCGTCCTCGCCCTCGCCGCCACCGGCGCTTTCGGTCAGCGACACGACGCCCCAGGGCGCCGAATGCCAGTCGAGCACCCGCGGCATCGTGCCGCGCGCGGTGTCGATCAGCACCAGCTCGGTCGATCCGCCACCGATGTCGAAGATCAGCGCCGGGTCGTCGCCCGGTTCGATCAGCGCATGGCAGCCGAGCACCGCCAGCCGCGCCTCTTCCTCGGCGGAGATGATGTCGAGGTGGATGCCCGTCTCGTCATAGGCGCGGGCGATGAAATCCGGGCCGTTGCTGGCGCGGCGGCAGGCCTCGGTCGCCACCGAGCGGGCGAGCGTGACGTTGCGCCGCTTCAGCTTGTCCGCGCAGACGCGCAGGGCGGCGATCGTCCGCTCGATCGCGGCGTCGCTCAGTCGCCCGGTCGCCGCCAGGCCCTCGCCCAGCCGGACGATTCGCGAAAAGGCATCGACGACCGCGAAGCCGTCGCCCTGCGGCCGCGCGATCAGCAGCCGGCAATTGTTGGTGCCGAGGTCCAGCGCGGCGAATGCCTGCGCATCGGACCAGCGACCGCGCTGCGGCCGCATCGGCGCCGGACGGGCAGGGGGCTCCTGCCGGTACGGCGTTCGGGCGGATCGATCCCCCATAGCCGTGGTGACTTTCTCTGTTCTGTTCTGCCGTCGCGGGACGATACCCGCTCGGTGCTTGCCCCCTAGGTAGCGTGGACCGGGCCGTGCGACAAGCCGAGGTGCGAATCGCGTTGACAGCCCCCGCGCCCCCGCCTAGATGCGCGCCCTCCTGTTGCCCCGTCGTCTAAAGGTAAGACTACGGACTCTGACTCCGTCAATTGAGGTTCGAATCCTCACGGGGCATCCAGGCTCTCCTTTTCCCCGCATTACGCCAGCAGATCGCCGTTCCCGCGCGCGTCAGAAACGCGCGCGCAGGCCGATCGTGCCGGTGCGCGGTGCGCCCGGCTGCACCCACACGGGCACGTAGCTGTTGGCATACCAATGTTCGTCGAACAGGTTGGTGATGGCGCCGAACAGCTGGAGCCGCGGCGTCAGGTCGAACTGGCCGAAGACGCGCACCAGCGTGTACGCGGGCAGCGTGAAGGCCATGCCCGTCTCGCCGTTCCGCCGGCCGACATATTGGATGCCGCCGCCCAGCAGCGCGCCGCGCGTGCCGAACGTCAGGTGCTTGGCCGCCTGCACGTTGAGATTGTGGTCGGGAATGTTGATGAGCGGATCGCCCGGCTTGATCTCGAACGAGAAATTGGGGTCGAGCACCCGCGACCGCGCCTCGGCATCGGTATAGGCATAGCTCAGCAGCAGGTCGACGCCGCCGGGCAGCCGCCCGTTCAGGTCCAGCTCGACGCCGCGGCTGCGCGCCTTGCCGATCGCGACCGCGAAGCCGGGGTTGAGCGTGTCGGTGGCGAGCACGTTCGACTTGTCGAGCTGGTAGACGGACAGCGTGCCGGTCAGGCGCCCGCCCAATGCGGTGAGCTTCGCGCCCGCCTCGATCGACCGGCTCGTCTCCGGCGCGAACACGGCGCCCGCCGCATCGGCGCCGATATTGGCGCGAAAGCCCTCGCCATAGGTCGCATAGAGCGACACGGGCGTGCTCAGCGCATAGACCACGCCCGCCTGCGGGCTGAACCGGCCGTTCCGGCGGCGGCCCAGCGTCTTCAGCAGGCGATCGTCGACGCGCAGCAGGATATCGTCGTAGCGGCCGCCGACGCGCAGCTGCAGCCGCCCCGTCACGCTGATCTGGTCCTGCACATAAGCACCGGCGGTGCGCTGCACGTCGAGCCGGTCGAACATCGGCGTGGTGACCGGCGGCGGGAACCGGCCGTACACCGGGTCGTCGAGGTCGAGCACATAGCCGGCGCGGTCGGTCGTCGCCGCCGTCACCACCGGCCCGCGATAGCGGGTGAACAGCTGGTCGGTGTCGAAATAGTCGAAGTCGCCGCCGACCAGCAGGCGGTGGCGCAGCCCCGCCGCCTCGAACTCGCCCGATACCTCCGCACGCAACACGCTGTGTTCCGACGTGTAGCGGCGCGAGCGGCGCTGGCGCGACAGCGAATGGCCATCGACGTACAGCTTCTGCCGCGCGCGTGCGGTTTCGGCGTCGGAGGAAAAGCTGTTCAGCCGCGTGTCGCGATGGCTGGCGCCGACCAGCAGGCTCCAGCGGTCGTTGAAATCGTGCTGGAGGCGCAACTGGTGGCCGATGGCGCGGGTCACGGTGTCGCCGTCGCCCGGTTCGCCCAGGAAGCGCGAGCGCGGCACGGTGCGGAAATTGTTGTTGAGCACCACGATGCCGCGATCGAACGGCACGGCGACATGCGTCCACTCGAAATCATAGGTCAGCCGGGTCGCCTTGCCGAGGCCGAGGCCGAACGAGGGCAGCAGGCCCCAGCGCGTCTGGTGCACCATGTCGCGAAAGGTGTCGCCCTCTTCGGCATAGCCGATCAGCCGCGCCGTCAGGTTGCCTGTCAGCGCCAGATTGGCATCGCCCTCCGCCCGCACGGTGCCGAAGCTGCGATATTGCAGCGCCGCCGTGCCGAAGCTGCGGCCGAGCTGCGCCTGCTTGGTCACGAGGTTGATCGAACCGCCCGTCTCGCCGCGCCCCAGCACCGCCGCCGACGGCCCCTTCAGCACCTCGATCCGCTCGATCCCCGCCACGTCGCGCTGTCCGCCGAAGCCGCGACCGGCGGTGAAGCCGTTGACCAGATAGCCGCTCGGCAGGTTCTCGTCCCCGGCGAAGCCGCGCACCGAAAAGCTGTCCCACAGGCCGCCGAGCGTGTTCTGGCGATTGACCGAGGCGTTGAGGTCGAGCGCATCGGTCAGCCGCAGGATGGTGTTTTCCTCGATCACCCGGTCGTCGATCGTCGCGATCGCCTGCGGGATCTCGCGCAGGGCAAAGGTGCCCCGGTACGGCTGGCGGACGCCGGTGACCGTGATCTCCTCGCGCTCGTCCTCGGGATGGCCGTCCTCGGCCAGTTGCGCCGGTGCCGGCGAGCAGGTGAGCGCTACGGCGAAGGGAACGGCGGCGACCCGCGAAGCGGCGCGCATGGCATGACGCAAAACGATATATCCTCACTCAAGCCGCCGGCGGTCGTGCCGGGCAGGGAATGGCCGCGCCTATGCATGTGATATTGTAACCTCGTCAATACGGCCGATCCGGACGAGGACCCGCCACGCACCGCGCGACGCCCGACGCCGCGGGTATGCTGGGCTGATGGACATTCGATCCTGCCTCCGGGCGTGGGAGGATTGAAGAGGACTCCTCATCTTGGATGTCGATCGGGCCTGGCGCCTTGGTGGCAGGGCTATCGCATGTGGGCGATCTGGTCCGTGATCTTCAATCCTCTGTCATGCCGAACTTGGCCCGGCATCCACCGTGCCGCACACCCATACGCCCTTGATTTTGCGGCACGGTGGACCCCGGAACGAGTCCGGGGTGACGAAGGATACCGGGTTGGCATACGCCTTCACCCGCAGCCGGCAGCCGTCCTCCCCCGCCAGGGGGGATTGAATGTCGATCGGTCCTAACCGGGCAGGTGCCCGGCCATGCGGCGCATCGCCGCGACGACGGCGGGCCGGTTGATCGGCTTGGGGTGGAATTCCGCGCGCACCGGCAGGTCGAGGTCCGCTTCGTGGAAACCTGCGGCGGTCAGCACGATCTCGATCGGCGGCCAGCGGCGGCGGATGGCGGCGGCGACTTCGATGCCGCGCACGCCGCGTGGCATGTCGAGGTCCATGTAGACGATGCGGATATCGGTGCGCCGTTCCAGGATGCCGATCGCCTCCTCGATGCTCATCGCCTCCACCGCCTCGAAACCGGCGCGCTCGACCATGTCGATGGCATCGACGCGCAGCACCGGCTCATCCTCGATGATGAGCACCGGCAGGCGCGATATCGACTGTGACTGACCCATCCTTCGTGGCTCTTCCGCGTCAGGCCTGCTGCACCTGATCCAGGCGCGCGCTCATCTCGACCGACAGACCGTCGGTATCATAGCATTGCTTAACGCCCCCTGAGCCGATCAGGCCCATGCGGATGATCCGCGAGCCGAAGCCGCGGCGGGTCGGTTCGGCCGCCGGCGGCCCGCCGCGCTCCCGCCAGCGCATGGCGAGCACGGCCTGATCCCCGTCGCCCTGCACGGCCCAGTCGATCGCGACATGCCCTTCGGCGACGCTCAGCGCGCCATATTTGGCGGCGTTGGTGGCGAGCTCATGCAGCAGCAGCGACAGCGACATCGCCGCGCGCGAGCTGATCCAGAGGTCGGGGCCATCCAGCCGCACCCGCTCGCTGGCGAAGCTCGCCAGCGCCGCGCGCATCACGTCGGCCAGCGTGGCGGCGGACCAGCTGCGGGTCAGCAATACGTCGTGGGCGGAGGACAGCGCCTTCAGGCGGCTGCCGAATTCCTCCACCGCCGCATCGTCCGCCTTGCCGGCCAGCGTCTGCATCGCGATCGCCTGCACGACGCTCAGCGTGTTCTTGATGCGATGCGACAGCTCGCCGTTCAGGATCTCCTGCTGCTCGACCGCGCGCAGCCGCTCCACCGCGCTGCGCAGGCGGTAGGCGACGTCGCGGATGAACTGCTGTTCCTCCTCCGTCCAGTCGCGCGGGGAGGCGCTGCTGACGTAGAGGAGCGCCACGAAGCTGCCGCGCTCGATCACCGGCGTGTTGATGAAGGCACGAGCGCTGCGCGCCTCCAGCGCCTCGGCATGGTCGCGTGTGCGCGCATCGTGCCGGCAATCGCCGATCACCACCGTCTGCCCGGCCTTCAGATCGTCGACATAGCGGCCGAAATCGCGGAACCGGACCGTGCCGGCGAGCGAAACGGCATCGGTGGCCGTCCAGTCGCCCTCCACCGTGATCGTCTCCGCCGCGGCATCGACATCGCCATAGCCGACCAGGTCCGCGCCCAATGCCTCGCCCAGCACCGCACTGGCGGCAAGCGCCATCGCCTCGACCGACGTCTCGTGCTGCAGCCGGTCGCTCAACGCCAGCATCGCCGCCTGCCGGCGCTCGCGCAGGACGCGATCGGTCACCTCGGTGAAGATGATGGTGAAGCGATCGTCGCCCGCCGGCTGGGCGACGCCATCGTACCACCGGCCGAGCGTACCGACCTGGCGGGTGAAGCGCAGCGACCCCCCGGTGTCGACGACCTGCGCGATCTCGTCCACCCAGGCATCCTCGATGCCGGGAAACACCGCGCGGATCGTGCGTCCCACCGCGCCGCCGCGCGGGATGCCGACCAGATCGTACCAGGCGTCGTTGACCTCGTCGTAGCGCCAGTCGACGATCCGCCCCGTGGAGTCGCGAACGACCTCGCCCAGGATGAAGCCTTCCGCCAGCGTCTCGAACAGGCGGCGCCACTTGGCCTCGTTGCGGCGGAGGCCGGCGACCGCCTCGTCGCGCCCGCGCTCGGCCAGCACGGCGCCGGTCGTCTCCAGCGTCACGTTGAGCAGCCCGGCGACCTCGCCGCTTTCGTCCCGGACGGGCGAATAGGAGAAGGTCCACCACGTCTCCTCCGGATAGCCGTTGCGCGTCATCACCAGCGGCATGTTCTGGAAGGTCGCGGTGTCTCCGCGGAAGGTCGCATCGACGAGTGGGGCGATCTCCGCCCACACATCCGCCCAGACATCCTCGAAGCGGGCGCCGAACGCGCTCGGATGGCGGGCGCCCAGCATGGGGGCATAGGCATGGTTGTAGAGGAAGGTGCGATCGGGACCCCAGGCCAGGCACATCGCGTGGCCCGATGCCATCATCACGTCGATGGCGGTGCGCAGGCTCTGCGGCCACGTCTCGCGCGGGCCCAGCGGCGTCGCGCTCCAGTCGTGCGTGCTCAGCCGCTCGGCCAACGGCTGATCCACCCCCCTGTCGTCGCTGCGTTGAACCGCGTCTGTCTCTGTCGTCATCGTCGGCTGGATTGGCTGGATCGATCGGCCGGGCAATGCCAGCGCAGGCTAACTGCCTATAGCAGAACGCAGCTTTGCGAAAGGTGCTGCCGCGTCCGTGATCGTACGGAGCGGCAGGGCGTGGCGCGGGCACACCACGCCGCTTGTCATCCCGCACGTTGGCCCATAGGCTTGCATCCATAAAAGATAACTCTCATGGAGAACGGATGGTGAGCATGCGTGCGATCGAGCGGCCCGGGGTGCGGCACTGATGGCGGCGTTCGGCGCGCCGGCGCCCGACCTCACCGTGGCGACAACGGCCGGGCAGCCGCGCGACACGCGCCGCTACGTGCCGGCGCTGGTCATCACCGTGTGCCTGTTCTTCCTGTGGGGGATGGCCAACAACCTCAACGACATCCTGATCGCGCAATTCCGCAAGGCGTTCGCGCTCAGCGATTTCGGGACCAGCTTCGTCCAGCAGGTGTTCTACCTCGGCTATTTCCTGCTCGCGGTGCCGGCGTCGCTGGTGATGCGGCGCTATGGCTACAAGGCGTCGATCGTGCTCGGGCTGCTGCTCTACGGCACGGGCGCCTTGCTCTTCTATCCGGCGGCGGCGGCGAGCCTGTACCAGCTGTTCCTGCTCGGGCTGTTCGTGATCGCGGCGGGGCTCGCCTTCCTCGAAACCTCGGCCAACCCGCTGATGACCGAGATCGGCGATCCGGCCGGCGCGGCGCGGCGCTTGAACTGGGCGCAGGCGGCCAATCCGCTGGGCGCGATCACCGGCATCCTGATCGGCCGCAACTTCATCCTGTCGGGCATCGAGCATGACGAGCGCGCGCTCGCGACGATGGGCACGGCAGCGCGCGAGGCCTTCTACCGCGCCGAGGTGCAGGCGATCGCCGGACCCTATGTGGGCATCGCGGCGGTCGTGTTCCTGTTCGCGGTGGCCGCGGCGCTGGTGCCGTTCCCCGCGGGCACCGTGGCGAGCGATGCCGGGCAGCCGGCGGGCCGCTTCGCCGATGTCTTCCGCCGGCCGCGGCTGATCGCGGCGGTGGTCGCGCAATTCTTCTACGTCGGCGCGCAGGTGGGCGTGTGGAGCTACACCATCCGCTACGCGCAGGCGAATGCCGGCATGGCCGAGCGCTCGGGCGCCGATGCGCTGTTCCTGTCGCTGGTGCTGTTCGCGAGCGGCCGCTTCCTCGGCAGCCTGCTGATGACGCGCGTCGCGCCGGTGCGCCTGCTGTCGCTGTTCGCCGGTGTGGCGCTGGTGCTGACCGCGCTCGCGGGCATCGGCGGCGGCTGGTGGGGGCTTGCGGCGCTGGTCGCGGCCAGCTTCTTCATGTCGATCCAGTTCCCGACGATCTTCGCGCTGGGCATGGAGGGGCTGGGGCCGCTCCGCCGGGCGGGCGCGTCGCTGATCGTCATGGCGATCATCGGCGGCGCCGGGCTCACCGCACTGATGGGGCTGGTGTCCGACCAAGCCGGGATCACGACGGCGATGCTGGTGCCGGCGGCGAGTTTTGCGGTGGTGATGGTGTTCGCGCTGACCGCAGCGCGGCATAAGGAGCAGAAATGATGGGTCGACTGAACGGCAAGCGCGCAATCGTGACCGGCGCTGGCCAGGGTATCGGGCGCGCCGCCGCCGAACTCTTCGTGCGCGAGGGCGCAGACGTGATCGCGGTGGATCGCAACGCCGACGCGCTGTCGACGCTGTCAGGCTGCACCGCGCGCGTACTCGACCTCACCGATACCGCGGCGATCGCCGCGTTCGGCGCCGAGGTGGGCCGCGTCGACGTGCTGTTCAACTGCGCCGGCTATGTCGATGCCGGCGACCTGCTGGCGACCGCGGATGCCGGCTACCGGCTGTCCTTCGACCTCAACGTCCATGCCATCACCCATCTGCTGACGGCGTTGCTGCCGGCGATGATCGCCGGCGGCGGCGGCTCGATCGTCAACATGGCGTCGGTGGCGGGGCCGGTGATCGGCGTCGGCAACCGCTACGCCTATTGCGCATCCAAGGCGGCGGTGGCGGGGATCACCCGCTCCGTCGCGGTCGATTACGTTGGGCAGGGCATCCGCTGCAACGCGATCTGCCCTGGCACGGTCCAGTCGCCCAGCCTCGACGAGCGCATGGCCGCGACCGGCGATGCCGATGCGGCGCGCGCCGCCTTCGTCGCGCGCCAGCCGATGGGCCGCCTCGGCTCGGCCGAGGAGATCGCCGCGCTGGCGCTCTACCTCGCCTCCGACGAGAGCGCCTACACCACGGGCCAGCTGCACGTCATCGACGGCGGCTGGAGCATGGCCTGATCCCATGGCGACGATCCCCACGCGCGCCATCGGCACCACCGGCCTCGCCGTTCCCGAACTGGGCTTCGGCGCCGCCTCACTCGGCAACCTCTACCAGCCCGTGTCCGACGCGGATGCGCGCGCGACGCTGGATGCGGCGCTCGATGCGGGGCTGCGCTACATCGACACCGCGCCGCATTACGGCCGGGGCCTCAGCGAACGCCGCGTCGGCGAGGCGCTGAGGCTGGTGCCGGACGTCGTCGTCTCGACCAAGGTCGGGCGGCTGATGGATCCCGATCCCAGCGTGACCGACGATACGGAGCGCGACGGCTTCCGCTCGCCGATGCCGTTCCGCATGCGCTACGACTATACCCACGACGGTATCCTGCGCAGCCACGAACACAGCCTGCAACGCCTCGGCCTGGCGCACGTCGACATCCTCTACGTCCACGACATCGGCGGGCTGGTGCATGGCGCGGAGGCCGGCCGTTATTGGGAGCAGCTGACCACCGGCGGCGGCTTGCGCGCGCTCGAGCGGTTGCGCGACGAAGGGACGATCCGCGCCTTCGGCCTCGGCGTCAACGAGATCGCGGTGTGCCTGGATGCGATGCGCGAGGCGCGGCTCGACGTGATCCTGCTCGCCGGGCGCTACACCCTGCTCGAACAGCATGCGCTCGATGCGTTGCTGCCCGCCTGTGCCGATGCGGGGACCTCGATCGTCGTCGGCGGCCCCTATAACAGCGGCATCCTCGCGACGGGTACGAAGCGCGGCGGTCCGCTGCATTACGATTACGGTCCGCCGCCCGAGGATATCGTCGCACGCGTGCGCGGCATCGAGGCGGTGGCGGATCGCCATGGCGTGACGCTGCCCGCCGCGGCGCTCCAGTTCGTGCTGGCGCATCCCCAGGTGGCGAGCGTCATTCCCGGCCTTGGCAACCCGCAGCGCGTCGCGCAGACCGTCGATCTGTATCGCGAGTCCGTTCCGGCGGACTTCTGGGCGGAACTGCGCCGCGAACGGCTGGTCCGCGAGGATGCGCCACTGCCCGGGGACGCGGCATGACCGCCGCTGCGATCCGCCTCAGCCCCAGCGACAATGTCGTCGTCTGCTGCCGCACGGTCGAGCCCGGCGAGCGGTTCGAGGTCGATGGCCACCCGCTCGCGGTCGCCGAGCGCGTCGCGCTGGGCCACAAGCTCGCGCTGCTGCCGCTGGCGGCGGGCGACAAGGTGCTGAAATACGGCATGCCGATCGGATCGATGACCGCCCCTGTTCCGGCGGGCGGTTGGGTCCATATGCATAACATGAAGAGCGACTACATGCCCGCGCACCTGCGTGACGCGGCGGGAGATCATTCGTGACCGATATGCACACCGGCTGGCAGGCGTGGCTGCGTCCCGACGGACGCAAGGGCATCCGCGACGCGATCGTCGTCGTCTATCTCGTCGAATGCGCGCATCACGTCGCGCGGCGGATCGTCGACCGCATCGACGATCCACGCGTGCAGCTGATCGGCTTTCCCGGCTGCTATCCCAACGATTATGCGCTGGCGATGATGAAGGCGCTGACCACGCATCCCAATGTCGGCGGCGTCGTGCTGCTGTCGTTGGGCTGCGAAAGCTTCAACCGCGAGGCGCTCGCCGCCAATGCGCGCGAGCAGGGGCGCCCGGTCGAGACGGTGGTGATCCAGCAGGCGGGCGGCACCCGCGGTGCGATGGAGGCGGGAATCGCCGCCGTCGAGCGGGTCCGCGCCGCCGCCGACGCGCAGGCGGTGCGCGTGCCGATGCGGATGTCCGAACTGGTCGTCGGCACCATCTGCGGCGGCTCCGACGGCACCAGCGGCATCACCGGCAACCCGGCGGTCGGCCGTGCCTTCGACACGCTGGTCGATGCCGGCAGCATCTGCATTTTCGAGGAGACGGGCGAGATGATCGGCTGCGAAGGCCATATGGCCGAACGCGCCGCCAGCCCCGCCGTCGCCGAGGCGCTGATCGCCTCCGTCGCGCAGGCCGAGGATTATTACCGCGCGATGGGTTACGGCAGCTTCGCGCCGGGCAATGCCGAGGGCGGCCTCACCAGCCAGGAGGAAAAGTCCGCCGGCGCCTACGCCAAGTCGGGCAGCCGCGCGATCAACGGCGTCATCCTGCCCGCCGAGCAGGCACCGGGGCCGGGCCTCTACCTGCTCGACGTGGTGCCGCCGGGCGCGCCGAAGTTCGGCTTCCCCAACATCGTCGACAGCGCCGAGATCGGCGAGCTGATCGCGTGCGGCGCGCACATCAACCTGTTCGTCACGGGGCGCGGATCGGTGATCGGCTCCGCCATCTCGCCGGTCATCAAGGTCTGCGCCAATCCGGAAACCTATGACCGGATGGCCGAGGACATGGACGTCAACGCCGGCCGCATCCTCTACGGCGCGGCGACGCTGGACGAGGTCGGCGCGGAGATCGTCGGCCTGATCCAGGCCGTGGCCGGTGGCGCGCAAACCAAGTCGGAGGCGCTGGGCCATCAGGAATTCGTCCTGACCTACAAGGCCAGTGGACCCCCCGCGGGTCCCGCCTGCCTGCCACGCGCGGCGTGAGCGTGGTGACGGCAATTCGATCCATGCCGACCGCTCACCCTGAGCGTGTCGACGGGCCTGAAACTCACCTGTGCTTCGACAGGCTCAGCACGAACGGTGTGTTCGGGTCGACGTGACATCATCACGCTCCGGACACGCCAAGACATAGCAGACGGGAGGGGACGGCATGACGACGACCAGACGCGAGATGCTCGGCGGCAGCATGGCGGCGGCGGCGCTGGCGCCGGTCGCGACGCTGCCGACGCAGCCGGGCGCGGGGCGCGCGGTGAAGGTGCCGCCGCCGGCGCGCTTCACCCCGGATTGGGCGTCGCTAACCGCCGGCTACAGCGCTCCCGACTGGTTCCGCGATGCCAAGTTCGGCATCTGGGCGCACTGGACCGCGCAATGCGTGCCGGAGGCGGGCGACTGGTACGCGCGCGACATGTACCTGCAGGGCAGCCGCGCCTACAAACACCACCTCCAGCATTACGGCCATCCCGCCGACACCGGCTTCATGGAGATCCAGAACCTGTGGAAGGCGGAGCGCTGGGACCCCGCCCACCTGCTCGACCTCTATCAGAAAGCCGGCGCGCGGTATTTCATGGCGCTCGCCAACCACCACGACAATCTCGATACCTATGCCTCCAGCCATCACGCGTGGAACACCACGCGGGTCGGGCCGAAGAAGGACATCATCGGCACCTGGGCGAAGCTGGTGCGCGAGCGGGGCCTGCGCTTTGGCGTGTCGAACCATTCGGCGCATGCCTGGCACTGGAACCAGCCCGCTTATGGCTACGATCCCGAGGGGCCGCGCGCCGGGCAGCGGTACGACGCCTGGCGGCTGACCGCGGCGCAAGGGGCGGGCAAATGGTGGCAAGGCCTCGACCCGCAGGCGCTCTACACCGGCCGGTTGATGCCGATGCCCGACGGGATCCGCACGCTTGCGGAGGCGAACGGCTGGCACGCCGCCACCGACGGCCTGTGGAGCGAGGGCGTTCCCGCGATCCCCGGCTATGCGCAGAACTGGTTTGCCCGCTGCCGCGAGCTGCTCGATACCTATCGCCCCGACATGATCTATTTCGACGATTTCGATCTGCCGATGGAGCAATACGGCCTCGATATCACCGCCTGGTTCTACAACCAGTCGATGCGCTGGCACGACGGGCGGCTGGAGGCGGTGGTCACCGCCAAGGGCACCGCGCCGCAGCGGCGCATGGGAATCGTCGACGACGTCGAGCGCGGCGGCAAGGACTATATCGAGCGTTATCCGTGGCAGACCGACACCTGCCTCGGCAATTGGCACTATGACCGCGACCTCTACGAACGCGGCGGGTACAAATCGGCGGCGCTGGTGATCCACACCCTGTGCGACGTGGCGGCGAAGAACGGCAACCTGATGCTGTCGGTGCCGCTGCGCGGCGACGGCACGATCGACGACAAGGAAGAGCGGATCCTCGCCGATCTCGCCGACTGGATGGGGCGGTTCGGCACCGCGATCCACGGCAGCCGGCCGTGGCGGCGCTTCGGCGAAGGCCCGACCCGGCGCGGTGCGGGCAATTTCTCGGAAGGCGGGCCGACCTCCCCCTATGGCGCCCGCGATGTCCGCTACGTCACCAAAGCCGGAAACCTCCACGCGCTGCTGCTGGGCTGGCCGGACGATGGCGTCGCCCGGATGCCGTTGCTCGGCAGCGACGATCCGACGCTGCGTGGCACCGTGCGGCGGGTGACATTGCCCGGCGACTCCACGCCGCTGCCGTTCCGCCGCACCGGCGCGGCGCTGGAGGTGACGCTGCCCGACCGCGCGCGCCATGCCACCGGGGTGGCGCTGGTGCTGGCGGGGGAGGGCGTGGCGGACTGATCGCCGCTTATTGCTCGTCGAGCGAATAGATGCGCGTCATCGGCAGCCACTTTTCGCCCGGCGCGGCATGCGGCAGCGCTTTCTGAAAGCGTCCCATCGCCACCTCCCACCGGGCATCGACCTCGGCGAGCTCGCCCTCGATCGCGCGCGGGAAGTCGTCGGAAACCTCGGCGATCATCAACAGGCGGTCGCCGGTGCGCCAGATCTCCATCGCCTCGAAGCCCTTGGCGCAAATACCGGCGGTGACCTCCGGCCAGACTGCGCCGGCGGCATGCGCCCGCTCATATTCGGCGATCAGATCGGCATCGTCGACGAGATCGAGCGCGAAGCACAGACGGCGGGTCATGGCAATCCTCCCTTGATGGCACGGCTGTCTAACAGCTTCCCATCAACTCGCATATATGAGAGTGTGATCGCATGAAGTGGGAGGAACATGCGATGAAGGCCCTGGTATGCGCGGCACCGTTCGATCTGCGCGTCGAGGAACGCCCGGCGCCCGAGCGTGGCGCGGACGAGGTGCTGATCCGGATGCGCCGCGTCGGCATCTGCGGGACGGACAACCACATCTACGCCGGCAAGCACCCCTTCCTCGCCTATCCGCGGCTGATCGGCCACGAACTCGCCGGAGAGGTGGTCGCCGCGCCCGACGGGTCGTCGCTGGCGCCCGGGCAGGTGGTGACCGTCAATCCCTATCTCGCCTGCGGCACGTGCATCGCCTGCCGCAAGGGCAAGCCCAATTGCTGCGTCGCGATCAGCGTGCTCGGCGTCCATGCCGATGGCGGCCTGTGCGAACTGCTGTCGGTGCCGCAGGATGCGGTGATCGATGCCGCCGGCCTCAGCCTCGAACAGGCGGCGATGGTGGAATTCCTCGCGATCGGCGCGCATGCGGTCCGCCGCGCGGCGCTGTCCGGCGGCGAGCGCGTGCTGGTGGTCGGGGCGGGGCCGATCGGCATCGCGGTGGCGCTGTTCGCGCGGATCGCCGGCGTCGAGCGGGTGGTGCTCGCCGATACACGCGCGCAGCGGCTCGCCTATGCGCGCGACCGGCTGGGGTTCGCGGACGGCGTGGTCGCCGGGCCGGATGCGGCCGACGCGTTCGCCGCGCTGACCGATGGCGAGATGTTTGACCGCGTGTTCGATGCGACCGGCAACATCCACGCGATGCGCGCCGGCCTCGACTATGTCGCGCACGGCGGCAGCTATGTGCTGGTCGGCGTGTGCAAGGACGATCTCGTCTTCCCCGATCCCGAATTCCACAAGCGGGAGACGACGCTGCTCGCCAGCCGCAATGCGCTGGCGGCGGATTTCGCGCATGTCATCGCCTGTATCCGCGACGGTTCCGTGCCCACCGACCGCATCCAGACGCACAGCCTGACGATCGACGAGGCGCCCCAACGGATGCCGGCGCTGATCGAGGAAGCGGACAGCGTCCTCAAGGCGATAGTCTCGCTCTGACCGGCGACCTGGTGCATGATGGCGTGACGATGCCGACCACCGACAGCCAACCCGCCACGACGAGGGCGCGCAAGGGCAGCTATGCCGCACCCGCCCTCGACAAGGCGTTCCTCATCATCGAACTGCTCGCCAGCCGCCCGGAAGGCATGCTGGTGAGCGAGATGGCGACCGCGCTCGGCCGGTCGCTCGGCGAATTGTTCCGCATCGTCGTGGTGATGGAGGAGGCGCGCTACCTCGAAAAGTCGCCGGTCGACGATCGCTACCGCGTCACCTACAAATTCCTCGATATCGCCTATCGCGCGACGCCCGCCCGGCGGCTGACCGCGGCGGCGCTGCCCGAGATGCAGGCGCTGGCGCTGGCGATCGGCCAGTCGTGCCATCTGGTGGTGGTGCAGGGTGGCGCGGGCCTCGTCATCGCGCGCGAGGAAAATCCCGGCACTCGCGGTTTCGCACTGCGCGTCGGCGCGTCGATCGACATCGTCGCCAGCTGTTCGGGCAAGGTGCTGCTCGCCTTTGCCGCACCCGATGCCGCCGCGCGCACGATCGACCGGGCCGAGGCGATGCTGGGCGAGCCGATCGACCGTGCCAAGTTGGCGCGCGAACTCGACCGGGTGCGCGGCCAGGGGTATGAATTGCGCGAAAGCCCGGTGACGCGGGGTGTCACCGACGTCAGCTATCCCGTCTATGGCTTTGGCGGCGAGTTGATGGCGGCGCTGACCATCCCGTTCCTCGAACTGATCGACGCCTCGCACGCGGTCGGGATCGACGAGGCGCGGACGCTGCTCGCCGCGGCGACGGCGCGGATCGGGCAGCAACTCGGCCACGACCCCGCGTGATGCCGCCTGCCAGCGTGGTGCTCGGGATCGACGCGGCATGGACCGCGACGAAGCCCAGCGGCGTCGCGCTGGCGGTGCTGCAGGCGGGCGGCTGGACGCTGCGCGCGGTGGCGCCCTCCTATCGTCACTTCCTGGCGCTCGCCCACGGCGAGGCGGTGCCGGACCGCCAGGCCGGATCGCTGCCCGACGCCGGCGCCTTGCTGGTCGCGGCCGAACGCATGGCCGGTGCCCCGGTGTCGCTGGTCGCGATCGACATGCCGCTGTCGCATCGCCCGATCACCGGCCGCCGAGTGTCGGACAATGCCATCGCCCGCGCGTTCGGCAGCCGTCATTGCGCGACCCATTCGCCGAGCGCGCTGCGACCGGGGCCGTTGAGCGACCGTCTGTGCGCCGGTTTCGCCGCGGCGGGCTATCCGCTGCGCACCAACGACGCGGCCGCGGGCGGATTGATCGAGGTCTACCCGCATCCCGCCCTCGTCGTGCTGGCCGGTGCGGCGCGGCGACTGCCCTACAAGGCGGGCAACAGCGCGAAATACTGGCCGGGCGAGCCGCTCGCGACGCGCAAGCAGCTGTTGCAGGCCGAATGGCGGCGGATCGCCGGCCTGCTGGCATCGCGCCTCCACGGCGTCGCCGATCGCCTGCCGCCGCTCGGCGAACGCCCGACCGGGATTGAGAGCAAGGCGCATGAGGACATGCTCGATGCGATCGTCTGCGCCTGGATCGGCACGGAAGCGCTGGCCGGGGCGGCGGACGCCCATGGCGACGCCGAATCGGCGATCTGGGTGCCGCGCGGCTGACGAGCGGCCATCCTCACCCTTCGCCGCGGAAGGGGGAGGGTGGGCGCGACCGGCCCGTTACCCGGCTTCACCGATCAGCTTCGCCGCCGCCGCGCCGTTCCAGTCGTTGCCGCCGTTCCAGCGCCACACCTCGTTGCCGGCCGCATCGAACAGGATCGTCGTCGGCAGGTTGGCATTCCAGCCGAGCGACAAGGCCATCTGGTCGTCGACGTACGGCACCAGCGACGGCGCGCCATGCGCCTTCAGGAAGGCGGGCACCTTGGCCGCATCGTTGGTGTCCTGGCTGATCGCGGCGACCTGCACCGTGCCGCGCTGGGCCAGCGCCTCCAGCGTCGGCAGTTCGGCGACGCACGGGCCGCACCAGGTCGCCCATAGATTGACCAGCACCGGACGCCCACGGAAGGCGGCGAGCGTCGTCGGCTTGCCGTCCGGTCCCTTGAAGGCGGTGGCGGGCGCCGCCTCGCCCTTGTGGCTGCGATCGAGGCCGGTCAGCGCCTTGGCGGCGGGGGCTGCCGCTTCGTCGGGCGCGGGCGCGGCGACGTTGGCTTGCCCGGAGGACTGGCTTTGCCTATCGCAGCCGGCAGCTGCCAGCGCCAGGAGACAGACGATCGCGACGCGCGAAACCATGAGCGGATCCAATTCGATGTGGGGCGGCCGATTCGCCGAAGGCCCGGCTGCGGTGATGCGCGAAATTAACGCCTCGATCCCGTTCGACAAGCGGATGTGGCGCCAGGACATCGCCGGGTCGCAGGCGCATGTCGCGATGCTGGCCAAACAGGGCATCGTCTCTGCCGATGATGCCGCCGCGATTCGTGCCGGGCTCGACACCGTCGCCGCCGATTACGCGGAAAACGGCGTGCCCGAGGATCTCAGCCTCGAAGACATCCACATGCTGACCGAGGCAAAGCTCGCCGCCGCGATCGGCCCGGTGGCGGGACGCCTGCACACCGCGCGCAGCCGCAACGACCAGGTGGCGACCGATTTCCGCCTGTGGGTGCGCGATGCGATCGACCAGGTGCTCGCCGCGCTCACCGGGCTGACCGAGGCGCTGCTGACCCGCGCCGAAGAGCATGCCGATGCGGTGATGCCGGGCTTCACCCATCTGCAATCGGCGCAGCCGGTGACTTTGGGCCACCATCTGATGGCCTATGTCGAGATGGTGGCGCGCGACCTGTCGCGCTTCCGCGACGCACGGGTGCGGCTCAACCTGTGCCCACTGGGTTCGGCGGCGCTCGCCGGCACCAGCTTCCCGCTCGACCGGCAGATGACCGCGGCGGCGCTCGGCTTCGACGGGCCGACGCGCAACAGCCTCGACGGGGTGAGCGACCGCGACTTCGCGCTCGACTACCTCACCGCCGCAACGCAGGCGGCGCTGCACCTGTCGCGCCTTGCCGAGGAATTCGTGCTCTGGGCGTCGCAGCCGTTCGGCTTCGTCGCCCTGAGCGACCAATGGTCGACCGGCAGCTCGATCATGCCGCAGAAGCGCAATCCCGACGCCGCCGAGCTGGTGCGCGGCCATGCGGGGCGCATCATGGGCTGCATGACCAGCCTGATGGTGACGATGAAGGGCCTGCCGCTCGCCTATTCCAAGGACATGCAGGACGACAAGCCGCCGGTATTCGAATGCCACGACCTGCTCGGCCTGTCGATCGCGGCGATGACGGGGATGGTCGAAAGCGCCACCTTCCGCACCGACCGGATGCGGGGCCTTGCCGAAAGCGGCTTTGCCACCGCCACCGATTTCGCCGACTGGCTGGTGCGCGAGGCGGGCCTGCCGTTCCGCGAGGCGCATCACGTCACCGGCCGCGCGGTGAAGCGCGCCGAGGAACTGGGCGTGCAGCTCGACGCTTTGCCCTATGCCGAATTTCAGGCGATCGACGCGCGGGTGAACGAAAGCCTGTACGACGTGCTGTCGGTCGATGCCTCGGTCGCCAGCCGGACGAGCTTCGGCGGCACCGCGCCCGCCAATGTGCGCGCCGCGATCCGCGCCGCGCGGGAGAGCCTGCGATGAAACGCTTCGTTGCGCCGATGGCGCTGGCCCTGGCGCTCGCCGGTTGCGGCGCCGCCAAGGAGCTGCAACCGGCCCCCGGCGCATCGCTGCCGCCCGCGCCCTATGGCGCGACCGCGACGCCGACGCCCAATCAGCTGCTCACGCCGACGACGCAGCAGCGCCCGCAGCGCAGCGACGAACTGCTCCGCAACTCGGATCAGCGCCGCAGCGACGAGTTCGACCTTCCTCCGAATTGATCGCCCGATGAACCATTTCGATTACCGCGACGGCGCCCTCCATTGCGAGGACGTGCCCCTGGCCCGCATCGCCGAAGAGGTGGGCACGCCCGTCTACGTCTATTCCACCGCCACCTTCCGCCGCCATGCGCAGGTGTTCCGCGACGGGCTGAAGGCGCTGGGCGCGCGCGTCCACCTCGCCTATGCGATCAAGGCCAATCCGAACGTCGCGGTGCTGCGCGTCCTCGCCGATGAAGGCTATGGCGCCGACGTCGTCTCGGGCGGCGAGATGGCGCGGGCGCTCGCCGCCGGCATCCCGGCGCGCGATATCGTCTTCTCGGGCGTCGGCAAGACGCGGGCCGAACTCGCCCGCGGCGTCGATGAAGGCATCGGCCAGTTCAACCTCGAACTGGAGGAAGAGGGCGCCGTCCTCGCCCAGATCGCCCATGCCAGGGGCAAGCGCGCCCGCGCCACCCTGCGCGTCAATCCGGACGTCGACGCCGGCACCCACGCCAAGATCTCGACGGGGCGCGCCGAGAACAAGTTCGGCGTGCCGATCGACCAGGCTCCGGCGATGTTCGATCGCCTGGCGCCGCTCGACGGCCTCGACCTCACCGGCGTCGCCTGCCACATCGGCAGCCAGCTTGCCGACCTGTCGCGGCTGGAGGAGGCCTACCGCCGCGTCGGCCGGCTGGTCGAGGAGCTGCGCGGCGCCGGCCACACCATCACCCGCGTCGACCTCGGCGGCGGCCTCGGCGTCCCCTACAAGCAGGGCGACGCGCTGCCGAGTCCGGCCGAATATGGCGCGATGGTCGCGCGCGTGACGGAGGGCTGGGACGTCGATCTGATGTTCGAACCCGGCCGCGTCATCGCCGGCAATGCGGGCGTGCTGCTGACCGAGGTGGTGTGGGTGAAGCCCGGCGTCACCAATCCCTATGTCATCGTCGATGCTGCGATGAACGACCTTGCCCGCCCCGCACTCTACGATGCGTGGCACGACTTCGCCGCGGTCCGGCCGAACGGCGAGCGGATAACCGCCAATATCGCCGGCCCGGTGTGCGAGAGCGGCGACACCTTTGCCATGGGGCGCGAGATCGATCGCGTCGCAAGCGGCGATCTGGCCGTGTTCCGCACCGCCGGCGCCTATGGCGCGACCATGGCCTCCACCTACAACAGCCGCGACCTGGTGCCGGAGGTGCTGGTCGACGGTGATCGCTATGCGGTGGTCGCCGACCGGATCGCCGCCGAGACGATCCTCGCCGCCGAACGCGTGCCGGAATGGCTGACCCCGGCGAAGGCCGCGGGATGACCCTCCACAGCCTGCCGCTGTTCGTGCGGCTGGCGGGCCGCCCGGTGATCCTGCTCGGGGAGGGCGAGGCGGCCGATGCCAAGCGGCGGCTGCTGGAACGGGCAGGGGCCGTGATCGTCGGCGAGGAGGCCGCGGCCGCGCTCGCGATCGTCGCCCTCGAGGATCAGGCCGACGCGCTGGCGGCCGTGGCCCGGCTCAAGGCGCGCGGCGTGCTGGTCAACGCCGTCGACCGGCCCGAGCATTGCGACTTCACCACGCCTGCGATCGTCGACCGCGCGCCGGTGCTGGTCGCGATCGGCACCGGCGGGGTTTCGGCCGGCCTCGCCGCGGCGCTACGCCAGCGGCTGGAAGCGCTGCTGCCCACCGGACTGGGGCGGCTCGCGGACGGATTGCACGCCGCGCGCGGGACGTTGCGGCAGCGCTATCTCGATGGCGGCACGCGGCGGCGCGCCATCGGCGCGGCACTGGCCGCCGGCGGACCGCTCGATCCGCTTGCCGAAGCCCCCGACGTCGCGCGCTGGCTGGCGGCCGACGCATCGCCTGTGGGCGGGCATGTGCGGATCGTGCTGACCTCCGCCGACCCGGACGAACTGACGCTGCGGCAGGCGCGCGCGCTCGCCAACGCCGATCGGGTGCTGCATCATCCGGGCGTTCCCACGGCGATCCTCGACCGCGCCCGCGCCGATGCGGTGCGGGCGGCATGGCCGGGCGGGGGCGAAACGGACGGGCTGACGGTGGAAGTGGAGATGGCATGAGCGGCTTCGGCTATCGCGTCACCGGTGGCAAGGCGCAGCGCGTCGCGGTGAAGGAGGCCCTGTCCTGCACCGCCGATTTCGTCTGGGTCCACCTCAGCACCAACGAGGATCGCGCCCAGGCCTGGCTGCGCGACGCCGCCGGGCTCGATGAATATGTCGTCGAGGCGCTGACCGCGATGGAGACGCGGCCGCGCTGCGAGGCGTTCGAACATGGCGCGCTGGTCAACCTGCGCGGCCGCTCGTCGCAGGAGATGGCATCGGGCGATCCGCTCGCCTCGGTACGGATCTGGGCGATCAAGGGCCGCGTCTATTCGGTGACGCGGCGCGACCTGTTCGGCGTCGCCGAGGTCGAAAAGCAGGTGGAGCAGGGCGGCATCGTCGACCCCGGCGACCTCATCGCCGCCTTCGCCACCGCGATCACCAGCGACCTCGACCCGCATGTCGCCGACTTGGGCGACGAGCTCGACGATTGCGAGGAGCGGCTGGACGCCAATCGCGTCTTCGACCTGCGCCGCACCGTCACGCGGGTGCGCGTCGCCGCGATCGGCTATCGCCGCTTCCTCGCTCCCCAGCGCGCCGCGCTGGAGAAGCTAGCGGCGCTGCCCGGCGAATGGCTGGCGGAGGACGATCGCCGCCACCTTTCCGCCGCCGCCGATCGCGCCGCGCGCATGGCCGAGGAGGTGGAATCGATCCGCGAGCGTGCCTCGCTGATGCACGAGGCGCTGACCGACCTCAGGAGCGAGCAGATCGACAGCCGCTCGCTTATCATCTCCATCGTCGCGATGGTGTTCCTGCCGCTGACCTTCCTGACCGGCCTCTACGGCATGAACGTCGCGCACCTCCCCTACGCGCAGGAGCCCTGGGCGTTCGACGCGATCATGGGCCTGTGCGGCGCGATCACCGTGCTGGTGCTGGGCTATTTCGTCCAGCAGCACTGGTTCCAGAAATAAACAATCCTCCCCGGCACGGGGAGGTGGCGCGGCGCAGCCGTGACGGAGGGGCAGCCAAGCAGCGAGATCGCCCGTGTCTGCCCCACCACCACTCGGCTGCGCCGAGCGGTCCCCCTCCCCGTGCCGGGGAGGAGTTGAACGTCATCCCGCCCGCGCGGCGCGCCAGGCGTCGGCGATCTCGTTGAGGCTCGCCGCCGCCGCGCGGAACGGCGCAGGGTCGGTGCCGACGGAGGCATCCACCACGGTACGGCGGATGCCGGCGTAGAGCCGCGCCAGCGTCGCCGACACATCGCCGCCGCGCTCGAAATCGAGGCCGGATTCCAGCGCGAACAGGATGGCGGTGGCGCGCGTCACGCGCTCGCTCTTGGTGCGCAGCTGGTTGTTCTCCACCGCCCAGGCCGCGGCCCGAAGCGCCGACACCAGCTCCTCGTACAGCAGCTGCACGAGGCCCGGGCCCTGCGCCTCGGCGGTGCGGCCGACGACGTCGATCTGGCGGTAGGTGGCGTAGGGGTCGCCGGAAAGCGCGGTCGCGTAGGCCATCAGCTATCCTTGTTCCACGCCTTGATCTGGTTTTCGAGAAAGGTCTGCGTCGCCTTGTAGGCGGTGACCCGGCTGTTCATGCTGGTGAATTGCTGCGTCAGCCGGGTAGTCATCGCATCGGATTGCGAGGTGATGCTGTCCTGCTGCTTCGACAGGTCCTTCTGCGCCGCGGTATAGGTCGCGGCCGAAGCGCCAAGGCCGTAGACGCTGCTCGATGCGGCCAGCGAAATGCCGGACAGCGAGCTTTGCAGCCCCAGTGCGTTGCTGGCGGTCGGCGCGAACATCGCCTCCACCTCGTCCGGATAGGCGGCGAGCACCCGGTTGAGCGTGGTCGTATCCACCTTCAGCGTGCCGTCGCGGTTGGTGGCGATGCCCAGCTGCGCCAGCGTAGTCGGCGCGCCGGGCGTGGCGCTCGACACCATCGACTTGGTGGTCAGCCCCTGCAGCGAACGCATCAGCGTGCGCGCCGCGGTGTCCGACTTCAGGTCGCCGTCGACCGGGTCGGTCTCGCTCTTCACGCTCGCATAGACCTGGTTGTAGGTGTCGACGAAGTCGCTCACCGCCTGCGCCAGCGCGCTGGTCGGCCGGGTGCTGCCGAGCGACACCGGCGCCGCCGACACGGCGTTGAGTTGCAGCTTCACGCCGGGGACGAGGTCGCTGATCGTGTTGCTGCTGCGCTGCACGCTGACGCCGTCGACGGTCAGCTTGGCATTGCCGGCGGTGCCGGTCAGCGTGCCGGCGTTGACGCCGACGTTGAACTGGTTGAGCGCGCTACCCGTATCGTCCGCCTTCAACGTAAAGGCCTGCGCCGCGCCGGTGGTGCCCTTCAGCGACAGCACGGACTTGCCGTCCTGATCGGCGATGACGGTGGCGGTGACGCCGCTCTTCGCCGCGTTGATCGCGGCGGCGATGCCGTCCAGGCTGCCGTCGGTGACGTTGATCGACACGGGCGTGCCGCTGCCGGCGGTGAAGCCGGTCATCGTGGCGCCGTCGCCGCTGTACGTCGCGGTGCCCAGCGTCAGCGTCAGCGTGCCGGTGGCGATCGATGCGGTCCGGTCGGCGATCGCGGCGGAGCGCGCGCCCTGCGCGGTCGCAAGCTGGCTGACGGTGATGCTGGAGGACAGCTGGCCGACCTTCGCACCGCTGATCGCGGAGGCGGAGACGATCGCGCTGTTCGAACTCACCGGCTGGGTTTGCAGCGTGCCGCCGCCGGTCAGCGTGCCGAGGGCGGTGGAGAACTGGCTGATCGTGTTCTTGAGCGTCGAGGTCGCGGAGATCTGCGCGGTCAGCGCATTGGTCTTGGCGGCGAGCGCGGCATTCTTGGCGGCGAACTGCGCGGTGACGAGGTTGGTGACCAGCGACGCGGTGTCGACGCCCGACCCGGTGCTCAGCGAGGTGAGGACGCTCTGCGCCGCGGACTTGGTGACGTTGGCGGTGCTCGCCGCCGTGGTCGCCGGCGTCGGGGTAGGGGTGCTCGTCGTTGACGTGGTGGTGACCATGGTTCGCTCGCCTCGCGCTTCATGAATGTTAACGGCCGCCGCCGGAAATCCTTAAGGCGTTTTCTTCGCGATCTTGATGCCGTGCTCGTCGAAGCGGGCGCTCTCCGGCACGTCGATCGGCGGCTGCGCGGTTCCGCCCGCCGCGGCGTTGAGGTTGAAGACGAAGGCGAGCACGGTGGCGATGGCGACATACAGATCGTCGCGCACCTCCTGGCCTTCGCGGCTGGTGTAATAGACCGCGCGGGCGAGCATCGGATATTCGAGGATCGGCACGCGCGCCTCGCCCGCCACCTCGCGGATCGCCAGCGCCGTCGCACCGCGGCCCTTGGCGACCACCACCGGCACCTGGTCCTTGCCGCGATCGTAGCGCAGCGCGACCGCGAAATGCGTCGGGTTGGTGAGCACGACATGCGCCTCCGCCACCGCCTTGCGCACGCCGCCCTTGGCCATCGCCCGCTGCACGCTGCGCTGATGGCCCTTGGCCTCGGGCGAGCCTTCGGTTTCCTTATGCTCGTCGCGCACCTCCTGCTTGGTCATGCGCAGCTTGCCGAGCAGCTGGATGATCTGGATCGGCACGTCGAACAGGGCGATCGCGACCAGCCCCGCCGCCATCGCGATCATGATGCCGGTGAAGGTGCCGCCGAGTTCCGCCACCGCATCGCCCAGGCTGGACGAGGAGAGGCCCAGCGTCGCCCGGCTCGACTTCCACAGCATGTAGCCGCCGATCACGGCGAGCAGCACCACCTTGAGCAGCGACTTGCCGAGCTCGATCCAGCCCTGCGGCCCCAGGATGCGCTTGAGGCCAGAGGCGGGGTTGATGCGATTGCCCTTGAAGGCGATCAGCTTGTTGTTCCAGGTCAGCGAACCGAGGCCCGCCGAGCTGACGATGGTCGCGATCACGCTCACCGCGAACAGGGTGATGAGCGATGGCAGCAGCTTCCACCCCGCCTGTTGCAGCGGGCGCCAGGGTGAGAAATCCTCGACGTCGGCACGGTCGAACTGGAAGCTCGCCGCCATCACCGCCTTGCACGCGGCGATCAGCGAGGGGCCGGCGAAGATCAGCCAGGCGACGCCCGCCATCACCACCAGCGCGGTAGCGAAATCCTTGGACTTGAGGATGTTGCCGTCTTCGGCAGCCTTTTGCTTGCGCTTGGCTGTCGGGGCTTCTGTCTTGTCGCCACCCTCGCTCATCAGCCGCCCACCAGGCCCTGCGTGGCGGCGAGCCCTTCGCGGACGATGACCAGCATATAGTCGCCCATCGCCGGGAAGGCGACGGCGAGCGCGATCACGCCGACCGCCAGGCTGGCGGGCAGGCCGACCGAGAACAGGTTGAGCGCGGGTGCGGCGCGGCTGACCATGCCGACGATGAGGTTGAGGCACAGCAGCAGGAAGCCGACCGGCAGCGCCAGCAACAGCCCGGCAAGAAAGGCGTAGCCGCCGAAGAAGGCGATCTGCTTCAGCCGGTCGGGCGCGATCCAGGTGCCGGGCGGCATCGTCTCATAGCTCTTCACCAAGAGCTCGACGAGCACGAGGTGGCCGTCGACCGACAGGAACAGCAGGGTCAGCATGATCGTGAAGAACTGGCCGAGCGCCGGGCTCGACCGGCCGTTCTGCGGATCGATCGACGAGGCGAAGCCGATCCCCATCGATCCGCCGATGATCTCGGACGCGATCGCCGGCGCGGCAAAGCCGATCTGGAGGATGAAGCCGATCGCCGAACCGACCAGCGCCTCGGCGAACACGGCAAGGAAGGTCGCGACCGCGAAGATCTGTGCCGGCGGCGTGACCGGGTGGACCGACAGCACGAACACGCCGATCGCGCCGGACAGGCCGACGCGCACCGGCAGGGGAATCGACACCGCGCCGAACACCGGCGCGACGACGAACGCCGCCCCGATGCGGATCATCACGAAGATGAGCGCCCAGAGCTGGGGTTCGATGGCTAAGCCGAATCCTAGCATGGCGCAGCCTGCGAGAGCGCGCGCGCCGCGCGCCACGCAGGCAAGCCCGGCCGACGGGTCGGCAGCGCCGAACCCGATCGACGCGGCTTTGCCGCGGCGGGATCATCACCCAGCGAGCGGCAGCGCCGCGGCAGAGCCGCGTCGTCGATCCTCGGCGATGCCGAGGTCGGCCGGGCTTGCGCCCCGGCTGGCGCCGGCCGCGCGGACGTGGCCGCGCTGGCGCTGCGCCTCACTTAACCAGATCCGGAATGCGCTCGAACATGCCGACGGTGAAATCGCTCAGCAGCCCCAGGATCAAGCTCCCGAAGATCATGATCGAGAACGCCACCACCAGCAGTTTCGGCACGAAGCTCAGCGTCTGTTCGTTGATCGAGGTCGCCGCCTGGATCATGCCGAGGATCAGGCCGGCGAGCAGCGCCGGGATCAGGATCGGCGCGCTGGCGAGCGCGAGCACCCACATCGTCTGGTTGGCGACGGTGAGGAAATAATCGGCGTCCATCGTCACATCCTGAAGCGGTGGCCAAGCCCGCACCGTTTGGCCTGAGCCTGTCGAAGGCCCTGAGTCTCACCGTGCTTCGACAGGCTCAGCACGAACGGAGGAGGGGTTCACGTCGCGAACGAATTGGCGAGGCTGCCCATGGTCAGCGCCCAGCCGTCGACCAGCACGAACAAGAGCAGCTTGAACGGCAGCGAGATGATCGTCGGCGACAGCATCGCCATGCCGAGCGCCATCAGCACCGTCGCGACGACGAGGTCGATGACGATGAACGGCAGGAACATCAGGAAGCCGATCTGGAACGCCGTCTTCAATTCCGAGGTGACGAAGGCGGGCAGCAGCACCGCGAAGGGGATGTCGTTGGACGAGGCATAGGGGCCGGACTTTGCCATGTCGGCGAACATGGTGACGTCCTTGATCCGTGTCTGCTTGACCATGAAGGCGTGCAGCGGTGCGCCCGCGCGCTCGATCATCTGCGTGCCGGCGAGCTGGCCCGCGGCATAGGGCTGGATCGCTTGGCTGTTCATCTGGCTGATCGTCGGCGCCATGATGAACAGCGACAGGAACAGCGCGAGGCCGATCAGCACCTGGTTGGGCGGCGTCTGTTGCAGCCCCAGCGCCTGGCGCAGCACCGCAAGCACGATGACGATCCGGGTAAAGCTGGTCATCATCAACAGGATGCCCGGCAGGATCGTCAGCAGGCCCATGATGATGAGGACCTGGAGCGACAGCGACAGCGGCGCAGACTGCGTACCACCCGAGGCGGCGCCCGAACTCAACTGGCCGAGCGCGCGGTCCACCGCATCGCCGACACCGGGCGCCGGCGCGGCGGGTGCGGCCTGCGCGAAGGCCGGCATCGCGACGAGCAGCGCGAGCGCGATGGCGAGGATCGCCCAGACCCATTTGTACGAGCGGCGCTCCTCCCGCATCCCCGTCATCCCGGACGTGTTCCGGGATCCACCTGTCCGCACGCTCACCGGCCGCTGGTTGCGCGTTCCGGCGTGACGGCGGGCTTGAGGTGAGCGGCTTGCCTTGAACAGCGAAGGGCCGGCGCCGAAGCGGGTGATCGTCGGGGTCACTGGTCCACCTTGTCGATCAGGGCGACGCCGCCGCGGCCGACCGAGACGAGCAGGCGCTTGCCCTCGAAATCGAGCACCGCGAGGCGCAGGCCCGGCGAGATCATCATGGTTTCCTTGACCGCGATCAGCCGGTTGCTCGGCTTGGCGCCGGGCATCCGCGTCTCCAGCTTGCGCCAGGCGTAGAGGCAGCCGATCATCAGGCCGCAGACCAGCGGCAGCAGGATGACGAGCTTCAGGATATAGGACCAGAGCATCGGATCAGCCCCGCTTGTCCGGCGACACCAGCTCGGTCATCCGCACGCCGAAGCGGTCGCCGACCGTCACCACTTCGCCGCGGCCGATCAGCGTGCCGTTGACGAACACGTCGAGCAGTTCGTTCGCCTGCCGGTCGAGCTCGATCACGCTCGATTCGCCCAGCGCCAGCAGTTCGCGCAGCGTCAGCTGGGTCGAGCCGATCTCGACGGTCAGCTTGACGTCGACGTCCTGGAGCAGCCGGAAATTGGCGGCCACTCCTCCATCGACCGGAAATCCGCCGGTCATGTCGTTCATGCGTCAGGTCCTTCGTGTTCGATACGGGCAAGATGGGTGAGGCGGACGGCGGCGTGGCCGTTGGAGGTGCCGACCGTGCCGCGCCCCAGGCAGTCGCGGCCGACCATCACCGGCACCTCGGGTCCGAAGCTGATCGGGATCACGTCGCCGGCTTTCAGGTTCATCAGCAGCGACAGCGGCACCACCGGCTCGGCGAGCACCGAGCGGATCGGGAAGCGCACGTTCATCGCCGCACGGGTCAGCGAATTGCGCCAGGCGGGGTCCGCCTCCGCCTTGTCGAGCACCTTGCCGGTCAGCGTCGGCGCATGCGGCTTCAGCGCGGTGACGGGGTAGAGCAGGTCGATGAACACCGGCCGGTCCTCGCCCGCGGCCAGGCCGAAGCGGGTGACGATCATCGCGTCCTCGGCATCGGCCGAGAGCATTGCCGCATTCACCTCGACCCGCGCCGGCGTGAAGTCGATCCGGGCGAGCGGCTCCCAGGCGGCGCGCAGCGGCGCGGCGATCGTGGTGCCGATCTTCGCCACCATCGCCTCGGCAGCGGGAGAGAATTCGGCCGGGATCGTCGCAGGCGCGGCGCCGGTGCCGCCGAAGAACAGGTCGAGCAGTTCGAGCACGAACACGCCGTCCAGCACGCACAGCCCGGTCGCGCCCTGCGGCGCCATCACCAGCGGCAGCCAGGCGGTCAGTCCGTCGGCCCGCTCCGCACGGTAATCGCCGAAGCGCTGCACGACCAGCGGTTCGGCCCAGGTGCGTACCTCGCGCCGCAGCAGCGGCTCGAACACGCCGCGCAAGGATCGCGCGAGCCGCGCCGACAGGTGCTGCAGCGTATGCAGGTCGCCGAACGGATTGAGCTTGGTCGCGCCCAGCCCCGCCGCATGCGCGGCGGGTGCGCGATCCCGCGTCCGTCGGTCGGTGGTTGCTGCGGCGTTAACCATGCCTCACTGAACAACGAAATTGGTAAAGTAGACGTTACTGACGCCGCCGAATCCCTCTTTTTGTTCGAGAACGGCGTTGATCGCCTTGGCCAGCCGCTTCTGCATCTGCTCCTTGCCGGCGGAGGTGAACACCTGCTCCTCCGGCGTGTCGCCCAGCGTCAGCAGCACCGCCGAGCGCACGGCGATGTCGTTGGTCTTCAGGTTTTCGATGACCGTGTCGTCATAGGGGGTGGAGATGGCGATGCCGACCTGGATGACGTGCACCGATTCCTGCAGGTTGGACGTGAACTGCGGGTCCATCGTGTAGTAATTGGAGGCATAACGATCGCCGTCGCCGCCCGAGGGCGGATGCTTGCCGCCGCTGCCCGACGATTCGCCGCCGCCGCCATGGCCGCCTTCACCCTCGCCGCCGGCGGCGGGGCGCTTCTGTTCGGACTTGGGCACCAGCTTGGGGCCGTGGTCCTCGGCCGCGGCGCCGTGGCCGCCGCCGACCAGGCCGCTGCTCGCCGCGTAGACGCCGGCGCCCACGCCGCCGCCGACCAGCACCAGCAGCCCCAGGGCCATGACGATGATCTTCATCTTGCCGCCCTTCTTCTTGGGCGCGGTGTCTTCGGGTTTGTCGCTCATCGGGTTCGGTCCTCAAGGATAAGGGGTGTCAGGCGATGCGGCCGTTGCTGGCGGCATCGGATGTGTCGGCGCGGGCGCGTGCCGGCCGGTCGGGCTGGCGCGGCGCCGGCGCGGGTTGCTGGCGCGGCTGCTGCTGCTGTCCGGACTGGGCCTGCGCGGACTGGCCCTGCGTGGATTGACCCTGCATGGCCGGGGCGCCGTTCTGCCCGGCGTTGGACGCGGACTGCTGCTGGCCGTTCGCCTGCGACTGGCCGGATTGCGGCTGGTTCTGCGTCTGGTTCTGCGATGGCGCGGCGGGGGCGGCTTCGATCACGGTCTGCGCGATCCGCAGGCCGCGATCCTCGGCGATCGCGGCGAGCTTCGGCTGCGCATCCTCGATCAGCGCGCGCGTGGCGGGATCCTGGGCGGCGAAGCGGACGTGGATCGCATCGCCGACCGTCTTCACCGCGACGTCGATCGGCCCCAGCGCATCGGGGATCAGGCGGATGCGGGTGTCGTTGGCGTTCGCCGCATCGCGCAGCCGCTCGATATGATCGATCATCGCGGTCGGCCACGCCTGCTGCCGGATATCGACCACCGGCTGCGCGGGTTCCGCGATCGCGGCGGGGGGGGGGGGGGGGGAGGGGGGGGAGGCGGCGGGGG
>NZ_JBQRTT010000008.1:0-138881 GCF_052321755.1 Sphingomonas cellulosilytica
CGTACGTCAGCACGCCCCATACGCTTGCCGCCGTAACGCACAAACCATGACGCGGGGTGGAGCAGCCCGGTAGCTCGTCAGGCTCATAACCTGAAGGTCACAGGTTCAAATCCTGTCCCCGCAACCACTGGTATAGAACGCCCGTCCTTGGCATCGCCCGGGCGGGTGTTTTCGTTTGCGGCATAGGCGATGAGGTCGGCAACCTTCGCCACCACCTCGGCCTCGGGGCCATCTTCGCCATCCGGGTAGATCGTCACGCTCTCAATTAGCCTTGCCAGCACCGCTGATGCCTCTGGGCGGATCGCGTCATCATCTAGGGAGGCGCGCAAGGCTGCCACCTTGCGCCGGAACTGGTCGACTAAGACCGGGTGGGGCAGGATGTCTGCACGTGGCTTTACTTCGGTCGCGCCGTGAAGGCGCGCTTCAAGGCGTATCTTCTCAGCCTCGCGCTCCCTGATCATCGTCTGCAGCGCGGGGCTGGCGATCCCAACGAGCAGGTTCTGGTATAAATTGGCCAGTTCGACCTCGAGCTGGCGCAAGCGGGCGTGGGCCGCCTCGTTGCGGTGTCCGTCACCTCTGGCCAGCCTGGCCGCCTCGCGCCGGAACTCCTGGACGAACAATCGGGCATGATCCTCAGTCAGTAAATGGGTTTGGAGCATCGCGAGCGTTGCCGTCTCGAGCGGCTCCTTACGAACCGACACGGTGTTGCCGCAGGTGCCACGCTCCTTCTGTCCGGCGCAACGGTAATAGTCCTTCCCACTGATCGTACAATTCGACCCACAGCAGCTGCAGCGGATGATACCCGACAGCAGATGTTTTGCACGCTTGCTGCCGATCGACGATGAGGCCGTTGCAGGGCGCTTGCGCCGCTCGATCTCGCCACGCGCGGCCTCGAACAGGGTATCGTCGATGATCCGCAAATCAGGGACTGCGACCTCCACCCACCCGACGGGTCGCGGAGCCTGTAGCGGCGTTCGCGCTTCTCGCTGTCTGAACCGCCCCGGGTTTGTCGGAGGCCCCAACTCCTGAGAGGAAGGGGCTATGACGAGCAAGACGACGAACAAGTTTGCACCCGAGGTCCGCGAGCGAGCGGTACGGATGGTGCTGGATCACGAGCGCGATCACCCATCGCGATGGGCAGCGGTGGTTTCCATTGCCGAGAAGATCGGCTGCGTTCCGCAGACGCTGCATGAGTGGGTAAAGAAGGCGGAGGTGAACAGCGGCAAGCGCGCTGGCGTCCCGACCGAAGTTGCCGACAAGATGAAGGCGCTGGAACGCGAAGTCCGCGAACTGCGACAGGCCAACGAGATCCTGCGCAAGGCGTCCACGTATTTTGCCCAGGCGGAGCTCGACCGCCCGTTCCGGCGATGATCGCCTTCATCGACGATCACCGTAAAGCCGATGGGGTCGAGCCGATCTGCCGCGTCTTGCCGATCGCCCCATCGACGTATTTCGAGCGTGTCGCGCAGCGGCAGGATCCAATGCGCCTGTCGGCGCGGGCGCAGCGGGATCAGGTTCTCAAGCCCGAGGTGGCTCGCGTGTTCGCCGAGAACTTCGCGGTCTACGGCGTCCGCAAGGTCTGGCGGCAGATGATGCGGGAGGGCTTCCCGGTCGCCCGCTGCACCATCGAGCGGCTGATGCGCGATATGGGTCTACAAGGCGTGATCCGGGGCAAGCCGGTTCGCACGACGATGAGCGACAAGGCAGCGCCGTGCCCGCTGGATCACGTCAACCGCAGGTTCTACGCGCCAGCGCCGAACATGCTCTGGGTGTCGGACTTCACCCCGGCCTTCGCCGGGGCAGGCTCTACGTCGCGACCTGGGCGGGGTTCGTCTACGTGGCCTTCGTCATCGACACCTATGCTCGCCGGATCGTCGGTTGGCGGGCCAGCAGGACGGCGCATGCCAGCTTCGTACTGGATGCCCTCGAGCAGGCGCTACACAATCGCCGGCCGGTTCATCGTGGCGGCCTGGTTCACCATAGCGACCGCGGGTCGCAATACGTGTCTATCAAGTACACGGAGCGCCTCGCTGAAGCGGGGATCGAGCCATCGGTGGGCAGCGTCGGCGACAGTTACGACAATGCTTTGGCCGAGACGATCAACGGCCTCTACAAAGCCGAGGTGATCCACCGGCGTGGACCGTGGCGCAGCTTCGAGGCGGTGGAATACGCCACCCTCGAGTGGGTGGACTGGTTCAACCATCGCCGGCTGCTCGAACCTATCGGCAACATCCCGCCTGCCGAAGCCGAAGAGCTGTATTATGCTGCCGCGGACAACATCGATATGGCGGCATAACTCACAACCCAGCGCCTCCGGCAAACCCGGGGCTGTTGACTACTATAAGCGATACCGCATGCACTCGGCCCTCGGGTATCTAACACATGACCAAACCGAGCAGCGCATGACCGGCCAACGCCGTGTCCGCTGAGCCGAGCGAAGATCGCGTACTCTATCCGACACCCGAACCAAGCGATGCGGCATTCGCCGGGTAAGTACTATTGAAGCCTTATTTCATACATCGCCGATGTCTTCGCGCGGACCTCATCAGCCGACACGTCGGGGGCTAGCTCGATAAGGCGCAGGTCGGCCTGTTCGCGTGCGAAGACGGCGAGATTCGTGATGATGAGGTCCACGCACCGCTCCCCGGTCAGCGGTAGAGAGCAACGCTCGACGATTTTCGGGGCGCCGGATTTGCTGACATGGTCCGTGACGACGACGACGCGCTTCACGCCCGCGACGAGATCCATCGCGCCGCCCATGCCTTTGACCATCTTGCGAGGAATGGTCCAGTTGGCGAGATCGCCATTGCCGGCCACTTCCATGGCGCCCAGAATGGCCATGTCGATATGACCGCCACGGATCATGGCGAAGCTGTCTGCCGACGAAAAGAAGCTGGTGCCCGGTCGTGCCGATACGGTCTGCTTGCCGGCATTGATGAGGTCGGGATCGACCTCGTCCTCATACGGGAACGGTCCGATGCCGAGCATCCCGTTTTCCGACTGCAACGTTACCGTCATCGCCGCCGGAAGGTGGTTGGCGACCAGCGTCGGGATGCCGATACCGAGATTGACATAGTAACCGTCACGCAATTCCTTCGCGGCACGCGCTGCCATGCCATTGCGATCCCAGGGCATCAGGCGGCCTCCCTCTGGCGAATGGTACGGAACTCGATCTTCTTGTCGTAGGGCGCGCCGACGATCATGCGCTTCACGTAGATGCCGGGCAGGTGGATGTGATCGGGATCGAGGCTGCCGACCGGCACCACCTCTTCCACCTCGGCGACGCAGATGCGCCCTGCGGTCGCCATCGGCTGGTTGAAGTTGCGCGCGGTCTTGCGGAAGATCAGGTTGCCGCTCTCGTCCGCCTTCCACCCCTTGATGATCGAGAGGTCGGCGCGGATGCCGCGTTCGAGGATGTAATCCTCGCCGTCGAAGCTCTTCACCTCCTTGCCCTCCGCCACCAGCGTGCCGACGCCGGTCCTGGTATAGAAGCCGGGGATGCCCGCGCCGCCGGCCCGGCAGCGTTCGGCGAGCGTGCCCTGCGGGCAGAATTCCACCTCCAGCTCGCCGGACAGATACTGGCGCTCGAACTCCTTGTTCTCGCCGACGTAGCTGGAGATCATCTTCCTGACCTGACGGGTGCGCAGCAGCTTGCCGAGCCCTTCGCCGTCGATGCCGGCATTGTGGCGATGTTGAGGTCCTTGACGCCGGAGGCCTGGATGGCGTCGATCAGCCGTTCGGGGATGCCGCACAGGCCGAAACCGCCGGCGCAGATCGTCATGCCGTCGTGGAGCAGGCCGTCGAGCGCCGCTGCCGCATCAGATCGTAGCTTGTTCATTGTGTCGGAGCCTCAGTGCATCGGAAGAGGGGGCAGCAGGCGTGCGCGATATTCGCCAAAGCCGATCGGCACGAAGCCGTCGCGCTCGGCGCGCGCCCTGAAGATCACGTCGTCGCCATCTTCGAGCCACAGCCGGCTCTCGCCGCTCGACAGCGGCAGCGGCTCGGAGCCGCCGGTGATCTCGGCGAAACACGCCGCGGCGGTCGCGGCCCGTCCGGAACAGGTGCCGCTGCCAATCAGGTCACCGGCTTCGATCAGGCAACCGTTACTGCTGTGATGCGCAATCAGTTGCGCCATCGTCCAATAGACTTCGGTGAACGAGGTCGCGACGATCCGCTGTTCGGGCAGACCGGCCGCGCGCATCGCGGCGCTATGCAAATGGGCTTGCAGAGCGATGGCGTAGGCGCCGGTGCGCTGGTCCTCGGCATCGTAAAGGTAGGGCAGCAATGCCGGATCACCGGCGCCGCGTGCCTCGGGCGCCAGCGCGAACGGCGCCAGCGCTTCCATCGTGACGATCCAGGGTGAGATGCCCGTCGCGAAGCTCTTGCCGAGAAACGGTCCCAGCGGGTTGCTTTCCCAACGCTGGATGTCGCGGGCCGACCAGTCGTTCAGCAGGCACAGGCCGAAGATATGATCGCGCGCCCGATCGATCGGGATCGGCCGCCTGTCCGGATTGCCGCGGGCGATGAGAACGCCCAATTCCAGTTCGAAGTCGAGCGCCCGGCTTGGACCGAAGCGGATGCTGCCGTCTTGGTCCTGCCATTGTCCGGACGGCCGATGAACGGGCAGACCGCTTTCCTGCACGGTGCTGGCACGGCTGGCATAGGCGATCGGCAGGTGACGGAACGCCGGAGGCACGGTCGCCTTTCCGTCGCGGCGCTGCGTCGCCCGTGCGATATGGTGGATCGACAGCATAGCATCGCTGAAGCTGCGGGGGCGCAGCGGCATGGATAGACGTGCGGCGGTCATCGGAACCAGCGCCGCGTGTGGACGGTCGGCAACCGGGCAATCCGTCGACAGGAGGCGCGACAGCACTTTCCGAAGCGCCGATACGTCCGCCGGCTCGCATTCGAGCAGCAACCCCAGGTCAGTATCCGATCCCGCGATCGCCGCATGCTGGGCACCGGCGGCAACGCCGGCGAGCGCGCCCGAGGCGATCAGCGCGCGCAGGTCGACGATCCGATCGCCGATCGCGACGCCACCGCGCGGGCCGTTCCCGTCGTCGAACACACCGAAAGGCAGGTTCTGGAGCGGGAAGTCGCCGTCCTCCGCATCCGCGCCGTCGACCCAGCTCTGCCGTGCGGGGTCGTGAGTTTCGTTGAGCGTCGTCACCTCAATCATCAAGCACCGCCACTACGCGGCACCAGCCGGCGCTCGCCTTGTGGATCTTCACCGGGAAACACAGGATTTCGAAACCGGTCGAGGGCAGCTGATCGAGGCCGTGCAGCTTCTCCATCTGGCAGTAGCCTATATCGCGACCCGCCTTATGTCCTTCCCAGATGATCGAGGGATCGTGATCCCGCTCCCACCGTCCGGCGGTAAAGCTGAACGGGGCGTCCCACGACCAGGCGTCCGTTCCGACGACGCGGACGCCGCGCGAGGTCAGCCACAGCGTCGCCTCGCGTCCCATCCCGCAGCCGGCGTCGAGATATCCCGGTTTGCCGTAGAGGGCACCTGCCGCCGTGTTGACCACGAGGATGTCGAGCGGTTGCAGGTCGTGTCCGATCCGCGCGAGTTCAGCCTCGACGTCCGTCTCCGACACGACATGCCCATCCGGCAGATGGCGGAAGTCGAGCTTCACGCCGCGCCCCCAGCACCATTCCAGTGGCACTTCGTCGATGGTCAGGGACGGGCGCGGCCCTCCGGGCAGCGCCGCGTCCTGATAGCTGTGATAATGCCATGGCGCGTCCATGTGCGTGCCATTGTGCGAACTGACGTCGAGCCGCTCGACCGCCCAACCCTGGCCATCGGGGAGGTCCTGTCGCGTCAGGCCAGGGAAGAACGACGCGACGTTCCGGACCGAATCGTCATGGCGCGTGTAGGCGATCCTTGGAGCCGAGGACGGCGGATCGCTTTCGATGCCTTCGCGGATCGAGACCGACAAATCTATCAGCTTGCGCGCCATGCGGGTTCCTCTGACATCAGAACTTCTTTTCGAGTTGCAGGCCGATGGTGCGAGGCCGATTGAAGCTCACCTGCGGGTAGGAGAAGGTAATGCTGCCACCCGCAACCGAACGTGCATTGGTGAGATTCGTCCCGTACAGGGTCAGCGAGACCTGCGAGGGCTGATCCGTAACCCCGATACGGGCACCGAGCTCGCCCAGTGGCACGCCCTGGATCGTGGAGGACAATTGGTCCGTCTGATACAGGTAGATGCGGCTCCGATAGCGGTACGACACTTCGACCAAGGCCTTCTTGTTCGCTGTCACCTGGGGCGCGTAGCTCGACTGCAGGTAAAACTGCCAGTCCGGCGATCGTACGAGACTGTTCCCCGAAGCGTCGATCGGTCCCTGGTTCAGCAGATTGCGCGCACCCGGGAAGCTGGAGTACCGCCCATGCGTATAGCTGACGTTGCCGGTAAGCGTCAGGTCGTTCACGGGGTGAAGCGTCGCCTCGGCCTCCAATCCCTTGATGCGCGAACTGGCGGCATTGGTGATCGCAACGCCGCCGGTCGGTACGCCTACGCGAACCTGGAGGTCACTGTAGAGGTTGGTATATGCCGCCAGTGCCAGCGACAGCCGGTGATCGATCAGGTCGAGCTTCGCGCCGATCTCCGCGGAATTCAGCTTTTCCGGCTTGAAGGCAGGATCGTTGCCGAACGCATTGAACCCGCCCGATTTGAATCCGGTGCTGTAGCCGCCGTAGACGAGCAGATCGCGACTCGGCTGGTAGATCAGCTTCGCCCGCCAGGATACATTGTCGAACACAGCCTGATCGGGGTTGTAGACGATTGGCGTACCGGACAACGCCCCCGTGACGACATTTGTGGTCGGCGCGTTCAGCGTGAAGTCCTTCGTCTCCCGCGTGTAGCGGACGCCGCCGATGACCGACACGGTCGGCAGGATACGGAAGGTCGCGTCGGCGAAACCAGCGAACGAACGGCCATCCTGATAAGCAACGTAGCGCGTATCTAGACGCGTAGGAACGGTGAGCTGGAAGTTGTAGATGTTGAAGTTCATGCGCTGGATGGCACTGGAATAGTAACCGCCGACAATCCAAGACAGCCGGCTGCCACTATCGGCAGACTGCAGGCGGACCTCCTGGCTGAACACCTTTGCAGGCAGCGAGCCGGCGTTGAATCCTTCCCGGGCCGTATTCGCGAAACCGTCCGAGTCCGACTGGCCTACGCTGGAAATCGAGTCATAGCCGGTCAGCGATATCAGATCGACACCGCCGAGATGCAGCGTTGCGTTCAGAACCGCATTGTCATCGGTAATGCGCGTGAACGTCGGCCTGTTCAGCGCGAACAGGTTGTCATCCAGGATCGCATGAAGCTGCGCCGCGCTGAGTGGAACACCCGGGGTCGCAGTCCCGGCAGGGATCAGTGCTCCGGCAGGGTTCGGATTCGCCGGCGTCGCGGCATAGCGTGTCAGCGCCGGTTGAACGAGCGTGTAGGTGTGCCCGGCGATGAACCGGATCTCGAGCGCGTCGCTCGGCTCCCACTTCGTCGTCGCGCGGGCGGTGAAGCCACGACCGCCACCGATGCGCTTACCGTTGAAGGTATTCGTTGCCCAGCCGCGATCGTCGTAATAGCCCACGGCCAGGCGTGTGGCGATGCGGCTGGTGAATGGCAGGTTGATCGCACCTTCGGCACGAACCTCGGTCGGATCGGCAAAGGTCAGGCGGCCGTAGCCGGCGACGACATGACCGGGGTCGGGCGTCGTGATAAGGACCGCTCCGGCGGTGGCGTTGCGGCCCTGCAGGGTGCCCTGCGGGCCGCGCACGATCTCCAGGCTTCCGACGTCGACCAGCGAGGTGCCGCTGAACGCACCCGAGGACTGGTAGATGCCGTTGACGTAGACCGCGACAGGGTCGTCGACGAAGAAGGTGTTGGAACCCGCCGTACCGCGGATAGAGATGGGTGCGCTCGCATAACCCGTACTTTGCGAGATGTAGATGCCGGGCGCGATGCCCTGGATATCGGACAGGGTCTTCGCGCCGGAATTGACGAAGGCGCGGCTGTCGAGCGCGGTGATCGCGATCGGCACGTCCTGCAGCCGCTCGGAGCGGCGCTGCGCGGTGACGACGATGTCGCCTGCATCCGGCGCGGATGCGGAGGCGGGGTCGGTTGCTCGCGGCGGCGTGGTTCCGGCACCCGTCTCCTGCGCATCCGCCGGCACCGCGAGCACAAGTGCAATCCCCGTTCCCAGGCATGCCCAGAGCTTCATCGTTCCCCTCCATCTTCATTATTATTAATTAGGTTGAATAGATAACAACATGTGATTAGTCAACGTCGAAAGATCAAGGGAGGCGAGGATGCGGTGGTCGAAAGACGCGGCGGCGGCACGTGACGAGATGGTACGGGGTTGGCCGACGTTGGTCGGTGCCACACTTGGCGTAGCGAGCGGCGCAGCGGCGCTGCCTTTCTATACGGCCGGCGTGTTCGCGGTGCCGCTCCGGGAGCAATTCGGCTGGTCACTCGGCCAGGTATCGCTCGCGGCCTTCGCGATACCGATGACGACCGTCTTCGTCGCGCCGCTGGCGGGCGCGGTCATCGACCGATTCGGCGTGCGCATCCCCGCATTGGTCGGCATGCTGGCGATGGCAGGTGCATTCGCCGGGTTCGGACTGATGCAAGGTGCCTTCTGGGCCTATATCGCCCTCATCGTGATCATGGCGGGTCTGGGATCGCCGTCCACCCCGATCGGCTACACCCGCTTCATCAACGAGCGCTTTTGCAATGCCCGCGGTCTGGCGCTCGGCATCGCCATGGCAGGCACGGGCTTCTCGGCGGCGTTGGCGCCGCCCTTCCTCACCGACATCATCGTACATCACGGCTGGCGCACAGCCTATTTCGCCCTCTCCGCCGTTGTGGCTGGCTTGGCGCCCATCGTACTCATTCTGCTGTCCATCGGCGCCCGTTGCCAACCGGTCGCCGAACGTCCCCCATCCGCCAAGCCCCAGGTGCCGGCGTTTCGAACGCTTGCTGCGGATCGAATCGTCCGACGGCTTGCCCTGACGTTCTTCGTCCTTGCCCTCGGCATCGGCGGCTTCGTCCTTCACCTCGTCCCGTTGCTGCGCGAAGACGGTATGAACCCCGCCGCTGCGGCACTGATTCAGGCGCGCCTGGGGATGGCCATCATCGCAGGACGCCTCATCATCGGCTTCCTCGCCGACTATGTCTTCGCTCCACGCCTGGCTGCCGTGTCGCTTACCGCCAGCGCAGCCGGGCTCGTCGCGCTGGCATGGTTCGGCCCCGTGGCAGCGCCGGCGGCCGCAATAGCCGTCGGATTCGCGCTGGGTGCGGAGGTCGATCTCGTCGGCTATCTGACCGCGCGCTATTTCGGGCTGATGGCCTATGGGCGGACGTATGGCCTGCTATACTCGTCCTTTGCACTCGGGACGGCGTTCAGCCCCTTGATGGTGGCCTATCTCGTCAACGTCAGCGGCGGTTACACAGCGCCACTCTATGGAGGAGCGTTGCTGATCCTGGTCGCCGTCACGCTGCTGGCCACCGCGCCACGCTTCCCGGTTCTAGCCGGAGGCGAGGGGATCGCTTCGCAGTCTTCCGAAGGGGCGCTATGAGCGGGGCATGTCCCGGCCAAGCCTCGCCTCCCTACGCCTGTTCGTCGATCTTGCGCGCACGCTGAGCTTCAGCGACACCGCGGCGACGGCCGGCATAACGCAGCCGGCTCTCAGCCGCACCATCCGCCTCTTGGAAGAAGGTCTCGACGAGAAGCTATTTGTCCGCACGACACGAACGGTAACGCTCACGGCGGCGGGCGAGTTGCTGCTGCCTGTCGCGACGCGTCTGATCGGCGACTACGACGATGCGTTCGACGGGCTGACGGAGATGTTCAAGGGAACGGGCGGCGTGGTGGTCCTGGGGGCGCTTCCCTCCTTCGCCGCGTCGGCTCTTCCCCAGATCCTGGACCGGTTCCATCGCGATTACCCGCACGTCGCCGTGACGATCCGTGATCGCGTCGCCGGAGAATTGTACCGACAACTCCGCGACCGTACCGTGGATCTCGCGTTCACGACGCCGCCAGACGACACCGATCTCTTCACCTTCGCGCCCCTGTTCGATGATCCATGTGTGATGGCGTGCGCACCGGCGCGACGCCCTGCCGACCGGCTGACGGTGGATTGGGCATGGCTGGCGGCCCAGCCATTCCTCGCGATGACCGCGGACAGCAGCGTTCGCGCGATGACCGACGGCGCATTTGCGGCAAGCCGACTCGATATCACGCCGCTGTACGAGTGCAGTCAGCTCTCGACGATGGGGGCGTTGCTTGCGGCCGGACACGGCGTGACGGTGCTACCCGCCTCGGCTTTGCCAATGCTCGAAGGCTTTGGCCTTGCCTCGCTGCCGCTCGCCGGCCTCGTACCGCGCCGTCAGGTCGGCCTGGCGCACCTGTCTCGGCGATACATGACGCCCGCGGCCAGGGCGCTCGGGAACGCTATCTCCTTTTGGTATCAAAACAGGATGATAGATAAGTTAGATTGATAAAGTTGCTCCAGCTGCTAATGTCGCCTGCATAAAGCGTCGGAAAGCAGCAGCCAGCAATTCCTACTGCGCTCGTCGACCGGCGGCCCAGGCGGGGAGCAACGAGCTTGAGCAAAGTGATCAAAATCGGATCGGGTGCTGGTTTCGCCGGTGACCGCATCCCGCCGGCGCGTGACCTCGCGGAGCGTGGCGATATTCACTACCTCGTGTTCGAATGCCTGGCCGAACGTACCATCGCCCTCTCGCAAGACCGAAAGCGGCAGGATCCTGAACTGGGCTACAACGAATGGCTCGAGGAGCGATTCGAGGCCTGTCTTCCAGCCTGTCACCGCCGCGGCATCCGGATCGTGACGAACATGGGCGCGGCAAATCCGATTGCGGCGGGGCACAAGGTTGCCGAAATCGCGCGTCGGTTGAACATCACGGGGCTTACGATCGGCGTTGTCACCGGCGACGACGTGCTCGATCTCATCCTGACGCACGACTATCCCCTGATGGAGAAGGATGCGCCAGTCAGGTCGGTGACATCGGCGCCGATCTCCGCCAATGCCTATCTCGGAAGCGAGGCGGTCGTGGAGGCGCTCGGCGCGGGCGCGCACATCGTCATCACCGGACGGATTGCCGATCCTTCGCTCTATCTTGCGCCCTTGATCCACGAATTCGGCTGGAGTCCGGCAGACTGGTCGACGATCGCCAAGGGTGCGCACGTCGGCCATCTGCTCGAATGCGGGGCGCATGCGACCGGAGGCTATTTCGTCGATCCGGGCTTCAAGGACGTGCCCGACCCCGCCCGGATCGGCTTTCCGATCGCCGAAGTCGAGGAGGACGGCGCCTTCGTGGTGACCAAGATACCGGGAACCGGAGGCGCTGTGCGAATCGAGATGCTGAAGGAGCAGACGCTCTACGAAGTGCACGATCCGAGCAACTACCCGACCGCCGACTGTGTCGTCGATTTCAGCGCGGTAGAGTTCGAGGAGGTGGGGCCGGACCGCGTACGGGTGACGGGCGCCGCCGGACGCCCGCGACCCGCGTCCGTCAAGGTGTCGGTCGGGTACGTCGACGGCTTCATCGGCGAGGGGCAGATGTCCTATTGCGGTCCGAACGCCGTCGCGCGGGGCCGCTGCGCACTGGAAATGGTCCGCCAGCGGCTTACCGATATGCAGGTTCCGGTCGAAGAAGGTCGCTTCGAATTGATCGGCGTCGATGCCGTCGCCCGCGGCGGTGCGATCAAACCGACGGCAGTCCCGAACGAGGTCCGCATCCGCGTCGCGTGCCGCACGCCCGACCGGAAGAGCGCCCGCAAGATCGGGCATGAGGTCGAAGCGCTGTGGCTGAACGGGCCCGCAGGTGGCGGCGGCGCGACAACCGCTGCCCACGAAGTCGTCGCCATCGCCTCGACGCTCGTTCCGCGCGACGCGATCGCGACGTCTGTCACCTATCTGAGGGTCTGACCATGCTTCTCCACGATGTTGCCCACGCGCGCACCGGTGACAAAGGTAACATTTCCGATATCTCGATCTTCCCATATGCACGGTCAGACTATGATTGGCTTTGTGCGACCCTGACGACCGAGCGGATAGCCACCTTCTTCTCGGACATTGCGCCTAGCCGGGTTGAACGCTTTCTGGTGCCAAAGATGTTCGCTATCAAGTTCGTGCTTTTCGACGCTCTGCAGGGCGGGGTCACGCGAACGCTGAACCTCGACTGCCACGGGAAGAGCTTGGGCTCTTCCCTGCTGGCAATGGAACTGTCGCAGAGGCCGGCTCAAGAATTAGCGTGGCATCGCCGCCCGCTATGACCGCAACGCAAGCAAGTACCTTGCCACCATCGCGCTCATTGCCATCATCACCGAGTGGATCAGATGGGTTGCCAGCGGCAACATCTGCCACATAAACAGGCGGGACGCATGCGCTAAGCACTAGGCGGCGTCTACATTTAAAGGATTCCCAATCGAGGTGAGTTCTGATTCAAGGCTGGCGAAGGAGCCAGATCTTGAGCAGACGCACGCTGACGGACGAGCAATGGGAGCGGATCGCGGGTTATCTCCCTGGCCGCGAGGGAACACGCGGCCGCAGCGGCGTGGACAACCGGCTGTTCGTGGACGCGATCCTGTGGATGGCTGGCAATGCGGCGCGCTGGCGCGATCTGCCGGAGGTTTTCGGCAAATGGACAGGGTGCATGCCCGGTTCCGGCGCTGGTCGCATGCCGGTGTATGGGAACGACTTTTCCATAGCCTGGCCGATACACCGGACTTCGAGTACGTCCTCATCGACAGCACCATCTCGAAAGTCCATGCCGATGCGGCAGGCGCAAAAGGGGGGCTGAAGCTGCCGCGATCGGGCGATCTCGCGGTGGCCAGCCTGCCCCGGACTTGATCCGGGGACCAAACTGCATGCAGCCGTCGATGCCATCGGCCTGCCGATCCGCATCCATCCGACGCCCGGCCAACGCGGCGATCGTCCCGAGGCCGAGACGTTGCTGGTGGGCTTGAAGGGCGTCGGCCACGTCATCGCCGATGCCGCTTATGACGCCGATCCCCCACGCACCTTCATCGCCGACGACCTCGGCGCCACCGCGCGGATCAAGGCCAATGCAAGCCGAACCACCAAACCTCCCATCGATTGGCGCCTCTACAAGGAACGTCATCAGGTCGAATGCTTCTTCAACAAGCTCAAGCGTTTCCGGCGCATCGCCCTGCGCTACGAGAAAACCATCACCGCCTTCATGGGCTTCGTTCATCTCGCGTGCGCCACGATCTGGCTGCGCTAAATGCAGACGCGGCCTAGCTCGCGTCAGCGTAGTCGCTTGCCATTCGCGTCCCAGACTTCGACCGGCGCTAGGCCAAGCGCGCGGATGCCCGGCTCGATCGCCTTGAGATCGCCGACGACAACCCATACCAATTGATCGGGCTTGTAAAGCCGCTGCGCGGCGGCGCGCGCCTGGTTCAGCGTCACGCCAGCCAGCCGATCCGCACCGCCCGCGATCCGGGCATAGGGAAGGCCGTACTCCGCCGCGCTCGCCATCGCGCCGAGCAGCGCCGGACCACCGGTCAACTGCAGCGGGATCGAGCGGATGGCGGTGTTGCGACTATTGTGGAATTCCTCCTCGGTGATCGGGCGGGAGGACAGATAACCGGCGATCTGGGAATGGATCGCCGCCATAGCGGCGGCGGTCTTGTCGGTCTGGATTGCGCCGCCCGCGACGAACAGGCGTTGGCCGGCCGGCAGATCGTCTACCCCGCCGCCGAATCCGTAAGTCCAGCCCTTGTCCTCCCGCAAGTCCATGTTGAGCCGGCCATTCGACCCGTCGGCGAGCACCGCATTAGCAAGGGTCTCGGCTGCATTTTCGTCCTTGTCGAACGGCGGCACGAGGTTACCCACCGATATGCTGCTCTGCGCCGCACCCGGCGCATCGACCAGGACGATGCGGGGCTGGGCGGCCTTGACGGTCGATAACGACGCGGCAGCAGCGGGCGTGTTGGGCTGCCAGTCGCCGAAATAGCGCTCCGCCAGCGCCTTCGCCTGGGCTGGTGACACGTCGCCAGCCATTAGCAGCGTCGCGTCCGACGGGCCGATCTCAGCATCGCGAAAGCGGATCACGGCATCGCGGCTCAGCGCTCGGTAATCCTCCGGCTGGGCAAGTCGGCCGCGCGGATCGCCGTCGCCATAGATGGCATGGCTTAGCAGTCGTCCGGCGCGAGCTGCTGGATCCTGCGGCGTACTCAGCGCCCGCCTGGTGCTGGCCGCCGCTTCGGCGACCAGCGGCGCGGGGTAGCTCGCATGTCGGATCATCTCAGACGCCAGCGCAAAAGAGTCGGCTAGCCGATCCGGCGCGGCACTCCAGCGGAAGCTGCTGCTCTCCTCACCCGCCGCCGGAGTGAGCGGAATGTCGAGCCGCCAGCTTCGATCGGCGATCACCGCAGCGCTCAGGTTCGGAGTGCCGCCTCGCATCAGCGCGAAGGCGGCGGCCGCCGCGCCGGGAGCGTAGTGACTGTCTGCGTTCCTACCGGTGGCGAACTGCATCGTCACGTCGACAATGGGTAGCCGTGGCCGCTGGGCGACGACGAGCTTCAACCCGTTAGCGAGCTGCATCTCGATGATCGCGGGCAGGTTGATCGCCGTTTTGAGCGGACCGGGGGCGGGAATCTGGGAGCGGTCTATGTCCACCTGCGCCGTCACTAGCGGAGGAGAAGGCAGTTGCACCTGCTGGTGATAGGGCCGGTTCAGCCAGCGGTTCACCGTCTCTGCGACTTCCGCAGGCGTCGCGGAGGAGGCTTGGGTGCGTTGTTTGAGGAAGAATTCGGGATCGCCATGGTCGATTTCGCCATCCATCAGGAAATTGGCGACATCCGCGTTGCTGTCGAGCGCCCGCAGGACGGCGGTATCGGTACCGATGCGGATCGAGGCCAACCCGTCCGGCGTCGGACCGGTGCGGAAGAAGGCGGCGAGCGCACGATCAAGCGCGGCATCCCCTTGTGCCGGCGTCACGCCAGGACGAAGGTCCATCCTGATGGTGAAACGGCTGTCGAGCTGCGCGGTGTCGAGTTGCGCATCGACTGCGGTCGCGACCTTGCCCTCGCCGACCAACGCCCGGGTCAGCGGCGCGTCCGGAGTGGCGGTCATCGTCCGCGCCGCGAGCAGCAGCAGGGTGACGCTGCGCAGGTCCTGGTTCGACACCGGCCAGGTTCGCGTAAGGCGGGTCGTCGCGTCCGGGACGTAGAGTACGTCCTTGCGCACCGCGCCGAAGGACGGCACCCATTCCACCGGCCGGCTGAACGCCTTGCCCGCACGAAGCCCGCCGAAATATCGCGTCACCTTCGCCTTGGCGGTGGCGAGATCGACGTCGCCCGCCAGCACCAGCACCGCGTTGGACGCGCCATAATGGTCGGTGAACCACTGCCGCACGTCGGCGAGCGATGCCGCCTCCAGATCCTGCATGGAGCCGATCGTGGTGTGGGCATAGGGATGGCCGGCGGGATAATAGCTCGACAGAAAGCGATTCTGCGCCTCTTCCGCGGCGGGCGATTCCCGCTGCCGCTTCTCGTTCTGTACCACGCCGCGCTGCTCGTCGAGCGCGGCCTGGGTGATGCCGCCGGCCAGATAGCCCATCCGATCCGATTCCATCCACAACGCCATGTCGAGGGCGTTGGTGGGCACGGTTTCATAGTAATTGGTATAGTCGGCGGTGGTGCTGCCGTTCAGACCGGTCGCGCCGGCACGTTCCATGGCCGGGATGAACTTCTCCTTGCGGTTCGCGGTCTGCTGAAACATCAGATGTTCGAACAGATGGGCGAAACCGCTCTTGCCGGGCGGCTCGTCCTTCGACCCGGTACGGTACCAGACGCCGACGAACACCGTGGGTACCGTGTGGTCGGTATAGACCAGAGTCGTCAGCCCGTTGGGCAGGGTGAATTTAGAGTATGGCACCGTGATCCGCGACGGAGAGCCGGGGGACGAGCCGGGGGCTGTGGAGAAGGCCGACGTGACGCCGCGGGCGGGGGGCGTCGCCGGCGCCGTATCCCGTCGCGCACGAGGTGTCCCCATGGCGAGCGTGGACGCGGTCAGCAGCAGCGCTGCGGCAACAGGCAGGATGGGCTTCACGACGGTCGCTCCAGTGATGGCGGCTGATCGGTGCCATCAACCACGGCAAGCTTGCATCAGCCTTGCAGACAGCCGTTCCCCCACGGCGATTTCGGTTACAATGTATCATTGATTGGCGGCCCGACATATCGCGCCGGTTTTGCGATGCGGCCAGTTTCGTGCAAGCTTAGCGGCATAGCCAGACGCTCGGGGACAACATTCGCGTAGGGAAGGCGGCGGGTTTCCGGTGCGGCGCAAACATCTATAGAGCGGCTGCATTGAGGATCGCCGGCGAACCCGACCGAAAAGGGAGGGTCTGATCATGAAGCGAATCGCTTTCAAATTCGTGGTGCTTGCCGCTGGTTCGGCATTGGCGTGCGCAGCACAGGCACAGGCGCAAGAAGGGCCGCAGGCGCAGGACGGTCCCTCGCCGCCGGAGGCGCAGTCGAAGTCCAAGCCGGTCAAAAGCAGGCCCTTGTCACCCGGCGAGATCGCGGCGGCGGCGGACCGTCACGCCAATGCCGATCCGGACGCCGACATCACGGTGACCGGCAGCCGATTGGAAGGCGGCGACCCCACGACGCGGCTGACCGTCATCACCGCCGAGGAGATCAAGGCCAAGGGCGTCACCAGCGTCGCCGAGCTGATCCGCACGCTGCCGCAGAACCTGTCGACGATCGGCGCGATCACCAACAACCGGACGCAAAAGGGACCGCTCGTCGATCAGAACCGGCTTCCGCTGGTATCCGGGGTCGGGGCACTGGGCGTATCGGCAGCCAATCTGGGCGGCGTCGGCGCGGGAAACACGCTGGTGCTGGTCAACGGGCGGCGCATGGCGGCGGCAGCCGGGATCGAGAGCGGCTTCGTCAACCTGAACGGCATCCCGCTGGCCGCGATCGAACGGGTCGAGATCAGCCTCGGCGGCCAAGCGGCGATCTATGGCGCGGACGCGCTGGGCGGCGTCATCAACTTCATACTGAAGAGCAACTACGTCGGCACCACCGTGTCGGCGCAGCGGCTGCTGTCGAGCGGCGGCGCCAACGTCACCCGCCTGAGCGGCTATTCGGGCTATGGCTGGCGCAGCGGCAACGTGTCGGCGACGGTGGACTACACCCGCCAGGATCCGATCGTGAATGCCAAGACGGGGTATGTCACCAACAATTACGCGCCACTGTTCGGCGGCAACCCGCTGTATGACAAGCGGAACCTGGCGACCGGGCGGCAACCGGCGGTCATCATCCAGCCCGCGGTCTACGATCCGGACACCGGAGAGTTGCTGCAGCCGGAAACCGGGTTGACCGTCCCGACCGGCTTCCAGGGGCGGCCGGGCATCGGCGATTTCGTGACCGTCGGCCTGGACAGCGCGCGCGACTATGTACCCGAATATGCCGGCCCGTTCACCGACACGATCAGCGGAACGTTGAATGTCGACCAGAAGATCACCGACACGCTCTCCGTGTTCGCCACCGGCCTGATCACGCGGGCAACGAACACGCAGCTGAATACGTCGCTGGACGGGCTGTCGCTCACGCTGGCGCCGGGGCAATATTACAATCCGTTCCCTGCCGGGTATTTCGACCCGTCGACGCCGACCACGACGGTCTATTACTATCCGGCGGCGGAGCTGGCGGCGGGGACGGTCGGGCCCGGGCGTATCACGAACGTCACGACGACGTGGAGCGCGAGCACCGGCCTGCGCTACGATCCGTCGAAGTCGCTGCGGGTCGAACTAAGCTACACCGCCTCGTCCAGCCGGACGACGGGCAGCGGCAGCACCTTGAGCAGCCCGGTCATCTTCGCCGCCGATCCGAGGGCGCCGAACGGCTTTCGCTGCTCGGACTTCGCGCTGGACAACGGGCTGATACCGGCAAGCCAGCTTGCCGCCTATCGCGCCGCGATCGACCGGCAGTGTCTCGCGCTGAGCAGCAGCGATCCCGCCGTCGCCTTCAACCCCTTCAAGTCGACCGCCAGCGGCGGCGGCAGCAGCGTCACCGATTTCCTGTTCGTGCCGTCCGGTGGCCAGGATTCGCTCGGCTCAATCCTGCACGATTTCGAGGCGCATGTGACCGGTCGCGCGTTCAAGCTGCCGGCGGGATCGATCCGCTACGCCCTGGGTGGCGAATATGTGCACACCAGTACCCGGTACAGCAACGTATCCACGCTGCGCGGGCTGAGCGCATCGCCGGACCGTTACGCACTGTTCGCCGAAGTGACGATGCCGATCTTCGGCGGCGCTTTCACCCTGCCGCTGCTCCATCGGCTGGAGCTCACCGCAGCGGCGCGCCGGGATTCCACATCGGTCACCGGCCCGATCGGGACGGTCGACGACGTGCCGATCGACCAAGGCGGCAAGCCGATCCTCGCAACCAACCGGTTCACGCGGGTCACGCCTTCGGCCGGGGTCCTGTGGTCGCCGGTGGACAATCTGGATTTGCGCGCCAAGTTCACGACCGGTTTCAAGGCGCCGCCGCCGACGCGATTGTTCAACCCGGGGGGATCGGTGATCGGTCTCACTGCGATCTCCGGCGATCCGCTGTATACCTGCACCAGCCAGTGCAATCCGAACGGGTCCTACGCCGTGCCCTTGCGCCTTGCGCCGAATCCCGATCTGAAGCCCGAAACGTCCACCCAATGGATCTACAGCGCGGTCTGGCATCCGTCGGGGCCGCTCGGTGGGCTGAATCTCGCGCTGACCTACAATCGCAATCAAATCAGGAACCAGATCGCCGACCTGCGCTATCTATCCCGCCTGATGAACGAGACCGAGATCTATCGCCTGCCGTTATTCTACCCGCGCGACGCCAGCGGCCGGATCATCGAGGGGCGGCAGTTTCCGTTCAATGTCGCGGGCAGCACCTTCGAATCGCTGACGTTCGAGGCCTCCTATCTGTTCTACACGACGATCGGCTCGTTCGAGCCGCGGGCGGTGCTGGTGCGCAACCTGCATGCCGAGCATTTCGGCCTCAGTTCATCGTCGGTGATCGACGATGTCGGGACGATCCTGGGTCCGGACCGCTACAAGCTGAACGGTTCGCTGTTGTGGAACGTGGGCCGGTTCACCACCAGCCTGTTCGTCTATCACACGCCGTCCTACCGGAACGACTATCTGACCAGCCTCAACGCGGGCCGGGTCGACAACCCCGACCTCATCACCCGCGTGTCGCCGCTGACCACGGTCGACCTCAGCGTCAATTGGGCGGTGCGCAACAACCTCAGCGTGCAATTCTCCGGGCGCAACATCCTGAAGGCGAGGGCGCCGTTCACCGTCGTCGAGAATCTGCCCTATGATACTGCCCGTTACGACGTGGCGGGACGGACGCTGGCGTTGCAGGTGCAGTTGGGCTTCTGACCGGGCGCCGTGGCGCGGCATCGGCGTGCCGTCCCTTCGCGGGACGGCATGCCGATGATGTAAGAAGCATGCACCTTCTGATACTTTGCTCCTAAGAGGGGCAAGAGGGGCGGGATCGGAATGCGGCTGCTGATCGTCGAGGACGACATGGAGGTGGCGGAGACGCTGGCCGCCTATCTGCGCCGCAACGGCTATGTGGTCGACCTGGCCGACAGCCTGGAGATGGCGCGCGAAGCGTTGGCGACCAACGCCTTCGACCTCGTCGTGCTCGACCGCATGCTGCCGGACGGCGAGGGCAGCGTGCTGATCGCGGAGGCCCGGCAGCACAAACGGCCGCAGCGGTTCATGCTGCTCACCGCGCTGGCCGGGGTCGACGACACGGTCGCGGGGCTGGAATCCGGCGCGGTCGATTATATCGCCAAGCCGTTCGAGCCGCGCGAACTGCTGGCGCGGATCCGCAATGCGTTGCGCCGGATCATGCCGATGGCGCCGGAGGTGCGGCGCTACGGTCCGCTCTCCTACGATGTGGAGGCGACCGGCTTCTTCATCGACGAAGAACCTTTCGTGCTGCGCCGGACCGAGGCGCTGGTGCTGGCCGAGCTGATGCGGCGGCCGGGTGCGCTGGTGACCCGGCAGACGCTGGAGGCGCGCGTCTACGGCTATGACCGGATGGTCAACGTCAATTCGCTGGAAACGCAGATCTCGCGCCTGCGTCAGAAGCTGGCGCATGCGTCGACCGAATTGAGGATCGTCGTGGTGCGCGGCACGGGCTACCGGCTGATGCTGGAATGAGGCGGCACCGGCCTGCACGCGGCGGCGGCGGGAGGCCTGACGGCGCCCCATCCGCCGTCGCATCCCATGCGCGCAGCGGGACGCCGCCGGGCGCGGCGGGCCGTATTGCCCGGTCGATGCTGGTGCAGGTGCTGCTGCTGACCGGGATTTTCCTGGTGGGCAGCGTTTATGTCTTCGCGGTGCGCCCGCTGATGGACTTCCCCTCGCTCGATCCGCCCGATCCGCGAGAAACCACGCTGGAAGCGGTGCGCGAGGTGATCTGGCAACAGACGGTATCCGGCCTGCCGCCGGAGGCGATGGCACGGGCCATCGTGCGCGACCCGGTGTATCGCGCCGCCGCGGGCCGCAATCCGGACCTCCGCTACAGCATCACCGCCGGCGATACGGTGATCGGCACCCCGCGCCTGTATCGGCGCTTCGACCTCGATCGCATCGCGCGGGCCAAGCGCGGCACGTCGCGCGACATCTGCGCGCAACTCGATCAGATAGTCCGCGAACCGGCCGGCTGGGGCTACATCCTCTTCATCGATTGCGACGGCGTGCAATCGTACGAGGTGTCCGGCCTCGTGCAGCCGATCGATTTGCATGTGCCGCCCAAATGGCGGACGTATGCCCGCCTGTTCTGGAACTACAGTCGATCCTTTCTGCTGCCGGCGCTGGCCGTGTTCGTCATCTGCATGGCGATCCTGGCCGGCCATATCGTCATGATCCGGCGGATTGCGCGGCTGATCCGGCCGCTCGATGGCGGTGCGGCGGTCAGCCGCCTGCCCGAACGCGGCCTGCCGACCGAGGTGCTGCCGCTGGTGCATGCGGTCAACCGGGGGATCGCGCATGTCGCCGATGTCGAACAGCGCCAGCGCTTCTTCCTCTCCGCGGCCGCGCACGAGATGCGCACGCCGCTGACCGTGTTGCGGACGCGGCTGGAGATGATCGAGCCGGAGCCGCTGAAGGACAAGCTGGTCGCCGATGTCCGCCGTCTGACCCGGCTGGTCAACGAACTGCTGACGCTGATGAGCGTGCGCGAGCGCGCCAGGCCGCTGGACGCGATGGACCTGGTCGCCGCCTGCCGCCGCGTCATCTCGGCGCTCGAACCGGTGGCGATCGACAGGGGCGTGACGATGCGGCTCGATGCGGTGCCGATGACGGTCACCGGCGATGCCGCGTTGATCGACGTCGCATTGTCCAACCTCGTCGGCAATGCGCTCGCCTTTTCGCCCGAGGGCGGGCGGGTGACGATCACGGTGGGCGGCGACCGCTCGGTCAGCGTATCCGACCAGGGCGGCGGCGTCGCGGAGGAGCAGATCGGCCTGCTGTTCGAACCCTTCGTCCGCTTCTCCAAGACGCCGGGGGGACATGGCCTGGGGCTGACGATCGTGAAGGCGATCGCCGACCTCCACGGCGCGCGGATCGCCGTCGCCCGAGGCAGCGATGGCGGCGCGGTCTTCACTTTGGAATTCCCGGCGCCGGCGGCTTGAAGGGTGACGGTTCGGCCGGCAATGCGGCTCGCGTGCGGCAATCCCCTGTCCGGCGGCGGCGGCGGCGGGTTCTACCGCGGCGCGTCAGCGGTGGCCTGGGCTGGCAATTGCAACTCGGCGCGTGGGAAGTCCAGGGCGTAGGAGGCCAGCCGGTTCAGCAGATCGAGCCCGACGATCATCGTCGGCTTGCCCGTCCCGCCGCCGGCGGCGGGCTGGCCGAGGAATACCACGGGCACGCCGCGGAACGCACGGGGGCCGATCGCGATGCTGTCCATGGTGCCCAATTGCGCGCTGGCCCCCCCGGCCGCAGCGCCGCTCACCCCTCCATAGGGCGAGAGGCGGTAATCGTTCGCGTCCCAACCCAGCGCCTTCAGCACATCCGGCCCGGCGACGCAGCCTTCGGCGCCCGAGTCGATCAGCGCCTGCATCGGTACGCCATTCACCAGTAGCGGCACGATCAGCCCCTCGGCGGCAGCGGTGCCGCCGACCGCGACCGATCCGGGTGCGCCCGGCCCCGACGGCTCGACGCGGACCTGCCGCTGCGCACGGTCGATCACCAGCTTGCGTGTGCGGAACAGGTCGACGCCGACGATCGCCTGCGCCTTGGTGACGCCGATCGACGACAGTGCGATCAGGTCGACGTCCTTGAGGTCGAACAGCGCGCTGGACAGGCTCTTGACGTTGTAACGGCTTGCCGACTCCCCGCCGGCGATGCCCGACACGGCGACCTGTTCGCCGACGGCCGGCAAGCCCAGGTCGCGCGCGAGGCCGGACAGCAGGATCGTCCGCTCCGCCCCGGTGTCGACGATCGCTTCGACCGGCGGCTTGCCGTCGATGGCGACGGCGATGGTCGGCCGTCCCTTGGCGTCGGTGCCCATCGGCGCGGCGGCCGACTGCAACGCCTGCGCGACCAGCAGGACGGCGGCCATCGTCGGCGTCATCATCGGTGTTCGAGATCCATGGCACCATCAAGCACGTCAAGCTTGCATCAGCCTTGCACGCCGCAGGGCCTGCCCGATCACCGATCCATCGGCTCGGCTGCCAGACTGGTGCAAGGAAGCGATGCCAGGAAGGTGAAGGCGCGCTCACATCCGGATCAAGGACGGATCACCATGCAGAACGAGAACAGGATCACCGCCGATGCCGCGCGCGAGGCGGCGGCGGAGTTTCGCGACGTCTTCGGGCGGGTGCGCACCGAGGTGCAGCGGATGATGGTGGGGCAGGGCGACGTGATCGACGGCGTGCTGACCGCGCTGATGGCGGGCGGGCATGTGCTGCTGGAGGGTGTGCCGGGGCTGGGCAAGACGGCGCTGGTCCATGCCGCCAGCCGTGCGGTGGCGGTGCCGTTCTCGCGCATCCAGTTCACGCCCGACATGATGCCCGCCGACATCGTCGGCACCACCATGCTCACCGAGGCAGAGGGCGGCGGCCACGAGCTGGTGTTCCAGCAGGGGCCGATCGTATCCAACCTGGTGCTGGCCGACGAGATCAACCGCGCGACCCCCAAGACGCAATCGGCGCTGCTCGAAGTGATGCAGGAAAAGCAGGTGACGGTGGGCCGCCGCACCATCCGCATGCCCGAACCGTTCTGCGTGATGGCGACGCAGAATCCGGTGGATCAGGAGGGCACCTACCCGCTGCCCGAGGCGCAGCTCGACCGTTTCCTGTTCAAGCTGCTGGTCGATTACCCGACCGAGGCCGATTATCACGCGATCGTCGACCGCACCACCGGCGCGCAGCAGGTGTCGGTGGACGCGGTGACCGACGGCGCCACCCTGATGCGGATGCGTGAGGTGGTGCGCCAGGTGCCGGTGCCGACCGCCGCCAAGACCTATGCGATCCGACTGGTGATCGCGACGCAGCCCGGTAGCGAATATGCGCCCGACATCGTCACCCGCCACGTCGCGCTGGGATCGTCTCCGCGCGGAGTGCAGGCGCTGATGCTGGCAGCCAAGGTCCAGGCGCTGCTCGACGGCCGCTTCGCGGTCAGCAGCGAGGATGTCGCCGCCATCGCCACACCCGCCCTGCGCCATCGCATCGTGACCAACTTCCACGCCCAGGCCGGTGGCATCACCGCCGATGCCCTGGTGGAGGAGGTGCTGGCGAAAGTGACGCGGATCCACGACCTCGCCTGATCGCGCATGAGGATCGAGACATGCAAGATGATAGCAAAGCCATGGTCACGGACACCGGAGGCGCGCGACGTATCCTGGGTGAAGCCCTCGTGTCGCTGGAGCGGCTCTCCACCCCCGCCGGTGAGCTGGCGGCATCCCTGGTGTCCATGGCCATGGAGCAGATCGACGAACGTGCAGGCTGCCGCGCCCCTGCCAAGCGGTAGCGCGGCAACGCAGCAACGCTCTTACTTGTGCCAGGAACGACGTTTCGAAGCGGAGCGTCGGTCCAACAGGGCGGTGAGATCGGACTTGCCGACACGCCCCCCCGCTTGGTGCCCGAAAAGGGGTGGGCGGATGATGATTGGCCCCATGCCCCATCCATCGATGCCGGGATCGAACACCCGGCCTCTTTTGGATTTCGCCTCTTTCAACGTCGCATGCGCAGCGAAGCGCACTGCAAGCTCCGTGCAAGTTAGCCGGGCTAACGGGTGAGCGGAACAATTGGGCCGTGCAATGAATCCGAGTTCGACGATCTCCGTTACGGCATTCGAGCGGACACTCGATCGGATCGAGGCGCGTGGACGGAAACACCTGAGGCTGGTGGCCGATCATCGGGCAGCGATCCGCGTGATCGGGATAGTCGCGCCGACGGCGCTGGCCTGTGCGCTCGTGCTGCTCGCCATCCGGATGACGGATCTGATGGCGCCGCTCGCCCTGGCCGGGCTAGGGCTGCTCGTGCCGGTCATCGTTGGCGCGGTGGTGTTCGCGCTGGTGCGGCGTGGCGGTCAGACCCGGGTTGACGCACTGGCACTGGTGGACGCGCGATTGGCGTTGAAGAACCGAGCGGAAACCAGCGACGAATTCCTGCGCCTGGCCGCACGCGACGGCTTTCACGAGGCGGCACTGCTGGAGGCGCAAGGCTTTATCGATCGCGCCGCGGACGCGCCGCTCCCCGGCCCGAGCGGTCCGGTTCGTCCGAGCCGTGCGCAGTGGCTGATGCTGGTCGCGGCGGTGTCGATCATCGCGATCGCACTGCTGCCGGGTCGTGTGACTGGTGGTTCCGAAACATCTTCGGTTCGGTCGGATGCTGCGGTCGGAAAGCGGAGCGAGGGGACGGCGGGAGACCGCCGGTCGGCCCGAGATGTTGTGGGGGCCGACGGCACGCGTGCAGGCGGCGGCGACGCGGGTGTCGGATCGCCCGCGGCCCCCGTCGATCCAAGCCATGCGGAGGTGGCAGGGGGCGCGAAACCGGATGCGCGTGAGGCGGGTTCGAACCAGGACTCCCAAGCGCAGCAGCAGCCAGGGAATGCATCTGCCGGTGCTTCGCCCGCAAGAGGTGAAGCGGCGGCGTCGGGAGGAAGCGCGCGACGGGACAGGCAGGAGCGCGTCGAGGCCGGACCAGGGGCGAGCGAAGCCGATCAATCGGCAAGCCGGGACGGAGGCGCTGCACCGCGTGACGCGTCCAGTGGCGATGCGGCAGGAGAGCAGGAGGGCGAGCGGGGCCGGCAATCTGCCACCGATGCGCGGTCGTCACGCAACATGCCCCTGCCGCCGCAGCCAGGCAGTGCGCCAAAGGGGCGGAGCGGTGCCGCGGCGCCGAATGTCGCTGCGGCCGGTAACGAGCAGCCGCAGCAGTCGCAGCAGAAGCCGGGGCAGCAGACCAGCAATGGGGGGCGGCAGAGCGGACAAGGCAGCGGACGCAGTTCGGGCAAGGACGCGCTGAAGCACACTCGCGGCATCGGCGCGCTGCTGCTCGCGGTGCCGATGGAGGATCGTTTGATAGGAACGGTCAATACCGGCGCGGCACGCAGCACGACGCGTGCCGCCCAACTGCGCGGTGCTCCCGATCCAGGCGCCATCGCCGCTCAAGAGCGTGGACAGCAGGAGGGCGACAGCGGCCGAATCGGCCATCAACCGGCATCGCTGCACGACAAGACACTGGTGCGGCGCTACTTCGATCGTGATGCGGGGCGCGCACGATGAATGCGAAGCCAACGTTCGGCGAATTGTTCGACCCGTCCTTCCTGGAACGATTGGGCGCGCTGTCGCTGCGCATCGGACTGGCGCAGAAGGGGGGGCGACTCGCCGATCAGCGGACCCCGGCGCGCGGGCAGGGCTCTGATTTTGCCGACTTCAAGCCCTATGTCGCCGGCGACGACCTGCGTGCGATCGACTGGAACATCTATCGGCGCTTGGGCAAGACGTTCGTGCGCGTGTTCGAGGAACGGCAGGATCTGCCCGTGTATCTGCTGGTCGATGCGTCACCCAGCATGTATGTCGAAACCCCGCCGCGGATCGCCGCCGCCCTGCGCACCGCACTGGCGATCGGTGCGGTGGCGTTGCAGCAGCATGACTCGATCCATCTGCTGACCTTTGCCGACGACCTGACGCTGCACTTGCGCAACCTGACCGGCAAGGCGGCGGTGGCGCGGCTGGCGCAGGCGTTGGCAGGGACGACGGGGGGGCAGCGCAGCGGCCTCGCCGCGGCGCTGCGCCGGCTGGCGGGCATGCGCGTACGGCACGGGCTGGTGGTCGTCATCTCGGACTTCTTCGACGACGAGGGTGCGGCAGCGACGGTCGCCGCGATGGGCGCTCTGCCGCACCGGCTGCTGTTGGTGCAGCTGGTACGGCTCCATGATGCAAACCCGGCGTTGAACCCCGATCTGGCGGGCGATGTGACGATCGACGACGGCGAACGGCAGTTGCCGCTGTCGATCACACCGGCAACGCTGGAACGGTATCGCGCGCTCTATGCAGAATTCGCCACGACGCTGACCGGTTTCGCGCATGCACGCGGCGCCGGGATGGTTCGGCTGGACGCGAACCGCGACGTGCTGGATCAGCTCGTTCCCCTGCTCGCGGGCGGACGGTCGCTATGAGCTTCGCCAACCTTCCGCTGTGGGCGGTGATAGCCGGCGTACCGGTGCTTGCCGGTGCGCTGTACCTGCTGCAGCGGTTGCGCAGCCAGCGGCGCGTCGTCGCCTTCGCCGCGACACCGCTGTGGGAGCAGGTGACCCGCGATCCGATGTTGCGCATCCGCGGGCCGCGCTTTCGCTATTGGACATCCTATGCACTGTCGCTGGCGCTGGTGCTGCCGCTGTGGTTCGCCTTTGCCGGCCCGATCCTGAACGCTGCCGCCGGGGGGCGGGGTTTTCGGCTGTTCTATCTCGATAACTCCGCGGTGCTGGCCGGCAACATGGCGGCGGCCAAGCGTGCGCTGCTGGCGGATGTGCGCGGTGTCGCACCATCACGGCGGGCGGTGTTCCTGGGCGACGCCACGGCGACGCAGTTGCTGGCGCCGGGTGAGAGCACGTCATTGCTGGCGGCGCGGCTGGACCGGATCGATGCCGATCCCCGCCCATCCAGCCTCGGCGGGTGGATCGCGGAACGCGTGGCCCGCACGCCGGGCGCACCGATGCCCGCCGTCTCTTATTACGGCGGCTGGGGGGCAGTGGAGGCCAGCGGTGCGGCGCATCTGCGCTACGGCTATCTGGCGAAGCCGGTGCCGGACAATCGGGGCATCGTAGCGCTGGGTGCCTCACCTGCGGCGTCGGGCCGGTGGAGCAAGGCGGATGTGCTGGTCGCGTTCGCCGGACCCGGGAACCGGCCGCCGGGAATAGACGACTTTTCCATCACGCGTGGTGGCCGGCCGATCGTTCCGGCCGGCATCGTGCCAGCAGGCGCGGGCCGGTTTCTGCTGCGTGACGTGGATGCGGACGGCGATCTCCTGACCGTGGCCCTGCGGCGGCACGACGGCTTTCCCGCCGACGACCGTGCGGCCGTCCGGCTGCCCGATCGCCACGTGATCCGCATCGCGCTCTCGTCCACCACCCCGCCCACGATCCGTGCCGTGATCGCCCACGACGACGCGTTCGCGATCGTGGCGCCGGACGAGGCGCAGGTGGTGGTGCGCCGCGCCGGCGAGGCGTTCGGGGGTGATCGCCCCAGCCTGACACTGGCGCCGGTCGGCAAGGCTGCGGAGACGTTCCTGTTTTCGGGACCTGCGGAGGAACGCCGCGATCTGGCAGCGCGGCTGGACGATTACGGTCTGGCGCAGATCGACGCCGCGATGCTGGCCGACCAGATGCATCGGCCGATCAGCGTCGACGTCGCAGATGCATCCCGGCGCGCCGTTCGCGTGTGGGCGCCGCTTTTCGACTCAGGTTCGTCCTTCGCCAAGACGCCGGGCATGCCGCTCTTCGTGTCGCGTGCGCTGCGTTGGCTGGCGGGCGAGCAAGGTTGGATCCCCTATGCCAAGGCCGGGTGGCCGTTGCCCGCAGTGTCGGCGATGACCGACTGGCCGGGCAGCACGCCAGGTGCGGACCGGGGGCTGGGCGGGCAGATCTTTGCGGACGATGCCGGCGTGCTGCACCTGAAGGACCGCCGGATCGCAGTCGCGCTCACCGACCGCGCCACCACCCTGGGTGTGGCGGCGGTCCCGCCCGTGGGGATGCCGGTGGGCGAGGGGCGTTCCGCACTGCTGCCGCACGATGCGCCGTACGCGCTGCTGATGCTGCTCGCCATCCTGCTGCTGGCGGGCGAGTGGATCGCCTATCAACGCCATCGGATGCCCTGATCGCGATGTCCCTGACCTTTTTCTATCCGCAGGCGGGTTGGCTGCTCCTGCTGCTGCCGTTGCTGTGGTGGGTAGCCCCTTCGGGGCGGCCGGCGCATGCGGTGTTGCGGGCAGGGACGTTCCTGTGCCTGATCGCCGGACTTGCGCAGCCCAGCCTGATCTATCGCCGGGGCACCGCCCCCCAGATATATGTCGTCGACCAGCGCGACGACCTGAGTGCGGGGGCGCGCACCCAGATACGCAAGGCGCTTGCGCGGCGGCTGGCCGAGGCCCCTCACGCGCGGCGGTTGCTGATACAGCTGGGTGGCGCGCCGATTGTCGCTGCGGTGGATACGCGCAATGTCCTGCCTGGCGGATCGCTGACGCCGGGATTGGCGCGCGCGCTGCAATCGCTGCCGATCGGGGCGGGCGGGATCACGCTCATCACCGACGGGCGCTCGACCGACCGCCATTGGGAGCGGCAGGTGGCGGCGATGGTCCGCCGCGGCATCCCCGTCGACACGATCCGCATCGAAGATCCGGCGCGGCGCGCGTTCATCGGCGACGTTCGTCCGGCGGCGGTGCGCGTCGGCGAGCAGGCCGTGGTGCGCGTGGCGGTGCAGGGCGACGGGCGGCCGCACCGGCTGTCGCTGACCAGCGGGGGCCGTACGCTGGCGAGCGGGATGGTGCAGGCCGACGGACCCGCCGAGGTCGCGTTGCGCTTTCCCGCCGAGCGTGCGGGCTTCGTGCCGCTCCGCGTCAGGATGGACGGCGTGGACGCAGCAGGGGGAACGATCGACACGGTGCTGGCGGTGCAGGACCCTCTGCCGCTGCTGTATCTGGGCGCGCGTCGGACGGGCGCCGTGCCGCTGTTGCAGCGGCTACTGGGCCGTGGTTTCCGCGTCGACGCGCGGGATCCGGCCGCGATCGGCGATGTCGCACGCTATCCCCTGGTCATGCTGGACGACGTGCCCGCAAACCGGTTGCCCACGCACGATCAGCGCCGACTGAGCCGGGCGGTGGCGGGCGACGATGTCGGCCTGCTGGTGACGGGCGGCCAGACGGTGTTCGGTGCGGGGGGCTATGCCGGCGCACCGCTGGGGGCTGCCCTGCCCGTCCTGCCGCTGCCGGAGGAGAAGGTGGAGGAGCCCGGCGTCGGCGTGGTCATCGTGGTCGACACCTCCGGTTCGATGCATGGAGACCGGCTGGACAACGCCAAGCAGATGGCGCGGCGTATCCTGGACAAACTGAAGCCGACCGACCAGTTCGGCGTACTGGAATTTTACGGCGCGCGGCAATGGACGGTGCCGTTGCAGCCCGTGACGGACCGCGAGGCGAACGGGCGGGCAATCGCGCGGTTGCAGGCGCAGGGCAGTGACGACCTGCTGCCCGCGCTGGAGGATGCCTTTTACGCGCTGAAGGGCGTCAACACGCGCTACAAGAACATCGTCGTCATCACGGACGGTGAACTGCAACCCAATCGGTACGACCAGTTGCTGCGGCAGATCGCGCAGGACCGCGTCAACGTGTCGACGATCCTGACCGGCGACGACGCGGCAGCCACCGAGATGATGGCACGCTGGGCGCGCAACGGCCATGGCCGGTTTTATGCGGTACCCGACGAATTCAGTCTGGTCTCGATCGATTTCAAGCAGCCGCAGATCAAGCCGCAACCGGACCACCAGCCGGGCGCCAAGGCACTGCGCGACACCTCCGGCGCGATGTGGTGGCGCGACGCGGGCATCGCCGCGATTCCGCCGCTGAGCGGCTACACCCGGGTGCGGGCGCGACCGGATGCCGAGACACTGCTCGCGACAGAATCGGGCGATCCGATCCTGGTGAGCTGGCTGTACGGGGGCGGTCGGGTGAGCGCGATGATGACGGAGCCGCTGGGCGAGGGGTCCCTCAGCTGGCGCTCCTGGAAGCAGTATGGCCAGTGGCTGGCGCGGCTGGCGAGTATGACGGCGCGCCAGCGGCCGGACATGACGGTGAACGTGACGCGGCGATTCGACCATGTCGCTATCGCTGCGCAGAGGCTGGACGGACGCGCAGGGCCCGTGCCCCACCTGCGCCTGATGAGGGCCGACGGCGCTGCGCCGGAGCGGCCGATCGCGCTGGAGGCGCGGGCCCCGGGGCTGTTCGTCGCCGACATGGCGGTCGCAAACGATCGACCGGTGCTGATCGAGGCGGAGGATGGACATAGCGGCGTGATCCGCATCGCGGAGCGCGGCCGATCCGACATCGCCGCTGCGGGCGCGGTCCTGCCGGCGCGCGCGATGCCTCTTGCCCGGCTGTCCGAGCTGACCGGGGGGCGATATCAGGATGGCGCGACGGGAGATGGCAACCAGCCCCCCGCACGACCCGGCGGGTTGGCGGCGGCGGACCTGTGGCCGTGGCTGACGCTGCTGGGCATGCTGCTCTACCTTTGCGATCTTTTCTACAGGCGGTCGCCCGCACGCCATGTCCGGCGCACGACCTCAGCATGATGACTGCCATGACCCCTTATCGCACCTTCGTCCTTGCGCTGATGCTCGGCGTGTCGTTCCCCACCGGTACGTATGCGGCGGTCCCGGCCGCAGAGGCGGCGGACGCCGCGCTGGCGGCCCTGATCGCGGCGCCGCGGCTGGATGCGGCAGCGGTGGGTCGGCTGTACGACCGGACGCTGCCTTCGGGCGAGGTCGGAGCGCTCCATGCCCGTCTGGACGCCATGGCGCGTGCAGAGGCCCAGGGCGACCGGCGCGCCCGCATCCTGTTGTTGAACGCAGCGCTGTTCTGGCGGGAAGGCGACCGCACCGACGCGCTCGCAGCCACCGATGCGGCGATCACCGCGTCCCCCGGCACCGACGCCTACATGGTGCGTGGTGAGCTGACCGAGATCACCGATGCAGGCGCGGCGGCAAACTGGTACCGCAAGGCGCGGGATAGTTCGACGGTCGCCGCGGAGCGCCTGCGCCTGGGACTGCGCATCGCGCTGATCGCGGGACTGGCGAACCCGGATGCGCTGGTGGCCTTCGCCAAGTCGCAGCCGGAGGCGAGCCGTGGCGGCATGGCAACGGTGGTGGCGCTGCTGGGCAAGCCCGCAGCGGCGCTGGCGCTGGATCCGGCTGGCAATTCGGGCGGACTGACGGGTGCGCTGCGCGATGCGGAATGGGCCGCGGCGGCGGCCGATGGGGAGAGTACGCGCCGCGCGGCGTGGCGTGCCTATACGTTGGCCAAGGATCCCCGCGACCGGAACTATGCGCTGGCGCTGCTGGTGGAGGGATTCCGCGCAGCAGGGGACATGACGGCCGCGGACGCGTTCCTGGCGTCGAAACCCCAAACGGCCGACATCGAGGCCGCGCGTGCCGACATATTGTTGGAGGCGGGGCGCAACGCAGATGCCATCGCGCTGGTTCGCGGGTCCCGCGATCCCGCGTTGCGAGATCGGCTGATCGGCATATTGAACCTGGCGGGTGACAGGGCCGGCGGCGTCGCCGAGTATCGCCGGCGCATCGCGACGACCCCGCAGGCGATCGATGCCTACGTCGGGCTGGCGGCGATGTACCTGGGCCGCGGCGAGGAGGCGGAGGCCAAAGCGGTCTTCCGCGAGCTGTTCGCCGCGAACAGGGGGCGGACCGAGGTGCTGACCGCGGCGGGACGGCAGATGGTCGCGATGGGGCTGGGCGACGATGCGATCGCCATGATGCGAACCGATGGGTCGACCGCGGCAGGGAACGTCACGCAATTGTTCCTGTTCCGGAGCTATCTGGACCAGGGGAAGACTGCGGAAGCCGAGGCCGCACTGGCCGCGCTCGCGGCGAACGCGCCTTCGGCGGCGGTGATGGCCGAGATCGCCGATGGGTACGACCTGCTGCAACAGCCTGACAAGGCGCTGAACATGTTGCATCGGCTGGAAGCGCGCGGCGCGCTCGACTACGACCGGTCGGTGCAGGCCGCCCAGCTGGCCGCGAGTGCCGGGCAGACGGAGGAAGCGCTCCGCCGCTGGATGGCGGTGCGGCAAGCGGCGACGTTGCCCGCACGGCGCAGCTATGCCGAGAAGCGGATCACCGCGCTTGCGAACGACGCGGGGCGGATCGACGCGCTGGCGCGCGACAGCGAAGCGAGGTTAGCCGCAGGCACGGCGCAACCCGATGAGATCGATTTCCTGGTCTCGCTGCGGCTGGCCCAGGGCGACCGCACGGGCGCGCTGTCCGCGGTCCGCCGCTACGCGGGCGCAACGAAGCAAGGCGAGGTCGCGGCGCTGCGTCAGCAGGCGCAAATCTTCGCACGGCTGAAGGATTACGATGCCTTGCAGGTGACGCTGCGCCGGCTGGTGACGGCCGATCCCGCTCATCGCGACGATTACCTGCGCCAGTTGACCTTGACCGCCGTGCGCTACGGCGAAGGCACCGGAGATGCAAAGCGCGCGGAACTCGAGCGGCTGATGGCAAGCTTCGATGATGCCGCGCCCGAATTCCGTGGTGCGGTCTATGCGCTGGCGGGGTTGGGCGGCGCCGCATTGGACCAGTATCGTAGCGCGTTGGCGGCAGATCCGGGGAGCGGCGACGCGCTCACGCGCTTTGCCGATGCGCTGCGCAAGCAGGGGCGCGGGAGCGAAGCGGCGACGGTGCTGCAATTCGCCGTGGAAACCGCCGGCAGCGACGATGCCGCTGCGGCCGGGCTGGACGGGATGCTGGACCTCGCCGATCCGGGCAGCGGCGGGCGGGACCAAATCGGGCCGGCGCGTCTCGCGGCCCTGCAATGGGTGGAGCGCCGCGCGTTGGAGCGGATCGCGAAATCGGGTGCCGATGCGCGATTGAGCGGAATCCTGGTGGATCTGGCCGAGATGTCGGGCGACGCCGCGCTGGAGGTGCGCACCTACGAATCGTCGCTGCCGGGGGCCGGGGGACAGCGCCCCTACGCGCTACGCCAGCTGCTGATGCTGACCGGGCCTGTCGACGGTGGCGAAGGTGCCGCCGCGGTGACGCTGGACGAGCCGCAGCGCAGGCTTCGCTACATGCGCCGGCTGCTCGCGCTGCGTCAGCCTTATCCCCCCGAATTCTATGGTTCGGTTGCCGTCGCGATGTTGAAAGCGGGCGATCGGGCCGGTGCGGAGCGCGCGTTCGCGCTGATGAGCAATGGGGGCCTGGTCAACGTCGATGAGGTTCGCGGACGCGCTTATGCCGCGGCGGGGCTGAAGGACGCGGCGCTGGCGGCGATGGGGCTGGCGCTCGCACGCGACCAGGACAATCTGAACCTGCTCGTCGATACGTCGATCCTGCGCGAACAGAACGGCGAACCGGCGCTGGCGTTTCGTTGGTATTGGCGCGGGCTGACGCGTGTCATCGCACGGCAGGCGGAGGGCGCGCGCAACGCCGCGGACCAGGCGTTCGACATCGACAAGTTCGGGGCCACGCTGACCGAGGGTGCGCTGCTCAACTGGCGTGCCGCCGGGCCGCAGGGCGATGCGGCGATCGTGGCGCTTCAGGGCATGTTCGATACCGCGGTGGCCCCGATCGACACGAAGGCGCCGGGAACGCTGCTCGACCATGCGCGCCTCGCCTCCATCGTCGACCTGGGCCGGCGGGTACGCTCCGCGCAGCTGGACAGTGGCCGGTTGGCGGATTGGGACGCAGCGCTGGCGCCGCTCTTCGGAAAGGATATCGCCTATCAGCGCCAGAGCGCGTTGTTCCGCGACCTGGAGGGGGTGCGCGGGGCCGCGGTGCCCGGCTGGTCCGATCGCGGCGCCGCGATGCTGTTCGTGCAGGCGCGAGACAGCGGCAATGCCGCACTGGCCATGGCGCTGGCGATCCGCGCGGGCGACATGGACATGGCGCGGACCACGCTGGAGGATCAGTTCCGTTCGGACCAGGCCTGGCAGGTAGCGGCGGAGAAGAAGCAGGCGATCGGCGGCATGCCGCCCGACCTGTCGCAACTGATCGGCCAGGCGGTACGCGGCCTGTCACCCGAGCAGATCCGGGCCGTCGTCGTTCCCGTGGTGACGGGCATGGCCAATGGCGAGGCCGCGCTGTTCGACCTGTACCGCGCGCAGCCCGAGCTTTATGCGCGGCTGGGCGCGGCGATGGGACGTGCGCCGATCGCGGAGGCGCGGCTGCTCGACCTGCTGAACACGCGCGCCAACGACCGGATCGGATGGAGCGCCGCAGTGGGCGCCTATTGGGGCGGAGACTGGATGCCGGGTGACTTCACCACGGAGCAACAGCTCGACCTGTACGACCGACTGACCACGCGGATGGAAGGTGGCGCGGTCCCTTCGCCGCTGGCCACCGGGGTGCTGCGGACACTGCTGGCGCATCCGCTGTCCCCGGCGCAGGCGATACGGCTTGCGGCGATCCTGCACCGCGACGTCGCCTACATCCGCGATCCGCGCGAGCGCAGCATCGCGCCCGTCCTGCCCCACCTGCTGTTGCCGGACACGCTGCTCGCCAACCGCGCGCTGCTGATGGCTGCGGTGGAGCAGGCGAACGGCACATATCCCGATGCGGCGGAACTCGCTCCCTTCCTGACCGCGTGGTTCACGGGCGATGCGGCAGGGGCGATGCAGCATCTTCAGGCGCTGGAAAGCGGGCTGGCGGCAACGCCGCAGCTGGAAAACGCGATAGATATATTCCGTAATCGGCAGGCCGCGCAGGACCGGCAGCGCAAGATCGACGCGGTGATGAAGGCCGTGAAACCGACGCCGGAACAGATGACGGCGCTATACAACGATGTCATCATGGGGGCGGCTGGCAATCTGCCGCAGCGGCAGGTGCTGGACTACTCGCGACGCCTGATCGCGCTGGACCCGGACAGGGCAGCCTATCGCACCGCGCCGCTCGATTTCTATCGGCAGAACGGCGACGGCGAACTGCTCGTGGGGCTGCTGCGTCCCTATGTGGACCAGCACAAGGGCGATACGCGGGCTGCGGCCGCGCTGGCGCTCGCCTATCGCCTGATCGGCGACCGCGCGGAGGCGGACTCGGTGATCGCGCGCAGCCAGCTGAAGCTGGATGATCCGGCATGGATGCAGGTGCAGATGGCGGCGGACGGGGGTGCCGGCGTCGATTTCGCCGCGCTGCTGGGCGGCGTATTCGAGCGCTACAGCGCCGCCTATCCGGACGATCCTGCCGTTCAGGCCGTCCTGCACGCCCGCGGTCAGACCGGCGATGCCTCTGCCCCCCTTGTCACGCTGCTCCTGCCGATGCTGACGGCGCAGAAGCGCGCGCCTGGAGACGTGCCGGGCATCGTTCGGGGATGGTGGCGCAACAATGTCGGCGACGAGGCAGCGCGCATGGGCGTGATGGGTGTGGTAGCCACACGGATAGCTGCGGGCGACCGCGTGCTGGCATCGATCTTCGCGCGCGCCGATGTCATGGCAGAGCTGTCGGCCGAGCTGGACGCTTTGTCGCCGGACGATCGTCACACCGCGCAGCCGGTATATGACATCGTTGCGCGCGGGTTGGTGGCAAGCGGTGAAGCGCCCGCCCGGCTGGATGAACTCAGCGCGCGCCTGCGTGCCGGTGAGATCACGGCGAACGATCTGCAGTTGCTCGCGACACTGGCCGATGTCGCGAGCAGCCCGCTGGACGGGGCAACGACGCAGGCGCTGCTCGACCGGCTCCCGCACTCGCCCGCGATGGGCGTTCGGGAGCGGGTGCGGCTGGCAGGCGTTCTGGGGCGTTCGGGGCAGGTGGAGCTTGCGATCGACCTGATGGTCGCGGCGCTGGACCAAGCCTCCTATCCGCTGACCACGCTGGACCGCGATGCGGGCGCTGGCACGGTGGTGGCTGCACTGCGGTCCTGGTCGGATCGCCCTGTCGCACGGCGCGCCTATGACGCGCTGGTGCAACGCGCGCGCCAGATCACCCTGGCGGATCCCGACAGTACGCTGGAAATTCCACCCTTTGAGGTGATCGCGACGCCGATCGCACAGGAGGCTGACGGCTGAAGGTGCGCGTCGCCGCCCAGGTGGCCGTCGCTATCCGGCCGGGTCACCGCTACACAGGCCCTCGTCGCTCGTCAGGCCGAAAGCTCCGCCCGCACGATCGCCGCGCCGGCGCTGAGTGCCCGCAGCTTGCCGCGCGCGACGTCGTGCGCCAGCGGCGCCATGCCGCAGTTGGTGGCGGGGTAGAGCTTGTCGGCGTCGACATAGCGCAAGGCCTTGCGCAGGGTGTCGGAGACCTGCTCCGGCGTTTCCACGGCGTCGGTCGCCACGTCGATCGCGCCGACCATCACCTTCTTGCCGCGGATCAGCTCGATCAGCTCCATCGGCACGCGCGCATTCTGGCATTCCAGCGACACGATATCGATCGTCGACTTCTGCAGGTTGGGGAAGGTCTGCTCATACTGGCGCCATTCCGAGCCCAGCGTCTTCTTCCAATCGGTATTGGCCTTGATCCCGTAGCCGTAGCAGATGTGCACCGCGGTTTCGGCGCGCAGCCCCTCCGCCGCTTTCTCCAGCGTGGCGATGCCCCAGTCGTTCGCTTCGTCGAAGAAGACGTTGAACGCGGGCTCGTCGAACTGGATGATGTCGACACCCGCCGCTTCCAGCTCGCGCGCCTCCTGGTTGAGGATCAGCGCGAATTCCCAGGCCAGTTTCTCGCGGCTGCGATAATGCGCGTCGTACAGGGTGTCGATCATCGTCATCGGGCCGGGCAGCGTCCATTTGATCGGCCCGTCGGTCTGCGCGCGAAGGTATCGGGCATCCTCGACGAACACCGGTTTCGGGCGGGAGACGGCGCTGACCACGGTCGGCACGCTCGCGTCATAGCGGTCGCGGATGCGGACGGTTTCGCGCTGCTGGAAGTCGACGCCGTCGAGATGCTCGATGAAGGTCGTCACGAAATGCTGGCGTGTCTGTTCGCCGTCGCCGACGATATCGATTCCGGCCCGGCGCTGGTCGTCGACCGCGAGGCGCAGCGCGTCGCGCTTGCCCGCCGCCAGCGCCTCGCCCTCCAGCTTCCACGGCGACCAGAGCGTTTCGGGCTGCGCGAGCCAGGCGGGTTTGGGCAGGCTGCCTGCGGTGGTGGTCGGCAACAAGGTCGTCATGTCGAAAAATACCTTTGTGGATCGCGGAAGGTCAGCGGGGGCAGCGTGCAGACCACCGATCGAGCGCCGCGGCATGCGGCTTGATGAAATGTTCCTCGGCGAAGCGGCCCTGCTCGATCGCCAGCCGGCTGCGTTCCTCGCGATCGTAGACGATGCGGGTCAGCGAATAATCCTGATAGGTGAGGCTGGGCCGATAGCGGGCGGCGGCGACCGAATTGGCGTTGTAGATTTCCGGCCGGTAGATCTTCTGGAAGGTTTCCATGGTGCTGATCGTGCCGGCCAGTTCCAGCGCGGTGTAATCGCCGATCAGGTCGCCGATATGGTAGAAGGCGAGCGGCGCGACGGCGTGGCGCGGCATGAAGTAGCGCACCGTCATGCCCATCTTCGCGAAATAGGCGTCGGTCGCGGAGACATCGTCGGTGCGATATTCCACGCCGAGGATGGGGTGCCCGTTCGTGGTCCGATGGTAGGTCCGGCTGCTCGACACGCTGAGGCAGATGACCGGCGGCTTGGCGAACCGTGTCCGATAGGCGGCCGAGTTCAGGAAGTGCTTGAACAGATTGCCGTGCAGATCGCCGAACCCTTCGGGTGCGCCGCCCTCCGGATGCCGGCGCAGGTGTTCGGGCAGCACGACGCTGAAGTCGTAGTCGCGGACGTATGACGAGAAGTTGTTGCCGACGATGCCGTCGATCCGCTCGCCGGTGGTCCGGTCGACGATGGTCGTCTGCAGGATCTCGATCAGCGGAAACGCGTCGGCGGGATCGGCGGCATCGATCGTCAGTGCCGCGGACAGGATCGTGAGTTCGACCGCGTAGCGGTTCCCTTCCGGATTGTCCCAATGCGCCAGCGAATTGAAGCGATTGTCGATCATCTGCAACGTGTTGCGCAAATTCTCCTGCCGGTTTGCGCCGCGCGCCAGATTGGCGAAATTGGTGGTGGTGCGCGTGTTGTCGGCGGGGCGATAGCCCTCGTCGAACGGGATGCTGCCGATCGTGAACGTGAAGCCGCTATTCGTCATGACTCACCTGCACTGTGCAGACGGGTGAGCCGCAGGATAGAGCGCGCGAGGCACGGGCAAGCCCGTGCCGACACGCACGTGTCGCGGACCTTGCGTCAAGCGCGATCCACCGGAGGAACCCCCGTCCGAGGAACGTTATGGCGTCGAAAGGCAGGTCTCCTGGCTCACGGGTCAATGCGGTGGTTCCGGCCTTCCCGAGCCTCTTGCGGAGGCTCAGTGACACGAAATGGGACCATCGCTCGCCGCTTACAGTTGCGGGGGCAGCGCCGGATTCCGCCCTGCAAGAGCGCCACCGGCTTCCCGTCTTAGCCCCGCCGTCACGCCTGAGGCGGGGAACCTCGACCCGCGCCTTCAACACCAGCCCGGCGGGACTGTCAATCGGGATATAAAGATTTCTTTATATGAGGTGCGGCGCTTGGTCGACCGATCTCCAGGTCCCCCGGTTCCCGCTGTCGCAAGATAATTTTCGATCCATGTTACGGGTTTGCGACACCCGATTGTCTTACCCAGGGCCGGGTATGTCCAAAACGGACGGCCGGCGCGGGAAATGGGGGAGCATCGCATGAGGGTTCGCGTCGCCATCGCACTGCTGGTCGGCACCAGTGCGCCGGCCATGGCTGCACAGGCACAGGCACAGGCATCAACGGCCACCGCCACGGCAAAGGTCCGCTTCAACATCCCGGCGGGCACGCTCAAGGCCGCGCTCGACGAATGGGCGGCGCAGTCCAAGCGCCAAATCATCTATTCGGCCGACGAGATCGCCGACGGCCGGACGAAGGGGTTCAAGGGCGTGGCGACGCCGGACCTCGTGCTGATCCGCCTGCTGTTGCAGACCGGCTTCTTCGCGCAGACGGACCCTTCGGGCGCGATCGCGATCATCAAGCGGCCCAAAGAGATCGCCTCGATGGATGCGACCCCCGACATCCTGGTGACGGGCCGGCGCGACTGGTCGCTGAACACGGGCATCGAGCGCACGGAAAACGACAGCCAGCCGTTCATCGTGCTGACGTCCGAGGATATCAAGCGCTCGGGCGCGCCGGATCTGGAGACGTTCCTGCGCAACCAGCTGACGGTGAACAACAGCGCGGGTACGGCCAGCCAGGCCGGGCTCGACAATCCGCTGAACCGCGAGGCGAGGGGGCTGTCGCAGGTCAACCTGCGCGGTCTCGGATCGCGCGAAACGCTGATCCTGGTCGACGGCCGCCGCCAGCCCGGCGTCAATCTGGGTAACGGGACGTTCGGCCAGGCGCAGATCACCGGTATTCCACTGGCGTCGATCGAGCGGATCGAGGTGCTCGCATCGTCCGCCTCCTCGATCTACGGCAGCGGCGCCAGCGGCGGTGCGATCAACATCGTGCTGAAGCATGCTTACTCCGGTGGCGAGCTGACCGCGACCTATTCGAACACCGACGATTTCGTGGCCGGTACGGGGCGAATCGACCTGTCGCTGGCGAAGACGCTGGAAGGCGGCCGGACCAACATCAGCTTCGGGGGCAATTGGCGCAAGGCGCTTCCCGTTCTGTACCGCGACCGTATCGGGATCCGTAACGACAATGTCGCCGAGACGATCCGGCTGACCGGCAAAAATCCGTTCGGCGCGATTATTCCACCCGGCGCCACCCCGAACTTCCGAAATCTCACCCGCAGCACGGACGGAAGGCCGGCGCCCTTGCGGCTCAAGCCACAATATGGCGGTGCCGTGCTGAGCAGCGGCATCGGCTATGTGCCTGAGGGGTACCGCGGGGTGCTGCTGGACGGCGTCACACCGCTACTGGCCAATATCGGCAGTATCAACCTGGAGGCACCGGCCGGCACGACGAACGGCGGTCTCGATGCACCACTGATCTACGGCGGCGAAAACTACAGCGGCCTGCTGACCGTCCGGCGTAACATGAACGACTGGATGACGCTTTACCTTCAGGGGCAATATAGCGAAAACCGGTCGGTCTCCTTCGTCAGTCGGGGCGCCAATATCGTCGATCTGGCGGCCAATGCGCCAAACAACCCGTTCACCACCCGAATCCAGGTTTTGGGGCCGAATTTCGGTGATATCCAGCGGTTCGACAACACCTTGAAGCAATGGAGTGTGGTAGGTGGCGGCATCTTCAAGCTGCCGTACGCATGGCAGGCCAATATCGACGTTTCATATGCGCGCAGCCGCTATACCATTCCGGACTACCCGCCGTTCGTGGCGCAATCGACGCGAGACGCATTGGCAGACGGAACGATCAATTATCTGCAGGATGTTACGGCCAATCCTTTTCCTGTCGTGTATAACACGGGCTTCAACTACAGAAACGCGCCGCAACTCTCGTCCAACCTGACGACGTCGCTGCGGCTGTCCGGGCCGTTGCCGATCAAGCTGCCGGGCGGCAAGATCCAGGTGACCGTGAACGGCGAACGGTCCGAGGACCGGCTGGGAGAAGCCGTCCGCTCGGCGGGTTTGTTCGGGTATTTCATCGCCTATCAGCCGAAGGCGAGCTACAAGCTCTGGTCAGGCTATGGCGAGGTCGCGTTTCCGATCATCTCACCAGCGAACGACATCCGGTTCGTCAAGTTGTTCGACATCCGCGTGTCGGGTCGCGGCGAATATTACGATGCCAGCGGCGCTTCCGAACTTTTCACGTGTTACGCCGGCCTCGCAATCCCTACCGCGGCGGACTATGCCGCCTGTCCTCCGGCAGGATATAAAAGTGGTGTGGGTGAATCGCAGCGATCCCACATCGACCCGATGGTCAGTTTCCGCTGGCAGCCGGTCGGCGACGTGATGTTCCGCGCCTCCTACGGCACCGGGTATCTGCCGCCGACGCTGACGCAGTTCAGCAAGCAAACCGGCCCGCTTGAGGTCACCCTCGTCGATCCATTGCGTGGGTTCGAGCGGGTCGAGAACGCCGACGGCTTCATCGAGGCGAGTTACGGCGGTAATCCCCAGGTGAAGCCGGAGACATCCAAAACGATTACGGCGGGTGTCATCCTGACGCCGCGTGTCATTCCGAACCTGCGCTTCTCAGCGGATTGGACGCGGATCACGAAGAGCAACAACTTTTTCGCGCCGATCGCGTTTCAGTATGCCGCGCGCTCCTTCAACGGCAAGCTGGAAGGCGCGACTGCCGAACTCTTCCGGTTCCTCGAACTCTATCCGGATCGCGTCAGACGTGGGCCGGCATCTGGTGGATATGCGGTCGGGCCTATCACCTACCTCGACCTGTCGCTCTCCAATTTCGTCGGGACGCGGGTGGAGTCCGTCGACTTTCAGCTGGATTATTGGTTCAACCTGTTTGGCGGGCGGGTCGACCTCCAAGGCGCAGCGACCTGGAACCGACAATTGGAAGTCGAAGGCTTCCCCGGAGAAATCGTGAGCTACCTGGGCGTGTCGGGCGGCCAGTCGGCCATCGCGGGCGGGTACGGCGCCTTGCCGTGGCGCGGGAACGCCACGGTTCGCTGGACTAAGAACTCCTTCTCCATCGGCGTTCAGACCTTAGTGTTCGACCGTTACTATCTGAACACCAAGCGCTCATATGACGATACGCAGGGATCGGCGTATGTTCCGGCGCAGACCTATCAGAACCTGATGGTGTCCTACGCCTACGACAACGGCATCACGTTGCGTGCGATCGTCAACAACGTGCTCGATAAGCGGCCGCCGCGCGACACCAGCAGCTCCCCGCTGTTCTACAGCCGGTACGGCGACCCGCTCGGGCGCAATTTCCAGCTGTCGGTCACCAAGGCGTTCTGACGTTGCCCGGTCCGCGATCGAGGTTGGGATGATGCTGCGTACGATGCTCCTGGCCGGCGCCGCGGCGGCGCTGGCGTTTCATCCCGTCGTGGCGGCGTCGCGATCGGCCCTGTCCCTTCATACGGAAGCGGCTGGGCCGGTGGCGCCCGCCGACCTCGCGGCGCTGGTGGCCGATTATACGATCCCGTACCAGAGCTTTACCCTGGCCAACGGGCTGCGGGTGATCGTGATGACCGATCGCTCCGCCCCGCTGGTCTACACCTCGATCATGTACGATGTCGGGTCGGCCGACGAGCCGGAGGGAAGGAGCGGCTTTGCGCATCTGTTCGAACATCTGATGTTCAACGGCAGCGAGAATGTGCCGGGCGATTATTTCGCCCCGCTCCGCAACGCCGGGGTGGTGGGCATCAACGGCACGACCAGCTACGATTATACGAAGTATCACGAAACGGTACCGACGGGCAGCCTCGATCGCGTGCTGTTCATGGAAGGCGACCGCATGGGCCACCTGCTCGGCGCGCTGACCCAGGCGACGCTCGACGAGCAGCGCGGCGTCGTCCAGAACGAGAAGCGCGAGAAGGACAACCTGCCGGGCAGCATCGGCGAGTATATGCTCCGCGCCGCCCTCTATCCCAAGGGGCATCCCTACGGCCATGCGCCCGTGGGGTCGATGAAGGACCTGAACGCCGCGTCGATCGAGGACGTGCGCCGCTGGTTCCGGGACCATTACGGCCCCAACAACGCGACGATGATCCTTGCCGGCGATATCGACCTCGCCACCGCGAAGGCGAAGGTCGATCGGTATTTCGGCGATATCCCGCGGGGCAGGGATGCGCCCCCGCCCACCGCTACGCCGCCGGTGCTGGCGGCGGCGATCGACCGGACGCTGACCGCTCCCGTCACGGAAACGACGATCCTGCGGGTGTGGCCGGGACCTGGCATCGGCAGTGCGGACGGCGCCGCGCTGTCCGCGGCGGCCGAACTGATGACCGGCATCGATGGCGCTCCGCTGGAGGAGGCGCTGGTCGAGCGGGACAAGCTGTTCTCCTGGATCGTCGCGCGCAACGACCAGACGCGTGGCGGCGCCGAATTCAGCATCCGCGGCGGCGTGCGTGAGGGGGTGGATCCGCAGGTCGCCGGGCGCGCGCTGGACACGCTGATCGCCGAATTCCTGCGGAGGCCGCCCGCCGCGGATGCACTGCGGCGCTACAAGAGCGCCTTCATCATCCCGACGATCCGCATCAACGAGGGAATGGAGGCGCGCGCCGACCTGCTGTTGCGGGCGGCGGTGTTCAGGGGATCGGCTGGTGCGTACAAGCAGGAACTGGAGCAGGCGCTGAACCTGACGCCCGGGGATGTTGCGGCTGCCGCCCGCAAGTGGCTGACCCGTCCCGGTTATCGGATGGTCATGACACCCGGTCCCCGCATGACGCCGCCGGGCGACGAGATCGCCGGTGCGGGCAGCGCCGCCACGGCGGCGGCCGCTGCGGCTGTCCCGCCTGTCGGCCGGCAGGCAGAGCCTCGTTCCGGCGCTCGTGGTGCGCTGCCCGCCATCGGCGAGCCCGGCAAGCTGCATTTCCCCGACATCCAGCACGCGGTGCTGAAGAACGGCATCCCCGTCGTCTACGTGCCGTCGCAAAGCCTGCCGTTCACGCAACTCATCCTCGCCTTTCCGGCCGGCAGGGTGGATGCGGCGGTCGACAAGCCGGAGGCGTTCGACTGGATGTTCAGCCTGCTCAACCAGGGCGCGGCGGGTCATGACCGGCATTGGTTCGATCAGCAGCGCGAATTGACCGGAGTCGACGTCGGCGGCGGTGCCGACGATGACGGGGTCCACTCTGCGCTGTTCGCCGGTGGGCCGACAGCCAGTTTCGGCCGGGTGCTGGACACGGCGATGATGATGCTGACGCAGCCGGATTTTCCTGTCGACCGGATCGAGGATCGGCGGCAGCAGAACCTGGCCGCGCTGGCGGCGGTGCCGACGTCCGCGCAGATGCTCGCCAATACGGCATTGGCGCGTGCGCTGGCGCCGGGGTCATCCGCGGCCAGGCTCGCCGCGATCCCGACGCCGGAACGGATCAAGAGCATTACGCGGGCCGACCTGCAGGCCGCGTTCCAGCGCTGGGTCCGGCCGCAGGGAGCCAGGATCTTCGTCGTGTCCAACGCGCCGCTGTCCACGCTGCTCCCGCAGATGAACGCGACGCTCGGCCGGTGGACGGGGGCCGATGCGCCTGCGGGCAAGCCGGTGCCGCGCGTTCTGCCGACCGCCAGCGCCTCGCCGCACATCGTGCTGATCGACATGCCCGAGGCGGTGCAGGCGAGCGTCACCGGCGGCCAGTTGCTGTCGATCCCCTACGGTGACGAGACGTTGATGGCACGGGTGGCGAACACGCCGCTGGCCGGGGAATTCCTGTCGCGGATCAACATGAACCTGCGGGAGGACAAGCATTGGTCCTATGGCGCGGTCGGCGCGTTCGAGAACGATCCGCTGATCTCGTCCTATGCCGTCGAGACGGAGATCCAGCCCGACAAGGTCGGCGCCGGCATCGCGGAGATACGCAGGGATGTGCAGGAGATCCTGTCGACCAGGCCGATCACGCAGCCGGAGTTCGCCGCGGCGGTCGAGAATCGGCTGCGCAAGCGCGTGGGCATGTATCGCACGAGCAGCGAGATGCTGCTGGGTGCAAAGCTGCTGTCGGACAAGGGATGGCCGGATGATTTCCACACCCGCTACGACGAACGTTTGAAGGCGCTGACGCTGGCGGGCGCCAATGCGGAACTGCGCAAGCTTCTCGATCCGGCGAAGTGGGTGTGGGTGGTCACCGGTAACGCCAAGGTGATCCGGCCCCAACTCGACATGCTGGGCCTCCCCGTCGAGGTGGTGACACCGGCGCAGGTCGTCGCGGGCACGTAAGCGTCCGATGCGAGATCGAGCGGCCGGTCGGCGCGGGCGAACCCGCGGCGTACAGATGCAGCCCTTCGTCGTCGCCGAGGGGCGGTGCGCCCGCCGCCTTCAACGACGACGACAGGCGCCCCGCTCAGCCTGCGAGAGCGACGGCCAGGAGGTGGCGCGGAGTTCGTCGGATGGCGCTGCGCTCGTCCGACCGGCGCTGCGGCGGCAGGATCGCGCCCAGTGTTTTCCGGGATCACATCAACCCGGCAAGCGCTCGTAGTACGGCGCGCATGTCGAGCGGCTTGTTGCAGTTGACGGCACCGGCGAACCGTTCCGTGAATACCTCGCTTCCATAGCCGCTGGCGAACAGGAACGGCACATGTCGATCGGTCAGAAGATCGGCGACGGGAAATACCGTTTCGTTGTTCAGGTTCACATCGAGGATCGCTGCGTCGATCTGCTCCTCCGATGCGATGCGCATCAGCGCGGCCTGCACCGAAGGTTCGGGACCGATCGGGATCGCACCTGCTTCCTGAAGGGCGTCGCATAGATCGTGGGCCAGCATGTATTCGTCTTCCACGACAAGGATGCGACGGTCATTGAGGGGCATGGGGAAGGCTCGCTTGCGTCCGGTTCGACACGGGCAGGGCGATAGAGCAGCGCACGCCGTCCGCCGCCATCACGTAGGTTGTGCGGGCGCGGAGCTGATAGGGCAGCGCTCCCTCGATCAGCTTGCGGCCTTGGCCGGTACCAGCCGCCGCCCCGCCGGCCGGCGGCATCGTGACGCCGCGCTCGTGCCAGTCGAGATGTAGCCAAGGCGTTTCATCCGCTGCGATTTCCACTCGCCAGGTTACCTCCAGTCGCGTGTCAGGCTGGCCGAGCGCGCCATATTTGACCGCGTTGGTGATCAGTTCGTGCACCGCCATGGCGAAGGTCTGCACGGTACTGGAACGCAGCAGGACACCCTCGGGTCCGGACAGCGTCACGCGCGGATCATGCTCGGGCAGCGCGCCGGCGGCGGCCAGTTCACCGCGCATCAGTTCGCCGAACGATATGCGATCGTCGTCCTGCAACCGCGACAGCAGACGCTGTACGCGTGCCAGGGCCGCGATACGTTCGCCGAACGCATCCTTGAAAGTCGCCAGGCTGTCGCTCGATCTGACCGTCGCATCGGCCATCGACCGCACCATGCCCATCAGGTTGAAGGTGCGGTGCTGAAGTTCGGTGACGAGCACCGATTGCCGTTCCTGAAGACTGCGCATGTCATCGACGTCCGTCGAGGTGCCGAGCCATTCGACCACGTCGCCCGCGGCATTTCGCACAGGTGCGGCGCGGGTCTGGAACCAGCGGTAGCGGTCCTCCGCGGCGTGGCAGATGCGATAGTCGGCCTCGAAGGCGCCGCGTTCGACCGCTTGACTCCAGACGGCGCGGACGCGCGCACGATCGTCGGGGTGAACGGGATCGAGCCACCCCCAATCGCGACTGTCGGGTTCGGATTGCCCCGTGTAGACGGTCCATTGGGGGCTGGCCCAGGTCCATACGCCGGGATGGCTCGCGCGCCAGACCAGCTGCGGCACACCCTCGATCAGCGTCTGCAACCGCCGTTCACTCGCATCCAGTGCCTGCTCGGCGAGCTTGCTCTCGTGAACGTCGACTGCGGCTCCGAACCAGCGAACGATCGCGCCGTGTTCGTCGCGTACCGGCACATGCCGGACCAGATGCCAGCGATAGCCGTTCCCGGCCTTGTGGATGCGTTGCAGCCGTTCGAGATGTTCGCCGCTGGCGAAGGCGCGCTCGAATGCGGCGCGCGTGGCGGGAAGGTCGTCGGGGTGCGTCGCGGCGAGCCAGCCGAAATCCTGCGTCTCGGCCTCGCTTTGCCCGGTGTAGACGGACCAGCTTTCGTTGAGGCTGATGTCCTGCCCGTCGGGGCTGGCCGACCAAAGGAAGGCCGGCACCAGTTCGATGGTCAGTCGCTGTAGTTCTTCGCTCTCTCTAAGTGCGCCTTCCGCTTCGACCACCTCGTTGACGTCGACCGACACACCGACGTGGCCGAGATAGGACCCGTCCGGAGCGAAGAGCGGACGGGCATAGTTTTCGAACCAGTGCCACACTCCGTCTGCCCGCCTGAGACGATTTCGGTCGCGCCACGGTTCGCGGGTACGCACCGCATCTTCATAACCGGCGACATAGTCTGCTTCCAGAGCGGGGTCGATCAGCCCCTTCCAGCCTTCGCCAGCGATCTCTTCCGGCGAGCGTCCGGTATAGTCCACGAAGACCTGGTTGACGAACGTGTTGCTGCCGACGTGATCGTTGAACCAGATCAACGCCGGCGCGGTGTCGGCAAGCGTCCGCAGGCGCTGTTCACTCTCCCGCAGCGCTTCTTCGGCCTCCCTGCGTTCGGTCACGACGGTACCGGCGCCGAACCACTCGACGATTTCGCCCTGCCGCCCCAGCAGGGGCACGGCACGCGATATGACCCAGGCAATTCCGCCATCTGCCGCCCAGACGCGATGTTCCAGTTCGAACAGGGATTTCGATCGGATCGCCGTGTCGATGGCGGCACGCACTGCGGGAAGGTCGGATTCGGGAATATACTTTTCGACCCAATGCTCGATCGGCTCGGCAGTGTCGGCCAGCGTTTGGCTGTCGAGCTGATACATCAACCGCCAGTCGGCACTCATGCGGTAGATCGACAGCGTGCCCGCGGTCACCAGAGCGCGGAACCGTTGCTCGCTGTCGCGCAATCTGTCGTCGCTGCGCTTGGCGGCGTCGATATCGGCTATGACGGACACGACGCCGGTTATCGCACCGTCGTCGCCGCGCACCGGCGCCGTCGCTACGGCCGTCCAGATTTTTCTGCCTGCGTCATCGGTAAAGAGCATCTCCTGGCCCGGCACGACGGTTTCGCCACGCAAGGCGCGCGCGCCCGGGAACTGCTGCGCCGGCAGGGGGTGCCCCCCGCTATCCCATGCCTGCCAGCGCGAGCCGTCGGACGCATCGCCGGAGGGAATGATCTCGTTCGGCAGGAACCGCCGATGCTCCGCATTGGACCGGATCGCCTTGCCCGATCGATCGATGATGGCGATCCCAACCGGTACGCTGTCGAATGCGGCAGCGAGCTGCGCCTCGCTCTTGCGCACCGCGTCTTCGGCGCGGGCGCGCTGTATCGCAGCCCAGGTGCGCTCTGCCACGTCCTCCACGATAGCGATCTCGCTGGCCGACCACGCGCGGGGCATCGCATCGTGAATGGCAAGGTTGGCGACGAGCCGCTGCCCCTTGACGAGCGGGACGGCGATCGCTGCCAGCGTTTCGACGTTCGCGAAAGCCTGTTGTTCGCGCTTGGACAGGCGCGTGTCTCGTCCGGTGTCGGTCAACGCCAACGTCCGACCGTGTCTGAGTTCCGCCACCAACGGCGCGCCGAAGGCTGTCAGCGGGTAACGCCGCGGCATCGGGGAACCTGACCTGACGAATTCGGCGAGGCTTTCCCCGACTTCGCTATATGGCTCCCCGGTCACCTCGGTAAATTGCGCCTTGCTCGCATCCATGTGCTCGACCAGGATGCGGCACGCGGTTTGGGCGATGGCATCGGCATCGGCCAGCGGTCGGAGATGGTCGCTGAGTTTCAGCAGGAAAGCCTGCCGTGCCTCGCTGACGTGCAAGGCCTCCTGCATCTGCTTCTGGTCGGTGACGTCGCGATGCGCGCCGACCATTCTGACAGCCACGCCCTCGGCGTTCCGTTCGATATCCGCCCTTGCATGGATCCAGCGCATTGCGCCATCCGAGGGGCGGATGATGCGGTATTCGCTCTCATAGCTCGCAGCCGTGCCTGCCAGCGCATCGAACAGACGCTGCTCCGCTTCGTCGACATCGTCCGGATGGACACGCGCGCGCCAGTCGGCATGGGTCTCGTTCGCGCCTTCCGGACCCAGGCCGTGCAACCGCAGGAATTCAGGCGAACGGTAGCTGACCAGCCCGCCCGCCACGTCGACGTCGAGACCGCCGACCTGACCGATGCGCTGCACGCGGATCAGATCGGCCTCACGTTCGCGCAGGGCGGCCTCGGTGCGCACCTGTTCGCCCACTTCCAGCCCGACCATATGGGCACCGATGACCGCGCCATCGATGTCGAAGACCGGGGTCAGATACGCGTCGAATATCTCCCCCTGTCCGGTGATCGCCAGAGGCTGCGCGGCAACCCGCATCGCTTCGCCTGCGTACACGCGATCGTAGAGGGCCGCGACGCTCGGATAGCTGTCGGGAAACGCATCGGCGAGCGGTTGCCCGAATGCTTCGGGATGGCGATCCCCGTACAGCCGTGCCGCCGTGTCGTTGTAGATCAGCCGCCGCTCTGGCCCGATTGCAACCGACGCCACCAGAGGGCTGGCCAGCACCAGGTCGACCACGGCCTTCAGTCGCTCCGACCAATCCGCGATCGGACCGAGCGCGGTCGCCGTCCAATCGAACGCGGCCAGGCGCGCAGCCGCTTCGCTCGTGCTGAAAGGCCAGGTGGGCATGCCGAAGTGAAGACCAGATCGCCGGGCGATGCCACTAACCTATGTGGGGCGCTGCGGATAGAATGAAGCGATCGATCCTGGTGAGGCGGGCAGACTTTCGTCTGCTTCCGCGTTGTGGTCCGGTGAAGGAGACCATTTCGTGACGATCAAGATCCTTGTCACCGGCGCGAGCGTCGCCGGCAACGCGCTCGCCTGGTGGCTGGGCCGGGCCGGCGCCGAGGTGACGGTGGTGGAGCGTGCGGATGCGTTTCGCGATGGCGGCCAGAATGTCGACATACGCGGCGTCGGTCGCACGGTCATCCGGAGCATGGGGCTGGAGGGGGCAGCTTTGGCGTGCGGCACGGGGGAGGAGGGTACCGCCTGGATCGACGCCGATGGGCACATCGCAGCGTGCCTCGGGACGGACGCGAACAGCGGCGATGGCCCGACCGCAGAGATGGAGATCCTCCGCGGCGACCTTGCGCGGCTGCTCTACGAGACGGCTCGGGATCATGCGACCTACCGCTTCGGCGATCATGTCATGGCTGTGGAGCAGACGGCGGCGGCAGCCTGCGTGACCTTCGCGAGTGGCGTTGCCGAATCCTATGATGCGGTGGTCGTTGCGGAGGGTGTCGGCTCTGCGACCCGCGATCTGGTATTTCCCGGCGAGAACAAGCCGCGCTGGATGAATCTCGCCATCGCCTATTTCACCATCCCGCGGCAGGACGACGACGATCGCCTGTGGCGCTGGTACCACGCACCGGGTGGCCGCAGCGTGTCGCTGCGGCCGGATCGTCACGGCACCACCCGCGCCATGCTGACCGTGCAGAAGCCGCCGGAGGGGGAGCAGGCCTGGGGGGAGGAGCGGCAGAAGGCCTGGCTGCGCGAGACGTTCGCCGATGCCGGCTGGCAGGCGCCGCGGGTGCTCGATGCGATGGCCGACACCGGCGATTTCTACTTCGACGTGCTGCGGCAGATCCGCATGCCGCGCTGGTCGAACGGCCGCGTCGTGCTGTGCGGCGATGCTGCCTGGTGCGTGACCCCGATCGGCGGCGTCGGCACGACGCTGGCCGTCACCGGCGCGCGCGTGCTGGCGGGGGAAATGATCCGCGCAGCGACCCTCACCGACGCGTTCGGCGCCTATGAGCGCGCCATGCGCCCGATGGTCGACAAGGCGCAGGGGATACCCCGCTTCGCGCCGCGCCTGGCGAACCCGCACAGCCGCGCCGGCATCGCCACGCTGCATGCGGCGATGGCGGTGGCGAGCCGGCCCGCGGTCAGGGCGGCGGCGGGCAAGCTGTTCGGCGGCGGCGACGGACCCCAGCCGGACCTGTCACGCTACGCCGATCCGCGATCGGACGCGCCGGCCGGCAATGGTACCGATGTCGCCAATCCCGCCGCCATGCGGCGTGGCCTGTCGCCGGTGGCGGCGGTCGGGGCCGTCGCGCTCGTGCTGGGCGCGAGTGCGCTCGTCGGCCGGCGCAACGCGCCCGATCCATCGCATCCCGGCATCCGCCGCTGGTACCGGCGGCTCGACAAGCCGGGCTATACGCCGCCCGATGCGGCCTTCGGCGCGGTGTGGCCGCTGCTCGAGGCGGGGTTGGCGATCGGCGGCTACCGCCTGCTGCGGCGGCCATCGGGCACCGCCCGCAATGCCGCGGTCGGGCTATGGCTCGCCAATACGGCGATGGTCGGCGGCTGGACCGAGCTGTTCTTCCGGCGCAAGCGACTGGGGGCGAGCGCGGTTGCATCCGGTGCGATGGTGGCGTCGGGTGCGGCGCTGGCCGCGACGGCCGCGAAGGTCGATCGCCCCGCCGCTGCATCGGCAGTCCCGTTCGTCGCATGGCTGGGCTTCGCCACGCTGCTCGCCGAGCGCATCCGCCGCGACAATCCGGAAGCCGGGCGGTGAGGCGTTCAGCGGGTGAGCGTCGGCGTCTTGGTCGCCTGCGCGAACAGTTTCTGCATCGCGGCATGGATGCCCGGCCCGTCCGAGGCCTCGAAGAAATAGCCCGGTGACGCGCATGCCTGCAATGCAGGGGCGATCTGCGTCGCGATCGGCTGGATCAACTTGATGTATTCGTCGCGCAGCGCCGGGTTCCTGGGGTTGGTCGGGTCCGCCTTGGTCGGCAGATAGGTGGTGTAGACGACGCCGACGGTGATGCCCTTCTGCTTGTAGGCGTCGCACGTCGCGGGGTTCATCGGGCTGGTGCAATGGCCGTAGGTGCACCAGCCCTCGGTATCCGTCACGCCATCGGTGACGATGAAGAAGAACTTGCGCGCGCGCACCTGTGTGGTCCCGTCGTCATAGGCGGCGCTCGTCGCCTTGATATAGGGGAGGACGAAGTTGGTGGTGCCTGGCAGGTCGGTGTCGCCGAAGCCGACCGAACCGTCGTTGGCGCTGAGCGACAGCGACTGCACCTGGCGGCGGACGGAGGCGAGATCGGTCGTCAGCGGGGCATATTGATCGACGCCGATCGCATAGCGGCCCGCGTTCTTGCCGATCCGGTACAGGGCGAACTGATAGCTGGTGTTGGTGCCCTGGCTCTGCACGGCGGTATCGATCATGTCGGTGGTCGCGTCGCGCAGCACGTCGACGCGCAGCTTTGCGTTGACGTCCGGCATGCGGGCGATGTCTTCCATGGAATATTTCTCGTTGGGATCGCGGGCGTGACAGCCGAACTGGCAGCCGCGCCCGTTCCTGGCGAGTGTCGCGTTCCACAACTTCAACGCATCGGCATCGGTCGCGGCGAGGCCCATCGACTGCGATGTGTCGAGCGCCAGGTGGATGTCGATGAAGGGGGCGTTCACGGTCTTGGCGGTGGCGCTGCCCTTGATGGTCAGCGTGGCAAGGCCCAGCACGCCGGCGAAGCTGTTGTCGGACGTGCCGCGGAAATCGATGCGGGCGACGCGCGAGAGCGGAATGGGGCCGACATCCAGCCCGGTGAGGCCGATCGTCGGGCAGGTCAGCGTCGCGGGCGGCAGGCTGGCATAGGTATCGGTGATCGTGATCGTGAATTGCGACGCGATCAGCGGGTCGAGATGCAGCCCCGCAAGGCCCGTGGCCTGCGCGACGAACGTGCGCCGGGCGACGTCGCAGGCGGTCAGGATCGGTTTCTGCATCATCGGCTGGGTCACCGCGGCGAGGCTCGCGGCGTCGGCGACGCTGGCGACCTTCGACTGCAGACTCATCGCGCGGCTGTAATCGACGCCCATGCCGGTGGCGAAGGTGAGGGGGATCAGCGCAAAGGCGGTGAACATCATCACATTGGCACGCCGTTCGCGCCAGATGCGGCGCAGCGCCGCTGCGAGGGACGAAAGGGCGGAGAGCGGATCAGCAATCATTGCAGGGCACCGACAGCGCGTTGCGGGGGCTCATGTACAGCGAGTCGGCCAACGTCCGCCGGCCGACGATGCCGAAGCTGACGCCCGGATTGTAGGAATAGACGATCTCGCTCAGCAGCAGGTAGCTGCCGTTGGTGCGCAACGTGGCGGGCAGCGCGACCGTGCTTCCCTTGGCCAGCGGCGCGGTGTTGCGGCCGCGGCTCCACACCACGGTCGTTTTGCCGGCCGCGTCCGTATAGACCTGGCTCAGCCGGACCTGCGCCTGCGCGGCGCTGTACGGCAGCATGACCTGCACCGAGGCGGAGAGGATGGTGTCCAGATCGGCCGCAGCGACCTGCTTGTAGCGGGTGCCGAGATCGGCGATCGTCCGGTTGGCGATACCGACCTTGCGTTTGCAGGCGATCGCGTCCGACATCTGATAGCCGCCGAGAAACAGCAGCAGCAACACCGGGAAGGTGAAGGCGAATTCGGTCAGCGCGAGGCCGCGCCGGTCCGCGATCAGCGCGACGGCCGCGCGGTTCACGAATATTGCTCCGTCTTGGCGACGGCCGTTGCGATCAGCAAGCGGCGGCCGCCAGGCAGCGTGCTCAGATTGTATCCCAGCGACACCGATGGCAGCTGCCAGACATAATATAGCCGCAGCGTCACGATCTCACCCGGCGCACCCAGATTGTAGGGGGTCGTGTTGGTGGGAGCGCCGTTGGCGCCGAAGGTGATGGCGGGGACGGTGGTGGCAGCGCCGGCGAAGTCCGTCGACCGATCCACCGACACCAGAAGGTTGGCGCATTTGAGATAGATCGGCAGCGTCGCGCAGACCTGCGACTTGAATTGCGTCTGGGTGACCGATGCGCTTTGCGTCGCGCCAGTGAGGATCGATCGCGCCGCCGTTGCTGCCACGGTTTCGAGCCCCTGCTGGGCGAAGAACGTGAGGCTCGTGGCGAGGGCGGCGAAGATGACGGCGAGGAACGGAACGGCGACCAGCGCGAACTCGATCATGGCAGCACCACGCACGTCCGCACCCACCCGGCGGCGGCTGGGTGGCTCCGCACTTGGGCGGTGTTGTGGGGAGGCGATCATCATTGTCACGGGCAAGTGACTAACATGGATCGGTTTAATGGCGGTTAATGTCCGAATCGGTAAGAACGCCGGACCTAAATACAAACCGGTTCTTTTGCTTCACGGGCGGTGGCGTTCTGGTGACCGGCGTCCATGAGGCCGCCTCGCCCGACCCGATCAGGCAGTACGCAGAAGAATAAGGTGAGACTGTTCGTCGATTCTACTGGTCGAAGGCGGCACCGACATGGAACGTGAGGTTCGCAATATTAGCCGGTGGCGAGGTCGAGGGCGTCACATGCAACAATCCTGGCAATCTGTGGCAGGATGTTGTGGATCGCGAACGCATGCAGGTCCGCCGATCGCGATGCGGTGGCGTCTTCCGCGATCACGACGTCGTAGGACAATTCCCATGCCGACCGCGCGGTGGATTCGACGCCCATGTTGGTGGCGATGCCGGCGATGACGACGGTGCGGATCCCGCGGCGGCGCAGTTGCAGGTCCAGGTCGGTGCCGATGAACGCGCCCCAGTGATGCTTCAGCACGACGATATCCCCGTCCTGTCGCAGGTCGGGCACGAACTCGCTGAACGCGGGCGGGGTGCCACCCGCCGGGAGGCTGGGCTTGTCGACGATCTGGCTCGGCATGGTGGCGGGGGTGAAGCCGACATGCACCAGCACCACCGGCGCGCCTGCGGCGCGAAAGCGGGCGGCGAGCGCTTTTGCCGCCCGCACCACGTCCTCGCCCGAACGCGGCCCGCCAGCGTGCGGTACGATGCCCTGTTGCAGGTCGATGAGGATCAGCGCGGTGGAACGGGGATCGAGCGTCGTCATGCCAAGCTCAACCGGCGGGGTGGCCGCGTGTTCCGGTTGCCTGCCCCTCTGGGTCGCACGGCTTTCCTTCCCCCTCGGTGAGGTGGGCTATCCGGGAGATGGCGAACGGCAGGGCGGGATCGTCCGCCGCTCCGGCCCAGGCGACGATGCCGTCCGGCCGGATGAGGAGGGCGTCGGCCGGGCAGGCGAGGGTCGCGGCCGTGGCGCGATAGTCGAGCCGATCGCTCCATCGCCCGGCACGCGTCCGCAGCCGTTCGGCAGGGCCGACGTCGAGCAGCACGAACCTGCCGTCGCGCAGATGCGCATTGAGCGGCCGTCCGTCGGCGAGCGGCAGGTCGGGCGCGCTGCGGCCGACCAGCGGATGCGCTGCCGCGGCGGCCGGATAGTGCAGGTCCGCGTCCCACAAGCGGCTGGCGAAATAGGTCGCACCGTCGCGGGTTTCCATGAGGTCGCGGACGACCGCGCGCAGTGCCGCCGTCCCCGCGCCGGGCCGCAACAAGGCGACCTGCGCGCGCGACCAGTCCAGCACCTGCTCGGCGATCGGCCGGCGTTCCTGCTGATAGCTGTCGAGCAAGGACGATGCGGCACGGCCGGTCACGACGGCGGCGAGTTTCCATCCCAGGTTCATCGCATCGCCCAGCCCCAGGTTGAGGCCCTGTCCGCCGAGCGGCGCATGGACGTGCGCCGCATCGCCGGCGAGCAGCACGCGTCCCTGCCGGTAGACGGATGCCAGAAAGGCACGATCGGTCCAGGTGGTGGCGAGGTCGACGCCCGTGACATGCACGTCGCTGCCCGATATGCGGCGCAGCACGGCCTCGATATGCGCGGTGGACAGGGGCGTGGCGCGATGCCGGTCGCCGCCGTCGAAATCGACCATCGTGACGATGCCCGGCGGTGCGTAGGTGTACATGCCGGTGGCGGTATGTTGGCGACCTGGGCGAAGCGGGTTGGGATCGCCCAGGCGAAGCGCCAGCGAATAGCCGGTGAATTCGGGCTCCGTGCCGGCGAAGCCGATCCCTGCGGCCTTGCGTATGGTGCTGCGGCCGCCATCGCAGCCGACCAGCCAGGGCGCAGCGATGCTTTCGCCGCCGGCGTGGACGACGACATTGTCCGTACCGGCGTCGATCCCGTCGACAGCACAGCCGTAGCGGAGGGTGACGCCGAGCGCGGTGGCGCGTGCCGTGAGCACGCTCTCCAGGTCGGCGAGGGCGATCGCGAGCATCTCGCATGATCCGGCAGGACGCCATGGCAAGGCGGCCTCGTCCACCGTGTCCCGGAAGAATTGCAGCCCGGCGAAATGCCCCGCCGGACGCCGCGCGCCCGTGGTCCAGGGGGCTGCGGCCGCCGTCCCGCCCGCCCGCATGTGATCGCGCAGCGGCGACAGCAAGTCGCGGCGATCGAGCGCGTCCATCGTCGGCAGGGTCAGACCGCGCAGCCCGAACGGCAAGTCCTTCAACGGCGATGCGGGGGTGGCCGCCCGTTCCAGCACCAGCACGCCGCATCCGGCGAGCCGCAATTCGCACGCCAGGAACAGGCCGACCGGACCGGCCCCCGCGATGATGACGTCATAGGCAGAAGGATGATCGGATGACATGGCAAAGGCTCCTGCAGTCGAGATTCGACCGGAGCGTTCCCCATCCAGGTTCCCGCGCGGACGAACGATCAGACGCCGACCGCGGCGCCTGTTGTTCGTCGTGGGGATCCCGGCCGAGGCCAAAGACCAGAGCTTCCGTTACCAGAAGGGCTTGGGCTGACCACACCAAGCCTGCCTTTTCCGACAGCGGCCAGGATAGCGTGGCCGCCCGGCAGGTTCAAGAGAGGAGAGGGCGATGGCGGGAGCGGGTCGGGATCCGCGTCACGCCGTGAAGCGCCGGTGCGATACGCAGGTCCTGTCCACCAGATCCCAGTCGATATCGACGCCGAGCCCCGGTCCGTCGGGAACATGGATGCGGCCGTCGGCGTCGATGAGGTCGCGCAGGCTCTGCTTCATCGGCAGCTGGAACGTGTCTTCGGGGACGAACAGCTCGAAATATTCCGAATTGCGCACCGCGCATGCGACGTGGAGGTTGGCGATGTCCATCGGCCCCATCGTCGTGGTGTGCAGTTCGCAGTTGATGCCGTGCGCCTCGGCGAGGTGGCAGACCTTCAGCGTGCCGGTGATCCCGCCCTTCCACGACACATCGGCGCGGACCATGTCGACCGCATCCGCCTTGATCGCCTGCGCGACGCCCCATGGGCCGCCCCGGGTCGTCTCCGTGCCGACGATCGGCATGTCGACGGCGGCGGCGAGCTTGGCGTATTTGTCGAGCTCATAGTCGCGGAACGGCTCTTCGAGCCAGTGGTAGCCGAGGCTCTCCATGTGCCGGGCGACGCGGATCGCCTCCGGCAGGGTATATTCGGCGACGGGGTCGCTCATCAGCACCATGTCGGGGCCGACCGCCTCGCGGACCGCGGCGTGGATCGCCATGTCGACATGGCTGGGGCCGCAGGGGTGGACCTTGTACGCCTTGAAGCCGCGTTCCTTGTAGTGCAGCGCCTCGCGGACGTAATCCTCGACGCCAGGCAGCCACAGGCTGCTCGCATAGACGGGCAGGCTGGTCCGATAGCTGCCGATATAGCGGTGGAGCGGCAGGCCGGCGGTGCGCGCCGCGGCATCCCACAAGGCGACGTCGATCGGGCCGGGCAGGAACACCGGGAAGAAGGCGCCGTGACGGTCGATCGTCCAGAACTCGTGCCAGATCGCCTCGCGATCGTGGATGCTGCGGCCGAGGATCACCGGTGCGATGACGTCGGCGAGATAGGCATCGGTGACCGCACCCGAGCGCGCCGCCCAGAAGGTCGCGATGCCCTGCACCCCGTCCGAGGTGGTGATCCGGCCGACGCCGTAGCTCCACGGCATCGGTGCGGCGCCCTCGCGCGCCTCGTCGAACAGCCCCTTGGGCCGATCGCAGATCCAGGTTTCGAACGTCTCAATGCGCATGCTGCTCTCCTGGCCAACCTGTATGACAGGATTGCAGTGGAGGGCAACGGCGAATGTCAGTCGCTGTGGGGCGCCATGAGGACGGCAAGCGCATCGTCGAAGTGCCGGGTCATCGCGGCGGCGGCTTCCGGCGCGTCGCCGGCGACGACGGCATCGACGATCTGTTCGTGCAGTTCCTGCACGCGGTGGAGCTTGTCGACCTCCGACCAGCGGGTGCGGCCGGCGAGCATCGCCAGCAGGAACAGCTGGCGCAGGGCATCGACCAGCAGGGTGTAGAGCGGGTTGCCCGTCGCCTGCGCGAGCACCAGGTGGAGACGGAGATCGAGGTCGAGGTACCGTTCGCCGTCGTCGATGCATGCCGCCATCGCGACGACGATGTCCTGCAGTTCGGCGACCTGTGCCTCCGTGCGGCGTTCCGCGGCGAGCGCGACCATGGCGATCTCGACGCCGCGGCGCAGTTCCAGGATGTCGGTTTCGTCGGCCTGGCCGATCAGCACCGCATTCTCAAACACGCGCGAGATCATGTCGCCGTCGACCGGCACGATGGTCGCGCGCTTGCCCGCCGCCATCTCGATGAGGCCGGTCGCCGCGAGGGTGCGCATCGCCTCGCGCACCACCGGCCGGCTGACGCCCAGCTGCGTGCTGAGCGTCGTCTCGCTGGGCAGCCGCGCGCCCGGCCGCAGCCGCTCGGTGGCGACGTGATCGCGCAGGTGGGTGATGACCTGGTCGACGAGCCCGCCGCCTTTGAGGGGGGCGGTTACGAGGTCATCCGCAGTCACCGGCACATCATCGCTCCTCTCGCGCGGGTCGACCGACGACCCGGTCGGCCCGGATCCGACATAGCATCGACCCGTCGCACGCCCAGTAAAAACGCGCTTGCCATCGGATCGCAAGCCGCTATCAACCTGTCTTACAGGACAGGCGGACCAGAACCGTACGTCCGTAGCGTCGAGGGGAGGCGTCGGCCATGACCAGCATCATCGGTGCGCGCACCGACGCGGATGCCGCGGCTGCGGCGCCGGCCCCCGCGCCCCCGACCATCGCGCCCCCGACCATGGCGCCGCCGGCCGGGCGATACCGCTGGGTGATCGCGGCGCTGCTCTTCGCCTCCACCACCATCTGCTACATCGATCGCCAGATCTTCGGGCTGCTCAAGCCGACGCTGAGCGGCGAACTTGGCTGGTCGGAAACGGACTACGGCGACATCATCGCGGTGTTCTCGCTCACCTATGCGCTCGGCTATCTGCTGGGCGGGCGGATGATGGATGCGATCGGCGTGCGGCGCGGGCTGGGCCTCGCCGTCGCCGGCTGGAGCGTCAGCGCCGCGATCCACGGCCTGATGTCGAGCGTGATCGGCTTCAAGTTCGCCCGCGCCGCGCTGGGGCTGGCGGAGGGCGGCAATTTCCCGGCATCGATCAAGGCGGTGCGCGAATGGTTTCCGCCGCGCGAACGGGCGCTGGCGACGGGCGTGTTCAATGCGGGCAGCAACATCGGCGCGATCGTGACGCCGATCACGCTGCCGTTCGTCGTCGCCGCGTTCGGCTGGCGACCGGCGTTTCTGATCGCCGGGTCGCTGGGCCTTGCCTGGCTGGTGCTGTGGATCCGCTTCTACGAGGTGCCCGAACGGCAGCGCCGGCTGGCGGCGGAGGAGCTGGCCTATATCCGAAATGGCGAGGCGGCCGAGGCGGCGCCGGTGCGCTGGGCGTCGCTGCTGCGCTACCGCGGCACCTGGGCCTATGTGCTGGGCATGCTGATGACCAGCCCGGTGTGGTGGTTCTACCTCAACTGGGTGCCGGGTTTCCTGCACGACCGGTTCGGCACCGACATGATGGCATCGATCGCGCCGCTGGTGGCGATCTATCTGGTGGCCGACGTCGGCAGCGTCACCGGCGGCTGGATCTCGTCGCGACTGGTACGCGGCGGCATGCCCGCGGTACGGGCGCGGATCGTGGCGATGGCGTGCATGGCGTGCTGCACGCTGCCGGTCGTGCTGGTGTCGCAGGTGTCGGGGATGTGGGACGCGGTGCTGCTGATCGCGCTCGCCGCCGCCGGGCACCAGGGGCTGTCGGCCAACCTCTATACGATCGTCTCCGACACGCTGCCCGCCGGCGCGGTGAGTTCGGCGATCGGCGTCGGCGGCTTTGCGGCCGGCATCTGCGGCATGTTCGTCGCCATGGCGGTGGGCCGCATCCTCGATGCCACCGGCGGCAATTACATGCTGCTCTTCCTCGGCGCCGGCGCGGCCTATCCGCTCGCCGTGGCCCTCATGGCGCTGATCCTGCGCCGCCCCGTTGGTGTGGAACCCCGATGACCGATGCACGCCTGTTCGACCTGATCCGATCCGAGCTCTACACCTCGGTGGTCGGCGATATCCTCGACACGCTGGGGCTGGTGCACCAGTTCCTGCCGCAGCCGATCCAGCCGATGCACACCGCCATGAAGCTGGTCGGGCGAGCGATGCCGGTGCTGATGATCGACGTCTACGGCCCGCAGGCCGAACCGTTCGGCAAGCTGACGCAGGCGCTCGACCAGATCGAGCCGGGCGACGTCTATCTGGCGAGCGGCGGCGCAATGCGCTGCGCCTATTGGGGTGAGATCCTGACCGCGACCGCGCGCACCCGCGGCGGCGCGGGCGCGGTGATCGACGGCTGGCACCGCGATACGCCGATGGTGCTGGAACAGGATTGGCCGGTGTTCAGCCGCGGCCGCTACGCGCAGGATTCGGGCGTGCGCACCAAGGTGATCGACTATCGCTGCCCGATCGAGGTCGGCGCGGTGCGCGTCGCGCCGGGCGACCTCGTCTTCGGCGATCTCGACGGCGTGGTCATCGTGCCGCGCGCGCAGGAGGCGGAGGTGGTCGAGCGTGCGCTGGAGAAGGCGCGGGGCGAAAAGACGGTGCGCCAGGCGATCGAGGGCGGCATGTCGAGCACCGCCGCCTTCGCCAAATACGGCATCCTGTAGATGAAGGAACGCGGCATGACGGGCACGACGATCGATCCGGCGGCAGCCTTTCGCCTGGATGGCGAGGTGGTGCTCATCACCGGTGGCGGCTCGGGGCTGGGCCTGGGCATGGCGCGGGCGATGCATGCGGCGGGTGCGCGCGTGGTGCTGGTCGGGCGGCGTGCCGAGCTGGTCGAGGCCGCCGCCGCCGAACTGGGTGAGGGCGCCTATGGCGAGGCGGCGGACGTCACCGCCTTCGACACGATGCCGGCGCTGATCGAGCGGGTGCGGGACCGCGCCGGGCCGGTGTCGATCCTGGTCAACAATGCCGGCATCAATTTCAAGAAGCCGGCAGTCGACACCGGCGTCGAGGAATTCGCCGGCATGCTCAACACGCACGTCCTCGCCGCGCATCACCTCACCCGGTGCGTGCTGCCGGCGATGCTGGCGGCGGGGCGGGGGAGCATCCTGTTCACCGCGTCGATGACCTCGCTGATCGGCATGCCGGGGGTGGTCGCCTATTCGGCGGCGAAGTCGGCCTATCTCGGCATGGTCCGCGCGCTGTCGACCGAGGTCGCGGGGCAGGGGGTGCGCGTCAACGCGATCGCGCCGGGCTGGATCGAATCGCCGATGCTCCGGAAAGCGCTGGACGGCGACCCCGCCCGGTCGGACCGCATCCTGCAGCGCACGCCGATGCACCGCTTCGGCACGCCGGAGGATATCGGGCTTGCCGCCGTCTACCTCTCCTCACCCGCCGCGCGCTTCGTCACCGGCGTCCTGCTGCCGGTCGACGGCGGCGCCTCCCAGGGATTCTGACCGCCATGACCATCCCCTTGTCACCGCATGCCGACCGCCTGCTGCCCGCCGATCCGGTGACCCGCGATATCGCGCGTGAGCTCTACGGTTCAGTCAGGGACCTGCCGATCATCAGCCCGCACGGCCATACCGATCCCGCCTGGTTCGCCGACGACCAGCCCTTTCCCGATCCGGCGACGCTGTTCATCGTCCCCGATCACTACATCTTCCGCCTGCTCTACAGCCAGGGCGTGCCGCTGGAGGACCTGGGCGTGCCGCGGATCGACGGCGGCTGGACCGAGAGCGATCCGCGCAAGATCTGGCGGCGCTTTGCCGCGCACGTCCACCTGCTGCGCGGCACGCCGAGCCGGATGTGGCTCGACTATGCATTCCACGAGGTGCTGGGGATCACCGAGCGGCTGTCGGCGGACAATGCCGATCGCCTCTACGACCAGATCGACGCGCAGCTGCGCCGGCCGGAGTTTCGCCCGCGCGCGTTGTTCGAGCGGTTCGGGATCGAGGCGCTGGCGACGACGGAGAACCCGCTCGACGACCTTCGCCACCATCGTGCCATCCGGGCGGGCGGCTGGGGCGGCAAGGTGGTCACCGCCTTTCGCCCCGACAATGTCGTCGATCCCGATCACCCGCGGTTCCGCACCGACCTGCCCGAACTCGGGCGGATCACGGGGCAGGACGTGGGCACGTGGGAGGGTTATCTCGCCGCGCTGCGCGACCGGCGGCGCTATTTCATCGACCATGGCGGGGCGACCTCGACCGACCACGGCCATCCGACCGCGCATACCGAGAACCTGCCGCAGGAGGAGGCCGCGGCGCTCTTCGCGCGGGTGGTAACGGGTCAGGCGAGCGCGCACGATGCCGAGCGGTTCCGCGGGCAGATGCTGACCGAGATGGCGCGGATGAGCCTTGCCGACGGGCTCGTGATGCAGATCCACCCGGGCGCGCTGCGCAGCCAGAACCACGCGGTGACGGGCGTGTTCGGCGAGGCCAAGGGCGACGACTGGCCGTCGCGCACCGAATATGTCCATGCGCTCAAGCCGCTGCTCAACGCCTTCGGCAACGAACGAAACCTGACGATCATCCTCTTCACCCTCGACGAGAGCAATTACGCGCGCGAGATCGCGCCGCTCGCCGGCCATTATCCCGCGCTGAGGATCGGTCCGGCGTGGTGGTTCCACGACAGTCCGGAAGGAATGCGGCGGTTCCGCGAACAGGTGACGGAGACGGCGGGCTTCTACAACACCGTCGGGTTCAACGACGATACGCGGGCGTTCTTCTCGATCCCCGCGCGGCACGACCTCAGCCGGCGGATCGACTGCGGCTTCCTCGCGCGGCTGGTGGCGGAGCACCGGCTGGAACGCGACGAAGCGTTCGAGGTGGCGCACGACCTGGCGTACCGGCTGGCGAAGGACGCCTATCGGTTGTGAGTGGGGCTCCTTAGCGTCTTTTCCCTCCCCTGGACAGGATGGGCTGTCTAATCCGGGGTGGCCTTCGTCATGCCGAACTCGGTCCGGCATCCACCGTGCCGCACACCGATACGCTATGGATTTTGCGGCACGGTGGACCCCGGAACGAGTCCGGGGTGACGAAGGATACTGGGCTGGCATGCCCCTTCACCCGCAGCCGGCAGCCGGCAGTCATAATCGCCATATGCGATAGTCCTGCCACCTCCCCCTGGCGGGGGAGGATCGGATGGTGATGGGTTCTAGCGCACCACCTCCACCGGCGCACCGTTCACCCGCACGTTATCCAGCGTCAGCCCCGATACGCCGCGCGCGATCAGGCTGGTGCGGGTGGGGTCGGTCAGCGTCACGTCGATGTCGCCCAGCGTGATGTCGGAGATGCGCGTCGTCGCATTGCCGCTGATGTTGCCGAAGCCGCGGGTCGTGCCCTTCACGTCCTCGATCACGATGTCGCGGATCACGCCGCCGGGGGGCCTGGCAAGCACCTTGGTGCCGTGGACGAGGCGCGCGTTGACGATCAGGCCGATGGCGGGATCGTCCGCGCCGAAATTGGGCTTGTCGTAGCCGTAGAACACCTCGCCATTGTGCCAGTGGTTGAAGGGCGTCGGCGCCTCCGCCAGCCGCACGCCGCGGACGTGGAGCCGCTCGTACACCTGGCCGGGCGTGTCGGGGCGGATCTTGAAGCGGACAGTCGGGATATCGCCGACGTTGGTGATCCGCTCGACCTTGATGTCGCGCACCACCGTGGCGTTGCTGCCGAAGGTGATGCAGCCGAGGCCATGTTCGAAGATGCAATCATGGACGTGGATGCGCTCCACCGGCGGCGCTGCGGCATAGCCGGCGGCGCCGGCGCCCTGCGTGCCCTTCAAGGCGATGCAATCGTCGTCGACGGAGAAGCGGCAGCGGCGGATCGTCACGTCCTGGCAGCTGTCGATATCGATCGCGTCGCTGCTCGGCGCGCGGATGACGTGCGGCACCTCGTAACGGCAATCCTCCACCACCGCCCGCCGGCAGCGGTAGAGATGGAGGTTCCAGAAGGCGGCGTCCTTGAAGGTGACGCCGCTGATCGTCACGTCGTTGCAATCCTGGAGGAAGGCGATCTGCGGAAAGGCATATTGCACCTTCACGTCGCCGACATGCTCGGCGGGCGCGTCGAAGAACATCCGCCAGAAGGGCTCGCCATGGCCGTCGATCGTGCCGGGGCCGGTGATGCGCAGGCCGTGATTGCCGGTGGCGTTGACCAGCGCCATGCGCAGGGCCTCCGGATAGGCCTCGACGAAGCGGCGCAGGACGAGCGGGTAGTCGGCGAGACGGGGCGAACCCTTCAGCACCGCATCCTTCTGCAGTTCGAGGCCGACACCGGGTGTCAGCACGATCGATCCGCTGACGAAGACGCCCTTCGGCACGACGATGGTACCGCCGCCGGCTGCGGCGCAGGCATCGATCGCCGCCTGGATCGCGCGCGTGTTGAGCGTCCGCCCGTCACCGCGGGCGCCGTGGCGGCGGATATCGACGCGCCGCGTGGGCGCGGCGAGGGCGGGCAGCGCCGGCAACGCGCACAGCACGCCGGCGGGTAGCAGGGTCACGAGATCGCGGCGGGTATGCAGCATGGCGGTTCACTCTCCTGTCGTGCGTTGCGCCACAGAGCAGCAACAATCGTCTTGTCTTACAGGTTATTCTGTCTTACAGGTTTGTCTACCGGGAACTCGCCCAATGCGAGTCCAAGGGGGAGGGCAAGGCTATGGTTTCGCTGGTTTCGGGGCGTTCGATGGTGTCGGCGGCAGCGCTGGTCGCGGGCATGATGATGGCCGCGCCCGCCTTTGCGCAGGCTGCTGGCCCGACCAACCCGGCGGGCACCGCCGCAGGGCAGACGGTGGATGCGGAGCCCGATCCCGGTACGCCCCAGGCAAGCGACGATCAGGACATCGTCGTCACCGGCTTTCGCGAATCGCTCAACAACGCGCTGGCGATCAAGCGCCGCGAAGTCGGCGTGGTCGATACGATCTTGGCGGAAGACGTCGGCAAGTTCCCTGACGCCAATCTCGCCGAATCGATGCAGCGCCTGCCCGGCGTCGCGATCACCCGCGGTGACGGCGGCGAGGGCAAGACGATCTCGGTCCGCGGCCTGGGCGCGCAGTTCACGCGCGTGCGGCTCAACGGCATGGAGGGGGCGAGTTCGACCGGATCGTCCGACATCCGTTCGGGCTATGTCTCGTCGCGCTCGTTCGATTTCAGCACCTTCGCCTCCGAACTGTTCAGCTCGCTGTCCGTCAGGAAGACCAGCCAGGCCGACGTGGAGGAAGGATCGCTCGGCGCGACCGTCGATCTCCAGACGCCGCGGCCGCTCTCCTACAAGGAGGATTTCACGCTCGCGGTGAGCGGACAGGAAACCTACGACGATCTGCGCGACAAGTTCAGCCCGCGCTTCACCGGCCTCGTCGCCAAGCGCTTCCTAGACGGCACATTCGGCGTCGCCGCCTCCGCCGCCTATACGCGTCGCTACACGCGCGAGGAGGGCTGGGCCGCGATCGATATCCTGCAAGGCAGCCTCAACCGCTTTTGCTCGCCGGTCGGCTATACGCCGCAAAGCCCGGCGAACAGCGCGACGAACGGCACCAATGCCGCCAATTGCTCGACCGGCAACCCGCGCCTGCCCAACACGCCGACCAACGCCGCCAATTACGCGGCGGTGGACAGCGCCACCACCTTCGTGCCGCGCAGCCCGCGGCTGATCCGGTCCGACCAGGATTATTCGCGGTTCGGCGCGACGCTGACCTTGCAGGCAGAGCCGACCGATCGCACCCGCTTCGCGCTCGACGGCCTCTATTCGCGCTATGACGTGACGCGCAGCGACCAGTCGATCACCGCCATCTCCTTCTCGCGCAACGCCGGCCAGCACGGCAGCGCGGAAAGCTCGGTGGTGGACGCGGTGCGCGCCAGCGACGGCACGCTCACCTACGGGCTGTTCAACGGCGTCGACCTGACCAACGACCTGACGCTGACAAAATATACCACGACGTTCAGCCAGGTGAACTTCACCGGATCGCAGGATTTCGGCGCGCTGAAGCTCGACGGCTACATCGGCGTCTCGCGCACGCAGATCAATCGGCCGGTCCGCACGCAGATCGGCATCTTCGCCAACAACGTGAACAACTTCTCGTTCGACTTCCGCAACAACGATCGCTTTCCGACGCTGGGCTGGGGGATCGACGTCAACAATCCGGCCAATTACGTCTTCGCGCCGCCGTCTGCCGATGCGACCACCAACGGCACGCTGGCGCTCGCCCGCGCCCGCGACGAATTCAACAACACGACCGCCGAGCTGAACGCCGCCTGGGAGCTGATGCGCGGCATCACCGTCCGCGCCGGCGGCCAGTATCGCGACGCCAAGTACGAGACGTACAGCACCAGCCGCGTGACCCAGAACCTCGCGCCGACGCTGCCTGCCGGCACGACGCTGGCGCAGCTGACCAGCCCGCTGACCGGCTTCGGCGGGTCGCTGCCGGTGCAGACGATCAACGGCTGGGCGGCGCCGGACTATGACAAGTTCGCCTCGGCACTCGGCTTCACCAGCGAGACTGGCATCTATGCGATGACGCCGACGACCTCGGCGAGCCTGACCGAACGCGTCAAGTCCGCCTATGGCATGTTCGATCTCGATACCGACGCACTGCCGTTCCGCCTGCGCGCCAATGCCGGCGTGCGCTACGTGCATACCGACCAGATCGGGCAGAACCGGATCGGCAACCCGCTGACGCTGCGGCGCAGCTACGACGACTGGCTGCCCTCGGCGACGGTGACCGCGGACCTGACGCAGAACCTGCTGCTGCGCTTCGCTGCGGCCAAGGTGATGGCGCGCGCCGAACTCTCCGACCTGCTGCCCGGCACCGTCTCGATCGCGGCCAACACGCGGACGCTGTCGACCAGCAACTTCCTGCTCGAACCGATCCGGGCGAAGACGGCGGACGTGTCGCTGGAATATTACTTCGGCAAGAGCGGGACGATCGCGATCGGCGGCTTCTACAAGGACATCGACAGCTTCATCCAGACGCTCCAGCGCAACATTCCCTACAGCGAAACGGGGCTGCCGCTGTCGCTGCTCAACGGCGCGCAGGGGGTCGACGGCAGCACGATCTTCACCGTGTCCAACAAGACCAACACGCCGGGCGGGCCGCTGAAGGGGATCGAGGTGAATTTCCAGGCGGGGCTCACCTTCCTGCCCGGTTTCCTGCGCAACCTCGGCGTCCTCGCCAACTACACGTTCGTCGACAGCAAGATCGTCTATTGCACCAACGCGACCTGCACGGCGACGGTGCGCAACGACCTCATCAACCTCTCCAAGAACACGCTGAACGGCACGCTCTATTACGAGGACAGCCGGTTCAGCATCCGCGGCAGCGCCAATTATCGCGACAAGTTCCTGCTGCGCGTGCCGTCGGGTCGGGCGGGCAGCGACGTGCAGGGCAATATCTCGGCGGTGTTCGTCGATGCGGCCGCCTCCTACCAGCTGACGCCCGCGGTGCGGCTGACGCTGGAGGCGCAGAACCTGACCAACCAGGAGCTGGGCTTCTTCGTCGACTCGGTGCGGGAGGATTCGCTCTACAGCTCGTACAGCGGGCGCAAGTTCAGCGCGGGCGTGGCGTTCAAGTTCTGAAGGTGGCGGCGCCGCTACCGCGTGAAGCGGTAGCGGCCTGATCCGACGGTGAAGCGCACGGCGATGCCGTCGTCCGCGATATCGCGCACGTCGGGATGGTCGCCGAGCAAGCGGCCGTCTTCCCGCCAGCCGGCATCGGGGGGTAGCTCGACCTCGGCGACCGCATTGGCGGGCACGTCCAGCTCCAGCAGCGACAGGCCGCGCGCGTCGCCGTCGACGACGGTGGCGATCGGGCCGAGGATCGACCGGTAGCGCGCCTCGACCCGGCCGACCTCCATCAGCCAGCGCGGCCGCACGGCGATGCGGCGGAAGCCGGGCGCTGCCGGCGCGATGCCGGCGAGGCGGCGGTAGAAGAATCCGACCACCGCACCGAAGGCGTAATGGTTGTAGCTGTTCATCGACAGGTCGCCGACGTCGCCGTTCCAGCGTTCCCAGATCGTCGTCGCCCCGACCGAGGGCATGTAGCCCCACGAGGGGTAGCGGGTCTGGAGCAGCAACCCGACGACCTCTCCCCACAGCCCGGCATCGGCGAGCACGTCGAGCAGATAGGGCGTGCCGAGAAAGCCGGTCGACAAGGTCATGCCCCGCGCGCGGATGTCCGCGGCGAGGATTTGCGCAGCGGCGTCGCGGCGGTCGGCGGGGACGAGCCCCATGTGCAGTGCCAGGACCTGGCTGGTCTGGCTGCCGTTGCCGGCGCGCCCGTCCGCATCGACTAGTTCGGCGGCGAACGCCTGGCCGATCGCCTCGCGCAGCGCCGCGTACCGGACGGCATCGGCATCGCGGCCGGTGGCGCGGGCCATCTCGGCCATCAGCCGGGCGCTCAACGCCCAGTACGCCGTGGCGCAGAGGATGCGCGGCGTCGTCTCGTCGTCGGGCTTGATCGCGTCGACCGACAGCCAGTCGCCGAGGTCGAGCCCGCGATCGTGTCGCCAGATATGGTCGGGATTGCGCCGTGCGACGAACCCCATCCAGCGCTCCATCGCCGCCCAGTTCTCATCGATCACCGCGGTGTCGCCGTAGCGCTGCCAAAGGCCGTGGGGCAGGATGATGCCCGCCTCGCTCCAGCCGGCGGTGACCACGTCGGGGAAGGAAAGCGGCTGCGGCACGACGATCGGATAGGCCCCATCGGCACGCTGCGCGGCGCGCGCCTCCAGCAGGAAGCGGCGAAGGAAGGCATCGACGTCCATGTTGAACGCGGCGGCATCGAGGAAGACCTGGATATCCCCCATCCAGCCCATCCGCTCGTCGCGCTGCGGGCAATCGGTGGGGACGGCGAAGACGTTCGACCGCTGGCTCCACAGCGTGTTGTCCCAGATGCGCTGGAGGAGCGGGTGGGCGATGCGCATCGTCCCCGTCTCCTCGCAGGCGCTGTGGACGACGATCGCCTGCACGGTGCCGGACGTGGGGGTGCCGGGGAAGCCCTCCAGCTGGACGTAGCGGAAGCCGTGATAGGTGAAGCGCGGTTCCCACGTCTCGCCGCCCGGGTCGCCGGACAGCGTATAGCGGTCGGTGGCCTCGGCATGGCGGAGGTTGGCCTGATCGACGTGGCCGTTCGCGTCGAGCAGCTCGGCGAAGCGCAACGTGACCGTCTGCCCGGCCGGTCCGTGGACGGACAGGCGGACATGGCCGGAGACATTCTGCCCGAAATCCAGCACGAATCGGCCGGGGGAGGGTTCGGTGACGGACTGCGGCGCGAGCACCTGGCGCGGCAGCAGCGGCGGCGCGACCTGCGCGATCAGTGCGGCGTCGGGGGCCGCGCCGATCGGGGCCGGGCGCCAGTCGCGATCGTCGAAGCCGGCCCTGTCCCAGCCCGCCGGGTGCAGGCGGGCATCGCAGCGCTCGCCGCCATAGATGTCGGCCGCGAGCACCGCACCGGTCGCCGCGCGCCATCCCGGACCGGTCGTCACCCATTGCGTGCTGCCGTCGGCGAGGTCGAGGCGCAGTTGCGCCAGCAGGCGGCGCGGCGCGGGACCGAAGCCGTAGCGCTCCATCCGCCAGCCGAACGCACCGGCGTAGAAGCCGTCGGCCACCGTGAAGCCGAGGACGTTCTCGCCCGCCTGCACCATCTCGGTGACGTCATGGCATTGGTAGAGCAGATGATCGCGGGCGACGGTGATCTCGGGCGCGAGCAGTGCGTCGCCGATGCGGCGGCCGTTGATCCGCGCCTCATAGGCGCCGAGTGCCGTGGCATAGAGCCGTGCGCCGACCACGGCGGCGGCGGGCGTGAACGCGTGGCGCAGGTGGATGGCGGGTTCGGGCGGGCGCGGATCGCCAGCCGCCGCCGAGCCCGACCGCTGCGCCGCCGGCCAGTGTGCGGCGTCGAAGCCCCTGTCGGTCCAGCCGGCGGGCGGCTCGGCCCATACGCGCCAGCCAGGACCGCTGGCGAGGCGGACGGTGCTGCCCTCGGCGCGATGCAGGCGGATGAGTGCGGCGACCGCGCCGCCGTCGACGGGAAAGAAGCCGCTGGTGTCGGCCTCTGCAGCGAGGGCGAGGCTGTTGGCGCCGGGGCGGATGGTGCCGGCGAGCGGGATCAGCGTGCCCCAGGCGACCCGTTCGGGCAGCGGAGCCGCCTCGCCGTTGATCCAGGCGCCGCGCAGATGATCCTTGGCAGCGACCAGCACGTCTGCGCCGATGCAATCGTCGGGCGCCGTGAAGTCGAGCCGGAAAGCGTGGACGCCGGGCGCGAGCGGATCGGCCGCCCAGATCCAGGTGACGCCCGCGGCACGGTCGGCGGCGGCGTGGGCGTCCTCTGCCTCGATCCATTGTGCGTGCCATTCGGCGACGCCGCTCTCGAACCAACTCGGCGCGGAGCGGGCCTGGCGGCCGGCGGTATCGGTGACCTCGACGTCCCAGCATACGCGCTGCATCGCGCCCGGCGCCGGGCCATCATAGGGGATGTCGATGCTGGCGTCGTCGTGCCGCACGCCGCTATCCCACAGCGGCGCGCCGTCGGCGGTCGTCGCGCGGATGCGGTAGCTCGCCTGGGCGAGATTGCGGCCGCCGCCCTCGATTTGCCACGACAGCCGCGGGCGAGCGGCGGCGATGCCGATCGGCTCGCGCAGACATTCGGTGCGCAGATCGAGGACGGCGAGCGCGGTCATGCGGCGGGGTTCGCGGACCAGGCGCGGAACTCCTGGCGCTGTTCACCCAGCTTCTCGATGCCGAGCGTCACCACGTCGCCGGCCTTGAGGTACCAGGGTTCCGGCTTCTGGCCGAGGCCGACGCCCGGCGGCGTGCCGGTGGTGATGATGTCGCCGGGCTCCAGCGTCATGAAGCGCGAGCAGTAAGCGACGATCTGCGCGACGGTGAAGATCATCGTTTCCGTGCTGCCGTCCTGCAGGCGCGTGCCGTTGACCGCCAGCCACATGCGCAGCGCCTGCGGATCGCCGACCTCGTCGGCGGTCACCAGCCACGGACCGACGGGGCCGAAGGTCGGGAAGCCCTTGCCCTTGTCCCACGTTGCGCCGCGTTCGGTCTGCCAGTGGCGTTCCGACACGTCGTTGATGACGCAATAGCCGGCGACGTGGGCGAGCGCGTCCGCCTCTTCGACATAGGAGGCGCGGGTGCCGATGACGACGCCCAGCTCGACTTCCCAGTCGGTCTTGGTCGAATCGCGCGGGATGGTGACGGGGTCGTTCGGCCCCTGGATGCAGCTCACCCATTTGTTGAACACCACCGGCTCTTCGGGGATCGGCAGGTTCGATTCGGCGGCGTGATCGGCATAGTTGAGGCCGATCGCGACGAACTGGCGCGTGCCGGTGACGGGCGTGCCGTAGCGGGGGCTGCCCTCGACCAGCGGCAGCGATGCCGGGTCGAGCCCCTTCAACCGGTCGAGCGCGTCGGGGCCGAGCTGGTCGGGCGTCAGGTCCGCGATCACGCCCGACAGGTCGCGCAGCGCGCCGTCGGCATCGACGAGCGCGGGCTTTTCGGCACCGGGAGCACCGTAGCGGCAGAGTTTCATGAAGGAACCGTCCGATCAATAGGAGGAAAAGAGCGCCTTGCGGGCGAGGTCGAGCGCAGCGACCGCGTCGTGGCGATCCTGCGCCGCCTGCATGGCCTCGAAATCGAGCGTGTCCAGTGCGCGTTCGATATGCTTGAGAAAGCCGATCGCCGAGTTGGCCACCGCCACCGGGTCTTCGCGAAAGGGGAATTGGTCGAGTTGCCAAACCCCTTCCCAGCCGTTCTTGCGAAGCGTGTAGAAGAATTCGAACAATTCGATCGGATGGACCGAACCGGCCAGCATGTCATCGTCCCAGCCGCGCAGGTTGTCGTTGACGTCCATGCCGAACAGGCGGCCGTGATCGATCGCCAGCTGCGCCGCATCGGCGGGGCTTTCGCCGCCGAACAGCGAATGGCCGAAGTCGAGCAGGATGCCGACATTGGGCAGCCCCATCTTCTCGATACCCAGCAGGGTCCGCGCCACGCTGTCGTAGCTCATGTGCACGCGCGGCTCGCGCGGCTTGTATTCGATGACGAACTTGAGGTCGGGATTGGCCGCGGCCAGTTCGGCGATACCGTCGATGCTGTGCCGCCACAGCTTGCCGTGATCGACCTGGAAGGGATAGTCCCAGCCGTCCTGCCCCGGCCATAGCTTGACGTAATCGGCGCCGAAGCGGCGGACGACGTCGGCGGCGTCGGTCACCATCGCGTTGGCGAGGCGGCGGATGCCCGGATCGGGGTTGGTGAACGCGCCCTTGGCGAAGCGTCGGGTGTAGATCTCCGGCGTGATGCCGATCACCGACAGGCCGTTGCGGGCGAGCGCCGCCTCCACCGCGTCGAGCGACAGCGAGGGATCGACGAAGGGATAGTTGATGTCGACGACCGACAGGTCCTCGACCGATCCCGCCATGTCGATCATCTCGAGAAGCGAACGCTGCGGGCCATAGCCATCGGTGGCATAGCGATCGACATAGGTCGCGAAGTGCCAGATGCCGGCACCATATTTCTGTTGGCTGGCCATGATCGTCCTCTTGCATGAGCGCAGGGCTGCATCGTGGCTAGAATCGGCTAATATGCTTGTCAACCGATCTGATATCTCACATAGCAAGGCCATGGAGACGATGACGAAGCGGGATCGGGGCCGGCGCGTGGCCCATGTGCGCGAGCGGGCGAACTGGATGCGGCGGCGTTTGCTGCGCATGATCGTCGAGGCGGGGCAGGGGCATCCAGGCGGTGACCTCTCGGCGAGCGACATCCTGGCGGCACTGTATTTCGACGTGCTGCGCATCGACCCGGCGCGGCCGGATGCGCCGGACCGCGACCGGTTCGTGCTGAGCAAGGGGCACTGCACGGGCGCGCTCTATACCGCGCTCGCCGGGGCCGGGTTCTTCCCGGAAGAGGAACTGGCGACCTATTGCGCGCCGCGTTCGCGGCTGAACGGCCATCCCGTGCGCACCTATCTGCCCGGTGTCGAGACCAACACCGGGCCGCTCGGCCACGGCTTTCCGGTCGCGGTCGGCATAGCGGTGGCCGGGCAGATCGACGGCGCCGGCTATCGCGTCTTCGCGCTGACCGGCGATGGCGAATTGCAGGAAGGCAGCATGTGGGAGGCGGCGATGTTCGCCGGGCACCGCGGCCTCGGCAACCTGACCGTCATCGTCGACCGCAACGGCCTGCAACAGGGGGCGCGGACCGAGGATACCAACGCGCTGGAACCGCTCGCCGACAAGTGGCGCGCCTTCGGCTGGGAGGCGGTGGAGATCGACGGCCACGATCACGGCGCGCTGCTCGACGCGCTGGACGATGCCGCGGCGCCGCGCCGCCGGCCGCGCTGCATCATCGCCCGCACGTCGAAGGGCCGGGGGGTGAGCTTCATGCAGGATCAGGCCGGCTGGCATCACGGCGTGCCCGATGCCGCGCAATATGCGCAGGCGCTCGCCGAACTCGACGCGGAGCAGGCGGCATGAGCGCGCCCGCACCGGCCGCCGGCACGTTCGACTGCCGCGACGCCTTCGTCGCCACGCTGGAGCGGCTGGCGGCGGCGGACGAGCGCATCGTCGCCGTGGTCAACGATTCCGTGGGATCGTCGAAGCTCGGCGCCTTCCGCACCCGCTTTCCCGATCGGCTCATCAACGTCGGCATCGCCGAACAGAATATGGTCAGCGTCGGCGCCGGTCTCGCCAACGGCGGCAAGGTGCCGTTCGTCAGCGGCGCCGCCTGCTTCCTCACCGCGCGGGCGATGGAGCAGATCAAGGTCGATTGCGGCTATTCGCGCGCCAACGTCAAGCTGTGCGGCATCTCGGCCGGCGTCGCTTATGGCGAACTCGGCGCGACGCACCACAGCATCGAGGATGTCGCCTGGTTGCGCGCGATCGATGGGTTGACGGTGATCGTCCCGGCCGACCCGTGGCAGACGGGCGCGGCGGTGGAAGCGGCGCTGGCGCATGACGGGCCGGTGTTCCTGCGCCTGAGCCGCATGCCGGTGCCGGCGCTCAAACGCACGCAAGAGCGCTTCGCGATCGGCGAGGCGGAGGTGCTGCGCGAGGGCGGGGATATCGCGCTGATCGTCAACGGCACGCTCGTCCACCATGCGCTCGCCGCCGCCGAGACGCTGGCGGCGGAGGGCATCGCCGCGCGCGTCGTCAACATGGCGTGCGTGTCGCCGATCGACGAAGCCACGGTGCTGCGCGCCGCTGCGACCGGTGCGATCGTCACCGCGGAGGAAGGGCTGGCGCATGGCGGCCTCGGCGGCGCGGTGGCGGAGATCTGCGCGCGGCATGCGCCGACGCGGATGCGGATGCTCGGCTTTCCCGGCTTCCTGCCGACCGGGTCGGCGGCGTGGCTGATGGAGCAATACGGCCTGACCGCGCGCGGCATCGCCGATGCGGCGCGCGACCTGCTGTCGGCCGGCGGATGAGCGCTGCGCCGTCGATCCTGGCGATCGACCAGGGCACCAGCAATACCAAGGTGCTGCTGATCGATGCGGCGAGTGGCGCGGTGACGGCGCGGGCATCGCGGCCGATGACGGTGTCGCACCCGCAGCCCGGCTGGGCCGAACAGTCGGCCGAGGCGATCTGGCAGGCGGTACGGGAGGCGATCGCCGAGGTGATCGCGGCGGTGCCGGCCGGGGAGGTCGTGGCCGTCGGAATCGCCAACCAGCGCGAAACGGTGGTGCTGTGGGATGCGGCCACCGGCGTATCGATCGCGCCCGCGCCGATCTGGCAATGCCGGCGCACCCAGCCGCAATGCGAGGCGCTGGCCACGGCGGGGCTGGGCGAGGAGGTGGCGGCGATCAGCGGCCTGGGCCTCGATCCATTGTTTCCCGCGGCGAAGATCGCCTGGCTGCTCGATACGGTTCCCGGAGCACGCGATCGGGCCGCGCGCGGCGAACTGCGCTGCGGCACCATCGACAGTTGGCTGCTGTGGCGGCTTACCGCCGGTGCGGTGCATGCCACCGACGCGAGCAATGCCAGCCGCACCCAGTTGCTGCGGCTCGCGACGCGCGACTGGGATGCGCGGCTGGCGGAGGTGTTCGCGGTGCCGCTTGGGCTGATGCCGCAGGTGCGCGCCTCCGACGCCCGGTTCGGCCCGGTCGCGGCGGGCGTATGCGCCCTGCCGCCCGGCGTGCCGATCCGCGCGATGATGGGCGACAGCCATGCGGCGCTCTACGGCCACGGCATCCACGCCCCCGGCCGTGCCAAGGTGACGATCGGCACCGGCAGCTCGGTGATGACGCCGACCGCCGCGCGGGTGCGATCCGGTCACGGTCTGTCGGAAACGATCGCCTGGATGCGCGGCGACGCGGTGCTGCATGCGCTGGAGGGCAATATCTCGGTATCCGGGCAGGCGGCGGCGTTTGCGGTGCGATTGCTCGGCCTGCCTGACGAGGCGGCGCTGACCGCGCTGGCGGCGGAGGTTCCCGACAGCGGCGGGGTCAGCTTCGTTCCCGCACTCGCCGGCTTGGGCGCGCCGCACTGGCGCAGCGATGCGCGCGGCCTGATCGCCGGAATGACGCTCGGCACGCGGCCGGCGCATGTCGCACGCGCCGCGCTGGAGGCGATCGCCCTGCAGATCGGCGATGTGCTGGATGCGATGGCCGCCGACCTCGATGCGCCGATCGCAGCGATCTCCGTGGGCGGCGGAGCGACGTGCAATGCGCTGCTGATGCAGTTGCTCGCCGATCTGACGCAGCGCGACGTGCTGCGGCCGGCGTCGATCGAGGCGAGCGCGCTCGGCGCGGCGCGGATGGCGGCGGACGCGCTGGGCTATGCGGCGTGGGATGAGGCTGCGATCGATCGGTTCACGCCGTCGCTTTCTGCCGGCGCTGCCGATCGGCGCCGCGCGGAATGGCGCCGGGCGGTGGAGCGCGCCGTCTAGCCCCGCGCCGCTGCGATCTCCTCCAGCGACTTGCCCTCGTTGCGCGGCGCGCCGAGGAAGCCGATCAGGCCGCTCAGGAACAGGAAGCCGGTCAGGATCCACGCGAGCGTGGTGAAGCCCGTGGCGGTCAGCGCGGGCACGAAGAAGCTGAACACGCCCAGCGACACGCGCACCACCGCGAACATCACGCCCTGCGCGGTCGAGCGGAGCAGCGTCGGAAACATCTCCGCGCTCCACAGCTGGAAGAAGCTCTGCGCGCCGAAGCCTTGGCCGAACGCCATCAGGAAGACGTGGAGGATGGCGAGCGGCAGCGTCAGCGGAAAGAGGGCGAGCAGCGCCATGCCGATGACCTGGATCACCGCGGAGGCGAGGAACAGCAGCCGCTGGTTGACCCGGTCGGCCAGCCGCATGAACACGAAGGCGATCGAACCCATGCCGATCAGGAAGCTGAGGCACTGCACCGCCACCGCCGTCGCCTGCGTCTGGTTTCCGACCGTGCGTAATATGTATGGAAAGAAGAAGCCGTTCACGCCTGCCCACAGGTTCCAGAACACGTACATGCCGGCGAGGAACGCCATGGATTTCAGATGCTGCCGCGTGAAGAGGTCGCGCAGGCGGGCGCGGGCGGCGGGGCGTTCCTGCGCCTCCAGCCAGCGTTCCGATTCATGCATCTTCGCCCGCAGGAAGGTGAGCGCGACGGCGAGGATGGCGAGATGCGCGAAGACGATGCGCGCGCCGAGCAGCCCCAGCGGCGACAGGACGAGGAACAGCAGCAGCACGACCGTCGGCCCCATGTACCACAGCACCTGCGCGACGCCGCTGTGCTTGCCGCGCTCCGTGTCGGGCGCCTGTTCGGCGATCAGCGACCAGGAGGCGGGAATGTCCGCGCCGACGGCGAGGCCGACCAAAAAGAAGCCGAGCACCACCATCCACGCCGATGCCGCGAACACCAGCCACAGCATGCCGAAGGCGTAGAAGAGCATGTCGTACTGGTAGATCCTCTTGCGGCCGAGCAGGTCGCACAGCCGGCCGCCGATCAGCGCGCCGACCCCCGCCGAGATCGCATTGGGGCCGAACGCGCCGAGCACGCCGACGAGCGTGTTGCTGAGGCGATAGGTCTCCATCCACAGCGCCAATGCCGCCGCGCCTGCGACGATCGAACCGGCGTCGATGTAGTTGGCGAGGCCGGCGAGGATGGTATTCTTCCACGCCGACGCATCCGTCGTGGTCGGCGCCTCTAGGGTCGCGGCTCGGCTGCTCATCGGGTCCTCTCCGGGCGCGGACGGCGCCTCTTATTGATATCTCACCACAGGACATTGATATTGTAAATGGTGCTGCTAAGCTGAAAGCCTGAGAAGAGAGGAGCTTGGGCCTTGGCAATCACGCGGCGGCATGTGCTGGCGGGATCGGTCGCGATGGGTGTCGCCGCCGGTGGCACCGCGATGGCGGCGACGCGCGCCGGCGGCAGCGTCGAACGCTGGGGCGTGCACGAGATCGTGCTGCACGGACCGGCAAGCGGCAACCCCTTCGTCGACGTAGAGGTCGCGGCGACCTATCGCCGCGGCGATACCGAGGTCGAGGTGCCGGGCTTCTACGATGGCGACGGCGTGTACCGCATCCGCTTCAGCCCGCCCGATCTCGGCCGCTGGACCTGGACGACACGCGGCAACGCACCGGGCCTGTCGGAGGCCAAGGGTGCGTTCGACTGCGTCGCGCCGGCGAAGGGCAACCATGGGCCGGTGCGGGTGACCGACGACGGCTATCACTTCGTCCATGCCGACGGCACGCCGTTCCGGCAGATCGGCACAACCTGCTATTCCTGGGCGCTGCAATCGGAGGCGCGCTGTGCCGAGACGCTGGCGACGCTGGCCAAGGCGCCGTTCAACAAGATGCGGATGTGCGTGTTTCCGAACGTCGCGTCGATCGCGACCGATCCGTTCGTGCGCACCGGCGCAGGCTTGCGCGATTGGGATCCGGCGCGCTTCGATCCCGCCTATTTCCGCCGCTTCGAGGATCGCATCCGCAAGCTCGGCGCCCTCGGAATCGAGGCGGATGTCATCCTCTTCCAACCCTATGACGCCAAGCGCGGCTATTCGGACATGACCCGCGCCGACGACGAACGCTACCTGCGCTACGTCGCGGCGCGCTGGGGGGCGTATCGCAACCTTTGGTGGTCGATGGCCAACGAATACGACCTCATCAAGACCAAGACGGTCGCCGATTGGGATCACCTGTTCCAGGTATTGCAAGCCGCCGACCCGCACGACCGGCTGCGCTCGATCCACAACATCCACGTCTATTACGACAATCGCAAACCGTGGATCACGCACGCCAGCATCCAGAACGGCGCCGCGGTGACCGGCGACATTCCGGCGCAGCTGCACCGCAGCTTTGCCGGCAAGGCGGTGATCTTCGACGAGGTCTGCTACGAGGGCGATATCGATGCGCGCTGGGGCCGGCTGACGGGCGAGCAGATGGTCGCCGCCTTCTGGTGGGGGACGATCGGCGGCACCTATGTGGGGCATAGCGAGACGTTCGCGGCGGGGCGCAATGCGGACGGATCGTGGCTGGGGCAGGGGGGCAGGCTGGTCGGCACCAGCGCGCCCCGCCTCGCCTTCCTGCGCCGGGTGCTGGAGGAAGGGCCGCGCCCCGGCATCGAGCCGATCCAGACGTGGTGGCAATATCACATGGCCGGCAAGCCGCAGGAATATTACCTGCATTATTTCGGCGACGCGCAGCCGAACGAATGGCGGGTCGCCATCCCCGGGAAGCCCGGCGAGCCGCTGCACCGCTATCGCGCCGAGATCCTCGACACCTGGAACATGACGGTGACGCCGGTCGAGGGCGAGTTCGCGATGGCGCAGGCGGGCGCCTACGACCAGCAGGACCCGAACCGGCCGACGCTGGCGCTCCCCGGCAAGCCGTGGCTCGCCGTCCGGCTGCGCCGCGTCTGATCCCCCCTTCACCCTATCCGCACGGAGTCGCCATGCGTCCGATCACCGCCGCCAGCCTGCTGGCCCTCACCCTCTCCGCATCGGTCGCCGCGCAGAAGCAGCCTTGGGACGAGCGCAAGCCCGCAGCCCACGTCGACCTGTTCGTCGCGCCGGACGGCAGCGACAGCGCCGATGGCTCCGCGGCGCATCCGTTCCGCACGCTCGCCCGTGCGCAGGCCGCGGTCCGCACGCGCAATGCCGGTGCCGACGTCACCGTCACCTTGGCCGATGGCGTCTATCGCCTCGACCGCCCGCTCGCCTTCGCACCCGAGGACGGCGGGCAAGAGGGGCTGAGCGTCACTTGGCAGGCAGCGAAGGGCGCGCATCCGGTAATCGCCGGCAGCGTCGCGGTGACCGAATGGCGGCTGCACGACAAGGCGCGCGGGCTCTATGTGGCGCAGGTGCCGGCGGGAACCGACACGCGGCAGCTGTGGGTCAACGACCAGCTGGCACCGCGCGGCCGGATCGCGATCGATCGCAATGCCGTGCGCTTCGATACCGCAGGGTTGACGCTGGACGCGGCGACGCTCGCCAGCCTCAAAGGGGTCGACCAGATCGATCGCCTGGAGGTGGAAGGCACCGGCTTCTTCACCAATCGCATCGCCGTCGCCGAACGGCTCGACGGCGCCCGGCTGCGGATGCGGCAACCGGGCTGGGCGAACAACATCTGGGGCTATGACACGCTGGCGAAGCCGGTCAGCCCGCAGCATGCGCGGCTGTACCTCGGCAATGCGCTGGGCTTCGTGCGGCAGCCGGGCGAATGGTACCTCGATCCGCGCGGCGGCCGGCTCTACCTGCGCCCGCCCGCCGATGCCGATCCGGCGCGGCTCAAGGTCGAATTGCCGCGGTTGCCCTATCTGGTCGCGATCGCCGGCACGCCCGACCGGCCGGTGCGCGACCTTGCGTTCAAGGGGCTGCGCTTTTCCTACACCAGCTGGCTGGGGCCATCCTCGGCGGAGGGCTATGCCAACCAGCAGAGCGGCGCCTATCTGACCGGCGCCACCGCGGGCTATCCCGCCGACCCGATCGGCACGTGCAGCTGGGGGTGCCGCGCGTTCGAGACGCGGCGCAACGACTGGTCGCAGATCCCCGCCGCGGTGCAGGTGTCGGCGGCGGAGCGGGTCAGCTTCGACGGCAACGTCTTCGCGCATCTGGGGCAGGTGGGCCTGGGCATCGGCAACGATGCGGCGACGCATGCGAGCGGCACCGGCCTTGGCGCGCGGTCGATCGTCGTCGAGCGCAACGTCTTCACCGATCTTGCCGCCGGAGCGATCGTCGCGGGCGGCATCGGCCGATCGGCGCATCACCCGGCCGATCCGCGGCTCGCCGATCGCAACATCACGATCCGCAACAACCGCATCGCCGGGGTCAGCAAGGTGTTCAAGGACAATAGCGCGGTGCTGAGCACCTATGTCGACAATGCGCTGATCCTGCACAACGACGTGTCCGACGTGCCGTACGACGCGATCGACATCGGCTGGGGCTGGGGCCTCAACGACCAGGGCGGCAACCCGATCTATCGCATGGCCGAGCGCGGCTATTACGATCACCCCGCCAACCTCGTCTACGACACGCCGACGCTGCACCGGAACACGATCGTCGCCTACAACCGCATCCACGGTGCCAAGCGCCTGTTCGAGGACGGCGGCGCGATCTACAATCTCTCGGCGAGCCCCGGCACGATCATCGCCGAAAACTACGTGTCCGACATTCCGGGCAAGATCGCGCTGTACCTGGACGAGGGATCGAAGGGGATCACGGTCCGCGACAATGTCGTCGACGGTGCGGGCAAGTGGCTCAACGACAATACGGTCAAGGCGAGCTATCCGCTGCGCGTCACCTACGGCAACCGCGCGACCGGCAACTGGCACAATAGCGAGGGCATCGGCGGGGTGTGGGATGCCTATGGCGACAATCTGATCCTCGACGATCATCCGGTGCAGGGGAGCGCGTGGCCGGCGGCGGCGCGCAAGGTGATGGATGCGGCCGGGATCGAACCGGCGGCGGGGCCGGTGGCCTATGGCGAGGCGCGATAGCCATTCTGTCGATAGCCGTCATTGCGAGCGTAGCGAAGCAATCCAGGGCGTCACGCGGGGCTCTGGATTGCTTCGCTGCGCTCGCAATGACGGGGCTATATCAGGCTAGCAGGATCGAGGCGTAGCGGCCGGCCCGCAGTGAGCCGCACTGCCGCCTGCCGCGTGCCGAAGCGCACCACCCGCCGCCCGGTGACCTCCGGGTGCAGCACCACCTCCGTTGGCTGCCCCTGCGCCCACGTCAGGTCCACCACGCAGCCGCCGCGCACGCGCACGCCGGCGAGGCGCCCCGCGCCCCAAGCCTCGGGCAGGGCAGGCAGCAGGTCGATCCGCTCGCCGCGGCTCTGCACCAGCATCTCCAGCACACCGGCGGTGCCGCCGAAGAAGCAGTCGATCTGGAACGGCGGCTGCAATCCCAGCCAGCCGGGCGCGTTGGGCGCGCTCTGGAGCAGGCGGCGCACCATGAGGTGCGCGTTCCCGGCATCGCGCAGCCGCGCCCACAGGTTCATCCGCCAGGCGAGCGCCCAGCCGGTCGCCTCCGTGCCGCGCAGCTCCAGCGATCGGCGCGCCGCCGCCGCCAGCACCGGCGTCGCCTCCACGTCGATCTGCTGGCTGGGGTAGAGCGCATAGAGGTGCGAGGTGTGGCGGTGCGTCGGCTCGGGCGCGTCGGCATCCCAGTCGAGCAGCCATTCCTGCAGCTGGCCCGCCTTGCCGATCCGGTCGGGTGCCAGCCGCGCCCGCACGGCGCCGATCTGGCGGCGGAGGGCGGCGTCCTTGCGCAGCAGCGTCGCGGCGGCGATCGTGCGGTCGAACAGGTCGCGCAGGATCTGGCGATCCATCGCCGGGCCGGCGCACAGCGTGCTGCCATGGCCGTGATCGTTCTCCGGCGACAGCGACGGATTGGTGACGAGCGTGCCGCTCGCCGCATCGGGTTGCAGCGTGTCGAGGTGGAACAGCGCAGCACCGCGCAGCAGCGGGTAGATGCGGCGCAGATACGCAAGGTCGCGATGCATGTCCCAATGGTCCCACAGCTGGCAGCTGAGCCAGGCCGCGCCCATCGGCCACAGCCCGGTACGGGCATGGTCGACGGGTCCCGACGCGCGCCACAGGTCGGTATTGTGATGCGCCACCCAGCCGCGCGCGCCGTACATCGCCTGCGCGGTGCGCGCGCCCGACAGCGCCAGCTCCTCGACCATCCGCGTCAGCGGCTCGACGCATTCGGCGAGATTGCCCGTGTCGGCGGGCCAGTAATTCATCTCGGTATTGATGTTGATCGTGTATTTGGATCCCCAGGGCGGGCGGTTGAGGTCGTTCCACTTGCCTTGCAGGTTGGCGGGTTCGCCGCCGCGCGACGCGGCGATCAGCAGGTAGCGGCCGAACTGGACGAACAGTGCCGCGAGCGCCGGATCGTCGCGGTCGAGTGCGTGGCCGGCGCGTTGATCGGTCGGCCGTGCGTTTGCCGCGGGATCGCCGAGGGTGATCGACAGGCGGCGGAACAGCGCGCGGTGATCGGCGACATGCGCGTCGCGCAGCGCCTGCCAGCCCCTGGCGCGGGCGGCGGCGAGGCGGGTGGCGACGCGGCCTTCCGGATCGCCACCGACGTCGACCGGCGAGCGGAAGCTGGTCGCCGCGGCCACCAGCACGACGATCGCGCGCGCGCCGCGGATGCGCAGGAGCGGCCCGTCCCGATCGATACGGCCTTCGCTAGCAAGCACCGTCGCACCGGCGGCGAAGCGCAGGCGCCCCGCAATGCCGTAATCCGCGTTATTGACGCCGTAGAGGCGGATCGTGTCGCCGTCCGCGCGGGCCGTCGCACGCTGGCCACTCACCAGCTGGCAATCCATGTCGAAGGGGGCGTCGGCGGTGATCCGCACCGCGATCACGTCGTCCACCGCCGAGGCGAAGGCCTCGCGCCGGTAGCGCACGCCATCGGAGGTGAAGCTGGTGGTGGCGATGGCGGCGTCGAGGTCGAGTTCGCGGCGGTAGTCGGCAAAGGCGGTGTCGTTGACCCCGCCGAAGTCGAGCAGCAGGTCGCCGATCGACTGATAGGACATCTCGCGCATCGGCTTTGCCTGGACCGAGGCTTCGGCGATCGCCTCCGCCTCGGCATAGCGGCCGGCGACGATAGCGGCGCGGACGCGGGGCAGCGCGGCGCGGGCGTCCGGGTTGACGTTGTCATAGGGGCCGCCGGAAAAGAGCGTGCCGTCGTTCAGCTGGATACGCTCGCGCTTGGGCTGGCCGGCAATCGTCGCGGCGAGGCGGCCGTTGCCGATCGGATAGCCCTCCTGCCATTGCGCCGCGGGCTTGGCATGCCATAGCTTCGGGGCATCGGCGGCCGGTGCCGGATCGGCCGGTGGCGCGCCCCGCGCGCTGCCGCCGACCATGGTCGCGGCGCCCGCCGCCAGCACGCTGCGCCGCGTGATCTCCATCTGCCTCTCTCCCGATTTGCCAAGGGCTTAACGCCGTTGCCATATCAAAGGCAACCTGCGAGATATCAGTGCATGAGAGGATTCATCACGCTGCTCGCCCTGCTGTCGGTCTGGACGGGAGCCGCGTCGGCAGCACCGCGTGACGATCGGATCATCGCCGGGACGTGGCGATCGACGCTGTTCGAACGCGATGCGCCCGCCGGGCTGGAACGGCGGGACATCGACGACAGCCGCTGGGCGAGCGTGCGCGTGCCGCACAACTGGCAGGGGTATGCCTATGACCGGCAGGTGGTGAAGGGCGCGCGGCACGGCACCGCCTGGTATCGCACGCACCTGACGCTGGCCGCCCGCCGCGGCGACGAACGGGTGGCGCTGCGGTTCGAAGGGGTGAACAGCTATGCGATCGTGTGGCTCAACGGCCGGCCGGTCGGGCGGCACGGCGGCGGCCTGACCAGCTTCGAGGTCGACGTGACCGACGCGATGCGGGGCGGCGACAATCTGCTCGCGGTGCGCGTCGACAACCCGGCGGGGATCACCGACCTGCCGTGGGTGTCGGGCGACGACCAGGCGGACGGCGGCTGCTGCGAAGGCTCGCAGCCCTTCGGTATCTTTCGCCCCGTCCACGTGGTGCGCAGCGCCGCGGTGCGGGTGCGGCCGTTCGGCGTCTACGCCTGGGGGCGGCTCGGCGCGGTGACCGCCGATGCCGCGCGGCTGACGCTGCGGATGGAGGTGGAGAACCGCGCCGCTGCGCCGCGACAGGTAACCGTCGTCGGGCAGATGGTCGATCCCGCCGGTCGTGTCGTCGCCGAACAGCGCGCCGACGTCACGCTCGCGCCCGGTACGGCGCAAACGCTGGAGAGCGCGCTGCCGCCGATCGTCCGGCCGCGATTGTGGTCGCCGGCCAGCCCGACGCTCTATACGCTGCGCGCGCGGATCATCGCGGAAGGGCGCGTGATCGACGAGCAATCGACACCCTATGGCATCCGCGAGGTCGAGGTGCGCAAGGATGCCGCGGGCGAGCGGCGCCTGTTCGTCAACGGCCAGCCCTTCGCAGTGCGCGGCGTCGGCGAATATGAGCATCTGCTCGGCAGCTCGCACGCCTTCTCGCCCGCACAGATCGCCGCGCGGCTGGGGCAGGTGAAGGCGGCAGGCTTCAACGCCTTCCGCGACGCGCACTACCCGCACAACCTGCGCTACGGCGAACGGATCGCACAGGACGGCCTGTTGTGGTGGCCGCAGTTCAGCTCGCACCTGTGGATGGACAATCCCGCATTCCGCGCCAACTTCAAGGCGCTGGTCGCCGACTGGGTGCGCGAGCGGCGCAACAATCCGGCAGTGTTCCTCTGGGGCCTCCAGAACGAAAGCCGCTTGCCCGCCGCCTTTGCCGCCGAGGCGATGGCGGTGATCCGCGCGCTCGATCCGACCGCATCGGTGCAGCGGCTGGTGACGACCTGCAACGGCGGCGAGGGCACCGACTGGAACGTGCCGCAGAACTGGTCCGGCACCTATGGCGGCGACCCCAACCTCTATGCCGACGAGGTGGTGAAGCAGGCGCTGGTCGGCGAATATGGCGCGTGGCGCACGCTGGAACTGCACGCCGAGGCCGATGCCAAGGACCCCGGCTTCACCGAGGACCGCATGGCTGCGCTGATGCAGACGAAGGCCCGCCTTGCCGACAGCGTCGCCGATCGCAGCGTCGGCCAGTTCCACTGGCTGCTCGCGACGCACGAGAATCCCGGCCGGCCGATGCGCGGCGACGGCACGCAGATCTGGGATGGCCTGCGCGAACTCGACCATGTCGGCCCCGCCAACAACAAGGGGCTGATGACCCTGTGGGGCGAGCCGCTCGACGTCTATTACATGTTCCGCGCGCGGCAGGTGCCGGCGCGTGTCGCGCCGATGGCCTATATCGTCTCGCACACCTGGCCGGACCGCTGGGCGACGCCCGGCGTGCGATCGGGGATCGAGGTCTATTCGAACTGCGACACGGTCGAACTGTTCAACGACGCGGCGCGCCGCCTTTCGCTCGGGCGGCGGCAGCGGGATCGCGAACAGCGCTTCCGCTGGGACGGCGTGCCGGTCCGCTACGACACGCTGGCGGCGACCTGCCTGATCCATGGCAAGGTCGCGGCGAGCGACAGCATCACCCTGCCGCTGCTGCCGCCGGCACCGGACGCCAAGACGGCGAGCGGCCCGGCGCTGACCGGGGGGGCGGCCGGGCTCACCTACCTCTACCGCGTCAATGCCGGCGGCCCGGCGCTGACCGATGCCGCCGGCCAGCATTGGGCGGCCGATCGACATTGGACACAGGGCGCGCGCTGGGGCTGGACCAGCTGGGCGGATGCCTATCCGGAGCTCGATCCCGCGCTCGGCAGCCGCCGCAAGACCTTCGACGCGATCGCCGGCACCGACAGCCCGGCGCTGTTCCAGACCTATCGCTACGGACGTGAGGCGCTGCGCTACCGCTTCACGGTGCCCAAGGGGCGCTACCGGGTCGAACTGTATTTCGTCGAGCCCTGGTACGGCCGCGCCGGGATCGACGCGCGCGGCTGGCGCCGGTTCGACGTGGCGATCGACGGGCGGACGGTGCTGCGCGATCTCGACATCTTCGCCGAGGCGGGCTTCGACACCGCGCTTCGCAAGGTGGTGAGCGTGACGTCGACCGGCGGCGAGATGGAGGTGAGCTTCCCGCGGATCGACGCCGGGCAGGCGGTGCTTGCCGCCATCGCCATCGCCGCGGAGCCGGGCTCGGGTGCGCAGGCGATCCCCGCCGATGCCGCCAGCGATCTGGTCGCGCCGCTCGCCGGCGCGGTCGTGATCCGCACGTACATCGACAATGGCGATGCGGTGCCGGTGCGCGGGGCAGCGCGGTGGACCCGGTTGCCGCATGCCTGGCTGGATGCCGACATGCTGACGAGCGCTGCCGCCGGTAGCGTCCGCGCGCGGGTGCCGGTGATCGCCGCACTGATGCTGGATGCGGGTGCCGCGGTGCCGGCCGGCTGGCATGACGCCGGGGACGCGGCGGCGCTGGCGGCGAACGGCGGCGTGACGCCGGTCCGCCTCGCGACGCGCAGCATCGCCGCCGGTGCCACGCTGGCGATACCGGCGGGCGCCGCGATGCTGGTCAGGCGTGACCTCGTCTCGCCCTATGCGCCTGGCCAGTTCAGCTTCGCCCGCGATGCCGGGCTGAAGGAGGCCGAGGCGGCGACGCTGACCGGGGCGACGGTGGCCACCCAGCTGAAGGGCTATGGCGGGCAGGGCTATGTCGCCACCGGGCAGGGGCCGGCGACGATCGGCTGGAGCGTCCAGACCGATGTCGCCGGGCAGCACCGCTTCCGCCTGCGCTATTGGGCGATGGCGGCGGGCAAGGCGGAGCTGCGCCTGCAGGATGCCAGCGGCTTCGTCACCGCACGCCTGCCCGTCGCCTTCGTTGGGGCAAGCGGGTGGCAGGAGGTGACGGTCGCAACCCCTGGCATGATCAACGCCGGCACCTATCGCCTGACGCTGGCGACCGACGCGCCCGTCGCCATCGACTCGCTGCGTGTGGACTGACCGGAAACGCCGGTTGGCCTGACATTATCGTTGACTGAGATATCAAGAATGTTCATTGATATCCCGATAATCGGCCGGCCGTACGGGTCGTGTCAGGAGAGAGGTCGATGACGAGCAAGTTGCAGCTTCTGGTGTCGGTGGGCGCGGTGGCGCTGTTCGCGAGCACCGCGCAGGCGCAGGACACCCCGGCGTCCAGCACCGCGGCCCAGACCGATCCGGCGCAGAAGGCGCTGGCCGGCGGCGCGGCGGGAACGCAGGCTGCGGCGGGCGATCCGGAGCCCGATGGCGATATCGTCGTCACCGGCCTGCGCGCGACCTTGCAAAATGCCGCCAACCTCAAGCGCAATTCCAACCAGATCCAGGATTCGATCGTCGCCGAGGATATCGGCAAGCTGCCCGACACCAACATCGCCGAGACGCTGCAGCGCATTCCCGGCGTGCAGATCTCCCGCAACACCCGCGGCGAGGGCAACAGCTATGTCGTCCACGGATTGAAGCAGGTGCTGACCACGGTCAACGGCCGCCAGCTGTTCACCACCACCAACCGCAGCGCCAATCTGCTCGATTTCTCGTCGGACATCCTGTCCGGCCTGGATGTCTACAAGACCGCCACCTCCGACCAGATAGAGGGCGGGCTGGGCGGCCTCATCAACATCCACACCGCGCGCCCGTTCGACTTCAAGGGGCCGCATTTCGCGCTCACCGCGTCGGGCAATTACAGCGACTTCCAGGATCGCGCCTCGCCGCGCATCTCGGGCGTGGTCAGCAATCGCTGGGATACGCCGGTGGGCGAGGTCGGCCTGCTGTTCGGCGGCCAGTTCGAACGCGTCTATTCGGCGGGCTATCAGGTGTCGACCAACGCCTATGCCGACAATCGCAATCTCTACGACCGCGATGGCGACGGCGTGTTCCCCAACGACGCCGGCGACACGGTGACGCTGCCGAGCCAGGTGCGCCCGCGCTACGAAACGGGCAACCGGGTCCGCTCGACCGCCTATGGCGCGGTGCAGTGGAAGCCCTCGTCGAACCTGGAGGTCCACGGCGACCTGACCTACAGCTATTCGGGCGGCCGCAGCTATACGCAGCAACTGTCGGTGCAGACCGACGGCGCGACGGGCGTCGGGCCGTTCACCTTCAAACAGGCGCCCAACAGCAACATCCCGGACCAATATACGCTCGCCAATGCGCTGGTCCGCTCCTCGACCGGCGCGTCGGACAACCCCTATCACAACCTCTCCGCGTCGCTCGGCTTCAACTGGTCGGCGGGCGCCTTCTCGCTCGCTGGCGAGGCGGCCTATATGAAGAGCGAAGGGCCGTTCTATTCGCGCAGCGTCGTGATCCAGACGCGGGCGCCGCGCGCGACGGTCGACCTGTCGGGCTCGACGCCGATCGTCGGGGTAACCGGCGTCGATCTCGCCAACCCCGCCTCCTATACCGGCGCGGTCAGCTATTCCGACCTCGGCCAGCAGAGCCTCGGGCGCGAACCCTCGTTCCGGCTCGACGGCAAGTACGAACTGACCGGCGGGCCGATCACCGCGCTGCTGGTCGGCGCGCGCTATGCGCATCACACCGTCATCAACGACGTCTACAGCATCAGCCGCACGGTGACGCTGGCGCAGCCGCTCGGTGCGGTGACGCAGCTGACGCCCGACGACCTGTTCACCAACAAGGACGTGCCGATCAACCAGTGGGTGCAGATCCAGAACAGCTTTTTGGAGGACATGCATCGCACCCGCTACCTCGTCGGCGCGACCTATGGCGATCCCGCCTATCCGCTGAACAACCATTACGAATATCGCGAAGCGGTGTGGGCGGGCTATGCGCAGGCGCAATTCGCCTTCGATCTTGGCCTGCCGATCGACGGCAACGTCGGCCTGCGCTACGTCTCCACGCGCAACAGGCAGGCGGTCTATGCGCAGACCGGCTCCACCTTCACGCCGGTGCAGGGCAGCACGACCTACGACAACTGGCTCCCCAGCGTGAACGTCCGTGCCAAGCTGACGCCCGACCTGTTCCTGCGCCTCGCCTATTCGAAGGCGATCACCCGGCCGGAATTCGGCAACCTGTCACCCGCGCTGGTGCTCAACGTCCAGTCGCAGACCGGCAGCGGCGGCAACCCGAACCTGTCGCCGACCAGGGCGGATCAGTATGACGCCTCGCTGGAATATTATTACGGCCGATCGAATTACGCGGCGGTCGCGGCGTTCCAGAAGGACGTCACCGGCTTTACGCAGAAGTTCGCGGTGACCGAGCAGATCGACGGCCTGCCGTACCAGATCACCCGGCCGCGCAACACCGGCGCGGGCACGATCAAGGGCGTGGAGGTCACGCTGCAACAGTTCTTCGACTTCCTGCCCGGCCTGCTCAGCGGGTTCGGCGTGCAGGGCAATTACACCCACGTCTACAGCTCGTTGCCGGTCGTCGGACAGCCGGTGCAGGTGCCGGCCGATCTCCTGTCGAAGGACGCCTACAACATCACCGGCATCTACGAAAAGGGACCGGTATCGCTGCACGCCTCGTACAACTGGCGCTCGCGCAGCGTGCAGACCAACTTCGCCGATACGGCCGGGCGGACCTTGTGGAACGCGCCGCAGGAATCGCTCGATTTCTCGGCGACGTACAATCTCAACGAGCATGTCGCGATCAAGTTCGATGCGGTGAACCTGTCGTCGGCCTATCAGGTGCAATATTACGGCACGCCCGATATTCCGACGCTGTCGAACCAGCTCGATCGCAGCTACCAGCTCGGCTTCCACCTCAACTTCTGATGCGGATCGGCGCCGCGCTTCTCGCTTTCGTGCTCGCGCTCGCCGCCCCGGCGGCGGCGCAGCTCGACGGCAATCGCGACGAGGCGAAGGTACCGGCCTATACGCTGCCCGATCCGCTGGTGATGGCGGACGGGCGGCGGGTGACGAGTGCCGCGATGTGGCGGCAGGAGCGGCGGCCGGAACTGCTCGCCGCCTTCACGCACGCGATCTACGGGGTCAGCCCGCCGCCGCCGCGGCACATGCGGTTCCGCGTCACCGACGAGGATCGCGCCGCGCTCGGCGGCCTGGCGGTCCGCCGCCAGGTGAGGGTGCTGCTCGACGGGACCGAACAGGGGCCGCAAATCGCCGTGCTGCTCTACCTGCCGGCGCAGGCCAGGGGGCGGGTGCCGGTGTTCGTCGCTCCCAATTTCCACGGCAACCAGGCGGTGAACGCCGACCCTGCGATCCGCATCACCCACAATTGGGTGACGCCGGCGACCGGCATCGCCAAGGGCAGCGCCTCGGCGGCCTCGCGCGGCATCGACGCGGCCGAATGGCCGGTGGCGACGCTGCTCCGCGCAGGCTATGGCGTCGCCACCTATTTCACCGGCGACCTCTATGCCGACGAGCGCGGCAAGTTCGCCGAAAGCATCCAGCCCTGGTACCGCACCGCCTTCGGCGCGCCCGACCGCTGGGGCGCGATCGCCACCTGGGCTTGGGGGCTGAGCCGCGTCGCCGACTATCTCGCCACCGATCCACACGTCGACGCGCGGCGGATGATCGTCATCGGCCATTCGCGCTACGGCAAGGCGGCATTGTGGGCGGGGGCGAACGACACCCGCTTCGCCGCGGTGATCGCCAACGATTCGGGCGAGGGCGGCGCCTCGCTGTACCGCCGCCGCTTCGGCGAGACGATCCGGGTGATGAACGATTACTGGTTCGCCCCCGTCTTCAAGACCTATGCCGAGCGTGAGGCGGAGTTGCCGGTCGATGCGCACGAACTGGTCGCGCTGATCGCGCCGCGCCCGGTCTTCATCGCCAGCGCCAGCGACGACTGGTGGTCCGATCCCCGCGGCGAATTCCTTGCCGCCAAATGCGCCGACCCGGTCTATCGCCTGCTCGGCGTCGGCGGCCTCGATGCCGCGGCGATGCCGCCGCCCGACCGGCCGGTGCTCTCGCGCATCGCCTATCACCTGCGCACCGGCCCGCACGGCATCACCGATCGGGATTGGGCGAGCTACATCGCCTTTGCCGACCGCTACCTCCCGCATCATCCCGAAGGAACGCCGTGATGGCCCACAACCGCAACCGGATCGCAGGCGTGGCGCTGGCGCTCGCATCGCTGCTGGCGAGCACGGCGGGCGCCGACCGGCGCGAGACGGCGCTGGCGGGCGGCTGGCGCTTCCACCTCGGCGATCCAGGCCCGGCGACCGCCGAGCCGCGCTTCGACGACGAGGGCTGGCAACGGGTGGCGGTGCCGCATACCTGGAACAGGCTGGGCAATTACGGCGTCACCCGCCGCAAGGATGCCAACACCGTGCGCGGCATCGGCTGGTACCGCCTGCGCTTCGCCGCGCCTCAGATGGCCGCGGGCGAGCGGCTCTATCTCCAGTTCGACGCGGCGAGCATCGTCGCCGACGTGTGGCTCAACGGCGTCCGGCTCGGGCGGCACGAAGGCGCCTTTTCCCGCTTCCGCTTCGATGCGACCGAGGCGCTGAAGGCCGGCGGCGACAACGTGCTCGCCGTGCGCGTCGACAATTCCAAGCCCGACGCGGGCAGCGCGACGCGCTACGTCGTGCCGATCTCCGGCGACTTCTTCATGTATGGCGGCCTCTACCGGCCGGCGAGCATGATCGTCGTCGGGCCGCAGCATATCGACCTCGCCGACATGGGCAGCGCCGGCATCTACGAACGCACGATAGCGCTCGATGCCGCCCGCGCGAGCGTGAGCGCGCGGACCTTGCTGCGCAACGATGCCGCGCGGCCTGCGCCGGTGACGCTGCGCACCACCATCGCCGATGCGAGCGGGCGACAGGTCGCGCGCGACGAGCGCCGAGTGTCGCTGCCCGCATCGGGCGGCGCCGAGGCGACCGCCAGCCTGACGATCGCCAATCCGCGCCGCTGGAACGGCCGCGCCGATCCCTACCTCTATCGCACCACGGTGGAGGTGATCGGCGCCGACGGCCGGCTGCTCGACCGGGCCAGCGAACCGCTCGGCCTGCGCGAGATGGCGTTCGACGCGGCGCGCGGTTTCCTGCTCAACGGCAAGCCGCTGCCGCTGCACGGCGTCACCCGCCACCAGGATCGGCAGGACAAGGGCTGGGCGCTCGCCGATGCCGATCACGCGCAGGACATGGCGATCATCGAAGAGATGGGCGCCAATGCCGTGCGCCTGTCGCACTACAACCATGCCAAGCCCTTCTACGACCTCGCCGATCGCGACGGCATGGTGCTGTGGGCGGAACTGGGGCTGGTCAATCTCGCCGCGCTGCCCGGCGAGCGCGACGCGCGGCCGGAGATGGTCGCCAGCGCGAAGCAGCAATTGTCCGAACTGATCCGCCAGAACTACAACCACCCGTCGGTGGCGGTCTGGTCGATCGGCAACGAAATCACCAACTGGACGAGCAAGGGGCTCACCCCCTCCAACGCCCGCCCGTTGATGACCACGCTCGACCGGCTGGCGCATGCCGAGGATCCGACCCGCGCGACGACGATCGCGGTCTGCTGCGAGCCGCTGCCCGGCCAGCCCGACACGGGCGTCGACCGCACCTCCGGCACCGCCGACACCGTCGCCTACAATCTGTACTTGGGCTGGTACGGATCGGGCCATGCCGAGGAGGCGGCGACGCTCGGCACTGTGTTGAGCGGGCTGCATCGCGAACGCCCGAAGCTGCCGATTGCGGTCGGCGAATATGGCGCGGGCGGCGCCACCTCGCAGCACACCGACAATCCCTTCGGCGGCCGGATCGAAAGCATCTACCGCCCGCAGCCCGAAGAGGTGCAGAGCGCCGTCCACGCACTGTCGTGGCGCGGCATCGCGCCGCTCGGCTTCCTGTGGGGCAGCTTCATCTGGCAGATGTTTGACGCCACCAGCGACCTGCGCGAGGAGGGCGACAGCAGCGATATCAACACCAAGGGCCTCGTCACCTTCGACCGCGCGACGCGCAAGGACGCCTTCTACTTCTACAAGGCGGCGTGGAACCCGGCGCCGATGATCCACCTCACCGGCAAGCGCTACGTCGACCGCGCCTATCCGGTGATCGACGTGACCGCCTACAGCAATGCCGCCGCCGCCGACCTGTCGCTCGACGGCCGTCGGATCGGCAGCGCCGCCTGCGTCGACCGGATCTGCCGCTGGCCGGGCGTGCGCCTGCACCGCGGCAGCAACCGCCTGTCGGTCAGCGCCACCGTCAACGGCAAGGCGATCGGCGATGCGGCGACCGTGGCCTATGCCGGCCCGGCGCGGGCGCTGCACGTCCGCACCGGTTCGCTGACCGGCGTCACGCTGGCGGACGGCACGCGCTATGGCTCCGACACCTTCTTCGACGGCGGCACCGGATCGACGCTCAATCCGTTCCAGCGCGAATTGTATGCGGCGGGCGGCGGCACCGCCAAGGCGCGCAAGATCGTGACCGGCACCGACCGCGCCGACCTCTACGCCAGCTGGCGCGCCGGTGCTGCCTTCTCCTACGCGCTGCCGTTGCCCGACGGGCGCTATCGCGTGCGGCTGCACCTGTTCGAGCCGGACAAGGCCGGCGCGCATCGCTTTGCGGCCGGTATCGCCGGCGGCACGCAGCGCGACGGCATCGACGTGGCTTCACTGGCCGGAGGCGTGCTGAAGGCGACCACCGTCGATCTCACCGGTCCGGCGCGGAACGGCGTGCTGCGGCTCGATTTCCGCGGGCAGGGGGGCGAGGCGATCGTCTCGGCGATCGACGTCGAGCCTCTGCGCGACTGACAGCCACGCCGTTGGTGTGCAGCCTTTCGGGCTGCGCGTTCAACTCACCGGATCATGCTGCGTCGACGTCATAGAAGCGCCGCGCGGCGCCTTCGAACAGGCTGGCCGCAGCATCGCCGGTCAGGCCGGTCAGCGCCTGCGCCGTCGCGATCCAGTCGGTGTAGCGATCGCCGGCATGCCGCAGCACCGGCCAGTCGCTGCCCCACATCAGCCGGTCGCCGAAACAGCTGACGAGGTGCGCGACATAGGGGGCGAGTTCGTCTGCCGCCTGTCCCTGCGCCTGCTCGGTGCGCAGACCCGAAAGCTTGCAATGCACCTGCGGCAGCGCCGCCACCGCCGCCATATCGTTGCGCCACGGATCGAGCGTCCCGTCCGCCGCGGCGGGCTTGGCGCCATGATCGATGACGATCGGCAGGTCGGGCCAGCGCGTCGCGAAGGCGTGCAGGACCGGAAGGTGCCGCGGCTGGATCAGCGCATCGAAACGCAGGCCATGCTCGATCATCGCGGCGATGACCGGATCGAGCGCCCGGTCGAGGATCCAGTCGGTATCCGCGATCCCCTGCAACATCGGCCTGAGCCCACGCAGCCGTGGATTGCGCGCCAGCGTGGCGATGCGGTCGGGCGCCTGCGGACTGGTGAAGTCGACCCAGCCGACGACACCAGCGACCAGCGCGTCGTTCGCCGCGTCGGCGAGCAGCCAGTCGGTATCGCGATCGTCGGGCTGCGACTGCACCAGGATCACGCCGGCAAGGTCGACGTCGCGCGCCTCCGCCCGCAGGTCGTCGAGCGCGAAGTCGCAGTGGATCAGCGGCCAATCGGCGTCCGGCCATTGGTGCCCCGGCGCATCGATCCGCCAGACGTGGACATGCGAATCGAATACCCGCATCGCGTCAGAACATCCCCAGGATGCGCTGTAGCGCGTTCTGGAAATGCGTCACGATCGCCGCCTCGGTAGCGTCGGCATCGCGCGCCGCCGCCGCTTCGAGGATGTCGAGATGCTCGCGCAGCGTGCGCAGCGCCAGCGGTTGCGTCATCAGCCGATCGAGGCGGATCAGCGTCAGGTAATTGTTGAGGCGCCGCGCCGTCGTCTCGACCAGTGGGTTGCGCAGGCTGGCGATCATGCCGGCGTGCAGCCGCTCCTCCAGCCGGCCGAGCTGCGCCTGGATCTCGGCATCGAAGCTCCCCTGCTCGATGCGGGTCATCAGCGTGCGATGCTCGTCGATCATCGCCGCGACATCGGCCGCGTCGCCGGTCTCGGCAAAGGCGCGCGCGGCGGGCCGTTCGATGAAGGCGCGAAACTGATAGGTGCTGCGGGCAAGCTCCAGATCCGGCTTCAGGAACTGGATGCCCGAGCGCGGGTGGATGGTCAGCACCCCCTCCGCCTCCAGCACGCGAAGCGCATCGCGCAGCGGCTGCACGGGAATGTCGAGCAGGTTGACCAGCTCGTTCTGCGACACGAACGCGCCCGCGGGGACGGTGCGGTCGAACAATCCCTCCAGGACCTTGCGATACGCGATATCGCTCAGCCGGACCGTTTCGGGGACGGTGCCGCTGCGGGTATCGACGGCCGAAGATTGCGCTTGCACCACTTTTCCACCTGCCATATCTACAAATTTGACTGATATATCAAATTCGTCATCTGGGAAGAGTGTACCGCCGATCATGCGTATAGTCGACTTCCGAATCACGCGCTTCCAGTTCCTGCGCGACCGCGTGATCGGCGATAGCCAGGTCCGCGCCGACGACGTCCACGTCGCCGCGCTCGAACTGGTCGGAGAGGATGGCAGCACGGGATTGGGCTTCGTCCAGAGCCTGTTCCATCCGCTGCCCGCCGAGGCGGAGATGATGCACTGCTTCGCCACCGAAGTATGGCCGGGGCTGGAGGGCGATCTCGCCGGTGCGGCGGCGCATCGCGTGTCGCGGCCGCGCGGCGGCAATATCCGCCGGCTGTCGATGCCGTTCGAGGAGGCGCTGCAACAGGCGGTGTGGGATCTGTTCGCCAAGTCGGTCGGCCAGCCGCTGTGGCGTCTGCTCGGCGCGCGACGGGAGCGGGTGCGCGCCTATGCGAGCGGGCTCGACTTCCATCTCAGCGATCACGATTTCGGCGAATTGTTCGGCATCGCGGCATCGCAGGGCTTCACCGCGTTCAAGATCAAGGTCGGGCATCCCGACCTCGATCGCGACATCCACCGGCTCGATCTGCTGAAACAGGCAGTCGGCGACACGGCGCTGGTGATGGTCGATGCCAACGAGGCGTGGAGCCCCAAGCAGACGATCGCCAACCTCGATGCCTTCCGCCGCGCCGGGCACCCGATCTTCTGGGTCGAGGACCCGGTGCTGCGCCACGATTTCGACGGCCTGCGCATCCTGCGGGAGACGGCGGGGCCGACGCTCGTCAACTCGGGCGAATATCTCGACGCCTCGGGCAAGCGCTCGCTGATGCAGGCCGGCGCGACCGACATGCTGAACGTCCACGGCCATGTCACCGACGTGATGCGGATCGGCTGGCTGGCCGCCGACATGGGCGTGCCGGTGTCGCTGGGCAACAGCTTCCTCGAGATCGGCGTCAACATGGCACTCGCCCTGCCGGAGGTCGACTGGCTGGAATACAGCTATCAGAATTTCGACCATCTGGTGGAGACGACCTATCGCATGGAGGATGGCTTCATCTGGGGTTCGGACACGCCCGGCCATGGCCTGGTGCTGGCGGACACGGCGCGGCGCGATTGGCACCAGCCGACGCTCGTCGCGCGCGACGCCCTCGGCGCGGCGCCGCAGCCGCCGCGGCTGACCCGCTGACATGGACGAGGCGATGGCGATCCACGCCGACGATGCCGCCGCGCTGATCGCGGGCGAGGGGCATGCCGTCGGCCGCGCCAAATGGCTGCTGCTGGGATCGCTGACCGCGGTCTTCTTCGTGCTGCTGGCGCTTTATTGCGGCGTGCTGTCGGTGCTGCTGCCCAACCAGATCGCCGCGCTCGATCCGGCGCACAAGGCGCGCGACCTCGCCATCGTCTTTGCCGTCACCTCCGTGTTCAGCACGCTGGCGACGCCGATCGCGGGTGCGCTGTCGGACGGGACGCGGACGCGCTGGGGCCGGCGGACGCCGTGGATCGTGCTGGGCTCGCTCGCCGGCGCCGCCTGCCTGTTCGCGGTGTCGCAGGTCGAGGACCTATGGCTCATCACCACCTTGTGGGTCGGCGCGGCGATCGCGCTCAATGCCATGCAGGCGGCGATCACCACCGTCGTCGCCGATCGCTTCCGCGTCGAGGAACGCGGCACGGCGTCGGGCTTCGTCGGCGCTGGGATGACCGCGGGCGGCACCGTCGGCATCGTGCTGGCGGGATCGATCGCGGCGCACCTGACGCTCGCCTATGCGCTGTTCGCCGGCGGCATCGCGCTGGTCTGCATCGCCTTCGTGATCCTCAACCCCGAACCGCCCGTGCATGCACCCGTGGTGCGCCGCCGGTTCTCCCTGCGCGGTTTCCTGTCCTCCTTCTGGATTTCGCCGCGCGATCATCCCGATTTCGCCTGGGCGTTCCTCGGCCGCTTCACCATCTACATGGGCTATCAGGGGATCGTCACCTACCTGCTCTACATCCTGCAGGACCATATCCACCTCAGCACCGCCGATGCCAACCGGACGATCGCGACGCTGTCGTCGATCACCTTCGTCGCGCTGGTGATCTCGGCGTTCGGATCGGGGCTGATCTCCGACCGGATCGGGCGGCGCAAGCCCTTGGTGTTCCTCTCCAGCCTGACGATGGGCGTCGCATTGGTCGTGCCGCTGCTGCTGCCGACGATGGAGGGGATGTACGGCTATGCCGTGCTGATCGGCCTCGGCTACGGCGCCTTCATGTCGGTCGACATGGCGCTGATGACGCAGGTGCTGCCCAAGCGCACCGGCAAGCACGCCGCGGAGGCGACCGGCAAGGACCTCGGCATCCTGACGACCGCGGTCAACATCCCGCAGATCCTCAGCCCGGTGATGGCGGCGTGGCTGCTCGGCATCTCCGGCAACGACTATCGCGTGCTGTTCGTCGCGGCGATCGCCTTCGTCTTCGCCGGATCGCTGTTCGTGCTGCCGATCCGCTCCGTGCGATAAACAGACACCGCTCGCCCTGAGCTTGTCGAAGGGCCTCAAGCCTCACCTGTGCTTCGACAGGCTCAGCACGAACGATTTAGTGTTAGATCAGCGCCGCCGGAACACCGGCGCGCGCTTCTCGGCGAAGGCGGCGCGGCCTTCGCGGGCGTCCTCGGTGGCGAAGCAGATCGCCTGGAGGTCGCGCTCATATTCCATCGCCTTGTCGAGCGGCATCGACACCGCGGCGCGCAGGTTGAGCTTGGCCGTCTCGGCCGCGATCGGCGCGCGCGATGCGATGGCGGTGGCGATGGCGCGGGCGCGCTCCATCAACCCGTCTGCCGCGACGACTTCGCTGACGAGGCCCCAGTGCAGCGCGGTCTGCGCATCGATCGCATCGCCCGTCATCACCATCAGCGCCGCATTCGACATGCCGATCGAATGGGCGAGCATCGCCGCCATGCCGCCGCCGCCGATCCAGCCGAGCTTGATCTCCGGCGCGGCGAACTTCGCGGTGTCGGACGCGATGCGGATGTCGCACGACAGCGCCGTCTCCAGTCCGCCGCCCAGCGCATAGCCGTTGACCGCGGCGATGCTCGGCTTGGACAGCGCATGGATCGCGTCGCAATAATCGTCGCGGTTGCGGAAGTCCCACGCCGTCGCATAGCTGTCGAGCGTCGCGATGTCCGATCCGGCGCAGAACGCCTTCGGCCCGGCGCCGGTGATGATGACGCAGCGGATCGTCGTGCTGCGGTTGCATTCCTCCACCGCGGCGACGATCGCCTTGGACATGGCGGGGGTGGCGGCGTTGAGCTTCTCGGGCCGGTTGAGCGTGATCGTGGCGACCGCTCCGTCGACGGCGAACAGCAGGGTGTCGGTCATGGAAGGTCCTTCTACAGTTCGGCGCCGGCCGGGCGGTGGCGGCGCCAGGCGTCCTCCAGTCCGGCTAGGATCGCGGCATGGGCGGTGCCGGCGCCAAGGCCGTCGCGGATCAACGCCGACGCGTCCGTCTGGAAGGCGATGGCGCCGTCGAACCGCGGGCGCACATAAGCGTGCTCGATCGTGGCGGCGGTGTTGCGGTAGAAATCGCCCGCTGCGGCGTTCACGCGCGTGTCCGCCCAGGCATCGCGGCGGCTCGGCTGGCCGGCATGATCGGGGATGAAGCCGGACTGCGCCTGCGGACCCATCAGCCAGCGCAGGTGATCGAGCAGGTCGGGCGTCAGCGCCGCGCGCCGGGACAGGCCGATGCCGGTGCCGCCGAGCGTCGATCCCCGGCGACCGCCGGTGTGCGCAGCCGGCGCGTCGGCGAAGCGGATCGGCCGCCTCGCCGTGGCATAATTCACATAGCCGTAGACCAGCGGACACAGCGCGACCGCATCGCCCTGCGTCATCGCCTCCAGCAGCCCGATCGGGTTGAGCGCACGCACCGGCTCCGGCGTACCTGCGGCGAGCGGCGCCATGATCGCCAGCACGGCACGCCCGGTATCCGCATCGACGAACCGCTCCGGATCGCGCGGCGCACCGGCGTCGATCGCCGCGGCGATCGACTGGAACGACAAGGCGGCATGCGGCCCGGCCAGCGACAGGGCCACCGGTTCGCGCAATGCCAGCACCGCGTCCCACGTATCGGGCAGCGGCCCGTCGATCAGGTCGGCCCGTGCCGCCATCACCTGCGTCGCGGCATCGAGCGGCAGCGCCCAATGCCGGCCGCCGTACCGATAGCTCGCCAGCGACGGCCCGATCGCCGCCTCGCCCCAGGCGGCGATCTCCTGCGGCGCGAACACCTCCTCCAGCGCCAGCAGGCAATCGCCCGCCACCGCTTCGCCGACATGCGGATGATCGAGCACCACCAGGTCGTAGCGGGCGGTGAGGTCGGCGATCGGATGCGCCTCGAACCCTTCGAGCGGCTGGCGATCCCAGGCGATCAGCTCGCCCGCCGCCGCAGTCAGCGCCGCATAGCCGCGCGGATGATCCCAGGTCAGGCCACGATAGCGCATCAGTCCTGCCGCACCGCGCCCGACGCGATCAGCCGGTCGATCGCTTCGGCATCCATCCCCGCCTCGCCCAGGATTTCGCGGCTGTGCTCGCCGATCTGCGGTGCGCCGCGCGTCACGCCTGCCGGGGTCGCGGCGAAGCGGATCGGGAAGCCGGGCGTCTTGACCCGGCCTTCGCTGGGGTGGTCGTATTCGACGAAGGTGCCGTTATGCGCGATCTGCGGATCGGCGACGACGTCGGCATAGCCGTAGACCGGGCCGGACCAGACATCGTGCGTGCGGAACAGGTCGAGCCATTCCGCACTCGTCCGCGTCGCCAGCCGCTCGCGCGTCGCGGCGAAGATCGCGTCGCGATGCACCCAGCTGTCCGCCTCGTCATCCATGTCGGCGAAGCTCGGTTCGCCGATCAGCTCGCCGAACGTCTTGAGGTTGGCAAAGGCGACGACGATGAACCCGTCCGCCGTCGCGAACACCCCATAAGGCGAGCGGATGTAGCTGTGCGCATGCGGCTCGGCCGAGCGCGTCTGCGGCTTGCCGCCGGCGGTGAAGACCGACATCTCCTGCATCTGGAACGCGACCACCGCGTCGAGCATGTTGACCTCGACCAATTGTCCCTCGCCGGTGCGCTCGCGGTGCAGCAAGGCGGCGAGCGCGCCTTCGAACGCGGAATAGGCGGTCACCGCATCGGCGAGGAACTGGCCCGCCGGGGCAGGGGGATCGCCCGCACGCCCTGCCGACAGCATCGCGCCCGACATCGCCTGCAGGATCAGGTCCTGCCCCGGCCGGTCGACATAGGGGCCGCTCTCACCGAACCCGGACATGGAGACATAGACCAGCCGCGGGTTGATCGCCGACAGGGTGGCGTAGTCGACACCCAGTCGCTTGGCGACGCCGGGCCGGTAATTCTGGATGAAGACGTCCGCCGTCTTCACCAGTTCGAGCAGGATCGCCTTGCCCTCGTCGCTCTTGAGGTCGATCGCCAGCGAACGCTTGTTGCGGTTCAGCGACAGGAACGAGGTGTTGATGCGGTTGCCGTTGGCCCCGCCCGCCGAGCGAAAGCGCTGCCATTCGCCCGCGGTCGGTTCCACCTTCACCACATCGGCGCCGAGATCGCCCATGCGCTGCGCCGCGAACGGCCCCGCCATCGCGATCGAACAATCGAGCACGCGATAGCCGCTCAAGATTCCCACGGGTGTATCCCTTCAGTGCATGACCCAGCCGCCATCGACGTTCAGCGTCTGGCCGGTGATGAACCCCGCATCGTCGGAGGCGAGGAAGGCGAGGGCGGTGGCGATGTCGGCGGGCGTGCCGCGCCGCTTCACCGCCTGATGATCCAGCACGAACCGGGTATAGCCCTCGGGGTCGGGATGGATCGTCTCGGCATCGGTCGGAAAGGCGCCGGGCGCGACCGCGTTGACGGTGATGCCGTCGCCGCCGAACTCGCGCGCCCAGGCCCGCGTCAGCCCGACCAGCGCGCCCTTGGACGCGACATAGGGGGAAAGCGACGCCCAGCCGCCGTAGAAGGTGACGCTGGCGATGTTGACGATACGCCCCCAGCGCTGCGCCTTCATGCCGGGCAGCGCCGCCTGCACCGCGACGATGCCGGCGTCGACATTGACGCGCTGCACCGCCTGATGCTCCTCGATCGTGTAATCCTCGAACGCGCGCGAGGGATAGATCGCGGCGTTGTTGATGACCACGTCGATCCCGCCGAGCGCATCGCGGACCTGCTCCAGATCGGCGCGGAAGCGGGGGAGGTCGGACAGGTCGGTGTCGAGCGCGACCAGCCGCTCGCGATGCTCCGCGGACGTGCCGTCGATCAGCGCCGCCAGCCGGTCGCTGCCGCGATCGGCGGCGATCACCTGCGCGCCGAGGCTGAGAAAGTGTCGCGTCGTCGGCGCGCCGAGGCCGCCCGCGGCACCGGTGAGCAGGATGCGCTTGCCCGCCATGCTCATCGCACGATCGCCGGATAGTCGCCGCTCGGCTCCGGAAAGGGATCGGCGGGCTGCTCCGCGATGCCGCGGATGCGCGCCTCCGCCGCAGCAAGAGCGTCGCGGCCATCGAGTACGGTGAAGATCGTGTCGTAGCGCCGCTCCTCGCCATGCTCCAGTTCGATCAACTCGCCCCGCTCGCGCGCGAAGCTTTTGCCGAGCACGTGGTTGGTCGAGGGCTCGATTCCCAGCGCATATTGCCCAGCCTGCAACGCCTGCCATTCGTATTGGCAGGGGAATTGCGCCTTCGCCGTCTCGACCTGGAAGCCGAAGCCGAGCGCGTCGTTGACCAGCGCCACCGGCACACGGCCGTCGGCATCGGCCGCCATCTCGTGCTGCCACACCTGTTCGTGGAAGGCGGCCTGCGGTGCAGGGATCGCCGCATAGCCGACGCCGCTCGCCCGATAGCCCTCGCCGGCGTGCGCCGCCCACACCACGTCGCGGATCGGCGCGAGGTAGCGTGCGCCCTCCGCCAGCACCGGGTGGCCGACGTTTATATGGTAGAGCAGCATGTGCGGCGTGCGGTAGAAGCCGTGGTTGACGACGCGGTCGTGCAGCCGGATCGCATCGCCGCCGACATCCGCCTCGATACGGCGGACGAGGTGCAGGTCCTCGCCGAACATCGTCGCCTGCTGCACCACGCCCTCGCACCACAGGATGCAGCGGTCGCCCTCCCAGCGCTCGCCATAGCCGGTCAGCCGGGCAGGGATGGTGCCGACGCGGCCGTGCAGCGACGAGGCGACGCGCTGACGCGGCCCGTAATTGTAGTGGCCGGCCTCGTCGTCGTGCATGAAGAGCGTGTGATCGAGCCCGGCGGTCACCATCAGTCCCGAAAACGAGCGCAGCCAGGCGAGCCCCCCTTCGCCCTCATATTCGTGCAGGCCGGGGTGGCGGAAGCCGGTCGGCGAATGCCAGCCGATCGCGCGGCCGCGGTGTTCGCAATCGGCGATGTCCATGCAGCGATCGACCAGCACGGTGAAGCGCAAGCCCGTGCCGGTGCGGAATTCGAGGCAGCGGATGCCGCGTTCCACGCCATCGCCCAGCGTCATCAGCCGGACGCCCGCGAACTGGCTCAGGCTGCCGGCATGTTCGGCCAGCGCGCGCGGCGAATAGCTGCGGTCGTACAGCGCGACCATGGCTGCGGCTCCTCTCGATCGACGGTTGGCGAGGATGTACGTCGATAGATCAGTAGTGGCAACAGAAATATCAGATGATGGTGCGGTTCGGGTCGAGCGCGATCGTTGCGTCCGCCCGGCCCGGCATCTCCTTCAGGATATGGCGGGTCAGCCGCTCGTAATGCCGGATGAAGCGGTCGATGCCCGCATCGCTCATCCCGCCTCCGGTAGCGCGGCGCAGCGCCTGTTCCTGTTCGATCCGCCAGCCGCGCACGACGCCGAAATCGGGCGCGCGGAGCAGCACCAGCCGGTCGAGCCGCGCGAACAGCGCCCGATACGGCCCGGCGAGTTGATCGTTGACGTAACGCCGCCAGCGGCCGTCACCGTCCTCGTCCGCCTCCAGCGCATTGACCGGTTCGACAAGCGCGGCATCGGCCTGAGGCACCGCGCCGACGCACCAGCCCTCGAACAGCAGCACGCGCAGGTCCGGCGGGGTCAGCGGCCACGCGTCGGTCGGCGCACGATCGTCCACCGCCTTGTCGAAGCGGGGAAGGCGCACCGTCCCGCCCCGTGCGAGTCCGTCGAGCAGCGCGATGCCGAGGCCCACATCATGTGTCCCCGGCACGCCGCGCGTGCGGAGCAGCGGGTGCACCGTCGCGGCGAGGCTCACCCGCTCGGCGAGCGTCAGATACAGGTCGTCGAGCGACAGGACCGCGGTCGCCAGCCCCTCCGCCGTCAGCCGTTCGGCGGCGCGGGCGGCGGCGGTGCTCTTGCCGCTGCCCTGCGCGCCGCACAGGCCGATCACGACGGGCCGCGCCGATCCGGCAGCAGCGTCGCGCGCCACCGCCGACAGGATCGCCGCGGCCTCCACGCTCAGGCGACCCGGTCGGGCAGCGGCTCGCCGGCGAAAAAGGCATCGAGGTTCGCCAGCACGCGCATGCCCATGGCGGTCCGCGCCTCGATCGTCGCGCTGCCCAGGTGTGGCAGCAGCACCGCATTCTCGCAGGCGAGCAGGGCCGGCGCGACGGCCGGCTCGCCTTCGTAGACGTCGAGCCCCGCCGCCCCGATCCGGCCCTCGGTCAGGGCCGCGGCCAGCGCCGCTTCGTCGATCACCGATCCGCGCGCGGTGTTGACCAGCACCGCATCGCGCCGCATCCGCCGCAGCAACGCCGCATCGACCAGGTGATGCGTCGCCGCGCCGCCCGGCACATGCAGCGACAGCACGTCGCACCGCTCCGCCAGGTCCTCTGCCGACGCCACCCAGGTCGCGGCATGCCGCGCCTCCACCTCGGGCGCGGCGCGGGTGCGGCTGGTGTAGAGGATCGTCATGCCGAAGCCGCCCCGTGCACGGTCGGCGGTCGCCTGCGCGATCCGGCCGAAGCCGATCAGGCCCAGCGTCTTGCCGGTGATGCTGCGCCCGACGAGGTGCGTCGGGTGCCAGCCCGGCCAGCCGCCGGCGCGCAGCTGCCGTTCGCCCTCGCCGGCGCGGCGGGCGGCGGCGAGCATCAGCAGGATCGCAAGCTCCGCCGTCGCATCGGTCAGCACGTCCGGCGTGTTGGTGACCGCGATCCGCGCCGCCGCGGCGGCGTCGCGGTCGATATGTTCGAAGCCCGCGCCGTAATTGGCGATGATGCGCGTGCGCGGCGCCTCATGCGCCAGCACGGTGGCGTCGATGCGATCGGTGATCGTCGTCGCGACGGCGTCGTATTCGGCCAGCGCCGCGTGCAGCACGTCGCCCGACAGCGCGCGGTCGTCGCGGTTGAACGTGGCGTCGTAGCGCTCCGCCATCATCTGCTCGACAGCATCGGGCAGGCGGCGGGTGACGAGCAGGCGCGGGCGCGCGCTCATGCGATCCGCTCGACGCGGCCGACGCTGATGCCGCTGCTGTCGCGCGTCACCACCGCGCTCGACCGGTCGCGCTGCGTCGCGAGTCCGTCGACGATCGCCCCGCGCACGTCCTCCAGCACCACCGCCGGCCGCGCATCCGCGGCATCGGTGGTGACCGTCACGTCGCGCAAGGCAAGCCCGCGCGCATGTCGCCCGAAGAAGCCGAAGGCGGGCAGCGTCCCCATGAAGCTCACCTCCAGGCTAGTCTCGCGCCGGTCCTCCGGCACGCGCGCCGCATCGGCCGCGGTGCCGCCGCCGCGATGCTGGACGTGGATGCCATCGAAGCTGATATCCTCCACCGGCGCATCGGCGATGCCGGCGACGCCGCACGGGTAGCGCGGATCGGCGCCGGAGACGGTGATATCGCTGAACCGCACCCGGCGGCAGCGGCCGACCGGCGTACCGGCCGGCGCGCGCAGCCGCGCCGCCTGGTGCACGAACAGCGGATGGTTGACCGGATCGCGCAGCACGATGCCCGATATGCTGACATCCTCCAGCGTGCCGCCGTCGACGGTGCCGATCAGGATGCCGCGGCTGTTGGTGCAGGTGCAGTCGCTGATCCGGATGTTGCGAAAGCCGCCGTTGCTCTCGGTGCCGAGCTTGATCCGCCCCAGCGGCCCGGTGCGATCCGGCCCGACATAGTCGGATGGCTGGTAGCTGCCGTCGAGCAGGCTGCCCATGCGATAACCGCTGGTCTTGCAGCCGATGATCGTCACGTCCTCGCAACCCACGTTGCGGCCCAGCGCATAGCTGCTCTTCAGCACGATGGCGTCGTCCTTGGGGGCGTTGACCAGGCAGTTGGTGATGCGCACGTCGCGGCTGCAATCGACGTCGATGCCGTCGCGATCGGTGTCGATCGTCAGATTGTCGATGGCAAGGTTGGTCACGCCGTGCACGATCACGCAGAAATGCCCGCCCTGCAACACGGTGAAATCGCGGAGCAGCACATTGCGGCAGTTGCGCATGCCGATCGTCTTGTTGGCGCGGCCGTTCTGCGCGCGTTCCTTGGGATCGCGCAGCCGCAGTTCGCGGGCGCTGACGCCGAGCGCGGCCGGGGATTGCCAGCCCTCGCGCTTGTGCCAGCGATCGCCCGGCCCCTCGCGATCGAGCCCCAGGCCGTGGAACATGCCCGGCCCCAGGATCGCGATGTTGGTGGCGCCATCGGCATAGACCAGGCTGTTGTGGATGTGGGTGATGCCGAAATCCTGGAACTGCTCGTCCAGGTCGTTCTCCGGCAGGTCGTAGCGCGCGCCGTGCGTCGCCGGATCGGCCGCCTCGACCACCGCGCCCGCGCCCAGGTACAAGGTGACACGGTCGAGCAGGCGGATCGAGAAGCACAGATAGCGTCCGGCGGGCACGACGACGGTGCCGCCGCCCGCCGCATGCGCCGCCTTGATGGCCCGATTGATCGCCGCGCTGTCGATCGTCCTGCCGTCGCCACGCGCACCATAGGTCCGCACATCGTACAGCAGGGGCGAGGCACGCTGCGCCCAGGCGGGCAGGGGCGTCAGCAACCCGAACAGCCCGGCCGTCACCAGCCGCCGGTCAACGCCGTCCGCCTGCATTTCACGCGTGATTCCAGACACTCCCGAACTCCTCTCGCGCCCTCGGTTCAACAGGGCTCTTGACCATAAATCTCACAAGTCTATGATGAGATATCAGATAGTGCTTTTGGCATTTCTTGGTCAAGTCAAAGACGGCCGCTACGAGGGGATAGACGATGAAGGCGAGGACGCTCCACATCCTGGCGGGGATCGCGACCGGGGTTCTGGCCCAGGCGCTGGCGATGCCGGCAGCGGCGCAGACCAGCCCGGCCAATCAGGAGGTGCCGGCCACCACCACGCCGCCCGCCGCCGACCCCACCTCGCCGCCATCCTCGATCGACACGGCGGCGCAAGAGGGCGAGGACATCGTCGTCACGGGCATCCGCCGCACCATCCAGCAGTCGATCGATATCAAGCGCAACAGTATCAACTCGGTCGATTCGATCACCACCGAGGATATCGGCAAGCTGCCCGACCAGAATGTCGCGGAATCCTTGCAACGCGTGCCGGGCGTGACGATCGAGCGCAACCGCGGCGACGGCCAGTTCGTCTCGGTCCGCGGCCTCGGCCCCGATTTCAATGCGGTGACCGTCAACGGCCGCGTCATCGCCACGGACAATCCCGGCCGCCGCTTCAGCTTCGATATCATCCCCTCCGAACTGATCGTCGGCGCCGACGTCTACAAGAGCCCGACCGCGGCGATCAACGGCGCCAGCATCGGCGCCACCGTCAACATCCGCACCATCCGCCCGCTCGACCAGAAGCCGCTGGTGATCGCCGGCAGCGCGCGCGGCTTCTACAACGAAATGTCGGGCAATGTCGGGCCGGAACTCTCGGGGCTGGCCAGCTATCACAATGCCGCCGGCACCTTCGGCCTGGCGCTCGTCGCCTCCTACGAGAACCGCAAGCAGCGCAGCGACGAATTCACCATCGGCGCCGGCCATGTGAAGCGCAGCAGCATCAACCCGGGCGACTATTTCTACAATCGCACCGGCCCCAATGTCGCGCCCTTTTCCAACGTCGACATGCCGTCCAACCTCTCGCCGTTCTTCGTCTTCCGGGACCGCGAGCGCCTCGGCCTCAACGGCACCGCGCAATATCGCCCGGTCGAGAACCTGACGCTGACCGTCGACGGCCTCTATTCGCGGCTGCGGCAGGTCGATCGCTACGTCGGCCTCGCCTATGATTTCAGCGGCGGCCGCATCGTCGACCAGGTCGTGCAGAACGGCTCGGCGGTCTATCAGAAGATCGAGGGCGGCTTCGTCGACGAGATCATCCAGCAGACGCCGCGCCGTTCCGACACCTATCAGATCGGCTCCAACCTCGAATGGAAGACGGGCGATTTCCGCATCGCCTTCGACGCCTCCTATTCGGCGGCGAAGACCAACGTGCGCGACGACAATTACTTCACGACGATCCGCCGCACCGGCATGACCATGTCCTATGACCGGCGCTCGGGCAGCCCGCTCTACGATTACGATTTCTCCAGCCCCGCCTATCCCAACGCACCGGTCGATACGACGCATATCGGCGCGCATTACTTCATCGTCGGCGGCGACAAGCGCAAGGACGATACGCTCGAATACAAGCTGGACGGCAAGTGGGACAATGGCGGCCCGGTCGCGATCAGCGTCGGCGCATCGCGCCAGCGCCGCATCAAGACGGTGGATACCACCGCGCAATCCTTCGCGGGGCAATGCGCCTTCTGCGGCGGCACGATCTACTACCCGCTGCCCTCGTCGCTGTTCCGTCCGACCAGCCTCGGCTTCTTCGCCAAGCAGGAGGCGAACATCGTGCGCGACTGGATCGACTACGATCCCGCCGCGCTGGTGCAGGCGCTGCGCGACTATCGCACCGCCGACGGCCGCTCGCTGTTCGTCGATCCGACCTACGATCCCTCGCAAAGCTCGCGGGTCAGCGAGCGGGTGTGGCTGGGCTATGCGATGCTCGACATGAAGGGTGAATTCCTCGGCCTGCCGATCGCCGCCAACGCCGGGCTGCGGGTGGAGGACACGCGCTTCACCTCATCGGGCGCCGCGCGCACGATCATCAGCGCACGGCCCAATGGCCTCGGGCAGAACATCATCCAGGTCAGCCCGGTCGTCCCGGTCAGCTTCGCCGGCCATTACACCGATTTCCTGCCCTCGGTGAACATCCGGCTCGACCTCACCGCCAAGCTCGTCGCCCGTTTCGCCGCCTCGCGCGTGATGACGCGGCCGACGCTCACCGATTTGTCGCCGGCGCAGAGCATCCAGACCAATCCGGGCAACGAGACGATCCGCCGCGGCAATCCCGACCTGCTGCCGTTCCGCGCCTCGCAGGCGGAATTCGGCCTCGAATATTATTTTTCGCGTCTCGGCCTGCTGTCAGCGACCGCCTTCTACAAGTCGATCGACTCCTTCGTCAGCCTGCGCACCACGCCGCAACGGGTCGATCAGGTCACCTTCCAGGTGACGCAGCCGACCAACGGGCAGGGCGCGACGGTGAAGGGCGTCGAGGTCGGCTATCGCCAGGTGTTCGACTTCCTGCCCGGCCTGCTCAGCGGCTTCGGCACGGAAGCGAGCTATACCCGCACCGAAAGCAGCGCCAATTACACCAACGCGGTGACCGGCGTCAGCTACGGCCTCGAAGGGCTGTCGAAGAACAGCTACACGATCGTCGGCTTCTACGAAAAGGGGCCGTTGCAGGCGCGGCTCGCCTATACCTGGCGCGACCGGTTCCTGCAGGTGGCGAGCGGGCGCAACGGCGACCCCGAATATTTCGCCCCTTATGGCCAGCTCGACGGCAGCATCTCCTTCGCGCTCACCGACAATATCTCGCTGATGGCGGAGGCGCTCAACCTCACCGACACCAACGAGTTCATCTATTCGACGGTCGAAAGCCGGACCAAGGAATATCGCACCACCGGACGCCGCTACGCGTTCGGCGCCCGCGTCCGCTTCTGATCTCCTGACCCCTTCCTCCCACCTGGGGGCGGCCTCGCGTGCGCGGGAGGCCGCCCCTTCTTTTTCAGGGGGTGGCGAGCTTCATCAGCACCAGGCCGCCGACGATCAGCAGCGCCGCGACCAGCCGCAGCGGCGTCATCGCCTCGCCCAGTATCAGCACGCCGACGGTAAAGGCACCGACCGCGCCGACGCCGGTCCAGACGGTATAGGCGGTGCCGAGCGGCAACGCGCGCATCGCCCAGGATAACAGGCCGAAGCTCACCAGCATGCCGGCGATGGTGATGACGCTCGGCCAGAGCCGGGTGAAGCCGTGCGATTGTTTCATCGCGGTCGCCCAGACGATTTCGAACAGGCCGGCGATGATGAGAACGATCCATGCCATGACGGCAGCCTCCACGGATTGCGAGTGCCGCCGGGCCGTCCCGGTCTTGATGCTCCCCAGGGGAGGCGGGAACGTGGTCGCCGCAGCGGCCCGTTACCCCAGGCGCCGGTCGCTCGGCAAGCATGGCTTCCCGATCGATCCCCGTTATGGAATGATCGTACGGGTGACGCACCTGCCATTCCCGTTCGCGCTCGGCGCTGCCGTGCTGCTCGCCGGCGCCGCGCCGGTCCCCGCCGGACCGCCGGTCGACGTCTACATCCTCGCCGGCCAATCCAACATGTCGGGCCGCGGCGCGCTGGCCGACCTGACGCAGGCAGAGCGCGCGGTCGACCCCGCCATCCTGCTCTACGGCAACGACGGCCGGTGGAGACCGGCACGCGAGCCGCTCGACGATGCGGCCGGCCAGAACGATCCCGTGTCGGCGGACGCGAAGGCGGCGGTCGGCCCCGGCCTGTTCTTCGCTCGCGCCCTGCCGCGCGCGCCGGGACGGCGCATCGCGCTGCTGCCCTGCGCCAAGGGCGGATCGTCCATGGCGCAATGGACGCCGGCGCCGGGCCGCGACACGCTGTACGGCTCCTGCATGCAGCGCGTCCGGCAGGCCGGCGGCCGGGTGGCCGGCCTGCTCTGGTATCAGGGGGAAACGGATGCGCAGGATATGGCGCAGGCGGCCAGATGGTCGGGCCGGATGCGGACGCTGATCGCCGCATTCCGCCGCGACCTGCGCGCTGCACGGCTGCCGGCGGTCGTCGTCACGCTGGCCGATCGGCCCGATCGCAACGCGGCGCGGTTTCCTGCCTGGGCGGCAGTGCAGGGCCAGCAGGCCAGCCTCGATCTGCCGGGGGTCGCGCTCGTGCCCGCCGCGGGGCTGCCGCTATTGGCGGACGGACTGCACCTCGACACCGCGGCACAGCGTGCGCTCGGCCGGCGCATCGCGGCGGCGATGACCCGCCTGCAACATCGCGCCGCCGACCGCTGAACGAAGGGGGGGAAGGGCGGCGCGCACCGTCGGATGCGCGCGCCGCCCTCCGTAATTACTCGGCCGAGCCGAGCGTGTCCTTGGCGGCCTGCAATGCGGCCTTGCCGCCCTTGCGCGCCGTCTTGGCGGCGTCGCCGGCCGCGCGCTCGACCTTCTGCCCGGCCTTGCGGCCGAGGCCGATCGTCTTGGCCATCGCGCTGCGGCTCTCGCTGTAGGACGGCGCCACCATCGGATAGTCCGGGCGCAGGCCGTAGCGCTGGCGATAGTCGTCGGGGGTCAGGCCGTGCGTCGACAGGTGGCGACGCAGCGTGCGGTAGGGCTTGCCGTCGATCAGCGAGATGATGTGATCGCGCGACGCCAGCGACTTGCGCACCGACACGGCGGGCGTGTGCTCCTGCGTGCCCTGGTCGGGCTCCGCGGCATCGGGGCTCGCCAGCTTGCCGACCGCGGCATGCATCGACTGGAGGAAGGCCGGCACGTCGTCGGCCGAGGTACGTGTATTGGGGTTGCTCAACCAGGCAATGGTGAGTTCGGTGGCAAGCTCGACCGTATTGATCTCGGTATTCATGGGCACTCGCTTTATCGTACGGGGGTTCTGCCAACCATAGTCGGACCGGCCGGCCCCACAATAAAAGATTGCATGGGCGAGAAAGTCAAAGCACTATTTCGAAACGCAGTGATCGAGAACGTGATCGTTCTATAGTGAAGAACGGCCGCGGCTGTGGCGTCCCGTCCGATGCTGACATAGTTATCGATGATCTTCAGCCCCGCGGAACGTCGTGCCCGCTCGACCGTATGCTGATCGAATCGCAGGAGAATGCACGATCATGGCGCTCACCCCCCGCCTGTCCGGGCGTGTTGCGGCGCGGGCGCACCATTCCCCGGCGGCGAAGCTGTTGCAGAAGATCGAGCCGTTCTTCGCCATCGGCCAGGTGTCGGGCGGTCCGCTGCTTATCGCCACGGTGATCGCGCTGGTCATCGTCAATTCGCCCTGGGGCGCCGACTATATCCGCCTGTGGGATCGGCCCGTGCGGGTGAGCTACGGCGCGTGGGCGATCGCACGACCGGCCGCGGAATGGATCAACGATGCGCTGATGCCGCTGTTCTTCCTCATCATCGGTACGGAGGTGAAGCGCGAATTCGTCAAGGGCTCGCTCGCCTCGCTGCGCACCGCCGTGTTCCCGGTGGCCGGCGCGATCGGCGGGCTGGTGGTGCCGGTCGGCATCTATCTCGCCTTCAACTACGGCACGTCGACGCAGCATGGCTGGGGCGTCGTCGCGGCGATGGATACCGCGTTCAGTCTGGCGATCGTCGCGATGTTCACCACGCGCCTGCCCGCCGCGGTGCGGGCGGTGCTGCTCGCCTTCGCCGCGATCGACGATGTCTTCGGCCTGCTCGTCATCGCCGTCGCCTATACGGCGGAAATCCACCTGTGGTTTCTGCTCGCGGCGGGGGTCGCCTATGCCTGTATCCTCGCGCTGCTGCGGGTGCATTGGGTGGCGCCGATCCCCTATGTGCTGCTGGGGGTGATCGTGTGGATCGGCGTGTTCGGATCGGGCATCCACCCGACCATCGCCGGCGTCGCCGTCGGCCTGCTGCTGCCGACCAGCTCGCGCCTGTCGGAAGGGCGGTTCGCCGAGCGCGTCCAGCGCCCGGTCGACGAGTTCAAGGCCGCGCACGCTGCCGCCGAAGATGCGCCCGATCCGACCGCGGCCGAAGAGGCGCGCGAGGAGGCGCAGGTCCGGCTCGGCTATATCCACGAAATGGCGGCGGCGACCGACGAGGCGGCGGAGCGGCTGGTCCGCGTCCTGACGCCCTGGGTATCCTATGTGGTGCTGCCGCTGTTCGCGCTGTCCAACGTGCGCATCCATTTCTCGGCGGACCTGATCGGCGAGGCGGTGCATTCGCCGCTCGCGCTCGGCGTGGTCGCCGGCCTGGCGCTCGGCAAGCCGCTGGGGTTCCTCGGCGCGACCTGGGCGGCGACGCGGCTCGGCCATGCCGAATTGCCCGAAGGCGTCACCTGGCGGATGGTGCTCGGCATCGGCGGCGTCGCCGGCATCGGCTTCACCATCTCGCTGTTCATCGCCGAACTTGCCTTCGCCGACCCGGTCCAGACCGAGCAGGCGGGGCTCGCCATCCTCGTCGCCTCGCTGATCTCCGGCCTGTTCGGCTATGCGATCTTCTGGAGGGCGGCGGCGCCGGCGGAGCGGTCGTAGGCGGGCGGGCGCTGCCCCATCGCCGCGCCGATCAGCAGCAGCGCCGGATCGCGCTCGCCGATCGCCCGGACGAGGAAGGCGAGCGCATCCAGCCGCCCATGGATCAGCCGCTCGTCGGGCAGCGACACGTTGACCGCCACCACCACCGGCGTATCCGCCGCCAGGCCGGCGCGGATCAGCTGGCCCGACACCTCGCCCGCCGCCGCGCGGCCCATGTAGACCGCCAGCGTCGCGTCGGGCCGCGCCAGCGCCTGCCAGTCGAGATCGAGCGGCTCCGCCCCCCGCGCATGCGCGGTCACCAGCGTCAGGGTACGGGCAAGGCCGCGCAGCGTCAGCGACAGCGTGCCCGACGCCGCCGCCGCGCTCGCCGCGGTGATGCCGGGGCAGACGTGCACCGGAATGCCCTGCGCCGCACAGGCGTGGATCTCCTCGGTCGCGCGGCCGAACACCGCAGGGTCGCCGCCCTTCAGCCGCACGACGCGCTTGCCCGCCAGCGCGGCCGCGACGATCAGCCGGTCGATCGTGCCCTGGTCCTTCGAATGGCGGCCCGACCGCTTGCCGACCCCGACCCGCTCGGCACGGTCCGGGATCAGCGCCAGCACGCCCGGCCCGACCAGAGCGTCGTAGAAGACGATATCGGCGGCGGCGATCAGCCGTTCCGCCTTGCGGGTCAGCAGGTCGGGATCGCCCGGCCCGGCGCCGACCAGCCAGACCGTACCGGGTGCGATGACGTCATGCGGCATGGGTGCGTCCTTCCTGCAGGATGCGGGCGAGTGCCGGCCGGCACGACCCGCAGTTGGTGCCGGCCTTCAGCGCGCCGCCGATCGCGGCGACATCGGTCAGCCGCTGTTCGGCGATCGCGGCGAGGATCGTCGTCAGTCCGACATCGAAACAGGCGCAGACGATCGGCCCGCGATCCACCTGCACCCCCGGCGCGCGCCCGGCGAGCAGCGTCGGCGCCGCCCGTGCCTCGACAAGCTGCGCCACCAGCCAGTCGCGCGGCGGCAGGCTGCCGTCGCGGGTGACGAACAGCGCGGCGGCGAGGCGACCGTCGCGCAAGGTCGCGATCCGCCGCGTGCCACGAGCGGCGTCGATCGCCTCCAGCCGCTCGCCCGCCGGCAGCAGCGCATCGAGCGCCGCCGGATCGCCGTCGCCCGCCACGTCCCACAGCGTTCCGCACGGCACCGCGATGCGCGTCGCCCACAGGCAGTCGGGCGGCGCCGCCACCTCGTCCGCCAGCACGGCAAAGCCGCGCCACGTCGTCGTCACCGCCGCGATCCGCGCCGGCGTCGCCTTGAAGCCGGGCTGGCCGGAGATCGGGTCGGCCAGCGGGCGCGGCAGCAGGCCGGTGCGTCCGCCGGTCGACGTCCGATCGGTCCAGTGGATCGGCGTGAACAGTTCGCCGCGCCGCTGTGCCTCGGTCACCCGCACCCGGAACAGGCTGTCGCCCTGCGGCGTCGCCACCCGCGCCAGGCCGCCGTCGACCAGCGCCAGCGCGGCGGCATCGTCGGGATGCACCTCGACCAGCGGTTCCTCGCGATGACGCGCGAGCTTGGGCGACAGGCCGGTCCGCGTCATGCTGTGCCACTGGTCGCGATAGCGGCCGGTGTTGAGCGTCATCGGCCAGTCGGACAGGGGCGGGGCCAGCGGCTTCTGCGCCACCGCCACCAGCCGCGCGCGGCCATCGGGCGTCGCGAAGCGCCCGTCGGCGAACGGCGTGCCACCCCAGCGGAACGGCGGCATCGCATCGTAGAAGGCATTGCCGATCGCGGCCTGGCCCGGCAACGCAAACAGGCGCGTACCCTCGTTCTCATAGGTCGACAGCCGGCAATGCTCGCGCCACACGTCGGCGGCCCGCCCATAAGGAAAGGCGGTCTTCCACCCCATCCGCCGGCCGACCTCGCTGACGATCCACCAGTCGGGCTTCGCCTCGCCGGGCAGCGCCAGAAAGGCACGCTGGCGGCTGATCGTGCGATCGGAATTGGTGACGGTCCCGTCCTTTTCCCCCCAGGCGGCGGCGGGCAGCCGGACGTGCGCGTGGACGCTGGTGTCGGTCGTCTCCATCACGTCGCTGACCACGACGAACGGGCAGGCGGCCAGCGCCTCGCGCACCCGGCCGGCATCGGGCATCGACACGGCGGGATTGGTCGCCATCACCCACAAAGCCTTGATCCGGCCGCGGCCCAGTTCGCGGAACAGGTCGACCGCCTTCAGCCCCGGCTTCGTCGCCATGTTCGGCGCCGCCCAGAACCGGCCGACGCGCGCCACGTTCTCCGGCGCGAAATCCATATGCGCCGCCAGCGACGAGGCGAGCCCGCCGACCTCGCGCCCGCCCATCGCATTGGGCTGGCCGGTGATCGAGAAGGGCGCCGCCCCCGGCGTGCCGATCCGCGCGGTCGCGAGATGGACGTTGAGGATCGCATTGACCTGATCGGTGCCGGCCAGCGACTGGTTCACCCCCTGGCTGAACAGCGTCACCGTCCGTGGATTGGCGACGAACAGGTCGAAGAAACGGCGCAGGTCGTCCGCCGCCACGTCGCAGGCGCGCGCCGTCGACCACAGGTCGCTGCCACCGGCAAACGCCCAGAAGTCCTCCGGCACGGCGACATGGCGCGCCAGATAGGCGTCATCCACCACCCCGGCGGCGCGGCACCAGGCGAGCAGCCCCTGCATCAGCGCGACGTCGCTGTCCGGCCGGATGGCGAGGTGCAGGTCCGCTTCCTCCGCCGTTTCGGTGCGGCGCGGATCGACGACGACCAGCTTCGCCCCCGCCGCGCAGCGCGCGCGGATCCGCTGGTAGACGATCGGGTGGCACCAGGCGGTGTTGCTGCCGACCAGCACGATCAGGTCGGCGGCATCGAGATCGTCGTAGCTCGCCGGCACCACGTCCTCGCCGAACGCCCGCACATGACCGGCGACCGCGCTCGCCATGCACAGCCGCGAATTGGTGTCGATGTTGGCCGAGCCGATGAACCCCTTCATCAGCTTGTTGGCGACGTAATAATCCTCGGTCAGCAACTGGCCCGAGACGTAGAAGGCGACGCTGTTCGGCCCATGCCGCGCGATCGTTTCGCGAAAGCGGCGGGCGACGAGATCGAGCGCCTTGTCCCACGACGCGCGCCTGCGCCCGATCATCGGCGTCAGCAGCCGGCCTTCCAGGCCGATCGTCTCGCCGAGGTGCGTACCCTTCGAACACAGCCGGCCGCGGTTGGCCGGATGATCGGGATCGCCGGCGATGGTCGCCGTCCGCGCACCGGTCGGCGTGGCGACGATCCCGCAGCCGACACCGCAATAGGCACAGGTGGTGCGGACGCTCATCATTCCTCCCCGGCACGGGGAGGGGGACCAGCGAAGCTGGTGGAGGGGGGCTTCCGCGAGCGATGCCCCTTGTGGATAGCCCCCTCCACCACGCCGCTGCGCGTCGCGGTCCCCCTCCCCGTGCCGGGGAGGATTGCGCCGCACCTCACGCCGCCGCCTGCAGCACGCTGGTCCGGCAGATCAGCACCCGCCCGCCGCTCACCTTCACCGGCACCACCGGCGTGCAGCCCTTGTCCTCGCCCAGCGCCTCGCCGGTGGTGAGCGATATGCGCCAGTTATGCAGCGGACACGCCACCGCGCCGCCGTGGACGATCCCCTGGCTGAGGCGCCCGTGCTTGTGCGGGCAGCGGTCCAGCAACGCGAACACCTTGCCCTCGCCGGTGCGGAACACGGCGATGTCGTCGCCGCCCGCCACCTGCACCGTGCGGCTGCCGCGCACCGGGATCTCGTTCACCCAGCCGATATCGAGCCATTCGCCGGTCATGCCAGCACCTCTTCCCTGGGAGTGAACACCGCCATCGGTGCATGCTGTTCGCGGTCCTCGCCGCCGACGCGCGCCGCCCACGGATCGTCCTGCGAAAAGGACTGGGAATGGAGGAAGCGCCCCGCCAGCGCATCGCGACCCTCGGCATCGTCGGCGATGCGTTCGCGGATGTAATCCACCCCGACCCGCTCAATCCACGGCGCGGTGCGCTCCAGATAGCGCGCCTCCTCGCGGTACAGCTGGATGAAGGCGGCGCAGTGATGCATCGCCTCCGCCTCGGTCGCGACGCGGCAGAGCAGGTCGGTGGCGCGCACCTTGATGCCGCCATTGCCGCCGACGTGCAGCTCGTAGCCGCTGTCGACGCAGACGATCCCGAAATCCTTGATCGTCGCCTCGGCGCAATTGCGCGGGCAGCCGCTGACCGCGATCTTGAACTTGTGCGGCATCCAGCTGCCCCAGGTCATCCGCTCGACCTTGACGCCCAGCCCGGTCGAATCCTGCGTGCCGAACCGGCACCATTCCGATCCGACGCAGGTCTTCACCGTGCGCAGCGACTTGCCGTAGGCGTGGCCCGAGACCATGCCGGCGGCGTTGAGATCCGCCCAGACCGCGGGCAGATCCTCCTTTTTGATCCCGAAGATGTCGAGCCGCTGGCCGCCGGTCACCTTGACCATCGGCGCGTTGAACTTCTCGACCACGTCGGCGATCGCGCGCAGCTCCTTGGGGTTGGTCAGGCCGCCCCACATCCGCGGCACCACCGAATAGGTGCCGTCCTTCTGGATGTTGGCGTGCAGCCGCTCGTTGACGAAGCGGCTCTGCTGGTCGTCCTTGTAGGCGCCGGGCAGCGCGCAGAGCAGGTAGTAATTGAGCGCCGGCCGGCACGACGAACAGCCGTCTGGCGTCGTCCAGTGCAGTCGCTGCATCACCTCCGGGATCGATCGCATGCCTTGGGCGACGATCTCGCGCCGCACGTCGTCGTGGCCGAAGCTGGTGCATTTGCACAAGGTCTTCGGTCCTGCCTGCACCTCGTCGCCGAGCGTGAGCGCGAGGATGCTCTCGACCAGCCCGGTGCACGACCCGCAACTCGCCGACGCCTTGCACCCGGCGCGGACCGCATCCAGGCTGCGCGCGCCTTTGGCGATGCAGGCGACGACCTGCCCCTTGCTGACGCCGTTGCAGCCGCAGATCTCCGCCTCGTCGGAGAGCGCCGCAACGGCCGCCTTAGGGTCCGCCGCGCCGCCTCCCGCGGCGAAGGCCTGGCCGAAGATCAGCATGTCGCGGATGGCGGACACGTCCTCGCCGCGCCTCAGCAGGTCGAAATACCAGCCGCCGTCCGCGGTATCGCCATACAGCACCGCGCCGACTACCTTGTCGCCGCGCACCACCACGCGCTTGTAGACCCCGCGCGATGCGTCGCGCAGCACGATGTCCTCGGCCCCGTCGCCGCCGGCGAAATCGCCCGCCGAGAAGACGTCGAGCCCGGCGACCTTCAGCTTGGTCGAGGTGACCGACCCACGATAGCCGCTGTGCCGCTCGGTCAGTCCGTCGGCGAGCGCCCGGCACATGTCCCACAGCGGCGCGACGAGGCCGTAGACGGTGCCGTCATGCTCCACGCATTCGCCGACCGCCAGCACCCGCGGATCGCTGGTCACCATATGGTCGTCGACCATGATGCCGCGCCCCACCTCGATCCCGGCACTGCGCGCCAGCGCCACCGACGGACGGATGCCGACCGCCATGACGACGAGGCTCGCCGGGATCACCGTGCCATCCTTCAGTTGGACGCCCTCGACATGGCTGTCGCCCAGAATGGCGGCGGTATGCGCCTCGGTCAGGATCGTCTGCCCGCGCGCCTCCAGCGCCTGCTTCAGCAGCCAGCCCGCCGCTTCGTCCAGCTGCCGCTCCATCAGCGTCGGCATCAGGTGGATCACCGTCACCTTCATGCCGCGCAGGGTCAGCCCGTGCGCCGCCTCCAGCCCGAGCAGCCCGCCACCGATCACCACCGCATCGCCGCCCCGCTCGGCGGCGCCCAGCATGTGGTCGACGTCGGCCATGTCGCGAAAGCTGATGACGCCCGGCAGGTCCTTGCCCGGCACCGGGATGATGAAGGGGTCGGACCCGGTCGCGATCAGCAGACGGTCGTAGCCGACCGTCCGCCCCGACCGCGCGGTCACCGTCCGCGCCGTCCGGTCGATCGCCTCGACCGGGTCGCTCGCGATCAGCTCGATGCCGTTGCCCGCATACCAGGCCAGGTCGTTGATGACGATATCGTCGAAGCTCTTCTCGCCCGCCAGCACCGGTGACAGCATGATCCGATTGTAGTTCACATGCGGTTCGGCACCGAAGATCGTCACGCGATAGCGGTGCGGATCGCGCGCGATCAGCTCCTCCACCGCGCGGCAGCCGGCCATGCCGTTGCCGATGACGACGAGATGCTCCCGCACGGTGGCGTCGGGTGTGATGGGCGAGTGTTGCGTCATAGGGTCCAGTCCAGTTGGAGCCAGAGTTTGCGCACGTCGGTGAACAGGCGGTCGGCCTGGTAATCGGCGTAGCGGATGCTTGCGGTGGTGCGGCGGCCGACCCTGGCCTGCGCGAGCAGGTTCAGCGTGTCGCCATAGTGGCGGACCAGCCGGTCGCTCTCCATGCGATGATAGGCAGCGACCAGCGTCACGGCCTGCAGCGGCCCGAGCTGCTTCCAGCCCCAGCCCGCGCTGGCGTAGAGGTCGCGCACCCCGTCGGGCGGCGTCGGGTTGAACCGGTCGGTCCAGCCCTGGAACTTGAACACCGCGGCGAGCGGCGTCTGGAAGCTGGTGAGCGCGATGCCCTTGCTGGCGCCCAGCACCTCGTAGCCGCCGCCGAGCCGCGGCCCGCCGAAATCGACCCCGGCGTCCGCCAGCCAGTAGCTCGCGGCATAATCGTTGGGGTTGCGGTGGTAATCGGACTGGCGGGCATGGCTCGCCTGCCACGTCACCACCGTTCGGCCGAACGCGCGGCTCCCGGCGAGCCGCGCGCCATAGCTCTGGCTCGACAGGCGATAGCCCTGCACGACCGCCTCGTCCTGGTCGACGAGATAGGCAAAGCCGGTCAGCGTCCCCACCGGGGTCGCCACGCCCAGCGTCGCGAACACGTTGTTGCCGCTCACCGCCTGCTGGCGCGTGCCGGCGCCGTCGATGCCCCAGACGGTGCGGACGCCCCAGGCATAGGTCACGTCCGCCCTGACGCCCTTCACCGGCGTCACCTCCGCCCGCACCGCGTCGAAGGTCTGGCCGTTGTTGCGGATGCCGGCCGCGCCGACGAAGCGTTCGTCCTCCAGCGCGATCCGCTGCCGTCCGGCGGTGACGGTCAGCGCCGGGCTGCGATATTGCAGCTGCGCCCGATAGAGCGCGATGTTCTGCGGATCGGCGATCAGCGGCCGCTGCGTCGCCGATCCGTGCAGCCCGTCGAAATAGTCGGGCACGATGGCAAGGTTGCCCTGCGCCTCGGCCAGCGCCGACCAGCGCCCGTCGCTCACCTGCACGCCGCTGCGGATGCGCGCCGTCACCGCATCGCTATCCTCGGGCAGGCCGCCCTGCTCGACATGCTCGTGGCGCAGCCGTGCCTCGACCAGCGGCGTGATCGTCTGCGCCGCAGCGGGAACCGCGGCGCAGGTGAGGACGGGCAGGAGGGTGGCGTAAGTCAGACGCATGGTGGTTCAGAGCCGTACGGTTCCGGCGGCGCCCCAGCGCGCACGCCATCCCCGCTTCACTAGCGTGAGGCCGGCGAGCGCCGCCAGTGCGAGCCCGGCGAAGATCAGGAACCCGGGCGCGAAGCTGCCCGTCCACTGCTTGGCGAGGCCGAGCGACGAGGCGAGGTAGAAGCCGCCGATGCCGCCGGCGAAGCCGACCAGCCCGGTCATCACCCCGATCTCCCGGGCGAAGCGCTGCGGCACCAGCTGGAACACCGCGCCATTGCCCGTGCCGAGCGCCAGCATCGCCAGCACGAAACAGCCAAGCGCCGCCCCGACGCTCCCCGCCATGCTGACGCCGACCAGCGCCAGCGCGGCGATGGCGAACACCGCGGTCAGCGCCTTCACCCCGCCGACCGCATCGGCCAGCGCGCCGCCCATCGGCCGCACCAGCGACCCCGCGAACACGCAGGCCGCGGTGCAATAGCCCGCCTGGATCGTGGTCAGTCCGAAGCGATCGGTGAAATAGATCGGCAGGCTGGCCGCCAGCCCGACGAACCCGCCGAAGGTGACCGCGTAGAAGCCCATCAGCCACCAGGCATCGGCGCTCCCGAGCGGCGTCAGATACTGGCCGAAGCTCTTGGGCGCCGGCGGATTGGGCGCATCCTTCGCCATCAGCCAATAGGCGACCAGCACGGCGGTGAGCGGCAGGCAGGCAAGGCCCAGCACTGCGTTCCAGCCGAAGAGCTTGGCGAGGGCAGGGGCGAACAGCGCGGCGAGCACCGTTCCCGAATTGCCCATGCCGGCAAGGCCCATCGCCTTGCCCTGGTGTTCGGGCGGATACCAGCGGCTGGCCAGCGGCAGCGCGATCGCGAAGGACGCGCCGGCAAAGCCCAGGATCACCCCCAGCGCCAGCGTGCCGCCGAAGCTGTTCACCCCCAGCGCCCAGGCGGCGGCGAGCCCGACGATGACGATCACCTGGCTGATCGCCCCCGCCGTCTTCGGGCCGATCCGGTCGACCAGCAGCCCGTTGACGACGCGCAGCACCGCACCCGCCAGCGTCGGCGTCGCCACCATCAGCCCCTTTTCGGCGGGCGTCAGCGCCAGCGTCCGCGCGATCTCCGGCGCCAGCGGCCCGAGCAGCACCCACACCATGAAGGCGAGGTCGAAATACAGGAATGCGGCGATCAGCGTCGGCGTGTGCCCGCTCGCCCAGAAGCCGCTGCGTGCCTCGCTCTTGCCGTCCCAAAATGCCGTTGCCATGCCCGCGTGTCCCCTTGGCGAAAAGACAAAGAAAAAGCCGCCAGGACGACGGCCATCGCTGGCAGCATCCTGGCGGCTTCGTTGCCGTCGGCGGACCGGCTTCAGCCTGCGTCCGTCGTCGCGATACCGGCCCCCCGTTGGACCGGCACCGCGTCTATCTCATGTCCGGCATCCTTGCCCGACGCATGGGAAGCTGCCTGATTCGCGAGCAAGGCGCAACCCCATTTCGCACCCGCAGCAAATTGGATCCCGCCGTTCCTTCTCCTCCGTCATCCCCGCGAAGGCGGGGATCCATAGTCGCAGGTCGTCGGGCTCCTTCCGCAAACGTCAGCCAATATGGATCCCCGCCTCCGCGGGGATGACGGAGGAGGGGGCAGCCCTCCACCCTCCACCGTCATCTCCGCGAACGCCGGGCCGCATGGACGCCACCAAATATCAACTAAGTTGTTTCGACGGGGGCGCTTCGACTGTCCGATCTTGCAAGATCAACCGACGCGGCGCAGAAGACCAAACAGCCGGGACGCCACTAAAGGTATGCAGCTATGTCGAAAAACATTCGTGCGACATTGCGTTACATATCGTTCATCGTCTTTGTCGATATGGCTGGCGTTGGATTGATTACGCCGGGTATGCCTCATCTTATCAAGGATTTGGCCCATACCGATCTTGGGCACGCGGCGCAGATCGGCGGCTATGTTCTGGCTTCCTTCGCGGCGATGCAATTCCTGTTCTCACCGATCATCGGCAGTCTCAGCGATCGTTTCGGCCGCCGTCCGGTACTGCTCGTCACCCTCGCATCCTTCGCTGTCGACTATGCGGTAATGGCGATCACGCCGTCGCTGACCTTGCTGGTCATCGGCAGGATGTTGTCCGGCATCACCGGCGCGACGTGGGCGGCGGCCAATTCATGCATTGCAGATGTCGTACCCGCATCGGATCGCGGCAGTGCCTTCGGCACCGTCGGGGCGGCGGGCGCGGCAGGGCTGGTGATGGGACCGGCGATCGGCGGGGTCGCTGCCATGTCCGGGGTTCGGACGCCGTTCGCCGTGGCGGCAGTGCTTGCTGCCGTGGGCGTAGTCGTGGGCTTGCGCACTTTTGCGGAAACCTTGCCCCCCGCCGCGCGGCGCCCCTTCAGCATCGGACGCGCCAATCCGATCGGGGCGCTGCTGGCGACGCGGACCTCGCCTGTCGTTCTGCGATGTTTGGGGGTGCTATTCCTCTGCCAGTTCGCGTTGCAGGCGCAAATCTCGATATGGCCCTATTACGGTCCGGCGGGTTTCGGCTGGACACCGCTGGCGACCGGATTGACGACCGCCTATTACGGCATCCTGATGGTGCTGGTTCGGGCGGTGCTGACCCGAAAGGTCATCGGGCGGATGGGCGCCGCCACGACCGCGCGCTATGCGATCCTGTTCGCCATTCCATCCTATCTGATGCTCGGTTTTGCCAGCCGTACCGGCACGGTCGTGGTCGCGATGACCATCGGGTCGCTGGCCGGCATGACGTTCCCTTCGATCCAGGCGATGATGACCGACAGGGTGCGTGCCGAGGAGCAGGGACAATTGCAGGGGGTGATCGCCGGTTCCGGCGCCCTGACAGCGGTGCTGGCCCCAGCGCCGATGACGTGGTTGTTCGAAGCCCATGTCGACCATCACGGCATCTACCTGCCCGGTGCGCCGTTTCTTGTGGCGGCAGCGCTCATGACGATCGCCGCCATCGTCCTCTGGCGCCTGCCGACAACTGCGAAGGATGTCGGAGGCATCGTCACGGCCTAAGTCTCCAACCCCCGCAAATACCCCGGTATCTCATCCGGATCGAACGCCCTCCCGTCGAAGAACCGGTCGCTCCCCAAGATCAGCCGCCCCTGCGTCGCCCCCACACCCGTCGCCGCCGCGATCGACCCTTCCAGCTTCGAGCTCGCCCCCGGCAGCGTCGCCGACGATCCCGCCAGCGCCGCGCGATACAGGTCCGGCCGGAACACCCCCTCCGCCGCCTTCGCCTCCTCGGACGAGAACGGCGTCCCGTCCCAGCGCGTCATTTGCGAATAGAGCCACGCCGCCTGGCTGCGCCACGGGAAGTTCGCCGCCTCGCGATACTGGAACATGAAATCCGGGATGTGCAGCGCCGCGCCCGCCCGCATCAGCCGCACGCGGTCGGTGATCGCGCGCAGGATCGTTGCCGCCGGGGCATCGCAATATTCCGGCCGCGACAGGATCGCCGCGCTCTCCTCCGCCGTATCCGGCGCGACGAAATGCGCGGCCGCCCGGTGCAGCGCGCGGATCAGCGCCGCCACCTCGTCGCCGCGCTCCGCCATCGTGTCGGCGCGCAGGGCCAGCACCTTCTCCACCCCGCGCCGCCAGATCTGCGCGGTCACCAGCGCGATCCGGCCGACGCCGCGATCCACCGCGATGCTGTTCCACGGCTCGCCGACGCAGATGCCGTCGACCTCGCCCGCCGCCAGCGCGTCGGCGGCGAAGGGCGGGCTGGTGACGACGATCTCCACGTCGCGATCGGGCCGGATGCCGACCGCCGCCAGCCAATAGCGCAGCATGTAATTATGGCTCGAATAGCGATGCACCACGCCGAAGCGCAGCCGCGCGCCCGCCGCGGCCCGCGCCAGCGCCACGGCGCGCAGCCGCGCGCCCAGCGCCACCGGATCGGCGAGTTCCGCATCCAGCGCCACCGCCTCGGCCAGCGCCGTCGAAAGCGTCACCGCATTGCCGTTCAGCCCCAGCACGAACGGCACGGCCAGCGGCACCGCCGGCCGCCCGCGCCCCAGCGTCGTCGCGATGGCGAGCGGCGCGATCAGGTGCGCGGCATCGGTATGGCCATAGAGCAACCGGTCGCGCACCGTCGCCCAGGTCATGTCGCGCACCGGCGCGATGGCGATGCCTTCCGCGGCGGCGAAGCCCTGCTCGCGCGCCAGGATCGGCAGCGCGGCATCGACCAGCGGCAGGAAGCCGATGCGGAACGTCGGCCGATCGGGGGCGAGCGTCACGGCAAATCTCCCATCAGCGCATCGCTGGTGACGATCGCCTCGGCGATCTCGGCGATGCGCCGGTTGGATTGCATCGCATGGCTGCGCAGCAGCGCATAGGCGGCAGGCTCGTCGAGCCCGCGCCGCTTCATCAGGATCGCCTTGGCCCGGTCCACCGCCTGCCGATCGGCCAGCGCGCTCTTCGCCTCGGCCAGTTCGCGCTGCAACCGCGCAAAGGCCTGGAAGCGGCGGACGGCGAGGTCGAGCACGGGCTTGATCCGCTGCTTGGCGAGGCCGTCGACGATGTACGCGGAAACGCCCGCATCCACCGCCGCCGCGGTCGCTTCGGCATCGCTCTGGTCGACGAACATCGCGATCGGGCGGGCGAGCGCGCGGCTCATCGCGAAGAAATCCTCCAGCACGTCACGGCTGGGATTCTCCAGGTTGACCAGCACCACCTCGGGCCGCGCCGCCTCCAGCTGCGCGAGCAGCGGCCCGCCCGGATCGATCAGCGCGAGGTCGCCTAGCCCTGCGTCGCGCAGGCCGTCGGAGATGATCGCCGCGCGCGTCGTGCTGGTGTCGATGATCGCGATCCGCATGGCGGCTGATTATGCCGCTTTGCAGCATGAATCCAAGCCGTCTGCTTCGCGCCGCAGCGCATCGAGCAGCGCGCCATAGCCGACGCTGCGCCGCAGCCGCGGCAGCGCCGCCTCGGGTATGCTGAGGCCGATGCGTCGCACCGGGTCGAACCCGCGCAGGTCAAGCATCGCGATCCCCGGCCCGGCCAGGCTGCGCGGCATCACCGTGATGCCCAGCCCCGCCGCGACATAGGCGGCGGCGCGATCCTCGCTCACCGTGCGCGCGGCCATGAACGGGCGGATGCCGCGCGCGGTGAAGAAGCGGCTGACCAGCGGCAGCACCTCGCAATGACGGCGCACGATCATCGTTTCCGCGGCGATCTCCTCCGCCGACACCGCCGTACCACGGCCAAGCGGATGGCTCTGCGCCATCGCCACGCCATAGCGGTCGCGGCCGATCACCTCCGCCAGGTCGCCGTCGTCCGTCGTCGCCACCAGCAGGGCGTCGATCCGCCCGCGGTCCAGCTTCGCCTGCAACTCGCTCGTCCGGCCCTCGACGATCTCGATCCGCTCGTCGCCGCCCGCAGCGCGCGCCGCGCGCAGCGCCGCCGCCAGCCAGCGCGTCGGCAGCGTCGGGGCGACGCCGATGCGGATCAGCATATGCGGCGACGCCGCGGCGACGGCGCGCTCGGCGGCGACGAAGCCCGCCTCGATGCCGCGCGCGTGCTGCGCGAACTGCGCGCCCGCGTCGGTCAGCCGCACCCGCCGCGTGCTGCGATCGAACAACCGCTGGCCCAGCGCCGCCTCCAGCTTGGCGATGCCCGCCGACAGCGTCGGCTGCGTCACCCGGCACTGCGCCGCCGCCGCGGAAAAGCTGCCGTGATCGACGATGGCCAGGCAATAGCGGATCAGATAGCGGTCGATCATAGATGCCATCTATAGATCACCGCACGCGCTGTCGATTTTTACCCATCCGCCCCGCTGTGCTATCGCACCGGCCAACGACAGGAGCGGATGCTTTGAACGATTTCGATTTCGCCTTGGGCGAGGCGGCGGACATGATCCGCGAGAGCACGCGGCGCTTCGCCACCGACCGCATCGCCCCGCTGGCGGCCAGGATCGACGCCGACGACTGGTTCCCGCGAGACGAGCTGTGGCCGGCGATGGGCGATCTCGGCCTCCACGGCATCACCGTCGAGGAGGAATTCGGCGGCCTCGGCCTCGGCTATCTCGAACATGTCGTCGCGGTCGAGGAGGTCAGCCGCGCGTCGGCCTCGATCGGCCTCAGCTACGGCGCGCATTCCAACCTCTGCGTCAACCAGATCCGCCGCTGGGGCAATCCGGAGCAGAAGGCGAAATACCTGCCCAAGCTGGTCAGCGGCGAACACGTCGGCAGCCTCGCCATGTCGGAAGCCGGCGCCGGCTCCGACGTCGTGTCGATGAAGCTGCGCGCGGCGAAGACCGACAGCGGCTACGTCCTCAACGGCACCAAGTTCTGGATCACCAACGCCGCCTACGCCGATACGTTGGTCGTCTATGCCAAAACGGGGGAAGGGAGCCGCGGCATCACCGCCTTCCTGATCGAGCGCGACATGCCGGGCTTCGGCATCGGGCAGAAGATCGACAAGATGGGCATGCGCGGCTCGCCGACCGCCGAGCTGGTGTTCGACGACTGCCACGTGCCCGCCGAAAACGTCATGGGGCCGGAGAACGGCGGCGTCGGCGTGCTGATGAGCGGGCTCGATTACGAGCGCGCGGTGCTCGCCGGCATCCAATTGGGCATCATGCAGGCCTGCCTCGACGTCGTCGTCCCCTTCGTGCGCGAGCGCAAGCAGTTCGGGCAGCCGATCGGCCAGTTCCAGCTGATGCAGGCCAAGGTCGCCGACATGTATGTCGCGCTCAATTCGGCGCGCGCCTATGTATATGCGGTGGCGAAAAGCTGCGACGCCGGCCGCACCACCCGCTTCGACGCGGCGGGCGCAATCCTCTACGCGAGCGAGAATGCGGTGAAGGTCGCGCTGGAGGCGATCCAGGCGCTGGGCGGCGCCGGCTATACCAAGGACTGGCCGGTCGAACGCTTCATGCGCGATGCCAAGCTGCTCGACATCGGCGCCGGCACCAACGAAATCCGCCGCATGCTGATCGGCCGCGAACTCATCGGCGCCGCGCCGAAGGTGGCACAGTGAGGGGGGGACAGATCAAGCCCCTCCCCTTCAGGGGAGGGGTAGGGGGTGGGGGATGTCTCACCGAGAGCTGCGCTCGCGTCCCCCACCCCAACCCCTCCCCTGAAGGGGAGGGGCTTTGCTGATGGGCCCCGCTCTCCCGACCACCGTCACCCCGGACGGCGAGGTCTTCCAACGCAACGCCGCGCACAACCGCGCACTCGCCGAGCACCTGCGCAGCGACGTCGCCCGCGCCGCCCGCGGCGGCAGCGAGGCATCGCGCGACCGCCACACCGCGCGCGGCAAATTGCTCCCCCGGATGCGCGTCGAACGCCTGCTCGATCCCGGCAGCGCCTTGCTCGAGATCGGCCAGCTCGCCGCCCACGGCCTCTACGACGATGAGGTCCCCGGCGCCGGCGTCATCGCCGGCATCGGCCGCGTCTCCGGCCGGCAGGTGATGGTCGTCTGCAACGATGCGACGGTGAAGGGCGGCACCTATTACCCCCTGACCGTCAAGAAGCACCTGCGCGCGCAGGAGATCGCGCAGGAAAACCGGCTCCCCTGCATCTACCTCGTCGACAGCGGCGGCGCCAACCTGCCGCACCAGGCGGAGGTGTTCCCCGATCGCGAGCATTTCGGCCGCATCTTCTTCAACCAGGCGAATATGTCGGCGCTCGGCATCCCGCAGATCGCCTGCGTGATGGGCAGCTGCACCGCCGGCGGCGCCTATGTCCCCGCCATGTCGGACGAGACGATCATCGTGCGCGGGCAGGGGACGATCTTCCTCGCCGGCCCCCCGCTGGTGAAGGCCGCGACGGGCGAGGTCATCTCGGCCGAGGACCTGGGCGGCGCCGAGACGCACGGCCGCCGCTCGGGCGTCGTCGATCACGTCGCCGAAGACGACGACCACGCGCTCGCCATCGTCCGCGACATCGTCGCGACGCTGCCCGAACAGACCGGGCCCGGTATCGCGCCCGCGCGCGCGCCGCTCTACCCGGCGGAGGACCTCTACGGCATCGTCCCCGACGACGTGCGCGCGCCCTATGACGTGCACGAGGTGATCGCCCGGCTGGTCGACGGTTCGGAGTTCCACGAGTTCAAGGCCTTGTACGGCGCGTCGCTCGTCTGCGGCTTCGCGACCATCCACGGCCTGCCCGTCGCCATCCTCGCCAACAACGGCGTGCTGTTCAGCGAAAGCGCACAGAAGGGCGCGCATTTCATCGAGCTCGCTTGCCAGCGCCGCGTGCCGCTGCTGTTCCTCCAGAACATCTCGGGCTTCATGGTCGGCGGCCGCTACGAGGCGGAGGGGATCGCCAAGCACGGCGCCAAGCTCGTCACCGCGGTCGCCACCGCCAGCGTGCCCAAGATCACCGTGCTGATCGGCGGCAGCTTCGGCGCGGGCAATTACGGCATGTGCGGCCGCGCCTATTCGCCCCGCTTCCTGTTCACCTGGCCCAACAGCCGGATCAGCGTGATGGGCGGCGAACAGGCGGCCAGCGTCCTCGCCACCGTCCACCGCGACGCCGACCGCTGGACGCCGGAGGAAGCCGAAGCCTTCAAGGCCCCCGTCCGCGCCAAGTACGAGGACGAGGGCAACCCCTGGTACGCGACCGCGCGCCTGTGGGACGACGGCATCATCGACCCCGCCCAGACCCGCGACGTCCTCGGCCTGTCGCTCGCCGCCTGCCACAACGCCCCCATCCCCGAACGGCCGTCCTTCGGCCTGTTCCGGATGTGAGGGCAGGGGCCGCGCGCCTATTCCTCCCCAAGCTCTGCTTGGGGAGGGGGACCGCCGGCCGCAGGCCGGTGGTGGAGGGGCAGCCGCGCATTTGCGGCGGCGACGATACCCGCCACCACATTCTCCATCTCCCGAAACACCAGCGCAGCTGGCACGCGCAACGTCCGGATGCCGTGTTCCGCGAGCCACCGGTTTCGTTCGACGTCACGTGCGGGTTGCTCTCCACGATCATGCGCTTCGCCGTCCACTTCGATCGCCAGCCTCGCCGCCGCACAGAAGAAATCGATGGAAAAACGACCGGCGGGATGCTGTCGCCGGAATTTGAGTCCTGCGGGCCGCTGGCGCAGTTCGCACCACAAAGCGACTTCCGCGGGAGACATTTCGCGTCGCAATCGACGCGACCGGCGCACCGTCGCGCCTGGTTTCCTCGGTATCGCCATGGCCCCTCCACCCCCCGGCTGCGCCGGGCGGTCCCCCTCCCCGCGCTGCGCGCAGGGAGGACGATAGCACGAAAGGCCGTTCCATGATGCCCGCCGTCTCTCTCCCCCTTCTCCTCGCCCTGCAATCGGCGGACACGCTGCCGCCGGCCAACCCGTTGCCCTATGCCGATCCCGATGCGGTGGCGGTGATGGCGCCGGTCAACGCGCTGCTCGCCGCGCTGGAGCGCAACGATGGCGCCGCCGTGCTCGCCGCGACGCTGCCCGAAGGCACCGTCACCGTCGCCCGCACCGCGCCCGACGGCACGCCCCAGCGCCGCACCCAGCGCTGGGCGGATTTCGCCGCGACGCTGAGGCCCGATGCCGCCAGGGCCAGCGAACGCCTAGGCGAACCGGCGATCGAGGTCGACGGCGATGTCGCCATGGTCTGGGCATCCTATACGGTCACCGTGGACGGCAAGCCGTCGCACTGCGGCTACAATCTATTCGACCTCGTCCGTGGACCAGCAGGGGCAGGCGGGTGGAGGATCCTCAACGTCACCTATTCGCACCGCACCACCGGATGCCCCGCCTGATGCGCCTGTCCTACACCGCGGCACCTCGGCTATACCGCGCCCGCATGGCCGCGCTCCACGCCTCCGCCGCACGCCTCCCGATCCCCGCGCCGACCCCCGCCGGACCCCGATTCCGGCGCGCACGTAGTGTACACTTCGCCAACTTCCACGCCTCATCCGACCGGAACGCCGCATGATCGAATCGCTGCTCATCGCCAACCGCGGCGAGATCGCCTGCCGCATCATCCGCACCGCGCGCGCGCTCGGCGTGCGCACGATCGCGGTCCATTCCGATGCCGATGCCGGCGCGCTCCACGTCCGCGAGGCGGACCAGGCAGTGGCGATCGGCGGCGCGCGCCCGGCCGACAGCTATCTGATCGGCGACCGCATCATCGCCGCCGCGCGCGAAACCGGCGCGCAGGCGATCCACCCCGGCTACGGCTTTCTCAGCGAGAATGCCGATTTCGCGCAGGCCGTCATCGACGCCGGGCTGATCTGGGTCGGCCCGCGCCCCGCCAGCATCCGCGCGATGGGGTTGAAGGATGCCGCCAAGGCGCGGATGATCGCCGCCGGCGTGCCCGTCACCCCCGGCTATCTCGGCGACGACCAGGGCGAGGCGCGGCTCCGGGCGGAGGCGGACGCGATCGGCTATCCCGTGCTCATCAAGGCGGTGGCCGGCGGCGGCGGCAAGGGCATGCGCCGCGTCGATGCGGCCGCCGACTTCGCCGAAGCGCTCGCCTCGTGCCGGCGCGAGGCGGCCTCGGCGTTCGGCGACGACAAGGTTCTAATCGAGAAATACATCCTCTCGCCCCGCCACATCGAGGTGCAGGTGTTCGGCGACACCCACGGCCATGTCGTCCACCTGTTCGAACGCGATTGCTCGCTCCAGCGCCGCCACCAGAAGGTGATCGAGGAGGCGCCCGCCCCCGGCATGGACGCGGCGACGCGCGAGGCGGTCTGCGCCGCCGCGGTCCGCGCCGCGCAGGCGGTTGACTATGTCGGCGCCGGCACCATCGAATTCATCGCCGACGCCTCCGAGGGCCTGCGTGCCGACCGCATCTGGTTCATGGAAATGAACACCCGGCTGCAGGTCGAGCATCCGGTGACCGAGATGATTACCGGCCAGGATCTGGTCGAATGGCAGCTGCGCGTCGCCAGCGGCGAGGCCCTGCCTTGCGCACAGGACGAGCTCGCCATCACCGGCCATGCGATCGAGGCGCGGCTCTATGCCGAGGACCCGGCGCGCGGCTTCCTGCCCAGCATCGGCCGGCTCGACGCCTTCGATCTCGGCAGCGCCGCGCGCGTCGACACCGGCGTCGAGCAGGGCGCGACGATCACCCCCTTCTACGACCCGATGATCGCCAAGGTCATCGCCCATGGCGCCACGCGCGAGGAGGCGCGCGAGACGCTCGCCGACACGCTCGATGCCGCGATCGTCTGGCCGCTGCGCAGCAATGCGGGCTTCCTCGTCGAGGCGCTCGATCACCCCGCCTTCGTTGCCGGCACGCTCGACACCGGCCTGATCGCGCGCGAGGGCGAGGCGCTGCTGCCCCCGCCGCTGCCGAGCGAGGAGGTGCTGGCCGACGCCGCCGCGGCGCTCGCCGGCGCCCAGCCGCTCGCCGGCTTTCGCCTCAACGCGGCCCCGCGCAGCATGGCGACGCTGGCGGTCGGCGGCGAACGGGTGGCGGTGGATTTCACGGCCTCCGTCAGGGCTGAGCCTGTCGGCAGGCTGCTCGTCACCGAAGGCGGCCAGACGTGGGAGGTCACGCCCTGGCGCGCCGCCGGTGCCGCGCAGGGCGGGGCAGGGGACGGCGCGATCCTGTCGCCGATGCCCGGCCGCATCATCGCCGTCGACGTGGCCGCGGGCGACACCGTCAGCAAGGGCCAGCGCCTCGTCACGCTGGAGGCGATGAAGATGGAACACAGCCTCGTCGCCCCGTTCGACGGCGTGGTCGCCGAACTTTCCGCAACGCCCGAAGGGCAGGTGACCGAAGGCGCGCTGCTCGTCCGTATCGAAGCGCCGGGGGGAGAGGGCTGATGGCCGGACGTTGCTACGATCAATGGCAGGTCGGCGACCGGCTGGTCCACGACATCCGCCGCACGGTGACGGAGACGGACAACCTCCTCTTCTCCACCATGACCCACAATCCGCAGCCGCTGCACCTCGATGCCGAGGCGGCGCGGGCGAGCGAATTCGGGCAGATTCTGGTCAACGGCACCTTCACCTTCGCGCTGATGGTCGGCCTGTCGGTCGGCGACACGACATTGGGCACGCTGGTCGCCAATCTCGGCTACGACAAGCTGGTGATGCCGAGGCCCGTGTTCCTCGGCGACACGCTACGCGCGGAAAGCGAGGTTGTGGAACTGCGCGACAGCAAGTCGCGCCCCGACGCCGGCCTCGTCACCTTCCGCCACGTCATGCTCAACCAGCGCGACGAGACGGTCTGCCAATGCCTGCGCACCGCCTTGCTCAAGCGGAGCTTGGCTTGACGTTGCCCCCTCGTCATCCCGGACTTGTTCCGGGATCCACCGTGCCGCGCGCCACAAAGTCCATGGGTTTGCCGAACCGTGGATCCCGGAACAAGTCCGGGATGACGAGGGAAGGTTCTTCCGCTGCGCCGCAGCAAAGTTTTTCTTGGAGATCATCCCCCAAGTTAATGGGCTATACCCGTCCGTCCGCTATCCAAGCGCAACGACATCAAAGGGTGACCCCGTGACGATCATCAGCGAACTCCTGCTCGCGGCAAGCTCCGCCGCGCTTGCGGCCCAAGCCGCGCCGGCCCCTGCTCCCGCCCAGCAGGACCAGCCCCCCGCCGTCGCCGAACCGGCGCAGGCCGCGCCCGTCGCCGACGCCGCCACCACCGGCAACGAGGGCGAGGACATCATCGTCACCGGCACCCGCACGCAAGGGCGCAGCCGCCTCGACAGCGTGTCGCCGGTCGACGTGCTGAGCGGCGCCAGCCTGCAGCGGCAGGGGACGACCGAACTCGCCTCGGCGCTCGCCACCATCGCGCCGTCGATCGATTTCCCGCGCCCCTCGGCCAACGACGCCACCGACGCGATCCGCCCGGCGACGCTGCGCGGCCTGTCGCCCGACCAGACTTTGGTGCTCATCAACGGCATCCGCGGCCACACGTCCGCCAACCTCAACACCAACGGCACCGTCGGTCGCGGCTCGGCGGCGGTCGACCTCAACACGATCCCGACCGTGGCGCTCGACCGGATCGAGGTGCTGCGCGACGGCGCCTCGGCGCAATACGGCTCGGACGCGATCGCCGGCGTCATCAACCTGCGCCTGCGCCAAGCCCGCTCGGGCGGCGGCGCGCAGGTCAATTACGGCTTCTACGACACCCAGGTCGATACCGCGCGCGGCAGCCGCCACGTCACCGGCGAACACACCGTCACCGCCTCGGCATGGCAGGGCATCGGCTTCGGCAGCGATGGCTACATCACCATTTCCGGCGAATATCTGAACCGCCGCCCGACCAACCGTGCCGATTTCGATCCGCGCGTGTCGCCGACCCGCGTCACCGGCCGCTACGGCGACCCGGAGGTCGAGCAGTACACCGGCTTCGTCAACGCCGGCACCTCGCTGACCGATCACCTCAGCCTCTATGCGTTCGGCGGCTATCAGGACCGCGACACCCGCGGTGCCGCCTTCCCACGTATCAGACCCGTCGCGCAGACCGCCGCCAACGCGATCACCATCCAGCAGCTCGAGTTAGCGGGCTATCCGAACGGCTTCCTGCCGATCATCAACACCAAGTCGAAGGATATCAATTCCGCCGTCGGCCTGCGCGGCGACGTGTCGGGCTTCGACATCGATCTGTCGGTCAGCTACGGCCGCAACACGGTCGATTTCCGCACGCTCAATTCGGCCAATTACGCCTACGGCTCCGCCACCCCGCGCACCTTCTACGACGGCGCCGTCGCCTACGACCAATATGTCGCCGGCCTCGACGTGACGCGCAAGTTCGACGTGTTCCAGTCGCTCAACCTCGCCTTCGGCATCGAAGGGCGGCGTGAGGGCTACAAGATCAGCCCGGGCGAGCGCGCCTCCTACGATTATCCCGCCGGCGCCACCGATGCGGTCGCGGGGTCCGCGCCCGGTGCGCAAGGCTTCGGCGGCTTCGCCCCGCGCAACGCGATCGAGCGCGCCCGCCGCAGCGGCAGCATCTACGTCGATCTCGAAGCGCAGCTGACTGACAAGCTGCTCCTCGGCATCGCCGGCCGCGGCGAACATTATTCGGACTTCGGCAGCACCGCCAACGGCAAGCTCTCGGCGCGCTACGACTTCGCGCCCTGGTTCGCGCTGCGCGGCACCGCCTCCACCGGCTTCCGCGCGCCCTCGCTCCAGCAGCAATATTTCACCCAGGTCGCCTCGGTCGTGACCAACGGCGTGCCGATCCTCACCGGCACCTATCCCTCGGTCAGCCCGGTCGGCACCGCACTCGGCGGCCTGCCGCTCGAACCCGAAAAGTCGACCAACCTGTCGGTCGGCACGGTGATCCGCGCCGGCGGCTTCGACCTGACGGTGGACGCCTATCGCATCCACATCCGCAACCAGATCGGCCTGTCGGAGAACATCGCCGCAAGCTTCAGCCCGGCGGTCGCCGGCCTGCTGGCGCCGTTCAACGTCTCGGCGGCGCGCTTCTTCATCAACGGCCTCGCCTCGACCACCAAGGGCATCGACGCGGTGGCGCACTACCGGCTGCGCACGGAGAGCGCCGGCGCCTTCGACTTCACCGTCGCCGGCAACATCAACGACGTGAAGGTGACGCGCGTGCCCACCTCCACCGCCACGCTCAACCCCGCGCCGACCCTGTTCGCGCGCAGCCGCATCCTGACGCTGGAGGACGGTACGCCGCAGCAGAAGGTGACCGGCACGATCGACTGGTCGCTCGACCGGCTCGGCGCGCTCGCCCGCGTCACCTATTACGGCGACGTCAACCAGCCCGGCACCACGCCCGCCGCCGACGTCCATACGGGCAAGCACGCGATCACCGACCTCGAACTGCGCTATTCCGCCCCCAAGGGCGCGCAGATCGGCCTGGGGGTGAGCAACCTGTTCGACGTCTATCCGGATCGCCAGATCGCCGCGAACAACTCCACCGGCGTGCTCGGCTTCCCTTATTACTCGCCGTTCGGCTTCAACGGGCGCTACCTCTACGCCCGCGTCGGCATCAACTGGTAGGCGGCAGGTCGGACGAGGAGGGGGCGGGGCCGATCAGCTGCATCTGCTGCGGCACCGTCCCCAGCTCGATCCCCTCCTCGCGCATCCGCCGCAGCAGCGTCAGCAGCACGTTGCTGCGGGCATCGCCGGTCCCGCGCGGACTGGCGACATGTGCGAAGCAATTGAAGTGGATGCGCCCGTCGGCGATCTGGTCGACCATCGCCGATGGCGCCGGCGCATCCAGCACCGCCGGCTCGGCGGTGAAGGTCTCCAGCACGATCGCCCGCACCCGGTCGGCATCGGTGGCGATCGGCACGGAGAACTGCACCTGGATGCGCCCGAGCGGCCCGGCCAGCGTCTTGTTCAGCACCGATTTCGTGATGAGCTCCGAATTAGGTACGATCAGCGTCGAATGGTCGCCCAGTTCGATCTCGGTCGACCGCACGCTGATCCGCTTGACGTCGCCTTCATCGGTGCCGACGCGGATCAGGTCGCCGATCTTGATCGGCCGCTCGGCGAGCAGGATTAGCCCTGAGACGAAGTTGGACGTGATCGCCTGCAAACCGAAACCGATGCCGACCGACAAGGCGGACAGCAGCAGCGCGATCCGTTCCATCCCGATGCCGAGCGAGGCGAGCGCCCACACCACCGCCAGCGCGATGGCCAGATAGCGCGCCACCATCCGAACCGAATTGCGCACGCCCGCATCGAGGTCGGTACTCGGCAGGTAGCGCGTGTCGAGCCAGCCGGTGAACTGCCGGACCAGGAACAGCCCCAGCGCCAGCACCGCGACGAACTGCAGGATCGTGCCGGGCGAGATCGCGACGCCGCCGACCTGCACGCCGCGGGCAAGCGCGCCGACCCGGTCGAGGAACGATCCGAAGCCGGCGCCGAACGGATACAGCAGCAGGCCCAGCGCGATGACGATCACCACCAGCCTCAGCAACGCCGACAGCAGCACGCCGAACTGGTCCACCGCGCTGCCGCCGATCCCCATGCCGTGCCGCAGCGTCAGGCCGATGCGGCTGTCGCGCTGGAACAGGCTGGTGGCGACATCGTCGATCACCACCATCAGCAGATAGGTGCACACCGCGAGCAGCGTCGCCCATAGCACGAATTGCACCACGGTGATCGCCAGCCCGATATAACCGATGAGCAGCGCAAGCGCGGAGCCCGCGGCGACCAGCCACAAGGCCAGCGTCACCGCGCCGACGCCCGCGCTGGTCGCCGCGCCGCTCTCGCTCGTGTCGGTCTGTGCGGCGCGGCTGCGCAGGCGACCGACGATCAGCAGCGTGCCGCAGATCAGGCCAAGCTGGACGACGACCTCCGCCGCCTCCAGCGCCAGCTGCGCTGCGGCGCTCGCGCCGACGGTGGCGTTGAACGCGTCGATGAGGATGACCGCAAAGGCGACGAAGGCGAGCGCCCAGCTGACCGGCCGCAGCGCCGTCGCCGAATCGTCGGTCAGCGGCGCGATCCGCCACGAGGGCTGGTTCGCCATCAGGAAGGCACCGCCGACCGCGACGGTGAAGCCGGCAAAGCCCGCCGCGAGGATCAGCGCGCCCGCCAGCGGCTCCCATGTCGGGGCGAGCAATGCCGACCATCGCAGGCCCTGGACGAACAGAAACGCCGCCGCCGTCGGCATCGCCGTGCCCACGAACACACGCCACAGCGCATTGGCGGACCGGCGCACGCGATGGCCCGGCGCATCGGTGATGAGATAGCGCTGGCCGGCACGACGCAGCATCTGCCGCACCGGAAACAAAAGGGCGAGCGCGAGTACGCCGCCGAACAGCGCGCCGGAGGGAAAGCCGCTCAGCAGGCCGCGGTTGATCTGGATGCTCTCGCGGCTCATCAGCGTGGTGACGCGGCGCATGTCGCGCGGAAAGGCGACGAGCACCGCGTTCCAGAAGCGCGGCGACAGTGGCGAGGCCGCGCGTACGGATATCCGCTGGCTGATCTCGGCCGCCTGGATGCGGTCGATCTCGGCGATCAGCTGCCCCGCCTCCACCACGATCAACTGGCCGCGCTTCACCTTGGAATCGAGCGTGCTACGCGCCGTGGCGAGGTCGCGGCGTTCGGCGCGGATATCAGGTGCCTCCACCACGCCCGCGACCGGCGGCCCCAGCCCGGCGATCTGCGCATCCACCAGCGCCAGCTGCGCGCGAAGCTGGTCGGCCGCGGCCTTGGCGTCGCCCTGCGCGGACAGCGCCTGATCGCGCAGTCGCGATCGCGTGTCGCGGTCGATCTTGTCGTCGAGCGCGCCGTCGACGCTGTTGAGATCCGATTCGGCCTGCGCCAGCTGCTGCGTCGCGGTGACGGTGGGGGATGGCTGGGCGGTGGCGGTCGCGCCGATGCAGAGCAGGATGAGCAGCATCCCCAGCCACCGGCGCATCGTCGTCATTCCCGCGATCCTCTTCGCTCGTCCGTCCGCCGCCCGGTTAGGCGCTGGCGCGCGACAAAGCGAGCGCTGCTCTTGCGGCGCGGGCGCAGCGGCCTATGCGTATCGCCATGGGGAATGAAGGATCAGCGCCGCGCGTCTCGCGCCGTTCGGGAGGCGCGCCGACCATCGCGGACGTGGCGCGCGCAGCCGGCGTGTCGCCGATGACCGTGTCGCGCGTCATCAACGCCGAACGCAATGTCCGGCCGGAGACGCGCGATGCTGTGAAGGCCGCCATCGCCGCGCTGAACTATGCGCCCAATCGCGCCGCGCGCAGCCTGGCCGGGGCGGGTCAGATCAGGATCGGCCTGCTCTACAGCAATCCTTCCAACGGTTACCTGAGCGAATTCCTGCTCGGCAGTCTCGAACAGGCGAGCCGCAGCGACGTGCAGATGGTCATCGAAAAGTGCGAGCTGGGCGATCACGAGCTGGAGGCGGTGCAGCATCTGATCGCCGGCGGCATCGACGGCATCGTCCTGCCGCCGCCCCTGTGCGAGGCGCCGGCGCTGCTCGCGCTGCTGCGCTCCGCCGGCGTGCCGTGCGTCGCCGTCGCCGCCAGCCTGCCGCCCGCCGACCAGCCGGCGATCCGTATCGACGATCGCGAGGCCGCGGCGACGATGACGCGGCACATCATGGACCTGGGCCACCGCCGCATCGGCTTCATCGCCGGCAATCCCAATCTGACCGCGAGCGCCGAACGGCTGGAGGGCTATCGCGCCGCCCTCGCCGCGGCGGGGATCGCCGAGGACCCCGCGCTGATCGTGCCGGGGCTGTTCACCTATCGCTCCGGCCTGGATGCGGCCGAGCGGCTGCTCGACCTCGCTGAGCCGCCGACCGCGATCTTCTCGTCCAACGACGACATGGCGGCAGCGACGGTCGCGGTGGCGCATCGCCGCGGGCTGGGCGTGCCGGCCGACCTCACCGTCTGCGGCTTCGACGATACCACGCTGGCGACGGCGATCTGGCCGGAACTCACCACCATCCATCAGCCAATCGCCGACATGGCGCGCGCCGCGGTCGACCTGCTCGTCGTGACGATCCGCGGACAGGGCGATCCGGAGGGCGCGCCGCACCGCGTGCTCGATTCCGTGCTGATCCGCCGCCAGTCCGATGCCGCTCCGCGTCGCCGCCCCGCCGGTGCTTGACGCGTGGGGGGCAAGCGTTAGCGTTACCAGATGAACCGACCGGCGCGGACCGGCGGGTGAGGGAGGGATGATGAGCGACATCGGCAGGACAGGTGGCGGCGCGACAGGCGCGGGCGGAAGCGTGAACCACGGGTTCATCGCGGCGATCGTCGCGGTGGCGACGATCGGCGGCTTCATG
>NZ_JBQRTT010000009.1:0-133886 GCF_052321755.1 Sphingomonas cellulosilytica
TCCGAGAGCGATACAAGCGCCTGGTTGTCGATGACCACTCCAGCAAGCCGTCCGGCCCGCCGCTGCGGTGACACCCATCTAGGCCCACCTCACAACCCCGTCAACACCATTTTGCAGTTTTTTGACGAAAGTCCGGAACCTTCGTCGCTCACCCCTGTCGGCAGCTGCTAGCCTGCGGTGCGTTCCGGCATGGCGCGGTGCAGGACGAGGATCGCTGCCGCAGCCACCATGGCGCCCAGCATCATGTCGGTGAGATAATGGGTGCCCTCCACCGGCGTCGCGAGCAGCATCGCCGCGTTCAGCGCCAGCACGGGCCAGCGGAGAACGGCGATCCGCCACGCGGCCTGGATGTAGATCACCGCCGCGGCCGTGTGGAAACTCGGTGCGGACACTAGGCCCCGCAGATGAGCGAGGTCGACGATGCGGACATGCCCGTCCCGCAAGGCCGGGATCAGCCCCTGCTGCCATTGCTCGCTCTCCGGCATATAAGGGATCGCCCCATGCCATAGGTACGAAAAGGGGCCGACCGCCGGCGTGAACGCATAGAGGACCAGCGTCGCCACCGCAGTCAACCAGAAGGTGGCGAGAAACCGCTGCGCCATCAGCCGCTGCCCCTGCATCGCGGCATAGCCGAGCAGCACGGCGGGCGTCAGATAGATGCTGCGATAGGCCCCCAGCCCCAGTGTCTGCAGCCAGGGATGCGCCGCGGTCGTCCGGTACCAGGCGAGCCAGTCGAACCCCATCGCCGAATCGATTCGCTGGAGGGCGGCATCGTGGAACCCGTGGGTGAGCGCCGCGATCGGGTAGCTCGCCACCGCGCCGGTCAGCGCGATAAGCGTGAACAGCGCATAGAATTCGGCGATGTCCGCCACCACCTGCCCATGCCGCCACGGCAGCCGCGCAGCGGTGAGCCGCACCGCCAGCGCGAGGCCGCCGCACAGCAGATACGGCAGGTTGCCCCTGCTGGACGGCACGATCGACAGCCCCGCCGCGTGCAGCAGCAGCGCGACCACCACCAGGCTCGCAGAGATCGCGGCCAGCAACGGCCGGCCATAACCGCGCATCGGCGGCGCGGCGGGTATCGACCCGGACCCGGCATAACGTTCGGCAGTGGCATAGGCATCGGCGGCATAACTGTGGGGCAAGGGCGACACTCTCTTGGAGGCATCCGCCTCCGCCAGCGCACCTTGCTCCACTATGAACATGTCCGGCAAGCCGTGCGTCCCGCACGCTGTACAGGATCGCCTCGCCTCATGTAGCGTGATACTATGTATCATTTCTTGGAGGAGTCGAGGCGAATGACGTACACGCGCTCACCTGTGAACCAGTTCCCGCCAACCATGCCGCGTGGCGTGTGGCGGTGATCGGCATGGACGCAGCGTGGATCCGCCGACGCCTCGACGCGGCGCCGGTTCGCGCGACCGGGTTCATGCCGGGGCTGGGGACCGCCCCTGCCGATCCGTTCCCCGCCTGGGGCGAGCGCATGGTGGAGACGGCGGCATGAGCGTCGCCGCGCTCGCCCGGACCGAGGCGGTGGCGATCGGTGGTGATTCGCTGGTCCTTGCCCGCATCGTCGTGCCGGAGGTCCATCTGGCGATCTGGCGCCGGTCGCTGCCGCCCGCGTTCGCCGCGCTGGCGGCGGCGGATCGTGCCGCGCTGGACGATGTCGATGCGGAGCTGGAGCTTGCCGCACTCGACACCATGCTTCCCGTCATCCTTGCCGATGCGGGCCATCGTGCGCCGGCGGATGCGGTGCGCGAGATCGTATCGCTGGCGGCGATGTTCGCCGCGATCATGGCCGCCGACCGGTTGCGCATCCGGCTGGAGGTGGTGGAGACCGACGCCTGCCGCCGCTTCCACGCCGATCACGTCACCGCCCGGCTGCTCACCACGCTGGCGGGGCCGGGCACGCAATGGATGCGCGTCGGCGAGGAAGGCCCGCCCGAACAGCTGGCCGCGGCCGAGGTCGCGATCTTCAAGGGCCGGCGCTGGGCCGAGGAGCCGGCGATCCTCCACCGCTCGCCGCCGATCGCGGGGAGCGGCACAGACCGGCTGTTGCTGGTCATCGATCCGCTGGGATGATCGCGGGTGCTGGCGTCGGCGGCGCGGCGGCGGTGAGCAGCTGCCAGCCGACCGGCAGATAGTCGGTCGACATATAGAAATAGAAGGCGCAGCTGCCGTCGGCGCGATAGCTGCCGCCTTTCAGGATGCCATAGGCGGTGGTGCCGAGGAACACGGGGCTGCCGCTGTCGCCGCTCTTGCACACCGGCCCGGCGACCGTGGTCCAGGTCGGCAGGCAGGCGCCGCCGCACAGGTCGCCGGCCGGCGCGAAATCGGTCAGCTCGACCAGCGAGCAGCTGTAGCCGGTGCGCTCGCCACGATGGCAGACGACGTCGCCGGCGCGCGTTCCCGCCCGGCCGCGCGCACCGGTGACCGGGCGGCTGACGGTACGGGCAGTATCGGCGAAGAACAGTGGCGCGAGCGGCACGGCGCTGGCGTTGATCTGCACGTCCTGGTTGCCCCAGCCCCACTGGCCGACGAAGGGCAGGTCGGTATCGCGCCCCTCCGCGTCGCGAGCGCTCAGCGCATCGGGACAATGCGCCGCCGTCGCCAGCGCGGTGCGCAGTCCGTCGGTGACGACGAAGCCGGCGGTGCACAGATAGCGGTGCGAATCGCCCGGCGGACTGCCGGTGACGCGTGCCCCGCCCTGGATGCCGGCGCCGGCCATGTCGAGCGCCGGCGTGTCGATCACCCGCAGCCGCACCGGCACGCGGGTGAGCGCCGCAAGGCGAGCGGCGAGCGGCCCCGCCCCTTCCCGATCGACGTCGCGCGGGGCCACCACGACGACCAGCTCGCCGGTCCGCGGGTCGAGGCCCATGCCGGGCGGCGCAAGCAGGCTCTGCCGGATCGGCTGCTGATAGGCGGCGATCGCCTGCACCAGTTCGGCATGGCTGGCGGCGGCACCGGTGCGATAGGTCACGACCACGGGTTCGCCGTCCAGCAGCACCGTCTCGTCGGGGACGGGCACATCGCCGGTCAGCAGCACCACGATGCGAAACGTCGGACGATGATCGATGGCGATGCCGGCCAGGCGCCCGGCATAGCGTGCGGCGAGTGCGTCGGTGAGCGGGCCGCTCGCCGCCTGCAAGCGCAGCTGGCGCACCGCCATGTCGAGCGGGACGCCAAGTCGGTCCGCCACCGCGGCGGCGTCCTGCAGCAATGCCGTATCGCCGGATTGGGTCGCGGCCACGGGCGGCGCGACGACCTGCGCCGACGCCGGCGTTGCCGCCATGGCCAGCGCCGCCGCTACCATTCCACCGATCCGCACGATCCACCCCACCGCGCCAATCTAGCGCAGCAACCTAGCTGAACCCTGAACGCCGGCACCCGCGCCACCCCCGTATAATGATAACGACTTGCAATAGCCAGAATCTGCGCTATGCCGCGCCCTGAGTTCAGGGAGTTTCACGAGACATGACGGCCTTCATCGCCTTGCTGGCGGCCACCGCGGCGGTTGCACCGAATACCGATCCGGTCGCCGACCCGCAGCGCAGCGACGACATCGTCGTCACCGGCAAGCGCAGCGAAGGCAGCGAGGATTACGGCGTCAAGGATCAGCGCACCGCCACCCGCCTGCCGCTGAGCCTGCGCGAGACGCCGCAGTCGGTCAGCGTCGTCACCCGCGCGCAGATCGAGGACTTCCAGCTCAACGACGTCAATGCGCTGCTCGCCACCGTTCCGGGGGTCAACGTGCTCGCCGGCGAAACCGACCGCGTCTATTATTCGGCGCGCGGCTTCGACATCCAGACCTTCCAGATCGACGGGGTCGGCCAGCCCTTCTCCTTCGGCATCCAGACCGGATCGATCGACACCGCGGCCTATGACCGGGTCGAGGTGGTGCGCGGCGCGCCGGGCCTGTTGTCGCCGACCGGCAATCCCTCGGCGGTCATCAACTTCATCCGCAAGCGTCCCTATCGCGAGTTCAAGGTGTCGGGTGCCGCGCAATATGGCTCGTTCGACAACCTGCGTCTCGACGGCGACGTCAGCGTGCCGCTGACCAAGGATGGCGGCATCCGCGCACGCGCGGTCGGATCCTACCTCGACACCGACAGCTACCTCGACCGGTATCGCCTGCGCCGCTGGACCGGCTATGGCATCGTCGAGGCCGATCTGGGGCCGAACACGGTGCTGAGCGGCGGCTACGGCCACCAGGACCATCGCAGCCATGGCGCGATGTGGGGCGCGATCCCGCTCTATTATACCGATGGCACGCGGATCGATTTCGGGCGCGACAGCAATTATGCGCCGGAATGGTCGAGCTGGGGCGTCGTCGACCGCCAGATCTTCGGAGACCTGACCCACGACCTCGGCAACGGCTGGACCGCCAAGTTGAGCGTGCTGCGCAAGGCGACCAGCGAAGCCGACACCTTGTTCTACATCTTCGGCAACCCGGTGCGCGGGGCGCCGGGCGGGATCGGCACCGATGCGAACGGCAACCCGGTCGGCATCCAGAGCTACCCCGGCGCCTTCAAGGGCGAGGCGCGCAACCTGACCATAGACGCCTATGCCAGCGGCAAGGTCGCCGTCGGCGGGCGCGAGCACGACGTGATGTTCGGCGTCCAGCGCGGGGCCGAACGCTACCGGCAATATTCGAGCTACGACGTGTCGGCGATCAACGTCTTCCTGCCGCTCGACACCCTGTTCGACGGCACCTTCGCCAAGCCCAACTTCCCGTCGCCCTACGACCTCAGCCTCAGTTCCCATACGCGGCGCGAGACGGTGTACGGCCTCGTCCGCCTCAATCTCGCCGATCCGCTGAAGGTGATGCTCGGCGGCAACCTGACCCATGCGACCAGCGAGGGCGCGTCGTACGGCACGCCGACCAATTACGACAATCGCCGCTTCCTGCCGTTCGTCGGCGCGACCTACGACCTCACGTCGACGATCAGCGCCTATGCGAGCTATGCGACGATCTTCAATCCGCAGACCCAGTTCGACGCCGGCAACCGCCTGCTCGCGCCGATCACCGGCGACAATCTGGAGGCGGGGCTGAAGGGGGCGTGGTTCGGCGGCCGGTTCAACGCCAGCGCCGCGCTGTTCCAGGCGCGGCAGAACAACACCGCGGAGGCGGCGGGTTTCGACACGGTGCTCGGCCGGCAGATCTACAAGGGCGTCGACGCGACCTCGCAGGGTATCGAGATCGAGATGAGCGGCCAGCCCGCCGCCGGCGTGCAGGTGACCGGCGGCTTCACCGTCATGCGCGTGCGCGGGGAGGACGACCAGCCGGTGCGCACCTTCGTGCCGCGCAACACCGGGCGCCTGAACGTCACCTGGAGCCCCGAGGCGTTCCGCCAGCTGAAGCTGGGCGCGTCGGTGAACTATCAGAGCCGCTTCTACTTCGTGCCCGGCGCGGTTTCGAGCACCACCGGCCAGCCCGTCCGCCTGACGCAGGGCGATGTCGCCACCGTCGATCTCGTCGCACGCTATGCGCTGACCGATCATGTCGCGGTGAGCGCCAACCTGCAGAATGCGACCAACGCCAGATACCTGACCGCCCTCACCTTCGACCAGAGCCGCTATGCCGCGCCGCGGACGATCCTGGGGACGGTGAGCGTGCGCTACTGATCGCGGCCATGACGATTCCCGCCGCCCTGATCCTGATCGCCGCCGGCATGCTGCTGGTCCGCTTCGGCTGGGACGGCGGGCGGGCCGCGGCGGCGGCCGGCTGGGCGGCGGCGATGCTGGGCCTCGCCCTGCTCGTCGCGCGCGACGGCGCCTGGGGGCTGGCGATCGGCACGGTCGTCGGCATGGCCTGTGCGCTGGCCATCGTCTTCCACGCTGGCTGGATTTCGCCGGCGAAGATCGCACGGCCGCCGCGCGAGGCACCGGCGATCCTGCTGCCGCGGCGCTGGGGCGATCTCGCCCGCCGCGTGGCGGTGTTCGTGCTGGCGGTGCCGGTCGCCTTCGCGGCGGCGCAGTGGCTGGCGTTCGGGGCACAGGCACTGGCGCGGAGCGGCGGCGCAGACGCGGCGGACGCGACCGCCCTCACGCTACTGCTGCAACCCGTGGCATGGGGCCTATTGATGACGTGGCAGATGACCCGCAGCGGCCCCGCCCGCATGATCGCAGCGCCGCTCGCCGCCGCGCTGCTCGGCACCGCTTTGTGGGGCGCAGCATGAGCCGGCCGCAGACGCTGGTGCAGCGCGCGCTCGGCGGCCATGCCGCGATCGGCCTGCTGGTGAGCGCGCTCCTCTACCTCATCGCGCTGTCCGGCACGATCGTCGTCATCCACGATCGCTGGCAGCGCTGGGAACAGCCGACGATTGCCGAAACCGCGGTGATGACCCCGCAGGCGGCGCAGGCGGCGATGGCCGCCGGGCTGGCGCAGGACGCCGGCAAGCCGGCGACCACGCACCTCTACCTGCGCATGCCGACCGCCGACCTGCCGCGCGCGGTGGTGACCACCGACCACGGCGGCTGGTACGTCGATGCGAGCGGCCGGGTGACGGGGCCCGAGGCGCATGCCTGGACCGAATTCGTCATCGCCCTGCACGAATACCTCCATTTGCCGGCGAGCTGGGGCATGATCCTGGTCGGCGCACTCGGCGTGGCGCTGTGCGCGCTGGTGCTGACCGGCGTGCTGGCGCATCCCCGCATCGTCCGCGACGCCTTCCGGCTGCGCATGCGCCACAACGACCAGATCGCGCGCGCCGACTGGCACAACCGGCTGGGGGTATGGACCCTGCCCTTCGTACTGGCGGTGGCGCTGACCGGCGCGTTCATCGGCCTCGGCAGCGTCGGCTTCTCGGTGCTGGCCAAGGCGTCCGGCGGCACGCTGGAACAGGCCTATGCCCCGATCTTCGGCACCGAACCGCCCGCCGATGCCGCGCCCGCCCCGCTCGCCGATATCGCCGCCGCGCTGGCGACGCTGCACGCCCGCATGCCCGACGCCGCGCCGACCTATGTCATCGTCCACGATCCGGCGACGCGTGGCAGCCATGTGCAGATCATCGCCGAACTGCCGCGGCGGCTGATCTACGGCGAAACCTTCACCTTCGATCCCGCCGGGCGCTTCACCGGGGCGCTCGGCCTGTCCGACGGCGCGATCGGCAAGCAGGTCGCGGCCTCCACCTACAACCTCCATTTCGGCAATTACGGCGGCCTCGCGGTCGAGGCCGCCTATATGCTGCTCGGCCTTGCCCTGTGCGTCGTCACCGCGACCGGCACCACCTTGTGGTTGCAGAAGCGCCGCCGCCGCGGCCTCGGCGGAACGCACCTTGCCGCGGCATGGGCGGTGATCGTGTGGGGGGCGCCGCTCGTACTCGTCGCCACGATCTGGCTGCGCGCGCTGGCTGGGGCCGAGGCGCCGCTGGTCGCCGCCTTCTGGGGATCGCTCGCCGCCGCGCTGGTCGTCGCGGCGGTGCGGCCGGGCTGGGTCCTCGCGCTGCCGCTGCGCGACGCGACGGCGGCCGGCACGATCGCGACGGCGCTCGTGCATCTCGCACTGTTCCACGCTGCGCCGCTGCCCGTGCTGGGGATCGACGCGGCCATGGCGCTGTGCGGCGCCGCCCTGATGCTGCTGCCGCGGATGGTCGCCCCGCGCCCGGCCCGTTACGGAAACGCAGCGGTTCCCGCCTGAGCCTTGTCGCGGCGGTCCGCCGTCCTCAGCTTGGGCCGGTCAAGCAGATGGACCCCAGCCCCATGAAGAACATCGGTTTCCTGTCGTTCGGCCATTGGTCCGCCGCGCCCGGATCGGCGACGCGCTCGGCACGCGACGTGCTGCTCCAGTCGATCGACCTCGCCGTTGCCGCCGAGGAACTGGGTGCGGACGGCGCCTATTTCCGCGTCCACCATTTCGCGCAGCAGCTCGCCTCCCCCTTCCCGCTGCTCGCCGCGATCGGTGCGCGCACCAGCCGCATCGAGATCGGCACCGGCGTCATCGACATGCGCTACGAAAACCCGTTCTACATGGTCGAGGATGCGGGATCGGCGGACCTCATCAGCGGCGGGCGGCTGCAACTCGGCATCAGCCGCGGCTCGCCGGAACAGGTGATCGACGGCTGGCGCCACTTCGGCTACGCCCCCGCCGCCGGCGAGAGCGACGCCGACATGGGCCGCCGCCATGCCGAGGTGTTCCTCCAGCTGCTGAACGGCGAAGGCTTCGCCCGGCCCAATCCGCGCCCGATGTTCCCCAACCCGCCGGGCCTGCTGCGGCTGGAGCCGCATGCCGAGGGATTGAAGGACCGGATCTGGTGGGGATCGGGCAACAACGCCACCGCCGTCTGGGCGGCGAAGCTCGGCATGAACCTGCAAAGCTCGACGCTGAAGGCGGACGAAAGCGGCGAACCGTTCCACGTCCAGCAGGCGCGGCAGATCCGCGTCTATCGCGAAGCCTGGGCCGAGGCGGGGCATGCCCGCACCCCACGCGTATCGGTGTCGCGCGCGATCTTCCCGATCCTCGACGATCAGGATCGCGCCTATTTCGGCCGGGGCGACAGCAGCGACCAGATCGGCGTCATCGACAACATGCGCGCGGTGTTCGGCCGCTCCTATGCCGCCGAGCCCGACCGGCTGATCGAGCAGTTGCGCGCGGACGAGGGGATCGCCGAAGCCGACACGCTGTTGCTCACCGTCCCCAACCAGCTGGGCGTCGCCTATAACGCCCATGTGATCGAGGGCGTGCTGCGCCACGTCGCGCCGGCGCTCGGCTGGCGCTGATCATTCCGGCGCCAGCGTCGCGGTGCCGGCCGGGGTCAGCGTCAGCATCGCCCGGTCGGTGTCGCGATACGGCCGCCAGGGCGTGCCGCCGCCATTGGGGTCGCCGCGCTTGACGAAATCGACCAGGTAGCGGCTCATCACCCGCGCCGCGGTGCGATCGGCCGCGACGGTGCGGTCGCCGTATTTGATCTCCGCGGTATCGAAGAAGAAGGGGATGTCGGTGGCATGCGCTGCGCCCTTGGTGTCCGGCGTCCGCGCCGATCCCGCGACATAATCGAAGCGGTAGTAATAGACCGGCACGCCCTGCCCGGCGAGCAGGCCCGCGATCTCGCGCGCGCCGGCGATCATCGGGCCGGCGGGGCCGCCGATATCGTCGCTGGTCGCGCCGATCATCACCGGCACGTGCACGAAGCCGCCGGTGCGATATGCCGTTCCGACATCCACGAAATCGCGACCGTCCGGCACCGGCCCGCTATACCCCGTCGCGCGGCCCAGCGTCGCGAGGTTGAGGCCGTCGACGACCTGTTCGGCGGACAGCGCGCGCAGCCGCTCCGCGGCCTGCGGATCGTCGGCGGCGATCCCCTTCGCTTGCGCAAAGGCGATCCCTGCCGCCTCCGCCGTGGCGATGCCGTTCGGGTCCGGTGCCGCCGACCCGCCCGATTGCACCACCGCGGCGCGGAACAGCCCACGCGCCGTTGGCGAGGTGACGAGCGCGTGCACCGACCGGCCACCGGCGCTTTCGCCGACGATCGTCACCGCCCGCGGATCGCCGCCGAAGCGCGCGACATTGGCCTGCACCCAGCGCAGCGCAGCCAGCTGGTCGAGCAGGCCGAAATCGACTTCGCGTGCGCCGCCCCCCTTGCCCAGCGCGGGATGCGCGAAGGCGCCGAACCGCCCCAGCCGATAGTTGAAGCTCACCACCACGATGCCCTGCCGCGCCAGCGCCGCACCGCTGTAGGTCGGCGGCGACGACCCGCCGTTGACGAAGCCGCCGCCGTAGATCCACACCATCACCGGCAGCCTGGCCCCCACACGCGTTCCCGCCGGCCTCCAGACGTTGGCGTACAGGCAGTCCTCCGCCGGGGTCGTGCCGAGTGGCGCCGCGTCGCTCGGGAAGGGCAGCTGCATGCAATCGGCGGCATAGCGGCGCGCATCGCGAACCGCGGTCCAGCGCGCAGGGGCCTGCGGCGCCCGCCAGCGCAAGGCGCCGACCGGCGGCGCGGCAAAGGGAATCCCCTTCCAGGAATCGACACCCGCCTCGCTTGCGCCGCGCACCGGCCCGTCCGCGGTCGCGACGACGAGCCGGTCCGGCGCGGAGGCGGATGACGCCACGCCGCCTGCCACCGTCGCCGCCACCGCGGCCAGCACCTGCCCGATCGGGAACCCCGCCATATCCGAATCCTCTGCCCTGCCAGTTGTTTGCCTCATGCTGCCACGCCCGCACGGCAGCCGGCAACCGCCCTGCCGCAGACGGGCTCGTCCCCGCCTGCCCACTCGGCTATGCGGAGCGACGCGAGGATAAAGGACAGGTACAATGACCGATGAAGCCGGTGCGAACAACCAGCCCGCAGGCTATGTGCCGCCCGCGGTGTGGGAATGGGACCGATCGAACGGCGGCCAGTTCGCCCAGATCAACCGCCCCGTCTCCGGCGCGACGCATGACGCGCCGTTGCTGGTCGGGCGCCACCCGTTGCAGCTCTATTCGCTCGGCACGCCCAACGGGCAGAAGGTGACGATCCTGCTCGAGGAGCTGCTCGCCGCGGGCCATGCCGGGGCGGAATATGACGCCTGGCTGATCGAGATCGGCAAGGGCGACCAGTTCGGCAGCGGCTTCGTCGCGCTCAATCCCAATTCCAAGATCCCGGCGCTCGCCGACCATGCCGCGACGCCGCCGACGCGCCTGTTCGAAAGCGGATCGATCCTGCTCTACCTCGCCGAACGGTTCGGCGCCTTCCTGCCGAGCGCGCCCGCGGCCCGTGCCGAAACGATCAACTGGCTGATGTGGCAGATGGGCTCGGCCCCCTTCGTCGGCGGCGGCTTCGGCCATTTCTACGCCTATGCCCCGTTCAAGATCCAGTACGCGATCGACCGCTATGCGATGGAGGCGAAGCGCCAGCTGCACGTGCTCGACACGCATCTGGCGACGCGCGACTATCTGGCGGGCGATGCCTATACGATCGCCGATATGGCGGTGTGGCCGTGGTATGGCGGGCTGCTCGACGGCGCCTATGACGCGCGGGAATTCCTCGACGTCGGCGCCTATCCGCATCTCGCCCGCTGGTCGGCGGCGATCGCCGCGCGCGAGCCGGTGCGCCGTGGCCGCATCGTCAACCGCGTGACCGGCGAACCCGGCACGTTCCTGCGCGAACGCCACGAGGCGGCGGACATCGACCGGGCGCTCGCCGGCGGCTGACCGGCGTCACCCCGTCACGCGCCGCCACGGCTGCGCATCGCGCACATCGAGCCGGCACAGCCCGGTGAGCCCATGTCGCCGCGCATAGGCAAGCGCGCGCGCGTCGTAATCCGCCGCCCACGGCGCGCCGAACGCCCAGTCCGGCGGGTTGAAGGTGGAAAAGCCGTTGATCGTCGGCACCTGCCAGCGCTCGGCGAGCAGCATCGCATCGACGTTGTGCGGGTAGAGCGCGTGCAGCTCCGCGTTGATGTACAGCGGCTCGGCCTGCCGCGTCGCCACGACGTAGACGCTGGTGCAGCCCGCCGGCGGCGCCGGAACGGCGGCGAGCGCGGCGCCATGGCGGCTGCGGCTCAGCTGCGCCGGCGTTTCCGCACTCAGGTTCTCGACGACCAGCACGCCCGCCAGCCCCGCCGCCAGCCACGGCCGCGCCGCGGCGAAACGCTCGGCGCGCTCCTGCCAGGCGGCGAGCGCGATCAGCAGGAACGGCAGCGTCAGCCACAATTGATAGCGCGACACCACGCGCATCCCCTTGGCGCCCGGCACCAGCTCGAACACCAGCCCCCAGGGCGAGGCGTACCAGAATTGCAGCGTCAGCGCCCAGGCGACCATCATCGCCAGCGCGAACGCGCGCCATGCGACCGGTGCCGTCCGATCGATCCCGACGCGGCGCCGCACCACGATCCGCCACGCCGCCGCCAGCACCAGCACGGCGAGGATCGGCGGCAGCCCCGCTTCATGCTCGCCGCCGAAGACGCGGCCCGGCAACGCGGGATCCTCGGGCAGCAGCCAGTGCGCCAGCGCCAGCAGCGGCCGGAACAGCCAGCCCCACAGGTAATTGCCCGCGCCGACGTTCACCATGTCGATGCCCGGCGTCACCAGATAGCCCAGCATCTCCTGATAGGGTTCGCCCCCCGTCTCGCGCATCGTCGGCAGGTAGGTGGCGAGGAACGGCACGATCAGCACCGCAAAGGCGCCCAGGCCGCAGGCGAGCGTCGCACCATGATCGCGCGCCAGCCGCCCCGCCGCGGCAGGCCGCCACCGGCCGCTCAGGGCGGCCCAGCAGGCGACGAACAGGCACGCCGAAAAGATCGTGAACCAGGCCATGTAGTAACCGGTCATCAGCCAGGCGGCGACGAGCGCGGCGAGCATCACCGCCAGCATGCGCGCCCGCGCGCGGCGCCCGTCCCGCTCCGCGCGCACCGCGCTGATCGCCAGCATCATCGCCACCGGCTGCAAGGCCACGCTCTGCAATTGCGCATGCACCGCCTGCAGGTGGATGTTGCTCGCTACCGTCCACAGCAAGGCGACCAGCGCCCCCGCGATCCAGCCGCGGGCGAGCGTACGGGCGGTCAGCCGATAGGCGGCGACGAACCCGATCGTCTTGAAGGTCCAGACGTTGAGCGTGTCGGCGTGAAACGGATCGGCGACCAGCCGCCAGCCGCTGTAGACCAGCCCGTACAGCAAATAGCCGTCGTTATAGCCGAGCGTGCCGCGGTACGGATGGAAGTAGAAGGTGTCGCGCCAATGCGCCGCGCCGGTCAGCACGTTGCGCCAATGTTCGAGGATGCTGATCTCGATGATCGCATCGCCGCGCTCGCCGAAACCGAGATCGAACCCGCTCGTCAGCGGCCCGCGAAAGAACAGCGCCATCGCGACGCAATAGGCGAACAGCACCGCAGCGGCCCGGACAGGTCCGCCGTCGCGGTACAGTCTTTCCATCTCCCTCGCCTACGGCCGGCACACCGCCATGTCCATATCGGTACCATTCCGGCACCGGACGGCTGCCGGCTGCGGGTAAAGGCGCATGCCATGCCAATATTCTCCGTCACCCCGGACTTGTTCCGGGGTCCACCGTGCCGCAAGACCCATAGTGTATCGATCCGCGGCACGGTGGATGCCGGACCAGGTCCGGGGTGACGGAGGATTGAAGAACACCCCCGGATCGGACACCTCATATGCGATAGCCCTGCCCTGGCGGGGGAGGATGAAGGGAATCCTCATCTTGAGTGTCGATCAGCCCCAGGACGACGACGGAAGGACGGTGACAGCTTGGCAGACGACCCGATAGGCCGCGCGGCCCCGCTGCGGCGCGCGACGATCACCGATGTCGCGGCCTATGCGAACGTGTCCAAGAAGACGGTGTCGCGCGTCATCAATCGCGAACCCAATGTCACGCCCCGGATGTTCGCCCGCGTCGAGGCGGCGATCCGCGACCTGCACTTCAGCCCCAATGCGCAGGCGCGCAGCCTGGCGCTCGGCCGGTCGTTCCTCGTCGGGCTGATCTACGAAAATCCCAGCCCGACCTATGTCGTCAACATGCAGCTCGGCATCCTCGACGTCCTGCGGCCGGAGGGGATGGAGCTGGTCGTCCATCCCTGCCGGCGCGATGCGGCGACGATGCTCGACGATATCCGCGCGGTGATCCAGCGCCAGCGCCTAGACGGCGTCATCCTGCCGCCGCCCCTGTCGGAGGACGAGGCGCTGGTGGCGCTGCTCCAGGCGATCGGCTGTCCCTATGTGCGGATCGCCTGCACCGCCCTCGACGCGCCCGGACGCATGGTGGTGAGCAACGACGCCTGGGGCGCGGCCGAGGCGGCGGAACGGCTCGCCGATCTCGGCCATCGGCGTATCGCCCTCTTGCGGGGTCCCGCCTCCTATCGCTCGTCGCACGTCCGCGGCGATGCCTTCACCGCCGCGCTCGCCGCGCGCGGGCTCGCGGTGGCAGCGGAGCATGATGTGGAGGGCGGCTATACCTTCGAAAGCGGCGTCGCGGCGGGGCACCGGCTGCTCGCCCTCGCCGAACCGCCGACCGCGGTGTTCGCGCTCAACGACGACATGGCGATCGGCGTCATGCAGGCGGCGCGCGAGCGCGGCCTCGCCCTGCCGCAGGACCTGTCCGTCATCGGCTTCGACGACCTGCCGATGGCCGCGCGGGTGTGGCCCAACCTCACCTCCGTCCGGCTGCCGATCCGCGAGATGGGCGCGAGCGCGTCACGCACCCTGCTTGCCGCCCTGTCGGGCGAGGTGGCGGAGGGCGACGCCGTGATCCGGCCGACGCTGGTGGCGCGCCAATCGGATATCGCACCGTAACATCGGCACGCGGGCGACGATCCGGTGCACGCCTCGTACCGATTCGAGGGTGATGCCCTTCGGCGTTCGTGCCCTCAATAGGGCGGCGCGCGGCGCGCGCGCTGCTCGCGTGCCGCTTCGGTCCACCAGCCCAGATCGTCGGCGAAGCGAGGAAAGGCCCGCTCCAGCGCCGCGCCGCCCTCGCCCGTAGGCGTGCCGTCCGCGTCGAAGGCGCGGCCGATGCCGCCGACCGCCAGCGTGCTCGACGTGACCACCATCCCCATTTCCGACAGGATGCCGTGCCAGGCGAGCTCGGCGCGCGCGCCCGCGAACCGGCCGGCGGAATAGCTGGCGATCGCGGCGGGACGCCAATACCATTCCTCCAGGAAATGGTCGGTCAGGTTCTTGAGGCCCGGCTGCACGCTCCAATTATATTCGCCGGTGACGAAGACGAAGGCGTCGGCCGCGCGGATCTTCGCCGCCAGTTCCGCCATCGCCGGCGGCGCCTCGCCTTGCCGATATTCCTTGAACATGCGGTCGAGCATCGGCAGCCCGACCGCCTTGGCATCGATCAGCTCGGGCTCGGCACCACGCGCACGAAAGGCGGTGACCAGCCATTCCGCCAGCGCGATGCCCTGCCGGTCTGACCGGTACGAGCCGTAGAGGATCAGGATGCGGTCGGCCATGGAACGGGTCCTTGCAAAGGGAAAGGGCGCGGCGGGGGGTCCGTCGCGCCCGTCGTGCTCAACCCTCGATGAAGGCGAGCAGGTCCGCGTTGATGACATCGGCATGCGTGGTCGGCATGCCGTGCGGCAGGCCGGGATAGCTCTTCAGCACGGCGCCCGCGACGATATCGGCGGACATTTTGCCCGTCGTCGTGAACGGCACCACCTGATCGTCCTCGCCGTGCATCACCAGCGTCGGCACGCGGATCGCCTGCAGGTCGGCGGTGAAGTCGGTTTCCGAGAATGCCTTGATGCCGAGCGTGTGGGCGAGGATGCTGCCCGTCATCCCCTGCCGCCACCAGTTGCGGCGCACGCCGTCCTTCACCTCGGCGCCGTCGCGGTTGTAGCCGAAGAAAGGCAAGGTGAAGTCCCAGAAGAACTGCGCGCGATTGGTCGCGGTCTGACTGCGTACCTCGTCGAACACCGCGATCGGCACGCCATCGGGATTCGCGTCCGTCTGGACCATGATCGGCGCGACCGCGCTGACCAGCACCGCCTTGGCGACCCGGCCCGGCCTGGCCTGCGCGACATAGCGCGCCACCTCGCCGCCGCCGGTCGAATGGCCGACGTGGATGGCTTGCCGATGATCCAGCGCGTCGGTCAGGGCGACCACGTCGGCGACATAGCTGTCCATGTCGTGGCCGGTCGCCGATTGAGAGGAGCGACCATGCCCGCGCCGGTCGTGCGCGACGACGCGATAGCCCTTGGCGACGAAGAACATCATCTGCGCATCCCAGTCGTCCGAGCTCAGCGGCCAGCCGTGATGGAAGTGGATGACCTGGGCGTCGCGCGGGCCCCAGTCCTTGTAGAAGATCTCGGTCCCGTCGGCGGTGGTGATGAAGGGCATGGTCTGTCTCCCTGTTCGAATGGTTGGCGTCAGGCGGCGTCGACAAGGACGATTTCGGCATCCTCCAGCGCGGTGACGGAGAGGATGGCCTCATCCTTGATCGCGGCGCCATCACGTGCATCGATGCGCACGCCATTCACGTCGATCGCGCCGGTGGCGGGGACCAGATAGGCGTGGTGGCCGGCGCCGAGCGCGTATTCGGCCGTCTCGCCCGCCTTGATCGTCGCGCCGAGCACGCGGGCGTCGGTGCGGATCGGCAGCGCGTCGCTATCGCCGTCGATGCCGCTCGCCAGCGTCACGAACGCCCCCGCGCGGTCGCCCTTGGGGAACGGCTTGGCGCCCCAGGACGGCTGGCCGCCGCGGCTCTTGGGCTCGATCCAGATCTGGAAGATGCGGGTTTCGCCGGGTTCGCGGTTGTATTCCGAATGGCGCACGCCGGAGCCCGCGCTCATCACCTGCACGTCGCCCGCCTCGGTCCGGCCGATGTTGCCGAGCGAATCCTGATGCGTGATCGCGCCGTCGCGGACGTAGGTGATGATCTCCATGTCGGCATGGGGATGCGGCGGAAAGCCGGTGCCGGCGGCGATCGTGTCGTCGTTCCACACCCGGATCGGCCCCCAGCCCATCTTGGCGGGATCGTAGTAGCTGGCGAACGAGAAATGGTGCTTGGCATCGAGCCAGCCGTGGTTGGCACCACCGAGTTCGGCGAAGGGGCGGCGTTCGATCATGGCGTATCTCCTTGGCGGGGAGCGGCGTTTCGCTCCGTTGCAAGCAAGATGGGCGATGATGCCGCTTGACGAAACGGCAATGATGGCATTGCATCGTTGCCGAAAATGCCACGCCGTCTCCCCGATCTCGAAGCCTGGGCGATCTTCGCCAAGGTCGCCGAAACCGGCTCCTTCGCGCGTGCCGCGCAGGAACTCGGCCTCGCCAATCCTACCGTGTCGAAGGCGATCACCCGGCTGGAGGCGCGACTGGGCGTCGCGCTGCTCGCGCGCACCTCGCGGCAGCTGACGCTGACCGAGGGCGGGCGCGGCGTGCTGGAGCGCGCCACCCGCATCCTGCGCGAGGGCGAGGCGGCGGAGGACGAGGCGACCGAACAATCGGCGGCGCCGCGCGGCCGCGTCAGGGTGAGCGCACCGCTGTCGTTCGGGATCGGCTATATGGCGGCGACGCTGCCCGGCTTCCTCGCCGCCTATCCCGAGGTGACGCTGGATATCGCACTGAGCGACCGCCACGTCGATCTGATCGCCGAGGGGTTCGACTTGGCGCTGCGCATCGCGCGGCTGGAGGATTCGTCATTGCTCGCGCGGCGGCTGTGTACGGTAAGACTGCTGCCGGTCGCCGCGCCCGCCTATCTCGATGCGCACGGCCGCCCCAGCCACCCCGCCGAGCTGCGCGATCATCGCGCGCTCGCCTATACCGGCGGCGCCTCGCCGGGGCTGTGGCGCTTCACCCATCCGCAGTTCGGCGAGGAGGCGGTGACCCCCCGCGTCGGCCTGTGGACCGACAATGCCGACCTGCTCGCCCCCGCCCTGCGCGCCGGCGCGGGGCTGGCCCTGCAACCCGAATTCCTCGTCTGGCGCGACCTGCAGGAGGGCGCGCTGGAGGTCGTGATGCCCGACTGGTCCGCGCCTCCCCTCGCGCTCTACCTGCTGATGCCACCCTCCCCGCTCAGGCCGCTGCGCGTGCAGGTGGTGATCGACCATCTCGCACAGGCGTTGAAGGAGGCGCCGTGGAGCTGCGAACAGGGGTGATCGGTCGAACGGGGCCACCCTTGGCCGCTCACCCGATCACACCGCCAGCTGCTGGTTGACGCGCAGCCGCACCGTCCGATCCCCCTGCCCCGGCCGCACCAGCTTGACCCGCTGCGACGCCGGGTCGACGCCGACCAGCCGCTTCGGCACGCCCGCCGCGTCGGTCACCAGCCGCGCTGCGCCGCCCGAGACGCGGGCCACCGGCCGGCCGTCCAGCGTCAGTTCCGCGCCGTCCCCGCGATAGCGGATCGCCGCCCGCCGCCCGCCATCGGTGCGCAGCGCCAGCACTGCGTCGCGGGCGGCGGCATGCCGCGGCCGGATCGTCCAGTGCAGGTCCTCGCCCTCTTCGCGCACGCCGATCAGCCGCCAGGTATAGTCCACCATCACCAGCGCGCAGGGCGAATAATCGGGCTCGTCCGCCCCCTTGGTGAAGACGCCGGTGTCGGGATCGATCTGCTGGCGGAAGCTCATGTCCGCCTGGATCGCCTCGCACCATTGATCCATCATCCGCGTGAACTCGGCGCCGCGGCCGTAATGGTCGAACCAGCGCCCTGCGCGAAGCGCGGTCAGCGCCTGCGCGGCGCCGCCCCAGCTGTTCGCCGGAATCGGCCGCACGAACGTCGGATCGTTCACCGCGATCGAGGGCAGCGGGAATCGTGTCCAGAACGCCTTGGGGTTACCCAGCTGCCGTTCCCACATCCGGTCGAACATCGCCTGGTCCGGCACCCGTTCGCCGCACATCCGGCTGAGGATGTCGGATCGGATCGCGACGAACCGGTCCTGCGGATCGCGATCATAGAAGGCCGCATCCTCCGCCGACCAGAGGCGCGCGACGATCGCGCCCCGCAAAGCCTCGGCCCGCTCGCGCCAGCGCTCCGCCTCCACCCGCTGGCCGAGCGCATCCGCCATCGCCGCCAGCGCCAGCCGGCCGCCATAGACGGTCGCCGACAGGTCGGGGCACAGCCGCGGCAGCGCCGGGTCGGCGGCATGCACCTTGGCGTTCTTGTTGGGGCATTGGTTGGGAAGGCCCCGCCAGCGCGGGCTGTTGTCGTGCCCGGTGTCGTAGGTGCAGAAGCCCTCGACCAGGCCGGTCCGCCGCGTGTCGCGATAGCGGCCCAGCCACGCATCCCACATCGCACCGCCGCGATACGCCTGTTCGAGCAACGCCGAATCGCCGGTCGCGCGGGCGAGTTCCCAGGCGGTGGCGGCGATCGGCACCACCATCTGGATCTGGCCGAAGCCGGTCTCCGTCTCCTTGTTGTTCGCCGGCAGCTGCCCGTCGGCGCGTTGCAGCTCGAAGAAGGTGAGGTGGCTGTCGCGCGCCACGTCGGGCCGCCATTTGCGATAGACCAGCGCCTCGTGCGGCCCGCATTCCTGCCAGATGCCGCGGTACACCGATCCCTCGATCAGCACCGGCCGGTTGACATAGGGCATGACCTGCACGTTGCCGGCGAGGATGGCGAGCGCCTTGTCATAGGCGGCCTGCCAGCGCGCGTTGCCGGTGGTGAAATGCGGCGCATCCGGATCGGCGGGGGCCGCGGCGGCGCGCACCGCGCCCGGCACGGTCAGCGCCGCGCCGGCGGCGAGGAACAGGCGACGATCGATCATGCGGCATCTCCCGACAGGGGTTCGACGCGGACCCAGTCGATGTCGACCGACCCGCCCGGCGTCTTGTGCGTGTAGGTGAACAGCGCCGGCCGCGATCCCTTCCACCACGAAAAGCGCGCCAGCGGAATGGCATCGCCGAGTGCGACGAACCGGCGCCCGCCATCCAGGCTGTAGCTGTAGCGCACCGTCTGCTCCGGCCCCACCTCGGCGCGCAGGTCGATACCGCGCCCGGTCAGCGCGACCGAAGGCGTCTCGCGTCCCTCGCTCGCCAGCGTCACGCGAGTCGTGCCGCCATCGCGCACCAGCCCGATCCAGCTCGGCCGCACGCCGAACAGCGACAGGCCGGCGCGCTGGCCGTCGGTCATCCGGGCGGGATCGATGCGCACGGTGATCCGGCGGCGCGGCCCCTGCAGGATCTGCGTCAGCGTGTTGCGCGCGGTGACCAGATGATCCGCCCGCCCCGCGGTCAGCCGCAGGAAGCCGGGCCGGGCGGTGAGGCTCCAGCGCGCGGCATCGGGATTGTGGTTCCACTCCCATTGCACGCCGAGCCGCGGCGAATCGAAGCCGTCCGAATCCTGCAACCGGTCGCGCGACGGCGGCGACCCGGTGTCGGGGATGCGGAAAGTCGCGACGGGCTGGCCGCCGTCGGTGCCGGGGATCGGCTGCCCGATCATCGGCCAATCGTCTTTCCAGACGAGCGGCTCCAGATAGGTGATCCGGCCGAATGCGCCGGTGCTGTTGAAATGGATGAACCAGCCCTCGCCGGAGGGCGTCTCCACCCAGCCGCCCTGGTGCGGCCCCTGCACCGCGGTGCTCCCCTGGCTCAGCACCACGCGCTGCTCGTACGGCCCGCGGATCGATCGCGCGCGCAGCGCCACCTGCGCGCCCTTCTCGACCCCGCCGAAGGGCGCGAGGATGTAGTAATAGCCGCCGCGCTTGTAGACCTTGGGCCCTTCGAGGATCGGCAGCTTCGCCTTGTCCTCGACGATCACCGTGCCGGCGTCGAGCACGCGGGTCCCGTCCGCGCTCATGCGATGGAGGATCAGCGGACCGGCACCGTGGCGCGAATGCACCAGCCAGGCGGTGCCGTCATCGTCCCAGAACGGGCAGGGATCCTCCAGCAGCGGCTGGTCGATCACCTTGACCGGCGCGCTCCACGGCCCCTCCGCCCGCGCCGCGGTCGCCATGAAGATGCCCTCGTCGGGTGTCGCCCAATAGACGTGGAAGCGGCCGGCATGGAAGCGGATCGACGGCGCCCAGACGCCGCCGGCATAACGCGTGCCGCCGACCGGCTTGGAGATCGCATCGGTCAGCGTGTGCGGCCCCGGCATGTCGTATTCCGGCGCGAACGGCAGCCGCGGCAGGACGTGGCCTAGGATACGCCAATGCACCAGATCGCTGGAGGCGAGGATCGGAATGCCCGGCGAGAAATGGAAGCTGGACGCGACCATGTAATAGGTCTTGCCGACCCGGATCACGTCGGGATCGGAATAGTCGGCATAGAGGATCGGATTGGCATAGGTCTTCGCCGCAGGTCCGGCATCGACGCCGGCCGATCCGGTCGCCAGCAGGCATGCGGCGAGCCACCAGCCCTTGGTTCGTCCGGTCATCCTGTCTCTCCCTCTTCGTGGGCGGCGCTGCTGCCCCGCCTCGTTAGCGCTATCTCGCTCCCAATGCTCGGGCAGCGGGAATAAAGTCCGACATATAGCCGTCCCATCAGATGGTTAGGCCACATCCATGATGGTAACGCTACCTCTTGACACCGCATCCCTCAACCATAATAAGGCTTCCCATAATATGGTACGCCAATCCGCCGAGGGGGCGGAACGGCACAGCGGATTGTCCGCCGATACACCGCGAGCGCTGGCCGGTCCTGCGACCGAGCACAGCGCCGCAACAAAGGGAGGATTGCATGAAGGACCTCGTCCACCGCCGCCGTCGCGCGCAGTTCCTGTGCGGCACGATGCTCGCACTCGGCCTTGCCGCCGCGCCCGCCGCCGCGCAGACCGCCGTGCAGCCCGGCGCCGCCTCGCCCGCGTCCCCCACCGGCGAACAGCCGCAGCTGCCGCCCGCGCCGACCGACGCCGATGGCAACCCGCAGACCAGCACGGTGCAGGACCCCAACGGCCAGGCCGGCAGCGCGGTCAACGCCGCTGGCCAGGCCGCCGATGAAGGCACCGGCGCCGACATCGTCGTGACGGGATCGCGCATCGCCCGCAACGGCTTCGATGCCTCCACCCCGGTGAGCGTCGTCGACGCCAACGACATCAAGCTGTCGGGCAACGTCAACGTCGAGCGCACGCTCAGCCAGCTGCCGCAGGCGGTGGGCTCGCAATTGGGCGGCGCCACCTCCAACACCGTTCCGGGCGGCTATGCCGACGTCAACCTGCGCGGCTTCGGCTCGACCCGTAACCTGGTGCTGGTCAACGGCCGCCGCTTCGCGATCTTCGGCCCCGAACAGGTCACCGACCTCAATACCATCCCCTCGACGCTCGTCGCGCGGACCGAGATCGTCACCGGCGGTTCCTCCGCCGTCTATGGCTCGGACGCGATCACCGGCGTCGTCAACTTCATCATCCGCGACGATTTCGAAGGCGTCGAGGGCCGTGCGCAGGTCAACATGGACCGGCCGACCGGCACCCCGGTGTACAATTTCGACCTGACGCTCGGCGGCAACTTCGCCGAGGGCAAGGGCAACCTCGTCGTCGCCGGCAACTACCTGAAGCGCGGCGCGATCACCCGTGGCGAGCGCGGCAGCTTCGCCTATGATTCGCTGCAGGACGGCTGCGTCACCCGCGACACGGTCAGCGCGACCCGCGCCGGCACGCCCTTCACCCCCGCCGCCGGCCTCGGCTGCGTGGCGGGCGGTGGTGCGCTGGGCTTCGTCGCCGGCGGCAGCGGCGACATCCCCAACGGCCGCTTCTCCGGCATCCCCGCATTCGGCGGATCGAATGCCGCGCTCAACGCGGCCTATGCGGCGGCGGGGCTCGGCCAGCTGACCAGCCGCGGCTTCACCTTCAACAACGCCGGCACCGCCGCGCGTCCGCAGATCACACCGCAGGACGATTTCAACCTCGGCCCCGACAATTACCTGATCCAGCCGCAGGAACGCTGGATGATCAACAGCTTCGGTCACTACGACTTCAGCGACAAGATCACCGGCTACATGGAGCTGCATTACAGCAACAACGTGGTCGATGCGCGGCTTGCGCCGACCAACGTCGGCTCGCCGACGCTGTTCAACGTCAACAATCCCTATCTGACGCCGCAATTGCAGGCGGTGCTGCGCCAGCTCGATCTCGCCGAAACCGGCACCACCACCGTCACCAGCGGCACGCTGACCCGCACCACCACGCCGGGCGACGGCCTCGCCGTGCTGACCGCCGGCCGCCGCTACGTCGAGGTCGGCGCGCGTCAGGCGAGCGAGCGGCGCAACGTGTTCCGCGGTGCCTGGGGCTTCCGCGGCGACCTGGGCGACGTCAGCGAGAACTTTCTGACCGACCTCAAGTACGACGTCTATTACACCTATGCGCGCAGCGAGGACACGTTGCTGCTGCGCAACGCCATCTCGCGCAGCCGCCTGCAACAGAACCTGCTGTCGGTGAACGGCGCGGCGCCGGTCTGCAACATCTTCGGTGCCAACGTCTCGGCCGCATGCGCCTCGGCGATCGCGATCAGCGCCACCAACACGACGATCGCGACGCAGCAGGTCGCGCAAGGCAGCATCACCGGCAACCTGTTCAAGCTGCCCGCCGGCCCCGTCGGCTTCTCCTACGGCTACGAATGGCGCAAGACGAGCGCGCAGTTCACGCCTGACAGCTTCCTGTCGTCGGGCGACGTCGCCGGCTTCAACCCTGGCCTGCCGACGCGCGGCAGCACCAGCGTCAAGGAAGTGTTCGGCGAGATCCGCGTGCCGCTGATCCACGACACGCCGTTCATCGACAGCCTCGTCGCCAACGGCGCCTTCCGCTATTCCAACTACAGCCTGTCGGGCGTCGGCGGGGTGTGGACCTATCTCGGCGGGCTCGACTGGCGGGTGAACCGCGACCTCGCCTTCCGCGGCCAGTACCAGCGCGCGATCCGCGCGCCCAACGTCGGCGAGCTGTACGGCGGCATCAACCGCGTCGTGGGTGTCGCCACCGATCCCTGCTCCAGCCGCGCGCCCGCCGCGCAGCAGACCGCGGCGGTGCGCGCGGTGTGCATCGCCACCGGCGTGCCGGCCGCGAACGTCTTCACCTCCGTGGTGCAGCCCAACACGATCATCCCTGCCGATTTCGGCGGCAACCCGAACCTCGGCGCGGAAAAGTCGGACACCTATACCGCCGGCGTCGTCATCACACCCCAGGCGGCACCGCGCCTGTACCTCAGCGTCGATTATTTCAACATTACGCTGGAAGGGGCGGTATCCTCGCTCGGCGGCGGTCTGCAGAATACCTTCAACCTCTGCTATACGGTGCTGCAGGACGCCAACAGCGAGTTCTGCCGCGCGATCAACCGCAATCCGACCACGGGCGAAATCAACGATCCCTATGTCGCGCGGATCCTCAATGCGAATACTGGGTCGCTCAAAACTTCGGGCATCGACTTCGCTGCGCGCTACCGCGTCAACCTTGGCTTCGGCCTGCCCGGCTTCGGCAGCAGCAGTTCGCTCGACTTTGGCACCAACTATACCTGGCTAGCAGAATTCACCTCGACTCCGGTCGCGGCCTTCCCCAACATCCAGAACAAGTGCGCCGGATCGTTCGGCCCAACCTGCGGCCAGCCGCTGCCGCGCTGGCGGGGCACCAGCCGGATCACCTGGAACATCGAGGATCTAAGCCTCAGCCTGCGCCACCGCTATATCGGGCCGGTCACCACCGACCGCTTCGTGGTGCCGTATCGCCAGGGATCGGCGGCGACGCCGACGCTGGCCAGCATCTCCTTCCCCAAGCTCGACGACCGCAACTATTTCGACCTGTCGTTCAGCTATGACATCGCCAAGCAGATCCAGCTGTTCGGCGGCGCCAACAACATCTTCAACACCAATCCGCCGATCACCACCCAGGGGCCCAACGCCAACACCTTCTCGGCGACCTACGATGTGCTCGGCACCGAATTCTTCCTGGGTGCGACCCTGAAGTTCTAACCGTCCCCTCCCTGGGCGGGGCGGCCCGTTCGCCGCCCCGCCCGCTTTTGTCTGCAAAGGAGCCGGTCGCGATGACGCTCGATCGCCGTTCGATCATCATGGGCGGGTCGGCAGGCCTCGCCGCCTTTTCCGCCGGCGCCGCGGCGCAAACCGCTGCACCGACCGCCGTGTCATCCGGCGAAGGCTGGCTGAACGTCCGACACTTCGGCGCAAAGGGCGACGGCACCACCATCGACACCCCCGCCTTCAACCGCGCGATCGAGGCGGCGGCGGCGCGCGGCGGCGGCACGGTGCTGGTCCCGGCGGGCACCTATGCCTGCTACACCATCCGCCTGAAGAGCCGCGTCACCCTGTATCTCGACGCCGGCGCGACGATCCTCGCCGCCGCACCGGGCGCCGGCGGCGGCTACGACCATGCCGAGCCCAACCCATGGGACATGTTCCAGGATTTCGGCCACAGCCACTGGAAGAACAGCCTGATCTGGGGCGAGGGGCTGCACGATATCGCGATCCTCGGCCAAGGCCTGATCTGGGGCAAGGGCCTCGGCCGCGGCGATGGCAAGGACAATTGGCTGAAGGACCCCAACGGTCCCGGCACCGGCAACAAGGCGATCGCGCTCAAGAATTGCCGCAACGTCCTGCTCCGCGATTTCCGGATGCTGGAGGGCGGCTGGTTCGCGCTGCTCGCCACCGGCGTCGACAACCTCACCATCGACAATCTGCTGGTCGACACCAACCGCGACGGCTTCGACGTCGATTGCTGCCGCAATGTCCGGATCAGCAACTGCACGGTCAATTCACCCTACGACGACGCGATCTGCCCCAAGAGCAGCTATGCGCTCGGCGAGCCGCGCATCACCGAAAACCTGACGATCGCCAATTGCTTCGTCACCGGCAATTACCGGATCGGATCGGTGCTCGACGGCACCTGGCAAAAGATGCCCGCATCCTTCGCCAAGACGATCCACGGCCGCATCAAGTTCGGCACGGAAAGCAATGGCGGCTTCCGCAACATCGCGATCAGCAATTGCGTGTTCGAGGACAGCCGCGGGCTCGCCTTCGAAACGGTGGACGGCGCGATGATCGAGGACGTCGTGGTCAGCAACATCACGATGCGCGGCATCGTCGATGCGCCGCTGTTCCTGCGCCTCGGCAAGCGGATGCGCGGGCCGAAGGGGCGGGCGATCGGCACGATGCGCCGCATCCGCATCCAGAATCTGGTCAGCTCGAACGCGACGATGCTGCCCTCGGTCATCGCCGGCCTTGCCGGTCACCCGATCGAGGACGTGGCGATCAGCGACGTCCATCTCCACCATGTCGGCGGCGCACCGGCAGCGATGGCACGGCTGCAACCGCCCGAGGAGGAACTGGGCTACCCCGAGGCGACGATGTTCGGCGATCTGCCCGCCACCGGCCTGTTCGCACGCCACGTCCGCAGCCTCAGCCTCGCCAACGTCGAGGTCGCGGTCGCCGCCGCCGACCCGCGTCCCGCCTTTCGCCTGGAGGATGTCGCGGGCGTCGACGCGTTCCGGATGACGGTGCCGGCCGGTATCGGCTTCGCGCTGCGTGACGTGACCGACTTCCGCAGCTTCGGCAGCCGCTCGCTGCCCGACCGCACGATCGCGGGACCGTTCACGGGAGAGATCGGACGATGACGATCGACCGGCGCAGCCTGATCGGCGGCATGGCAGCGCTCGCACTGCCGCTGCCCGCTATGGCCAGGGGCCGCGATACGCTGGGCGGCATCGCCGCAGCCAAGGGCATCCGCTTCGGCAGCACGATGGGCCACAAGAACTTCTACGATCCCGCCTATCGCGCGCTCAACGCCCGCGAATGCGCGCTGGTGGTGCCGGAAACCGAGATGAAATGGTCTGCGACCCGGCCTGACGCGCGGACCTTCGACTTTCGCGCTGCCGATCGCATCGTCGATTGGGCGAGCGCCAACGGGCTCGGCGTGCGCGGCCATACGCTGCTCTGGCATTCCGAACGCTGGATGCCGGATTGGATCAAGACCTACGATTTCGGCGCCAACCCGCGAACCGAGGCGGAGCGACTGCTCGCCGACCATGTGCGCACCGTCGCCGGCCGCTACGCCCCCCGCGTCGACAGTTTCGACGTGGTCAACGAAGCGATCGATTCCGATACCGGCACATTGCGCGAGACGGCGCTGTCCAAGCCGATCGGGGCGCAGGCGGTGATCGACATCGCCTTCCACACCGCGCGCCAGGCGGCGCCGAGGGCGCAGCTCGTCTACAACGATTATATGGGCTGGCGGCAGGACGAGGCCGTGCACCGCGCCGCCGTGCTCAAGCTGCTCGAAGGCATGAAGGCGCGCGGCACGCCCGTCGATGCGCTGGGGGTGCAGAGCCATCTCGGCAGCAAATACAGCGACAGTCCGACCGGCCTCGGCGCGATCGACGAACGCGGCTGGCGCGACTTCCTCGACGCCGTGACGGCGATGGGCCTCGACCTGCTGGTCACCGAGATGGACGTGCACGACAATCCCCTGCCCGGTGCCATCGCGCGGCGCGATGCCGAAGTCGCGGCGCATACCCGCGCCTATCTCGACCTGATGCTCTCCTACCCCCAGACGAAGACGGTGATGTGTTGGGGCCTCAGCGACCGCTACAGTTGGCTCAACGGCTTCCGCCCGCGCGCCGACGGGCTGACCAAGCGCCCGTGTCCGTTCGACGCCGCCTTTCGCCCCAAGCCGATGCGCGACGCCATCGCCGCGGCCTTCGCTGCCGCACCGCCACGCGCCTGAGCGGTTTTTTTGCGAAATAGGGTGCGGATGTTGTCCTTGCGTGTCGTCTGACACACGGGGGGCGGTGCTTGCATCGGTCCCCGCCCCTTGTCACGGACACCCGAGAAGCGACACATGCCCGATCCGATCAAGCCACCGGCTGCCCAATATCTGCGCGACGACGTCATCCGCGGCGGCATGGATCTGCTGCTGTTCGCCCACAAATCGCACCTGCGCCATTCGGATGCGGAACTGGCGGCGCTCGGCCTCGGGCGGGCGCACCATCGCTGCCTGTATTTCATCGCCCGGCAGCCGAACCTGTCGGTCGGTGACCTCATCACCCTGCTCGGCGTCACCAAACAGTCGCTCGGCCGGGTGCTCGGCGGACTGGTGGAGCGCGAACTCGTCCAGCAACGCCAGGGAGAGGCCGACCGCCGCCAGCGGCTGCTGTCGCTCACCCCCGCCGGAACCGCGCTGGAACAGCGCCTGTTCGCCGGCCTGCACAGCAACATGAGCCGCGCCTATGCCGCCTCGGGCGAGGATGCGGTCGCGGGTTACTGGACGATCATGCAGAACCTGATGAGCGACGATGTGCAACGCCAGTTCGCCGCCTTCCACGCCGCGCCCCATCCGCTATCGATGCGCGGCGCCGAGGCGGCCTGACGGCAGGCCCTCAGCCGCTTCGCGTCAGCACCGACAATGCAGACAGGCTGGCGGCCAGCTCGGCATTACGGAACGGCTTGGTCAGCCGCGGGATGTCGGCGTCGATCCCCTCTTCCTCGGCATAGCCCGACACGATCAGCACGGGCAGGTGCGGGCGGCTCGCCTTCAGTTCGCGGGCGAGCTGCGCGCCGCTCATCCCCGGCATCAGATGGTCGGTCACCAGCAGGTCCGGCTCCAGACCACCGCGCAGCAACCGCAGCGCCTCCTCCGCCGAGCCGGCCTCCACGACGCGATAGCTGAGATCGGCGAGCATGTCGGCGGTGCTCATCCGCACCAGTTCCTCGTCGTCGATCAACAGCGCTGTCCCCCGCCCCATGGTACCCGGTGCGATCTCCACCGGCCGTTCGTCGTCGCTCACCGTCGTCACGCTGATCGGCAGCCACAGGCTGATCGTCGCGCCTTCGCCGGGCGTGCTGTCGATGGTCAGGCCGCCACCGAGCTGCGCGGCCAGGCCATGGACCATGGAGAGGCCCAGCCCGGTGCCCTTGCCGACGCCCTTGGTGGAGAAGAAAGGCTCGACCGCACGCTTCATCGTTTCGGAATCCATGCCGAATCCGGTGTCGGCGACGCTCAGCCGGACGTAATGGCCACGCGGCAGGCCGCGACCGTCGCGCATCGTCACGCTCTGCGCGCGCGCCGCGATGGTCAGCGTGCCGCCATCGGGCATGGCATCGCGCGCGTTCACCGCCAGGTTGAGCAGCGCCATCTCCAGCTGGTTGAGATCCGCTCGCGCAGGCGGCACGTCGGCCAAGTCGACGCGCACGTCGATCGTCGGTCCCAGCGTCGCGGCGATCAGCCCGGCCATATTGTCCACCACCCGGCCGATATCGACGGCGGTCGGCTGCAAGGGCTGGCGACGTGCGAAGGCGAGCAGCCGCTGGACCAGGGTCTTGGCGCGTTCCGCCGATTGCAGGGCACCGCCGATCAGCCGCCGCTCGCGCTCGCTGCCCAGCCCCTTGCGCACCAGCATGTCGAGCGATCCGATGATCGGGGTCAGCAGGTTGTTGAAATCGTGCGCAACGCCGCCGGTCAGGCTGCCCATCGCCTCCATCTTCTGGCTCTGCCGCAGCGCTTCCTGCGCGACCTCCAGATCGGCCTCGCGCGCCTTGGCATCGCTGAGGTCGCGGCCGACCGCGACGAAATTGACGCCGTCCGCCTCGGGCGCGACCGTCCATTCGATGTGCTTCCAGCCGCCCGATCGCGTCGCGATCCGGTTCTCGAACCGTGTCGGCCGCCGCGTTTCGGCCATATGGGCGATCGAGGCGAGCGTATGCGATTCGTCCTCGGCGTGCATGAAGCTCGCATAGCCGCGGCTGAGCAATTCGGCCTCGGACCAGCCGAGCACCTGCGTCCAGGCCGGGCTGACCGCCGACATCATGCCGGCATAATCGGCGCGCGCCAGCATATCCTGCGACAGGTTCCACAGCCGGTCGCGCTCGGCGGAGCGCAGCGCGATCTGCTCCTCCAGCGTCTCGTTGAGTTCGCGCAGGCCTTCTTCGGCACGGGCACGCTCGACCGCAGTCTTGACCCGCTCGCCGACCTCCTGGACCAGGCTCTCCTCGGCGGGAGTCCAGACGCGAGGCACGGCGGACTGCACGGCGAGCAGCCCCACCCATTCGCTTTCCTCGAACAGCACGACGTCGACGAAGGCGCCGACCGAACGCGCCGTCAGACCGTCGCGGGCCGCGGCGCTCAGCCGATCGTCGCCCTGCACGTCGCGCACCACGACGGGCAGGCCGGTGCGATAGGCGCCGAGCAGGTCGGGCCCGAATGCCTCGAGCGAATGCCGCCCGACGATCGAGGGCACACCGCGGGCATGATCGCTGTCCACCGTCATCAGGCCGGCGGCGATCTCGGCATAGAAGACGCGGCTGGCATCCAGCCAGTCGCCCAGCCGTTCCGCCGCCAGCGCAATGATCGCGCCCGGCGTCTCGAGCGGACGCAACGCATCGGCGAGCGACAGCAGGAACGCGGTGCGCCGCTCCGCCGCCACGCGTTCGGTCGTCTCGCCCAGGATGCAGATCACCCCGCCCGGCGTGTCGCTCTCATCCAGCACCGGTGAGTAATCGAGGTCCATCCACACCTGTTCCGGCCGATCATGGCGATACAGGGTCAGTTCCTGGTCGTGGTAATGCAGCGTACCGCCAGCTAGTCCTACCTTCATGACATTGTCGTTGAAGTCGGCGACCTCCGGCCAGCCTTCGCGCACCTTGGAGCCGAGCAGGTGCGGATGGCGACCGCCGGCGAAGGCGGAATAGGCATCGTTGTAGAGCATGACGCCGTCCTCGCCCCACAGCATCACGATCGGCACCGGCGAACGCAGCAGGATGGCGGTGGCAGTGCGCAGGCTTTGCGGCCATGCCTCGATCGGGCCGAGCGGGGTCGCCGCCCAGTCCCGCGCCCCGATCAGCCGGCCGCACTCGCCCCCGCCGGTCAGGAAGCCGAGCGCGGCAGTATCGGGCAGGCTTCGGGCGGATGCGTCCGACATCGGGTGGTCAGGTCCTGCAAGCGGGTTGGCGGCGCGCAGGCTTCGGGGTCGGCGCATCCATCATGGGGCAATAACTTAGCCGAGCATCTCCACCAGCGGAAGCCATCGGGCAACGTTCCGTCGCAGGCGCCGCGCAGCGGGCCTAGGGCGCATTCCCGATGATGAGCCGACGATATTCCCGCTCGGCACGGCCATAGGTGTCGCCGGCCAGGTCGAGCAGCTTGCCGCGATCGGCGACGATCACCCGGCCGCGGCTGGTGCGCACCGCCTGTTCCTCCTCCAGCCGGTGCAGCGCATCGGTCACGCTGGAGCGGCGCACGCCCAGCATCAGCCGGAATTCCTCGTGCGTCATGCAGATCTCGTCGGCCCGGACGCGATCGTGATAGAGCAGGATCCAGCGTGCCATCCGCCGCTCGATGGAATGGGCGAGCGACGACACGATGGTGCGGCTCATCTGCAGCATCATGACGTTGGTGAAGCGCAGCAGCGTGCGGCGCAGCGTGTCGCTGCGATCGACCGCCTCCATCAGCACCCGCGCGGGCAGCCGCAGGGCTTGGCCGTCCTCCGCACGCATGACCACGTCGTGCGGCCAGATGTCGTCGCCGAGCAGCAGCGGCCAGCCGACGAAGCCTTCCTGCCCGACCAGCCCGACCGCGAACCGGTGATCGCCGTCGAGCGCATCGATGATCCCGGCGATCGCGCCTTCGGGAAAGCATACGCTGTCGATCGGCTCCCCGGCCCGCGCCAGCGCCTCGCCCGTCCGGAACGGCACCCGCTCCAGATGCGGGCGCAGCATGGCGAAATCGGCGGGCGCCAGATTCTGCAGCAGGAAATTGTCGGTCTGTGCCGCGCGCTGCCCCGTCCCCCGGATGATCTGCGGCTCGTCGATCAGATGGTCCATCGGCTCCGTCTATGGAGCTTCCAAGTGGTGCAGCAAGAGCAGATATGCCCGGTTTCGTACCAAAACGCTTCTCTTGCCAGTCGGTTGGCAGGAGTCTGTCCCGACGAACCGGCGTCGACGACGCCGGCCCGCCTCTTTCTGGCCTCAGCGCGGCCAGAGGCTGCGGACGTAATCCTGCACTACCTGCCATGGCGAACGGCCGGCGGCGGCACCCGCCGCGCCGCTGCCGTGGCGCAGGGCATAGATGCTCGCCAAGTCGCTATGCGCGCGCCGGGCCCGTTTGCATCGGGCACGCCGGGCCATGTTACGCTGACGTAACTCTCTGCGCCGCCAATAATCGGCATCGTAATCGATGACGCCGCCTCCGCTTTCATCATCCCCGTCAAACATTGGCGCGCTCTCCTCGTGCCATCGTCACGATGTCGTGATGCCTCGAACCTAGAGCCATAGCGGCAGGCCACAATGCGAATTGATTCCGATTTCGGAATCGAAGCATCCGGGCCACCGCACCTTGGGTTTTGTTGTCGTGGAGACGACGCCGTCGCCCTTGCCGGGCGGCCGAGCGGTCGTGTGGCGGACAGGGAGACAGCCATGAGCGCACAGATCATTTCCAAGGCCACCGGCGCGGTGACGGACGTTGCCGGCAACGCCATCGACCTCGACACCCCCAGCATCGTCCGGCTGGACCTCGATCGCTCGGCGGTGGCCGGGTTCGAGCGGGAGGGCCACGATCTCGTCATCCGCCTGACCAACGGCGAACAGATCCGCATCGCCGATTTCTACCCGGACAATGCGGTTGTCGCCAACGACCTCGTCCTGCGCGACGAGAGCGGCCACCAGTGGCTGGCGCGCGTCGGCGGCGGCACGCCGCGCTTTTCCGCCCTGCGCGACCTCGACGAGATCCTGGCCGCAGAGGCGCATGGCGGCGGATCGTCGCTGCTGGTGCCGGCGCTGCTCGGCGGCGTAGCGGCGGCTGGCGGCATCGTCGCACTGGCCGCGGGCGGCAGCGACGAGCGTGACGAGGGCACGTCGGGCCAGCCGCCGATCCCCGATCCCGACACCGGCAACGGCGCGCCCGATCGCGAGGCGCCGGCGGCCCCCACGGTCAGCGTCAGTGCCAATGGAACCGGCATCACCGGCCGTGGCGAGGCCGGCGCGACCGTCCAGGTCCGCGATGCCGCCGGTACGGTGGTCGGCACGGCCGTGGTGGCGCCGGACGGCAGCTATACGGTCACCCTGTCGCCCGCACAGACCAACGGCGAGCCGCTGCGCGTGACGCAGACCGATGCGGCCGGCAACGTTTCGGCCGCCACGCCGGTCGCCGCGCCAGACCTCACCGCGCCAGGCGCCCCGGTCGCCGCGATCGACGATGCGGGCACCAGCGTCCGCGGCACCGGCGAAGCGGGCGCGACCGTCACCGTGCGCGATGCGGCGGGCACGGTGATCGGCAGCGCAGTGGTGGCCGCCGACGGCAGCTATACGGTGACGCTGTCACCCGCTGCGGCGAATGGCGGCACGCTGTCGGTGGTGCAGACCGACGCCGCAGGCAACGCCTCCCCGCCGGCCGCCCTTGCCGCGCCGGACATCACCGCACCCGCTACGCCGACCGCCACCGTCGCCGGCGACGGCGCCAGCGTCACCGGCACGGGAGAGGCGGGCGCACGGATCACGATCGCCGATGCGAACGGCGGGGTGATCGGCAGCGGCACCGTCGCCGCCGACGGCAGCTTCACGGTCGCGCTGTCGCCGGGCCAGGCGAACGGCGAAACGCTGTCGGTGCGGCAAACCGATACGGCGGGCAATGCCTCTCCCGCGCTCACCGTCACGGCGCCGGACATCACCGCCCCCGCCGCACCGACGGTCGCGATCGATGCCAGCGGGATCGCGGTGAGCGGCACCGGCGAACCCGGCGCCCGCGTGACGATCACCGATGCGGCCGGCACGCCACTCGCTACCGCCAGCGTCGGCGCCGACGGCCGCTACACGGCAACGCTGGTACCCCCGCAGGTCGACGGCGGCCGGATCGACGCCATCCAGACGGACGCGGCCGGCAACGCCTCGGGCAGCGCGAGCACGATCGCGCCCGACCTTACCGCACCGGCGCAGCCGACCGCGGCCATCGCCGGCGACGGCGCCAGCGTCACCGGAACGGGCGAAGCGGGCGCGCGGATCACCGTAACCGGCGCCGATGGCACAGCGCTCGGCACCGCGACGGTGGGCGCCGACGGCAGCTACGCCGCTACGCTTTCGCCGACGCAGGCGAACGGGCAGGCGCTGACCGTGGTGCAGACCGATGCGGCCGGTAATGCCTCCACCCCGCTCGCCCTCGTCGCGCCCGATATCACCGCACCGGCAGCGCCCGCTGCCACGCTCGATGCGAGCGGCACGGTGGTGACCGGCAGCGGTGAACCCGGCGCGGGCATCGTCGTCCGCGATGCCGCCGGCACTACGATCGGCACCGCCCAGGTCGGCGCGCAGGGACAATATACCGTCATCCTGGCCAATCCTCAGGTGGATGGCCAGGCGCTGACCGTCACCCAGGCCGACGCCGCCGGTAACGTGTCGCCGCAGACGCCGCTGACCGCGCCCGACGCGACGGCCCCGGCCGCTCCCGTCGCCGCCGTCAGTGCCGACGGCGCGACCGTCACCGGCACCGGCGAAGCGGGTGCGACCGTCACCGTGCGCGATCCCGTCGGTGCGGTGATCGGCACCGCCACTGTCGGCGCCGACGGCAGCTACAGCGTTCCTCTCGCGCCGCCGCAGGTCGATGGCGAGGTGCTCGACGTGCGCCAGGCCGACGCCGCGGGCAACGTCTCGCCCCCGGCCACCGCCGCCGCCCCGGACCTGACGATCGCACCTGCCCCCGACGCACCGACCGCCAGCGTGACCGCGGACGGCGGCGCGGTGATCGGCACCGCCGCCGCCGGCGCGCTGGTTACGCTCTACGCAGCCGATGGCACGGTGATCGGCAGCGCCGCCGCGGCCGGCGATGGCGCTTATACGATCGCCCTCGCCCCGCCGCGCATCGATGGCGAGACGATCCGGGTCACGCAGACGGACGCTGCCGGCGCGGTGTCGCCCCCTGCCACCGCGCTGGCCCCCGATCTGACCGCGCCCGCTGCCCCGAGCGCGGTGCTCGATCCCGCCGGCACGGTGGTGACCGGCCGCGGCGAAGCGGGTGCGACGATCGTCGTGCGCGACGCGGACGGCACGATCGTCGGCACCGCCACCGCCAATGGACGCGGCGATTACGCCACCGTGCTGGACCCGGCACAGGCCGACGGCGGCACGATCGCGGTGACGCAGGCGGACGCTGCCGGCAACGTCTCCGCGCCGACCCAGGTCGCCGTACCCGATCTGACCGCACCGCTCGCGCCCGTCGCCGCGGTCGGTGCCGACGGCAGCGTGGTGACCGGCACCGGTGAACCCGGCGCCACCGTCACCGTGCGCGATCCCGCCGGCGCAGCGATCGGCAGCGGCACCGTCGCCGCCGATGGCAGCTATGCGGTGGCATTGCTGCCCGCCCAGGCGAATGGCGGCAGCGTCTCGGTCACGCTGACCGACGCTGCCGGCAACGTGTCGCCCGCGACCGCCGCCGCCGCCCCAGATGTCACCGCCCCCGCCGCGCCGACGGCTGCCGTCGCCGGTGACGGTGCCAGCGTCGTCGGCCTCGGCGAACCCGGCGCACGGATCACGGTGACTGACGCCGCCGGCACGCCGATCGGCACCGCCGTCGCCGGCGCCGACGGCCGCTTCGTCGCGCCGCTCGACAGCCCGCAGGCGAACGGCGAGACGATCCGCGTCGTCCAGACCGACGCCGCCGGCAACGCCTCCCCGCCGCTGACGCTCGCCGCGCCCGACATCACCGCGCCCGGTGCGCCCGCCGCCACGCTGGACGGCACCGGATCGGTCGTCACCGGCACCGGCGAACCCGGTGCGACCGTCAGCGTCGCGGCCGCGGACGGCACCGTGCTGGGCAGCGCGACCGTCACCGCGCAGGGCAGCTACACGATCGTCCTCGCCACTCCGCAGGTCGACAGCCAGCCGATCGCCGTGACGCAGACGGATGCGGCGGGCAACACCTCCGCCGCCACCGGTCTGGTGGCACCCGATCTCACCGCCCCCGCCGCCCCGACCGCGTCCGTCGCCGGGGACGGCACCGCCGTGACCGGCACCGGAGAGGTTGGCGCCACCGTCACCGTGCGCGATCCGCTCGGTCTGGTGATCGGCACCGCCGTCGTCGAGGCCGACGGTCGCTACACCGCCGCGATCGCGCCGGCGCAGACCGATGGCGAACAGCTGACCGTGCGCCAGAGCGATATCGCCGGCAACGTCTCGGCACCGGCGGCGGCGACGGCGCCCGACCTCGTCGCCGATCGCGATCCCGACGCGCCGACCGCCGCGGTGGCCGCCGACGGCACGGCGGTGACCGGCGCCGCAATGGCCGGCGCGGCGATCACCGTCTACGACGCCGACGGTGCGATCGTCGCGACGGGCGTTGCCGGCGCGGATGGCAGCTACAGCGTCGCGCTCGCGCCGCCGCGGATCGACGGCGAGACGGTGCGCGTCACCCAGACCGACGGCGATGGCGACGTGTCGCCGCCAGCGACCGCCATCGCGCCGGACCTCACCGCACCGGCGGCGCCCGTCGCGGCGCTCGATGCGACCGGCAGCGTCGTTACCGGCTCCGGCGAACCCGGTGCCACCGTCACCGTGCGCGCAGCCGACGGCACGCCGCTCGGCACCGCCACGGTCACGGCCGGCGGCGCCTTTGCCGTGCCGCTCGGCACGACGCTGACCAACGGCGAGGCGCTCTCCGTCACCCAGGCCGATGCCGCCGGCAACGTGTCCCCCGCAACACCCGTCCTTGCGCCCGACTTCACCGCGCCGCTCGCACCGACCGCGATCGTCTCGGCGGACGGCGCGGTGGTGACCGGCAGCGGCGAACCCGGCGCGACGGTGATGATCGCCGGACCCGACGGCACGATGATCGGTTCGGCACTGGTCGCCGCGGATGGCAGCTACAGCGCGACGCTGGCGACGCCGCAGCGCAACGGCGAAACGCTGACCGTGACGCAGGCCGATCCGGCCGGCAACGCCTCGCCCGGCATCGCGGCGTCGGCTCCCGACCTCACCGCCCCCGCCGCGCCGACGCTGGCGATCGCGGCGGACGGCACGGCGGCGACCGGTACCGGAGAGCCCGGCGCCACGGTGACCGTCACCGCCCCCGACGGCACGCCGCTCGGCACCGCGGTGGTCGCTGCAGACGGCAGCTTCACCGTTCCGCTCGCCCCCGCGACGGTCAACGGCGAGACGCTGGGCGCGACGCAAAGCGATGCGGCCGGCAACATCTCGCCTGCCGCGACGGCGCTCGCCCCCGATCTCGTCGCGCCGGCCGCGCCCACCGCCACCGTCGCCGCGGACGGCGCCAGCGTCACCGGCACCGGCGAACCGAACGCACGCATCGTCATCGTCGACGGTGCAGGCACGGTGGTCGGCATCGCCATCGTCGATGCCGGCGGCAGCTATGTCGCCACGCTCGACCCGCCGCAGATCGACGGCGACACGCTGACCGCGACGCAGACCGATGCCGGCGGCAACGTCTCGCCCGGCACCGCCGCGCTCGCCCCGGACCTCGTCGCGCCGGCCGCGCCCACGCTGGTCGTCGCCGACGACGGCGCCTCGGCGAGCGGCACCGGCGAGCCCGGCGCCACCGTCACGCTGCGCAACCCCGACGGCAGCGTCATCGCCACCGCGCCGGTCGCCGCCGACGGCAGCTACACGATCGCGCTGGTGCCGCCGCGGCTCGACGGCGAGCTGCTGTCGGTGACGCAGGCCGACGCCGCGGGCAACGTCTCGCCACCCGCCACCGACGCGGCGCCCGACACCACCGCGCCGGACGCCCCGGTCGCGGGAATCGACGCCGGCGGCACCACGGTGACCGGCACCGGTGAACCGGGCGCGACGGTGACCGTCACCGGCCCGGCCGGCGCGCTCGGGACGGCGGTGGTCGCGGCCGACGGCAGCTTCACCGTGCCGCTCGCCACCGCACAGGCGAACGGCGAGGCACTGACCGTCGTTCAGGCCGATGCCGCCGGCAACGCCTCGCCCGCGACGTCGCTCGCCGCGCCGGACATCACGGCGCCCGCCGCGCCGACCGCGACCGTCGCCGCAGACGGCGCCAGCGTCAGCGGCCAGGGCGAACCGGGCGCGACGGTGACGATCACCGCGCCAGGCGGCGCACCGATCGGCAGCGCCGTGGTCGCCGCCGACGGCAGCTATACGGCGGCGCTCGACACACCCCGCACCAACGGCGAACTGCTCGGCGCCAGCCAGCGCGACCCGGCCGGCAATCCCTCCGGCACCACATCGGCGCTCGCCCCCGACACGACGGCACCCGCCGCGCCGGCCGCGGCCGTCTCGGCGGACGGCGGCTTCGTCATCGGCACCGGCGAACCCGGCGCGCGCGTGACCGTCACCGGCCCGGGCGGAACGCTCGGCACCGCGCTGGTCGCGCCCGACGGCAGCTACGCCGTCCCGCTCACCACCCCGCAGACCGACGGGCAGACGCTGACCGTCGTGCAGGCCGACCGCGCCGGCAACGTCTCGCCGCCCGCCAGCCCGGTCGCGCCGGACCTCGCCGAGCCGCCGGCCCTCACCGCCGCCGTCACCGCCGACGGCGCGGCGGTCACCGGCACCGGCCTCGCCGGCGCGAGCGTCACCGTCACCGCACCCGGCGGCGTGCCGATCGGCACCGCCACCGTCGCCGCCGACGGCAGCTACACCGTCGTGCTCGACGTGGCGCAGCGCAACGGCGAGTTGCTGAACGTCGTGCAGACCGACGGTGCCGGCATCGCATCGCCGCCGGTCCCCGCGCTGGCGCCCGACCTCACCGCACCCGCCGCCCCCACCGCCAGCGTCGGCGCGGACGGCGGCACGGTCGCGGGTCTCGGCGAACCCGGCGCCACCGTCACCGTCACCGCCCCCGGCGGCGGCATCCTCGGCAGCGCGGTCGTCGGCGCGGACGGCGGCTATCTGGTCACGCTCGCCACCCCGCAGCGCAACGGCGAGGCGCTGGTCGCGACGCAGGCCGACGCGGCGGGCAACGTCTCCGCGCCGGCCAATGCGGCGGCTCCCGATCTCACCGCACCGCCGGCGCCGACCGCGCTGGTGGTTTCCGGCGACGGCACGACCCTATCCGGTGCGGGCGAAGCCGGCGCGCGGGTCGAGGTGCGCGGCGCCGGCAACGTGCTGCTCGGCAGCGGCACGGTGGCAGCGGACGGCAGCTTCACCCTGCCCCTCGCCCCCGCGCAGGCCAGCGGCGGCACGCTCGTCGTGACCCAGGCCGATGCCGCCGGTAACGTCTCCGACCCTGCCAGCATCGTCGCCCCGTTCGATATCGCCGCCTTCGACAATGCCGATACGGTGACGATCGACCTGGTGCCGGGCACCACCCCGGTCAATTACGGCACCGCCAATTACGTCGCGCTGGTGTCACTGGGTGCGCTCAACCTCCAGGCGGAGGTGCTGGCGGTGCCCGCCATCCGCTTCGAGGTGGCGGCCGGCCACAGCCTGGACGCCGTGTTCACCTATGACGCCCTGCTCGATCTCGGCGTCGCCAGCGGCTATGCGGTCGTCGTCCAGCGGCTGGAGGGCACGCAGTGGGTGGCGGTGAGCGGCACCGGCCCTGCCTCGCTGCTCGACGTCGGCCTGCTCAACGGCAACCTGAGCGCGACCGAGACGCTGGGACCGGGCGAATATCGTGCCTTCCTTACCTTCCAGGGCACGGCGGGCGTCGGTCTGCTCGGCAGCCTGAATGTCGCCGGCGTCGATTCGGACTTCACCGATATCGCCGCCGCGACGCCCGGCACCGCGACCGGCAACGTCATCACCGATGCCGGGCCGGCGGGCGAGGTCGACGTGACCGGCCCCGGCACGCGGGTCGCCAGCGTCACCGTCAATGGCGTCACCACCGCGGTCGCGGCGGGCGGCACGGTGATCGACGGCGCCTGGGGCACGCTGACCATCAATCCCGACGGCAGCTACAGCTACACGCCCGATGCCACGCCGACCGGCATCGGTCAGACCGACAGCTTCACCTACACCCTGCTCGATCCGACCGACGGCGAGACGGAAAGCGCGACGCTGTCGATCGCCATCGGCAGCCCGGATATCACCGGCGTGCCCGTCGCCGTCGCCGATCAGGCGGTCGCCGCGGTCACCTACGCCAATGTCGAAACCAGCGTGCCCGTCGCCCCCGCCTTCACCTTCGGCTCGCAGCCGGGCGGGCTGCTGCTGCCATCGACAGGTGCCGGCAGCGGCAGCTTCACCGTCGCACCCGATGCGACGGCGGACCTGACGATCACCGCGGTGCGTCAGCCGAACCTCTCGCTCTCGCTGCTCCCCAGCTATACGCTGACGGTGCGCGATGCCGGCGGTGCCACGGTGTTCACCGAAACGCGGGCGTCACTCGCCGGGCTGCCGATCGGCACGGGCGTCAGCTTCACGCTCGACGACCTGCCGAGCGGCACCTACAGCTACACCGTCAGCAGCCGCGCGGCGCTGGGCACGTTCGGCACCACCGTGTCACTGGGGTCCACCACCACCTTCCTCGACGCCTATACGCTCGCCACGCGCGAGACGGCGGAGGGCAATCTGTTCGCCAACGATACCGCGCACACGCCCTTCGCGATCCTGCGCGTCGACAGCGGCAGCGGCTTTGCCGAGGTCGGCGATACGCCGGTGACGCTCACCGGGCGCTACGGCACGCTGACCGTCGACGAGGCGGGGGGCTACGTCTACCAGCCCATAGCGGCGCTCGGCTATTCGGCGACCGACCTCACCGACAGCTTCACCTACCAGCTCGCTCAGCCGGGCGGCAGCTTCGCCACAGCGACGCTGACGGTGACGATCGACGTGCCCGCCGATGGTTCGGCCGCCGCGCCGCTGGTGACGACGCAGGTGTTCGCGGTCGAGGCCGATGTGATCCCGCTCGATGCGCTGACCGCCCACGTCGGCGTTGCGGCGGCCGACGCGCCGGTCGCCACGGCGACAGGGCTAGCCACCTACGACCTGTTCGAAGGCAGGGGCGAACTGGAGGATGTGCTTTCCCACTATCTCGCAACCCAGCCGCAGGACGGCGGAACCACGACCGCTGAAAGTGCCCATGCGGCGGTGATGATCGATGCGCCGCTACCCCCGGTCGTCGATCCGCTCGACTATCTGGTCACGCTTCCCGATCAGGACCATATCGGGAATACTGTCAATCATGGTGTTTAAGTCGCGAAATCCGATCTTATTTCTTTGTGTTACAACATGTTATAGGCATGTGAGTTATACGCTTTCTTAAATCTCCCGGTCCTTTTCTGCGTGAGAGGAAAGGACCGGGATTATGACCCATCCACGTCGGACGATCGGCGCGATACGACGCCTGGGGCTGGCCGCAGCGCTGGCGATGTGCGGCAGCGCTCTGGCCGGACAAACCGTCTTGATGCCCCTCGCGCGGCCATCCACGCTGCCCCTGACACTGGACGCCGCCGCCAGGGAGGCGATCGCCTGGCACCCCTCGGTCATCGAGGCGGCGGGTTCGCTCGCCGCGCGCGGCGAAGAGGTGAAGGCGGCGCGCGCCGGTTATCTGCCGACGATCAGTGCCGGCGCGGGCAGCGGCTATGACAGCCGCGTGTCGGGGGCCTGGCGCCCCCGGCCTCAGATCGGCGCCTCGCAGATGCTCTACGATTTCGGCAAGGTGTCGAGCGACGTCGCCGCCGCCCGCGCCGGCACCCGCGTCGGCCGCGCCGAGATGCTGCTCGCCATCGACACGCTGATCCGCGACACGGCTTATGCCTTGATCGAGGTCCAGCGCGCCGCCGCGCTGACCGCCATTGCGCGCGATCAGGCGGCAAGCATCCGTCAGATCAGCGATCTGGTCGGCAAGCGCTCCTCGCTGGGGGCGGCGACGCAATCCGATGCGCTGCAGGCGCAGGCGCGGGTCGAGGCGGCCACCGCCAGCCTCGCGACGATCGAGGCGGAGCGGCGGCGCTGGACCAGCAACCTCGCCTTCCTCATCGGCCGCGATGCGCCTCCCGCCGCGGTATCCGCCGACGTGCCCGACTGGCTGATGCGCAGCTGCTCCGGTCCGCCCCCCGCGTGGGACCGGGTGCCTGCGGTCATGGCCGCCGATGCCGAGGCCGAACGCGCTGCCGCGGCGCTGCGCCGCAGCCGCGCCGATCGTTATCCGACGCTGTCGGTCGGCGGCGACGCCTCCACCGACGTCGCTTCGCCGTTCGGCGACCGTAGCATCTACAATGTCGGCCTGCGCGTCTCGAGCAACATCTTCGGCGGCGGCGTCACGCGGGCGCGCATGCGCGGCGCCTCCTTCCAGCTCGAAGCGGCCGAGGCCGCCGCCCGCCGTGCCCGCAACGAAACCGGCCAGCGGCTCGCCGAGGCGCAGCAGCAGATCGACAGCCTGTCGCAGCTGGTGGCGACGCTGACCTCGCGCGAAACCAATATGCGCGAAACCGGCCGCCTCTACCGCATCCAGTATCTCGAAATGGGGACGCGCACCTTGGTCGACCTGCTCAACGCCGAACAGGAGCTGCAACAGGTGCGCTTCGAAGCGGTGAACACCGCGCACAACCTCCGCCGGCTGGAGGTCGACTGCCTCTACCTCTCCGGCCGGATGCGCGACGCCTTCGGCCTCGCCGGCACCTCGGTACGGGGGGTGACGCTGTGAGCACTGCGGCAGCCCTGCCGGCATCGGCAGTCGACGACTGGCTCGACCTCATGGCGCGCGTCGCTCGGCATTATCGCCTGCCCGTCTCCGAACGACGCGCGCGGCTGGCGGCGCAATGGAACCTTGGCGGCGACGAGGAGACGCGCATCCGCACCCTCGCCCGCGCCACCGGCCTGTCGGTGCGGTTCAGCGCGCCGCAGGCGATGCGGCTGACCAGCTGGCGGCTACCGGCGATCGTCCGCCTCAGCGACGGCGAGATCGCGCTGATCGAGGGCATCGATGCGGAGGGGCATGCCCGGCTCGTCCTGCCCGGCGACGGCGGCGAGACGCGGCGGTCGCTCGGCGATCTCGTCGCAGGCGCGACCGGCTTCGTCATCCCCCGCCCCTCGCGCTCGGCGCCCGACATGCGCGTCGACACCTATATCCGCCCCTTCGAGGACCATTGGCTGCGCCGCATCCTGCTGCGCGACGCGCGCTCCTACAGCCATGTCATGGTCGCCTCGGTGGTGACCAACTGCCTCGGCCTCGCCGGCGTGCTCTTCTCGATGCAGGTCTACGACCGCGTCGTACCGGCGGCCTCGATCCCGACGCTCACCATCCTGTTTCTGGGCGTGCTGATCGCCATCCTGTTCGATTTCATCCTGCGCCGCCTGCGCACCAACATCGTCGACGTGCTCGGCAAGCGCGCCGACCTGCGCATCTCCGACCAGGTGTTCGGCCATGCGCTGCGGGTGCGCAATCGCGCCCGGCCGCCCTCGACCGGCACGTTCATCGCGCAGCTGCGCGACCTCGATCAGGTGCGCGACCTGCTCACCTCCACCACCGTGGCGACGGTCGCCGACCTTCCCTTCTTCCTCCTGTTCCTTGCCGTGCTGTGGTTCATCGGCGGCGCGCTCGCGCTGGTGCCGCTCGCCGCGCTCGTGCTGCTGCTCGCGCCCGGCCTGCTCGCGCAGCGCCGCCTCAGGATGCTGGCGACCGAATCGATGCGCGAATCCTCGCTGCGCAACGCCATGCTGGTCGAGGCGGTGCAGGGGATCGAGGATATCAAGGCGCTCCAGGCGGAGGATCGCTTCCACCACCAGTGGAACCATTACAATGCCGTCGCCGGCGAGGCGCAGCTGCGCCTGCGCGGCCTCACCAACAGCCTGTCGGTATGGACGCAGAGCGTCCAGAACGGCGTCTACGCCGCGATCATCTTCGTCGGCGCGCCGCTCGTCATCGCCGGTGACATCACGACGGGCGTGCTCGTCGCCACCTCGATCCTCGGATCGCGGATGATGGCGCCGATGGCGCAAGTGACGCAGCTGCTCGGCCGGTTGCAGCACGCCCGCGTCGCGATAGGCAGCCTCAACCAGATCATGGCGCTGCCCGTCGACAGCGCCGATGCCGACCATCGCATCCCCCTGCCCGCCGTCACCGGCGACTTCGCGCTGCGCGCGGCGGTGTTCACCTATGGCGACCCCAATGTCGCGCCCGCGCTCACCGTCCCTGGCCTCGACATCGCCGCGGGCGAGCGGATCGCGCTGCTCGGCCGCAACGGCGCCGGCAAGTCGACGCTCCTCCAGGGCCTGTCGGGCATGCTCCAGCCGGTGTCGGGCGAAGTGCTGCTCGACGGCCTCGCGCTGCACCAGATCGATCCCGCCGACGTGCGCCGCGATATCGGCCTGCTCACCCAGAACAGCCGCCTGTTCCACGGCACGCTGCGCGAGAATCTGACGCTCGGCGCCCCCGCCGCGACCGATGCGGAGATCCTCGCCGCCCTCCGGACGGTCGGCGCCGATGCGATGGTCCGCGGGCTGCGCGACGGCCTCGGCCATGTCGTGCAGGAAGGCGGCCTCGGCCTGTCGGGCGGGCAGGTGCAGGCGCTGCTACTCGCCCGCCTCCTGCTCCGCCAGCCGACCGTCGCGCTGCTCGACGAACCCACCGCCGCGATGGACGAGGGCGCCGAACGCCACTTCATCGAACAGCTGGGCACCTGGAGCCGCGATCGCACGCTGATCGTCGCCACCCACCGCATGCGAATGCTGGAGATCGTCAGCCGCATCATCGTCATCGACAACGGCACGGTCGTGCTCGACGGACCGCGCGACCAGGTCCTCGCCACGATGCGCGGAACCCGGAGTGCAGCGGCATGACCACCCTCGCCCTCGACGACGACCATCTCTTCGGCGGCGAAGGCGAACACCGCCTGACCGCCGCGACGCGGCTGGTCTGGATTCTCGCCGTCCTGTTCGTCGCGGCGCTCGCCTGGGCCTGGTTCGCCAGCCTCGACGAGGTCGCGACCGGCGAAGCCCGCGTCGTCCCCACCAATCGCGAACAGGTGATCCAGTCGCTGGAAGGCGGCATCCTCAAGAAACTCGCCGTGCGCCAGGACGACATCGTCCGCCCCGGCCAGCTGCTCGCGCAGCTCGACCCGACGCAGGCCGGATCGACCGTCGACGAAAGCGCCGCCAAATACCGCGCCGCGCTCGCCAGCATGGCGCGACTCCAGGCGGAGGCTAACGGCGTGCCGCTACGCTTCTCGCCGGAGCTCGACGGCTATCCCGAGCTGAAGGCCTCCGAAACCCGCCTATACGACACCCGCCGCCGCAGTCTGCAATCGTCGGTCGCGCTGATCGACCAGAGCCTTGCGCTGATCGGTCGCGAGGTGACGATCGGTCAGCGCCTCATCACCGTCGGCGCGGCGAGCAACGTCGAGGTGCTGCGCCTGCAACGCCAGCGCGCCGACCTCGAACTCAAGAAGGCCGACCTGCGCTCGCAATATATGGTCGAGGCGCGGCAGGACCTCGCCAAGGCGACCGAAGAGGTCGACAGCCTCGCCCCCGTCGTGCGCGGCCGCTCCGACACGCTCCAGCGTCTGACCCTGCGCTCGCCGGTGCGCGGCGTCGTCAAGAACATCGAGGTGTCGACGATCGGCGGCGTCGTCCCGCCCAACGGCAAGCTGATGGAGATCGTGCCGCTCGACGATCGCCTGCTGATCGAGACGCGGCTGCAACCGCGCGACATCGCCTTCATCCGCCCCGGCCAGCGCGCCAGCGTGAAGGTCACCGCTTATGATTATTCGGTCTACGGCGGGCTCGAAGGCACCGTCTCCAGCATCTCGCCCGACACGATCCGCGACGAGGTGAAGCCCGACGTCCTCTACTACCGCGTCTACGTGCGCACCAAGGCGGATTCGCTGGTCAACAAGGCAGGCAAGCGCTTCCCGATCACGCCGGGCATGGTCGCCACCGTCGATATCCACACCGGCGCCAAGACGGTGCTGCAATATTTGCTCAAACCCCTCAATCGCGCCAGCGAGGCGCTGCGCGAACGATGAGCGAGCGCCCCACCCCCGACGGCACCACGACGGACTCCGCGCCGATCAGCCCGCAACTGATCGCGCGCGCCCGCCAGGCACGACAGCTGCGCGCGACGATGAGCACCTTCCTGCCGCACGACCTGCTGGTCGACACCGCATGGGACATGATGATCGACCTGTTCATCGCCGCAGGCACGGATCGTCCGCTCTACGTCAAGGACCTGATCCTGCTCTCAGGCGAAAGCGCGGCCAGCGCGATGCGGCGGATCGATCGGCTGCAAAGGGCCGCCCTGATCGAGCGCGATACCGACCCCGCCGACCACCGCCGCGTCCACGTCCGCCTCACCGCGACCGGCCGTGCCGCGATGACGGCGATGCTCGAACACCTGTTCGACGCCGCCACCCCGCCAGCCCACGACGCCCCCCACCCGAAGTCCTTCCGCCCAGCCCCGACGCGCGACTGAACGGCCGAAGATCAAGCGTCGTTATGTTGTGCGGGGCATGCGGCATGATGGCGGAGACGGAGGGATTCGAACCCTCGGTACGGTTTCCCGTACGACGCTTTAGCAAAGCGTTGGTTTCAGCCACTCACCCACGTCTCCGGATGCGGCAGAGGTGGCGCTATAGCGGGGGTCGGCGGGACGATCAACCGGCCTCGCGCATGTCACCCGACGTAAAATCGAGGCGCACCGGCGTTCGTTCATTGCCCGGCAAGCGCGCCGATGGTTAACTCGGCGCCGGCGTCGGTCCCGCATGGGCGGCGCATCGAAGGGGGATTGCATGCGAGTGTTGGGTTTCGGCATGGCTTTGGCGGCTCTGCTCGCGGGAAGCGCGCCTGCGCAGGTGACGACGATCGATCCCAACCAGGCGATCGACGGCGACCTCGCCACGCCTGCGCGGAGCCGGCCGACGCCGCGCGCCACAGCGACCGCCCCGGCGCCGCGATCGACCGCACCGGCATCCTCCGCACCCGCCTATCGCGCCGACACCCCCGCTCCGGGTTTCGAACAGGCTCCGGCGCAGGCGTCGCCCGCCCAGCAGCAGGCGCGCGCCGAGGCGACGAGCCGCGCCGCCGAAACCTACCAGCGCGAGGATCTGCTCGCCGCCGGCGAAGGCGTGTTCGGCAAGGGCGCAGCCGGCCTTGCCGGCATCCTCGAAAAGGTCCTGAAGGATCAGGGCCAGCCCAATGCCTATATCGCCGGGCGCGAGGCGGCGGGCGCGTTCGTCGTCGGCCTGCGCTACGGTTCGGGGGTGATGAGCCACAAGGTCGAAGGGCAGCAACCCGTCTACTGGACGGGTCCGTCGATCGGCTTCGACGTCGGCGGCGATGCCAACAAGGTGTTCGTGCTGGTCTACAATCTCTACGACACCGAAGAGCTGTTCCATCGCTTCCCGGCGGCCGAAGGACGGCTATACCTCGTCGGCGGCTTTGCCGCGACCTATCTGCGGCGCGGCAATGTGGTGCTGATCCCGATCCGGCTCGGCGTCGGCTACCGTGCCGGCGTCAACGTCGGCTATATGAAGTTCACGCACAAGGCGAAATGGCTGCCCTTCTAGGGGGCGCCTAAGCGGCCGGTTTGGCCGCCCCGCGTCACCCCTCGAACCGCCATGCCAGCGTCTCGCCGGCCATGAACGGCACCACCGCGGTGTCGCCTTCGCCGATCCGTGCCGGCACTTCGGCCGCGCCGCGCACCAGCGTCACCGTGCCTTCGTTCAGCGGCAGGCCGTAGAAGCGCGCGCCGTGTTCGGAGGCGAAGCCTTCGAACCGGTCCAGCGCATCCTCTTCCTCGAACACCTTGAGATACGCCTCCAGCGCATGGGGCGCGTTGAAGATGCCGGCGCAGCCACAGCCCGATTGCTTGGCGCCGACGACGTGCGGCGCGCTGTCCGTGCCCAGGAAGAAGCGCGGGCTGCCCGATACCGCCGCACGCCGCACCGCCAGCCGATGCGTCTCGCGCTTCAGCACGGGCAGGCAATAGGCATGCGGACGCAAGCCGCCGTCGAACAGCGCATTGCGGTTGATGAGCAGATGCTGCGGCGTGATCGTCGCCGCGATCGGATGCGCCGCCTCGGTCACGAAGGCGGCCGCCTCCGCCGTGGTGATATGTTCGAGCACGATCTTGAGCGCCGGATAGTCGCGGGTCAGCGGCGTCAGCACCCGCTCGACGAACACCGCCTCGCGATCGAAGATATCGATGCTGCGATCGGTCACCTCGCCATGGATCAGCAGCGGCATGCCGATCCGCTGCAACGTTTCCAGCACGCGCGTCAGCTTCAGGATATCCGTCACGCCATGCGCGGAATTGGTGGTCGCATGCGCCGGGTAGAGCTTGCAGGCGGTGAAGACGCCTGCGGCATGCCCGGCCGCGATGGCCTCGGTATCGCTGTCGTCGGTCAGGTAACAGGTCATCAGCGGCGTGAAGTCCGCCCCCTCGCCCAAGGCCGCGAGGATGCGGTCGCGATAGGCCTCCGCTGCGGCGACATCGGTCACCGGCGGCGTCAGGTTGGGCATGATGATCGCGCGGGCGAACTGGCGCGCGGTGAAGCCCGCCACCGCCTGCAGCATGGCGCCGTCGCGCAGGTGGACGTGCCAGTCGTCGGGGCGGCGGATGGTCAGGCGCTCGGTCATGCGTCCTCCCTATCGTCCGCATGGCCGCGCCGCCAGCATGACGCACTTGGAAATCGGGCCGCGCGGCCTAGTTTGGGCGGATGACCGCCACCACGCTCATCGATCGCGCGATCGTCCGCCTGTCCGGAGAGGATGTCCGCGGCTTCCTGCAGGGCCTCCTGACCAACGACGTCGGCGGCCCCCTGCCCGTGTGGGCGGCCCTGCTGACGCCGCAAGGCAAGGCAGTGTTCGACCTGTTGGTCTGGGAGGCCGGCGGCGATCTGCTGCTGGATTGCGAGGCGACGCAGGCGGACGCGCTCGTCCGCCGGCTCAGCCTCTACCGGTTGCGGCGCGCGATCACGATCGCGGTCGATCCGACGCTCGCGGTTCATTGGTCACCTGCGGGCACGCAGGGCGTCGCCGACCCGCGGCTGGCCGACCTGGGGCGGCGCTGGATCGCACCGCCCGCCGATGCCGCGACCGGCTGGCTCGCACATCGCCTGGCCCTCGGCGTCACCGAGGGCATCGGCGAACTCGGCAATGGCGAGACGCTCTGGCTGGAATGCAACGCGCGCGAGCTTGGCGGCGTCAGCTTCACCAAGGGCTGCTACATCGGGCAGGAGAACACCGCCCGCATGCATCACCGCGCCAAGGTCAACCGCCGGCTGGTGGTCGCGCCGATCGCGCCGGCGGGGGATCGGACGCGCGCCGTCTATCCCGCATTGGGGGTGATGGTGGAACATCGCCGGGTCGACGCCCTCGGCGATGCACTCTGCCCGACGTGGCTATCCGCGGCCCTCGCCGGGGATCAGCGTCCGACCGCGGTATAGGCGAAGCCGGCGCCCTCCACCTCGTCGCGACGATAGACGTTGCGCAGGTCGACCAGCACGGGCGCCGCCATCGCCGCCTTCAGCTTGGCGAGGTCGAGCGCGCGGTACGCATCCCATTCGGTGACGATCACCACCGCATCCGCACCCTCGGCCGCGTCGTACGCGTCCTTGCGATAATCGAGGTCGGGCATCGATCGGCGGGCTGCCTCCATCCCTTCGGGATCATGGGCGCGCACCGTCACGCCGGCATCGGCCAGCGCCTGCGCGATCGCGATCGACGGCGCATCGCGCATGTCGTCGGTGTTGGGCTTGAAGGTCAGGCCGAGCAGCGCGACCGTCTTGCCCTTGGGCTCGGCACCCAGCGCGTGCAGCACCTTGCGCCCCATCGCCCGCTTGCGGCTGTCGTTCACCTTCACCACCGCCTCGACGATGTGCACCGGGCTTTCGAAATCCTCGGCGGTCTTGAGCAGCGCCAGCGTATCCTTGGGGAAGCACGATCCGCCATAGCCCGGCCCGGCGTGCAGGAACTTCTTGCCGATGCGGTTGTCGAGGCCGATGCCCCGGCTGACATCCTGCACGTCGGCGCCCACCGCCTCGCACAGATCGGCGATCTCGTTGATGAAGGTGATCTTGGTCGCGAGGAACGCATTGGCGGCATATTTGATGAGTTCGGACGTGCGCCGGCCGGTGAACAGGATCGGCGATTCATTGAGGTAGAGCGGCCGGTAGACGCCGCGCATCACACGCCGCGCCTCCTCGTCGTCGGTGCCGATGACGATGCGGTCGGGGCGCTTGAAGTCGCCGATCGCGGCGCCTTCGCGCAGGAATTCGGGATTGGAGACGACCTGCACGTTCACGTCCGGACGCTTCTCGCGCAGGATCGCCTCGACCTTGTCGCCGGTGCCGACCGGAACGGTCGACTTGGTCACCACGACGGTCGGCCCCGTGACCGCGGCGGCGATCTCTTCGGTCGCGCCGAAGACGTAGGACAGATCGGCATGGCCATCACCGCGCCGCGACGGCGTGCCGACCGCGATGAACACCGCATCGACGCCCGCAACCGAGGCGGCGAGATCGGTGGTGAAGGTCAGCCGGCCCGCCGCGACATTGGTCGCCACCAGCGCCTCGAGGCCCGGTTCGTAGATCGGCATCCGCCCCGCCTTCAGCGCGGCGATCTTGCCCTCGTCCTTGTCGACGCAGATCACCTCATGCCCGAAATCGGCAAAGCAGGCGCCGGACACCAGGCCGACATAACCCGAACCGATCATCGTGATGCGCATCGATACCTCTTGGCGATTGAAAGCCCGAAGCAGCGCTCTCTAATCTAACAGCCGACGATTGCCAGCTTTCCGTCACCCATACGATCAGCCGTACCGGCGAGATCGTGGGTTGATCGTGCCGAATTGGCGCACGCCAGGGAAACCGATCGAGCGCCGGCGCACTCCAGTGCGCCGCCGCTGCCGAGACAGCCGATCACGCCGCCATCACGCCCGACGATCATTCATGCCGCACACGAAAAAGGGAGGCCGGTTTGCACCGACCTCCCCAATTCTCGTTTCCGAAGAGGAAACTGGTCTTACTGACCAGCGCCCTGACCGTAGGTGATTTCCACGCGACGGTTCTGCACTTCGCGGACGCCATCGGCAGTCTGCACGCGCAGACGGGTTTCGCCGAACGCCTCGGTCGTGACCACGCCCTCGGGGATCGAGTGCGACGTGAGGTAAGCCTTGGCGGCATCCGCACGGCGCTGCGACAGGCCGACGTTGTACTTCGCGGTACCCGAGGTGTCGGTGAAGCCGGCGACCTGGACCTGCGCATTGCCGCAGCTCTGGTACTGGCTGACCGCGTTGTCGAGGATCGACGCCGCTTCCGGCGTGATGTCCGACTTGTTCCACTCGAAGAACACGATGAACGGTCCCGGCGAGCACACGGGCGGCTGAGCGACGGGCTCGACCGGCGGCGGCGGCGGGGGCGGCGGGGGCGGGGGAGCCGGCGGCGGCGGCGGAGGAGTCGGCGAACCGAAGTTGTACGTGATGCCGCCCAGGATGCTGTGCGAACGGAAGCGGCCGTCGAAGGTCCGGTTCGTCACGTCGACCAGCTTGACGTTGTCGGCGTTGAAGAAGCGATACTTCAGCGTCGCGTCGATATGGTCGGTCAGCGGTGCACGGATACCGGCGAGGCCCTGCCACGCGAACACGGTGTCCGAATCGTCGACGAAGTTGCCACGGGTGTTCAGCTGGTAGTTCGCCTTGACGCGCGCCACGCCGACACCGCCGCCGACGAAGCCCTGGATGCCGTCGTCTTCACCGAAGTCGAGCAGGCCGTTCAGCATGAAGCTGAGCGCCGAGGTACGACCGCCGGCATAGTTGTAGCTACCCGCCGCCGCGTTGCTCAGCGCACCGGTCGACAGATAGGCCGGGGTGGTGACGGTCGAGGTGTAGCCATCGACGGTCGCGCTACGATAGCCGACTTCGGTTTCGACGCGGAAACCGCCGAAATCGTAGCCGATCGTGCCATCGACGTCATAGCCATAGTCGTGGTCGACCGTGGCGGCGCGCGACGTGTTGCCGATGTCATAGTTGATGTCTTCGACGATCATCGCACCACCTTCGATGCCGACGTACCACGACTTGTCGCGGGCGAGGGCGGGAGTGGCGAGTGCGGTGGAGGCCAGTGCCAGAACGACGGCAAGCTTCCGCATAGAAGTCCCCTTTCTTGAGTGTCACTACGGACAGCGCAAACTCACTATCTGAGCGATGGTTTCCACGCAAGCGCACAAAAGATCGCCTCTGTGGCAAGGATGCCACACCCCGGCTCAGCGTGCGATCAGCCCGTGCTGCCGCATGGCGGAGAGGATCGCCGCCAGCGTCGTGCGCGCCGCATCGTCGACCACGCCGCCCCCTGCGGGATCGGCGATGGCAGCGGCACGGGACCCCACCACCGGCTGCCCGCCGATCACGACCCGCGCGCAGGACACGTCACCTTCCTGCCACAGACCATTGTGGTAAGCTATTGGCTTTGCAGACGAAACACACCATCCGCCAAGCCCCTCCACCGGCGCGGCGAACCGCCAGCCGCCCGCCGTCCAGCCTGCCAGCGCATTTGCATGCCCCGCCCATGCGCCGCCCGGATCGGTGCCGACCACCCAGCATTCGCCGATCCTCGGCACCTCTGGCGGCAGGTTGACGCCGAGCGCCACCACCGCCGGCTGAACCAGCAGTTCCAACCGGGCAAGCGCCTCATTGTGCGTCAGTTCCTTGCCTGCCTGCCCCGCGGCGAGCAGCGGCAAGCCGAATCGCGCCGTCGTATCGTCCGTCATCGTCATGCTCCATCGTCCAGGGTCAGGATCGCCGGCGGCGACACCGCGATCGTGCCGCGCTGCACGATCTCGATCGTCGTGCGTCCGGATCCGCGATCCGCCGCCGGGATGCGTGCGGCAGGGACCACCGTCTCGATCGTCCGCACCGTGCCGTCGGCGGCTTCCAACGTCAGCCGATACGCCTCCGCCTCTTCGCCGAGCGGCGCATCCACTCCGTCGACCCACGCCCAGCCGCTGCGGCTGCGTCGCGTCCAGCTGACGGCGAGCGCGCCATCCGCCTCGATCCGTACGGCGGCATGGACCGGTGCGGGCGGCGCGACGGAGGCACCGGTGACGGTCATCGCCGCCTCCGCCGGCGCATCCGCATCGCCGATCCCGCTCGCCAGGATGCGCAGACGCCGCCCGATCGCCGCCGCCGGCAGGTCGATCGTCGCGACGGCGCCCCGTTCGATCACCGCGAAACGCGCGCCGGCCGCCTGCCCCCCGATCGCCGCCTCGCTGCCCCGTAGGCCACGCCGCAGATCCGACACGGCCCAGCGGCCATCGCCCAACGGCTCGGCCCGCCCGAACTGGATCAGCTCGTCGCCGACCAGTGCCAGGTTCTCTCCGCGCGCCAGGCTCACCGAATCGGCATCGCCCAGCATCATGTCGTCCCGGTCGAGCCTCACCACCAGCCGGCTGCGCCGATCGACCAGTCGCGGCGACGCGGCCGCGGGCGGCTCCACCACCCGCCCCAGCACGGAAGGGGCGGCGGTCGCCCCCGCTGCCGTCCAGCTCGCGCCGTCATCCAGGCTGTAGAGCAGCGCCGCCTGCCGCCAGCCGGCGCCCTCGCCATTGGCGATCACGCTCACCCGCGGTCCGGAGAGCGCCGCCGCCTCCAGCCCCGGCCATTCACCGACGACCAGCCGTGTCCGTCCGATCCGGCGATCGGGGGCGGCGATCACCTGCCCACTGCTCGCCGGCACCGGCAATGGCGCGCGGGTCAGCGGCACCAGGTCCAGCGTCGTCACCATCACCTCGACGCTGCTGGCTGCGACGCGCCAGCGCCCCGCTTCGCCGGCGATGCCGACGATCTCGCCCGGCGCGATACCCAGGCCGTCGATCCCCAGCGTGATGCGGCGGTGCGTCCGCTCCGCCTCGCCGCGCGCCAGCAACGCCGCCGCCACGCCCTTGGCGGCGGCGGCGCCCAGCACGGCGGGCAGTTCGACCCGGTCGATCCGCTCGCCCGCGCCCGGCCGGCGCGCGCGCTGCACGCCGATCTGATAATCCCGCGCCGGATCGTGGTGCGCCACCGTCACCTCGCGCGGCACGCCCGCCGCCGCCGCGATAGCCCGCACGCCGCGTCGGCCGGGCCGCCCCGCGCCGACACCGGCATCCGCGACGATCCGCGCCGCCCCGGCATCGCTCCGCCGCACCAGCCGCGCGCCGTCCGCCTGCCACCAGCCGCCGTCGATCGCCGTCAGCGTATCGAGCACGCCCCGCACGTTCGCTCCCGCGGCGGCGAACCCCTCGATCATCGTGCCCGCGCCACCCGCCGCGATGCCGTCGGCCTGCAACTCGTCCGCCAGCGCCGCGGCGATCGCGCCGCTCGCCACCGCGCCCGCATCGGCCTGCACCTCGAAGGTCAGCGACGGAATGCGATTGCCATAGTCGGCAAGGTCCAGCCCCTCGAACACCGCATAGGCGATGCCGCGATACGCCGGCGCCGTCCCCATGGCGGAGGCGATGAGCGGATCCACCGCCTGGTCCTCACCCCCCAGGTGGAGCCGGAACCCGGTGCGCGCCTTCCAGTCGCCACCCGCCCCACGCAACAGCTTGCCCTCCGCCCAGATCCGCCGCACGCCCAGGATCGGCCGCGCCGACAGCGCCACCGCGAACGACGCGCTGTAGCTATAGGTGTTGGTGCCCGGCTGCCCCTTGCCGGCGCGGCTCGTCGTCCGCGTCTCGATCAGGTCGGTCGACCAGATCACCGTGCCCGCCACCCGGATCGTGCCGAACAGCCGCGGGATGGGCGTGCCGTAACTCGACGTCTGCACCGCCAGTTCGGTCAGCCGCGGCCCGTCGCGTGCCGCCCCGCGAAACAGCCGCGCATCGATCGCCTGCCCGGCGAGCGCCCCCAGCGCGCCGCCGATCGGCCCGCCGATCACCCGCCCGACCGTGGTCAGCACCAGCGTCGCCATCCATCCCTCCCTCAAATCGCCATGCGCCGATCAGCGGCCACTCGGGCGCGCCCGGTCGCTCCACCACCCGCCGCAGCGCGGCGTCGGCGTGGACGAAGCCGTCCGCCGTCCGAACCGCGCCATGCAGTTGCCCTGGCCCCGTCCGCATCAGCAGCACATCGCCTGCCGCCATGCCGTCACCGCGCGCCAGATGCGTATCGAACCGCGCCGCCACCGCCGCGCCATCGCCGCCGCGCAAGGGATAGCCACTGGGCACCGTGCCCCTCCAGCCTGCCGCGCGCAGCGCCGCCGCGATCACCCCGATACAGTCGAGCCCGCTCGCCGCCGCCCGGCCGTGCAGCCGGAACGGCGCGCCGACCAGCGCCAGCGCCGCCGCAGCGACCGCCTCCCCTGCCGGCCGCTCAGCCACCGGGGTAACGGGTCAGCAGGTCGATACCCGGCAGATGCGGCTCGCCGCGAAAATTGGCGGCATTGCCGAACCGCGCATGGCAGGTGGCGAAACTCTTGTCGCACCCCTCGACCAGCTCCACCAGCGCGCCCGCCACCACCGCGAACGCCGGCGGCGCGCGCAGCATCACCCGCATGCCCGCCGATCCGTCCACCGCCTGGGTCAGCCCGGCATTCGCGCCGCCGAACCAGCGCAGCGTGCCGCCGGCATAGGCGCCCGCCACCGGCTCTGCCGTATCCAGCGTCACCTCCTGCCCCTCGACGCCCAGCACCCGCGCGAACCGCCGGCGCGTCCCCAGCGCCACCCGGCATCGCCGATCGCCCAGTTCGGCGCGGCATTCGGCGGACGTATCCTCCACCACCGGCCGCGCAAGGTCGCCGCTGGCGCCGGCGAGTTCCGCGGTGAAGCCCGCCTCGCCCACCTCGACCGCACCGATCCGCCCCTCACCCAGCCCGGCGATCACCACGCCGGTGTCCCAGTCCGCTGCGAACAGCGTCACGCGCGCACCGTCCCAGCGCCCGGCCAGCAGATCCGCTTCGTCGATCGCCGCGCTGCTCAACCCGCCGCGCACGTCCATCGTATCGGCGTCGAGCCCACCCGATCGCTCGATCGCAGAGGGCGTCATGCCCGGCGCCGCGCGATGGATCAGGCCGTCGACCTCCAGATCGCGGTCATGCGTGGTCAGCCCGATCGCGACGCCATCGCGCCGTTCGATCCGCCAGCACAATGCGACACAGTTGACCGCGCTCACCCGCGCACCTCGATCAGCGGCACCGACACCGCCTCGCCGGCCAGGAACGTCGAACGCTGCACCCGCAGCCGGTCCTCGGCAAAGCGGACCACCACATCGAACGTGAAACTCGCCGTCACCCGCGCGCCCGCCGCCGGCGCTTGGTCCAGCACCACCACGCCCTCCGCCTCCACCGCGAACCCCTGCGTCGCGATCCCGTCTACGCGCACGCGCACGCTGCCCGCCACCGGCCGCACGATCCGCCGCACCGCCGCGCCGTAATGGCGGACGAGCGGGAAGCGTCGCGTCGCGCCGTCGCCGGTGCCGAGCGCCTCGTCCATCCCGGCCGCATCGAAGGGATCGCGCAAGCGAAACGCCCGCGCCGGCCCCATCCGCGCGCGAAAGAAGGCGAGCAGCATCGCGATGTCCGCCTCCGACCGGACGCCCGGCCCGACATCGTAGCTGGTGCGCGCCTCCGCCCAGCCGGCGCTGCGCTGCTCCGCGCCGCCCGCCGCGGTCAGGATCGCGGTGGAAAAGGCCGGCGCCACCTCCGCCTCGCGCCCCAAGGCTAGCGGGAACAGCACGTCGTCGTAATCCTGCATCGCCCCGTCCCCCTCGAACCGCACGAAACCGTCGCGCATCACCTGCGGCAGGGCCCAGAGCACCACCGATTGCACCCCACGCCGGCGCGCCGTCACCGCCGCCGCCTCGATCCGCGTCCATTGCCCGCGCTGGTCGTGCCGCAGCACGAAGCCCGACAGATATTGCTGCCGCGCCGCCGGATAGCCGAGCCGCGCCTCCGCCGCCGCGACGCCGCGCGCGGTCGACACGGTGTCGCCCTCCGTCACCCAGTCGTAATCCTCCAGTTGCAGCACATCGAAGGCGGGCGAGGCCCAGCCGACCGGCATGTTGGCGCGCTTCGCCTCCGGTGCCGCCCGGTCGAGCACCGTCGGCAGGTAGGTCAGCAGATAGGTCGTCACCGCCGGATGCGCCGCCTTCACCGCCGCGGTCAGCGCCGCCGTGGAGGCCGCCAGCGCCGCGCCCGCCCGGTCGAGCGTCGCGCATTGCGCCGCATCCAGCGGCGCACGCAGGCTCGCGATCGGCACCGGCGCGAAGGCCGCCACCGCCGCCGCGTCGTACAGGCACGGCCGCCCGTCCGGCATCGTCCACCACCAGGGCTCGCCGACCTGGAAATGCGGCGCCAGCCCGGCCTCCGCACCGATCCCGACGAAGGCCGCCGCGACGCTGCGCAGATAGGCCATCGCGCCCTCATGCGCCGGCGACAGCAAGGTGGAGGGCGGCTCCCATCCGGTCAGCGCCGGGGCGCCATCGGCCGCGCGCTGCTTCCAGTCGTTCCAGCAATGCGCGTCGAACAATTCGTAGCTCAGCGACCAGATCACCGCATAGCCGAGCGCCTTGGCGCGTTCGGCGAAGTCGCGATGCCACGCCGCGCAGGCGACGTTCAGCACGCCGCCCGCCAGGCTGACGTAGAAGCCGCCGCCCAGCGCCTGGAGCCGGAAGTAATGGCTCATCCCCACATAATGGGTGATCGCGCCGCGATAGCCGAGGTGCAGCGCATTGCGCAGCAACCGTGCCGGCGTCAGGTTGTAGCTGTCGTCATAGCCGCCCGCGATCTGGCAGCCCTGCTCGGGCAGCACCGCATCGCCGATGGCCAGCACCGCGCCCGGCCCCTCGCACGCGATGCCGGACATCGCGACCCAGCCCTCCTGCGGCGCCGGCAGCGGCAGCGCGCTGCCATCGTAATCGGGGGCGACCAGCGATACGAACATCCGGTCGACATCGCCCGCCCACACCGGATCGGCCTCGCCCGGCAGCAGGAACCCGCCCGACAGCGCCGCGAAATCGAGCGTCACCACCGCATCCTGGGGCTTGCCGACGGCATAGTTCCACAACCGCACGTACCAGGCCCGCGGCCGGCCCGCCGCATCGCGCCCCTCGATCGTCAGCGTCGGCCCGTTCACCGCATCCAGCGGCTTGATCCCCGCCGATTCCCAGCGAAAGCGCAACCGGCACCCCCGGAAATCGCGGTCGGTGGCATAGCCGAGCAGCGGATGGTCGAACCGGTCCTCCGCGTCCCAGATCAACCCGGCAAGGTCGTCCCGCTTGTAGAACACCGCATCGACGCGCAGGCCGTCCGCCGCCGGATTGGTCGCCGCCGCCATCATCGGCCGCGGGAAATTGACCGTCCAGAACCGCGGGTCGAAGCGGCTCACCACCCCCTCCACCTGCCCCGCCCGCCGCGAACACAGCCAATGCGCCATACCAATCTCCCCGAATTCCTCCCCGGCACGGGGAGGGGGACCACCCCGCAAAGCGGGGTGGTGGAGGGGCAGCCCCGGGCGAAAACGCCGGCCGCCGCTCCACCACACACGCTCACCCCTCCAACGCCGCCTTCACCGCCCGCGCCACCTGCCGGCTCGACTGCTGCAACGCCGCCGGCGCCTCCCCTGCGCCCGCCTGCACGGTGATCGACACGCGCACGTCGCGCGCCATCGCCGCCACCGCCGGCTCCACCCGCCCGCTCGCCATCGGCACGAACAATTCCGGCCCGCGCTCGCCGACCACATAGCCGCGCCCCGGCGCCACCGGCCCGCCGGTCGCCCGCCCGGGCAGGCCGAGCAGCCCGATCAGCGCGCCCGCCAGCGATCCGCCGCCGGTCGCCGCCCCCACGCCGCCCCGCACCGCCGCACGGGCGATATCCGCCAGCACGCCCAGCGCCACCGCCTTGAGATCGTCGAAACCCAGCTTCCCCGATCGCGTCGCGCGCAGCAGCGCCGCCTCGATCGACCGCCCCGCGCGCTCGGCCCCGGCGCCCAGCGCCCCCTCGAGCGTGCCGCGCATCGCCTCCACGTCGCGCGCGAAGCCCGCCGTGTCGGCGCGCACCGCCACCGCCATCCGATCCACCTCATCCATCCGGAAACGCCTCCCGCATCGCGGCGATCGTCGCGGCGTCGGGCGGGGGCGTCGCCCCGCCCTCCCCGCGCACCGCCTCCACCACCGCCCTCAGTTCGGCCGGCGTCGCCCGCCAGAAGGCATCGGGACTCCAGCTCAGCGCCGCCCCAGCCGCTCCGGCCGCGCGCACCGCCGCCTCGGCAAAGCCGCTCACCGCCCGCCCAGGATCTGGCCGAGCAGCACCCGCAGCACCGGCGTCAGCCGCGCCAGGCCCGCCGCGATCAGCGCCTCGCCGAACCGCTCGCGCGTGATCCCCTCCGGGATCTCGCGCAGGCAGTGCCAGAACAGCGTCACCAGTTCGCCGATGCCGAGCTTCCCCGACGCCGCCCGCTCGACCAGGTCGAACAGCGATCCTAGCTCCGCCTCCGCCGCCACCAGCGCCTGGAACGACGGCCTGAGCGCGAGGTCGCAGCCATTCACCCGCACCGCGCACTCGCCCCGCGCGGGATTGGCTGCAGGGGCCGCGGGCACATCCGCCGCGCCGCTCATGCCGCCACCACCGGGCCGGAGCTTTCCAGGCTGAGCGTATAGGACCGCTCACCGTTGAAATCCCCGGCATAGTCCAGCCGCGTCACCAGGAACCGCCCGGTCATGCTGTCGCCGCCCTCGAAACTCAGCCGGTAATCGTCGATCGCACCCGACAGCGCGCTTGCCTTGATCCGCGCCTCGGCGGCGGAGCCGGTGAACACGCCCGCCCCCGAAACGCTGACGCTGCGCACGCCCGCGCCCGACAGCAGCTGCCGCCAGCCGCCCGAATCCTTGTTGGTCACCACCACCGCTTCGCCGTTGACGCTCAGCTGCGTCGTGCGCAGTCCCGCCACCGTCGCGAACGCCGGCACCTGCGCGCCGTCCCCCACCTTCAGCAGGAACGCACTGCCCTTCTCCACCGCCATTGCCTCTCTCCTTTCAGTTGATCCGGTACATCCGCACCGCGAACACGCTGCTCGCCACCCAGCGCTCGCCCCTGCCCTGCGCCACCTGGCTGCGTGCCAGGCGCAGCGCGGTCACCCGCCAGCCGCCGCCGAGGTCCGCCGGCATGTCGGCCAGCGCCGCCTCCACCCGCGCCAGCAGCGCCCGCACCCGCACCGGCGACAGCCCCGTATCGATGCACGCGACCGCCACCGTCCCCGTCCGCCCCGCCACCCCCGCCGCATCCCCCGCCGCGAGGATCGGATCGTCGACGACCACGAAGGGAGGCGCAGCCCGCGCCGGGGGCGCATCGAACACCCGCGCCGGCGGCGCATCGAACACGCGCCCGATCCCGCCGAGCCGCTGCACCACCGCCGCGTGCAGCACCGTGCCCGCACTCACAGCCGAAGCCGACGGTACGGCCGCCACAGCGCCGCCACCGCCGCCGGCGGCCCCAGCCCCCCTTCGCGATGCTCGAACAGATGCGCGGCGAGCAGCACCACCCCCTGCATCACCGGTTCGGGCAGCGCCGCCCACTCCGCCGCCAGTCCGACGGAATAGCGCACCCGCGTCGCCACGCTCACCCGCACCCGTCCGACGCCATCGGCATCGATGTCGATCGCGCCATCCTCCACCGGCATCGCGATCGATCGCACCGGCACCGCCGCCAGCCGCTGCCAGCCCGCCGCCGCATCCAGCGCCTCCTCCCAGTCGCGCGCGATCAGCACGCGCCCGCAAAACGCCTCCGCCAGCGCCAGCGCCGTCCCCGCCGCCCGCAGCAGCACCGCATCGCCTGCCTCCCCGATCCGCAAATAGGCCGCCGCCGCGCCCGCCGCTCCGGCGACCGCCGCGGTCGGCATCGCCGCCCCGCCCATAGGCCCCTGTCTCCTGTTGTCTCCTGTGCGAAGGGCGGTGCCGGCGCCAAACGCCGGCACCGCGCCCGATCACGCCGCCGCGAACTTCATCAGCTTGATCGCCTCGCTGTCCGCGACGCAGCCGCCGACCCGCTTGGTGGCGTAGAAGCCGACGAACGGCTTGTTGCTGTAGGGATCGCGCAGGATCGCCGTCTCGGCCCGTTCGGCGATCAGATAGCCGCGCCGGAAGTTGCCGAAGGCGATGGCGCAGGCATCGGCGCCGATATCGGGCATGTCCTCCGCCTCGACCACCGGATAGCCGAGCAGCGTCGCCGGCTGCCCCGCCGCCAGGCTCGCCTGCCACAGCGGCATGCCGTCATCGGTCTTGAACTTGCGGATTCGCGCCAGCGTCGCGGCGTTCATCACCCAGCTCGCGCCCTGCCGATATTGCGCGCGCAGGCTCTGCACCAGGTCGATCAGCCGCTCGTCCGGTGCAGCGCCGAAATCGCCCGCCGTGCCCGACGGCAGATATTGCAGCGTCCCCAATGCCCGCGCGCCGTCGCGCGCGGTGGAGGTCGGCGCCTTCAGGAACCCCTTGGGCCGGTTCACCCCCGATCCGTTGACGAACGCCGCGCCTTCCGCCTTGGCGAATTCCGCGGCGATCTCGCCCGCCAGCCACGCCTCGACGTCGAACGCCGCATCGTCCAGCATCGCCTGGCTCGCCGACGGATTGGCGTAGAGTTCGCCCATCGGCGGCACCAGCTCGGCGAACACCGGCGTCGCGGTTTCCGGCCGCGGCCCCGTCTCCGCCGCCCAGCCCGACGGCGTGCCGCCGGTGGTGACGAGCTTGCGATATCCCGCCGACCCCACCGTCACCACCTGCGCGATGCTGCGGATCGGCGATGCGTCGGTCAGCACCCGCGCGATCTCCGCATCGATCTCGCGCGGCACCGCATAGCCGCCGGCATCGCCCGCCACCCCGGTGAATGCCTTCATCTCCAGCGTGACGCCCTGCCGCACGAAGCCCTGAAAGGCTCCATCCGTCCGCTCCACGCGCGCGCCATCCAGCGCCGGCCTCTCGACCACGTCCATCATCGTCTCCTCATGTTGAAACCAAATCCTCCCCGGCACGGGGAGGGGGACCAGCGCAGCTGGTGGAGGGGCAGCCCCAGGCGATGTCGCTCGCGACCGCCCGCCGCTATCCAGCAGCGTCAGCCGATCGCATCGATCCGCGCACCCGGCTGCATCGGCACCGCCACCAGGCTCACCTCGGCCAGCGCCACGCGCAGCAGCTCGCGCCGCGCGCCCTGCCGCACCGCGACCGGCCGATATCCCACCGACAGCCCGTCCACCCCGCGCGCCGCGACCAGCGCCGCCGCCTCTGGATCGTCCACCACGCCTTCGATGCGCAGCCCGCGCGCATCCTCGGCCAGCGTCACGATCCGCCCCACCGCGCGCCCGCGATGCTGCCACAGCAGCGGCACCATCGCCGCGCCGGCAAAGGCGCCCGCCCGGAACACGTCGCCCGCGCGATCGGCCCGGTCGAACAGCGCGGCATAGCCCGCGAACCTCACTTCAGCCACGCGCCGAACCCCAGCTTCACCGCCAGCCCGGTCAGCAGCAGCGCGCCCGCCAGCCGCACGCACCAGCCCGCCGCCGCCTGCCACGCCGACCGCTTGGCATCGCGCCACGCGCCCAGCAGCTCGCGCAGCTCGGCAAGGTCGGCCCGCGCCGCCTCGTCCGCCAGCCCCAGCCGCATCAGCGCCCGCGTCGCCGACAATTCCCCCGCCTCCTCGGCGATCCCGCGCATCGTCGCGAGGTCCGCGCCCTCGCGCGCGCCCTGCGCCATCAGCTGCGCCAGCACCTCGCCACCGCTCATGCTCCGATCCCCACCATCGCGCGCTTCTCCTCCACCGACAGGAAGTCCGCCGCCGCCACGCTCGCCCACAGCCGCTCGCGGTCCTCCGCCAGCGCCGGCACCCGGTCGAGGTCGACGGCCAGGCTCGCGCCCTCGAACCAGCCCGCCAGCCCCTGCGCCAGCGCCGTCAGGATCGTGCCGGCGAGCGGCAGCACCGTCAGCCGCCACAGCGCCCGGTTCGCCTCGCGGTAATTGGCGTAGGTCGCATCGCCCGGCAGGCCGAGCAGCATCGGCGGCACGCCGAAGGCGAGCGCGATCTCACGCGCCGCCGCCGCCTTCAGCCCAACGAAATCCATGTCGGCGGGGCTCAGCGACAGCGCCTGCCACTTCAGCCCGCCTTCCAGCAGCATCGGCCGCCCGGCATTGCCCGCTCCGGCAAAGCCCGCCTCCATCTCCGCCTTCAACCGCTCGAACTGGTCGGCCGACAGCGCCGCGCCGTCGCCCGGGTCGTAGACCAGCGCTCCCGACGGCCGCGCCGCATTGTCGAGCAGCGCCTTGTTCCACTTGCCCGCCGCATTGTGCACCGCCACCGCGCCCGACGCCGCGCCCAGGCACCCCATGCCATAATGGTCGTCGACCGGATTGAAGCTGCGGATATGCACCACGTCGGGCCGCGGCCCCTCGGCATCCAGCCGCACCCGCCGCTCGCCGACCTGGTAGCGATAGGCGGTCGGCCAGCCGGCGGCATCCACCTCCACCGCCACCCGCTCGGGCCGCAGCGCATAGAGCGCCGCCGCCCCGCCCTCGCCGTCGCGCAGCACCTGCACATAGGCATTGCCATGCAGCAGCAGCTGCGCCGCCACGCTTTCCAGCAGCACCTGCCCGCCCGATCGCGCCGCGACCAGCGCCGCCAGCGCGGGATCGCTCGCCGTCACCGGCGCGGTCGCGACGCTTTCCGCCACCAGCTTCACCGCACGCTGGGCGATGGCATTGCCGACGAAGCCCGCCCGCACCTGCGCCTCGTACGATTGCGGCCACTCGCCCAGCGCCACGCCCGCGCCACCCCGCGACAAAGCCGGCCGCGCGCCTTCGCGCGGGCCTTTCCACCCGAACAACCGCATGATGATCTCCCGAAATCCTGTCCTGCCGACCGACGCGGCAGCGCTACAGCCGCCGCACCGCCGCCACGCCGCGCGGGCCGAGCATCAGCTCGGTCACCGCCCACACCAGCGCATCGGCGCGATCGGGCGAGCGCCCCGGCCCCTGATAGCCGCCGCCGGCGACCAGCCCGCACATCTCGTCCTCCAGCGCCTCGAAGCGGCCGCCGTGCCGCATCCGCCCGCGCTGGTAGAGCGTCGCGACCGGCTCGGCCCGCGCCACCTTGCCGCGGCTCGCCCGCACCAGCGTCAGCGGCAGCGACACGTCCGCGGCGAGCAGGACCGAACGCACCATCGCCCCGCCCTGGTTGGCCTCCGCCACCACCCGGTCGGCGCCATGTTGCGCGGCGCAACCCGCAACCGCCCGCGCCCAGCCCTCCGGCGATGCCGCAGCGACGCTCGCATCCGCCAGCACATAGCCGATGCCGTCGCCGTCCAGCCCGACCGCGACGATCCCGCAGGCATCGCCGCCTCCGCCTTCTTCGATCGCGCCGGCCGGCGGATCGACACCCACCACCACCCGTACCAGCCCCGCGGGCACCGGCGCACGGCACGCTTCCAGCCCGGCCCGCGACCACAAGGCGCCGGCCAGGTCCTCGACCATGTCGCCCTCCAGCTCCTGCCGCCCCAGCAGCGTGCCGCCGTAGCTGTCCTCGACATGGTCGACGAACGCCTGCGGCAGGAACGGATTGTCGCGCGTCGCTCCGCGCGTCTCGACCAGTCCCTTCGCCCGCAGCACGCGCTTCATCAGGTTCGTCGGCCGCGGTGTCGTCGTCACCAGCACGCGCGGCCGGGTCCCGCGCCGCATGCCCATCATCAGATTGTCCCAGGCGGCATCGCCGCGCCGCCACTTGGCGAGCTCGTCGCACCAGGCGGCGCTATGTTCCGGCCCGCGCAACTGCTCGGGCGCATCCGCCGAATAGACGTAGGCGATCGCCCCGTTGGGCCAGCGCACCTCGCCCCGCCCCATCACATAGCGCGGCGTCCGCCCCGTCTTGGCGACCGCGCGCAGCCCGCTCGGCCCCTCGATCATCACGCGGCGCACGTCGGCGGCGGTCGCCCCGACCAGCGCGATCGCCGCCCGCGGATCGGCGGCGGCGATCCCCGTCACCCATTCCGCCCCGGCGCGCGTTTTGCCGAACCCGCGCCCCGCCCGGATCAGCCAGATCCGCCAGTCGTCGCCCGCCGGCGCCACCTGCCCCGCCCGCGCCCAGCCGCCCTCCCAGCGTTCGGCGAGTTCGCGGCGGATCGCCGGGGTCAGCCGGCGCAGGAACGTCCCCCGCTCGGCCTCCGGCATCGCCGCCAGTTCCGCCAGGATATCGCGTCCGCCCGCCGTCATGCCTGCCCTCCCGCGTCGCCGTCCGCGACGCCCTCCGGCGCCGGCCGCTTCCCTGCTGCCAGCGCGGCCAGGTTGCGCAGGATCACCGCATCGCTCTCCTCGCGCGTCGCCGTCTTCGGCGCCGGACCGGTCGGCTTGCCGCGCCCCTCCCGCCGTGCCTTGTGGATAGTGAACAGCTTGATCGCCCCCTCCCAGTCCAGCGGCCCCAGCGCCTGGGCATCGTCGGGTGCGATCGTGCCGCCGCCACCGCCGGCCAGCACATAGCCGAGCAGCCGCGTCTCCAGCAGCTGGTAGCCCGCCTCCAGCGCGTCCGCCCAGGCTGCGGCAAAGGCCTTGCTGGTGCGGCGGCGATGATGCACCTGCGACGGCTTCAGCCCGATCGCCGCCGCCGACGCCGCGACGTTGCAGCTGCCCGCAAGGTGCGCGAAAAAGGCGTCGCGCATCGGTGCGTTCCACCGCACCCACTTCACCGGCGCACGTGCCCCCCGCCGCGACGGCCCCGCATCCGCACAGGCGTCATCCTCCGCCCCGGCGATCCTCTCCCCGTCGGTCATCGTCCCCCCGATCTGCAAAGACGTTCCGGTCGGCGAACACCGGCGCCTCACCGATCCCCGTCCCGACTCGCAATTCTTCAGCGTTCCTGTTATGTACCCAAAGAGCGTGACGATGTCAAGAACAATGAACCTATCTGGTTATAGATTATCAAGCCGATATTGCGACGCCGTAGCGGCGCTTGACAGCCCGCGCCGCCATACGTGAAAAGCCCTGTCCTATGATGCGCTGTGTGTGAACGTTACCACGTTCGCGCCAGCGGCATCCGAACAGGGCAGACCATCAACATGCACCCCGCAGCAGGACCGGTCTCGCATGCGCTGATCGGGCACGATCTCGCCATTCTCGCGCTGGACGACAGCTATGCGGCGCTGCTCGGTGATTCCGATGTCGCCCTCGTCGGCCGCTCCGCGCTCGACACGCTGCACCCCGACGATCGCAGCGCCGGCGCCGCCCTGCTCCAGCGCGTCTGGCGCGAAGGGCAGACGGTATCCGCCACGTTGCGCCACCAGCGTGCGCAGGGCGGCCCGGTATGGGTCAACGTCTACGTCTCGCGGATCGGGCCTGCCGGCGGTGCCCACGGCGGCCAGCTCGCCGTCACCTGCCGCCCGCTGCCGGACGGCGCCGGCCAGCCATCCACCGTCGAGGCGCAATGGCAGATGGCACGCCTGCTGCTGCAGGCGATCGACGGCGGCAAGCGCGCCTTCGGCGAATCGCTGATCGGCAATCCCGCCACGGAGCTGCTGCTGCTCACCTATGTCGCCGAGGCGGAGGCGCGCACCGTCCGGGCCGGCGACCTCGCCACGCGCATCGCCGTCTCCTGGCCGCTGGCCCAGCGCTGGCTGATCGCACTCGACGATGCGGGCTTCGTGGAATGCGAACTGCCCGGCCCGATCGAGCCGCACTCCCCCGTCCGCCTCACCCCGCGCGCGCTGGCGATGATCGAGGCGATCTTCGGCGCGCTCGTCGCCGTGATCCAGGGCTCGCTCGTCCCCGCCTGAACCGGCACGGCGTGGCGGGTGCCGGCTCTGCGTGAAGGGGAATGCCCTCCCGCTATTCGTCGTCACCCCGGACTTGGTCCGGGGTCCGCCGCGCCGCGCATCAACAGCCTATCGGTGTGCGGCACGGTGGATGCCTGACCAAGTCCGACATGACGGAGGTAAAAGGCTGCCCCCTATGTGATCACCCCCGGAAACAGCGCGCGTCGCGTACCGCTACACTGAACCCCACGCGATGCCCTACCCCTCACGCCCGCGATGCAGCGCCCGGCGCACCCGCGCGAACAGGCCGGGGCGCGGCATCGGCCGCGGCGGGGCGAACGGCGGCTCGAACTCGTGCGGTTCGAACGGCACCCTCGCCAGGTCGAGCATCAGCCCGGTGACGTCCTGGCTCAACGTCGCATGATTGTCGGCATCATAGGTCCGGCGCAGCGCCTGGCCGACCGGGTACAGCTTGCCGTCCTGCCGGAATTGCAGGTCGTCGTCCGTGGCGCCCGCGCCAGCGCCGATCCCGTCCTTGTTCGCGATTCCCATGCTCGCGACTCCCGTGCTCACGCATTAGCGTCCGCCCGTTCAACGAACGGACGGCGTCGCGGTTCACTGCATGGCCGACCCGGCCTCAGCCGATCGCGGGATCCTCGCCGTCCTGCGCCGGTCCCGCCGCCGCGGCGCCCTGCGCACCGCCGCCGTAGCAGCGGTCGAGATAATGGTTGGCGATGATGTAATGCGCCCTCACCGCCAACGGGTGCGTGGCGCGCTGCGCCAGTTCCAGTTCGGTTTCCGCGCGCTCGTAGAAATAGGTGCTGTCGTCCGGCATCGTCATGGGCTTCTGCAATCGATCCGGCGACACTGGCCGGTCGGGCCGGTCGTCGCCATCATCTGGATTATGGATGAAACGGGGTGGTCGTGGTCCGGCGGTGGCCGCTACCGGCTGGCCGCATCTGCCAGCGCGGCCCAGGCGGCGATCTCGGCATCGGCATGTGCCTCCACCGTCAGGTCGCCCGCCCGCGCCCGCGCCAGGTCGACCTCGATCGACCCCCACCATTCCCAGGTCGCATTGCCCGACAGGCTGACCATGGCATCGCGACCCACCGTCGCGCGCACCAGCCCGCCGGCGTTGAACACGGTGATCGGCGCATCATAGCCGAGCCGCCCGGTCAGGCAGGCGGCGAAACTCGACGCCGCCATCGCGCTGCCGCAACTGTCGGTCAGCCCCACGCCGCGTTCGAAGGTCCGCACGAACAGCGCCTGTTCCCCGCGCACCTCGACGAAGGACACGTTGGCGCGGTTGGGCAGCCACGCCGGTGCCGCCTCGCAGGCCTCGCCCACCGCCACCAACTCCGCCTCGTCGACCCTGTCGACGAACGCCACCAGATGCGGGTTGGGCATCGCCACCGCCGTGAAGCGCCGGTCCGATCCCAGCGGCGGCACCGGCGCATCGACGATCCGCTCGGCGCCCGCCTCCAGCGGCCATGCGGCGACATCCAGGCCCGCCGGCCCCGCCGTCTCGCGCACCGTATAGACGCCCGGCGCCAGATCGGCGTCGCGCACCGCCTCCGCCTCCGACGTCTTGAGGCTCACGCGGGCGGCGTCGATGCCCAGCGCCTCGAACCCCATGCGCGCCACGCAGCGCAGCCCGTTGAGGCACGTCTCCGCCTCGCTGCCGTCCGCGTTGAACATCCGCATCGAAAAGGCCGCATCGCCGGCGCCCTGGCCCAGCAGCAGCAGCCCGTCACCGCCCACCGGCCCGCGCCGGTCGGCCAGCGCCCGCGCCACCTTCGCCCACTCCCCGTCCGACAGCGCGATGCCGCGCGCGTCGATCAACGGGAAGTCGTTGCCCGAACCATGGCATTTCACGAAGTCGAAGCGCACGTCACTCATCCTGCATGCGGGACCGATGGCCCGCTTATGTTCTCGTCTTGCGGCGCCGATACACCCGCACGCCCGGTCACGGCAAACGATAATGGTCGGCCAAACGATCCAGCGCCAGCGTCAGCACCAGCCGCCCGGCCCGTGCTGGCCAGCCCAGCCCCTTCTCCGCCGCCGGCAATCCCTCGCCCGCACAGATCACGCGCCAGCAGATATCGGCCAGGCCGCCGCCCGCCGCCGCCATGGCGTCGTCGAAGCGCCGCTTGGCCGCGATCTGCGCGCTCATCGGGTCGAGCCCGCCCGCCGCGCCGCCATCCACCCGCGCCGACCAGCGCATCGTCACCCGCGGTCCCAGCGCCGCCGTCTCGTAATCGCCGCGCAGCCGCTCGCCCGCCTCGAACTGCCGCGCGTCGACCAGCCCGCGCGCCTTCAGCCATGTCAGCGGCGATTCCGCGGCGTTCACCGTCACGCTCCGCCCCGCGCCTGTCCGCCGCTCAACCAGTTCGCGCATATCTGCCTCCGCTCCGAATCGGCGCGGGGCTTGCCAAAACGGCAGGTATGTAGGACAGTGAAATAACCGCAACGGTTAAGGACCGGCGATGATTACCGCGATTCGTGAGGTACGTAGGGCCAAGGGTTTGACGCTGGACGAGGTCGCGCAACGCTGCTCGCCTCCAACAACCGCGCAGACGATCGGCCGGCTGGAGACGGGAACGCGTACCGTATCGGTCGCCTGGCTCAACCGCATCGCCGCCGCGCTGGAGGTCGCGCCCGCCGATCTCGTCACCCTGCCCGATCGCGCCGACCTGCCCGTCGCCGCGACGCTCGATGCCGAGGGCGCCCACGCCCCCCGCAAGCCGCTCACCCTCGTCGCGCCGCAGCCTGCCGCCGGCGGCGTCGCGCTGGTCGTCACCGGCAGCATCGGCGATTATCGCGCCGGCGACGAAATCTGGTGCGAGGTGCACGGCCCCGATCCGCGCGCGATCAACAAGGACGTTCTCGTCCCCCTTCCCGCCGGCCGCTTCCTCTTCGCCCGCCTGCTCGGCATCGACGGCGACGCCCTGCTCCTCCTCCCCCTCACCCCCGGCGCCCGCCCCACGTCGATCCCCACGCCCGCCTGGCTCGCCCAGGCCACCCGCCTGGTGAGATCGCTGTAGAACCAACTGATATTCATTCCTTCCCCGCCAGGGGGAGGATGAAGAGGATCCCTCATCTTGAATGTCGATCAGCTCTGGGACCATTCGACATCCAGTCCTCCCCCGCCAGGGGGAGGTGGCAGGCGCAGCCTGACGGAGGGGGAGGTAAGCGACGACCAGCGTTGGGAGCCCTCCCCCTCCGTCGCCTTCGGCGCCACCTCCCCCTGGCGGGGGAGGATGAAGAGGGGCCCTCATCGCGAATGGCGATCAGCCCTGGGATTCATGGCTCACGCAAAGCCGCGAAGCCGCAAAGATGTCGCGCCACCGGCTATGCCAGCCTGCCCTCACCTTCGCATACCACGGCGGCGCCAGGCCCGAACCTCTTCGCGTCTTCGCGCCTTCGCGTGAACGATCACCCCCCTCGCACCCACACTTTAGCCGCACCGCAACATCTGCTACAGCCCCGCGCATGCTCAACCTCAACGGCATCACCGTGCGCCTCGGCGGCCGCACGATCCTCGACGGCGCATCCGCGGCGCTGCCGCCGGGCAGCCGCGTCGGGCTGATCGGCCGCAACGGCGCCGGCAAGTCCACCCTGGTCCGCGTCATCGCCGGCATGCTCGAACCCGACGACGGTTCCGCCGACATGCCGCGCGGCGCCCGCCTCGGCTATATCGCGCAGGAGGCGCCCTCGGGCACCGCCACGCCGTTCGACACCGTGCTCGCCGCGGACACCGAACGCGCCGCGCTGATGATCGAATCCGAAACCTGCGAGGATCCCGACCGGCTCGGCGACGTCTACGAGCGGCTGATCGCGATCGACGCCTACACCGCTCCGATGCGCGCCGCGCAGATCCTGCTCGGCCTCGGCTTCGACGAGGACATGCAGCAGCGCCCGCTCGACAGCTTCTCGGGCGGCTGGAAGATGCGCGTCGCGCTCGCCGCCCTGCTCTTCTCGCAGCCGGACCTGCTCCTGCTCGACGAACCCAGCAACCACCTCGATCTCGAAGCGGTGATGTGGCTGGAGGATTTCCTGAAGGCGTACAAGGCGACGATCGTCGTCGTCAGCCACGAGCGCGATTTCCTCAACAACGTGGTGGATCACATCCTCCACCTCCAGAACGGCAAGATCACGCTCTACGCCGGCGGCTACGATAGCTTCGAGCGCCAGCGCGCCGAGCGCATGGCGCAGCTCGCCGCCGCCAAGGCGAACCAGGACGCGCAGCGCGCCAAGCTGCAGGATTACGTCGCCCGCAATTCCGCCCGCGCCTCCACGGCCAAACAGGCGCAGAGCCGGCAGAAGATGCTCGCCAAGATGCAGCCGATCGCCGAGCTCGCCAACGATCCCTCGCTGTCGTTCGACTTCCCCGATCCCACCGAACTCAGGCCCCCGCTCATCACGCTCGATATGGCGAGCGTCGGCTATGCCGAGACGCCGATCCTCAAGCGGCTCAACCTGCGCCTCGATCCCGACGATCGCGTCGCACTGCTGGGCCGCAACGGCAACGGCAAGACCACGCTCGCCCGCCTGCTCGCCGCGCAGCTCGCGCCGATGGACGGCGACATGAACGCATCCGGTAAAATGAAGGTCGGCTATTTCACCCAATATCAGGTGGAGGAGCTCGACGCCGACGACACGCCCTTGGAGCACATGACCCGCACCATGAAGGGCGCCAGCCCCGCCGCGGTGCGCGCGCAGCTCGGCCGCTTCGGCTTTTCGGGCGACAAGGCGACGGGCAAGGTCGGCCGCATGTCCGGCGGCGAGAAGGCGCGGCTCGCGCTCGCGCTCATCACCCGCGACGCGCCGCACATGCTGATCCTCGACGAGCCGACCAACCACCTCGACGTCGACGCGCGCGAGGCGCTGGTGCAGGCGCTCAACGCCTATACCGGCGCCGTCTTGCTGGTCAGCCACGATCGCCACATGCTGGAGATGACCGCCGACCGCCTCGTGCTGGTCGACAGCGGCACCGCCACGGAGTTCGACGGCAGCCTCGACGATTACATCGCCTTCGTCCTCGCCGGCGACAAGCAGCCCGAGGAACGCGGCAAGGGCGGCAAGAAGGACAAGGGCAAGCCGATCGGCCGCCCCATCGACCGCGACGCCGACAAGGCCCGCCGCAAGACGATCCGCGAGACGGAGGCGGAGATCGCCCGCCTCACCGCCGACCGCAACGCGCTCGACCAGGCGATGTTCGACCCCAAGTCCGCCGAACCGCGCTTCGCCAAACTCGCGATGAGCGACCTCCTGCAACGCCGCGCCGACGTCCAGACGCAGATCGACACGGCGGAGGCGCTCTGGATGGAAGCGAACGAGGCGCTGGAAGCGGCGTAAATCACGAGCCTCTACATCCGCACCCTACCTCCCTCCCCGGGGGCAGGGCTATCGCATATGGCTGGAACAGCTGCCGGGCTCGGGTGAAGGGGCCATCCTAATATCTCCGTCACCCCGGACTTGTTCCGGGGTCCACCGTGCCGCAAAACCCATAGCCTATTGGGTGCGGCACGGTGGATGCCGGACCAAGTCCGGAATGGTGGAGGGGAATCGATCGCACTTCCACTCGACCCACCCGCCCGCAACCCTCCGGTTGCCCAACTCCCCCACCCCCGCTAAACCGCAACCGATCGGTTGCCACCACCGCAACCAAAAGGTTGCGCATGACGTCCACCCGCAAACCCGAACACGCCGCCCGCCTCTTCGCCGCGCTCGCCGACCCGACCCGCCTCGCGCTGCTCGTCACGCTGCGCAGCGGCACCCCGCGCCCGATCGCCCGCCTCGCCGCCGGCGCCGGCATGACCCGCCAGGCCGTCACCAAGCACCTGCGCGTGCTCGAAACCGCCGGCCTGGTCAGCGCCATCCGCTCCGGTCGCGAGACGCATTACAGCTATCACCCCGGCGCGCTCGATCCCGCCCGCACCGCGCTGGACGCGATCGCCGGCAACTGGGCCGCCGTCCGCATCCCCGACGCCGACTGACGACAGAAATTCCGCATCCCCCGTCCAGCCGCCTAAGCATCTGCTTTCACAGGACAATGATCCAGATCACAGCTGTCAACGTCCGCCTGCGTACCGACAGCCTTCCCGCACGCCCGCAACCGCCCGATCGGTGAACCGTTGGCGCCTCGAACCACGAGGATTCCCCGATGACCGATACGCTCGCCCGCAACGCCGGACACGGCGGCGAAACGCACCAGATCGCCGATGCCGATCATCCGGTGCTGACCACCAATCACGGCACGCCGATCGCCGACAACCAGAACCAGCTGAAGGCGGGCGCCCGCGGCCCGGTGCTGATCGAGGACGAGATCTTCCGCGAGAAGATGAACCACTTCGATCACGAGCGCATCCCGGAGCGCATCGTCCACGCCCGCGGCTCGGCGGCGCACGGCTATTTCGAATGCACCGACAGCCTCGCCGACATCACGGTCGCCGACCTGTTCCAGAAGAAGGGGCAGCGTACCGAGGTGTTCGTCCGCTTCTCGACCGTCGCCGGCGGCGCCGGCTCGATCGACACGCCGCGCGACGTGCGCGGCTTCGCGGTCAAATTCTACACCCGCGAAGGCAATTGGGACCTCGTCGGCAACAACATCCCCGTCTTCTTCATCCAGGATGCGATCAAGTTCCCCGACCTGATCCACGCCGCCAAGATGGAGGCGGATCGCGGCTATCCGCAGGCGGCGACCGCGCACGACACCTTCTGGGATTTCATCAGCCTGATGCCCGAATCGACCCACATGATCCTGTGGGCGATGTCGGACCGCACGCTGCCGCGCACCTTCGCCAACATGGAGGGTTTCGGCGTCCACACCTTCCGCCTCATCGACAAGGCGGGCAAGAGCACCTTCGTCAAGTTCCACTGGAAGCCCAAGGCCGGCCTCGCCTCGACGATCTGGGACGAGACGGTGAAGATCGCCGGCGCCGATCCCGACTTCCAGCGCCGCGACCTGTTCGAACGGATCGATCGCGGCGACTTCCCCGAATGGGAACTGGGCGTGCAGCTGTTCGACGAGGATTTCGCCAACAGCCAGCCCTATGACGTGCTCGACGCGACCAAGATCATTCCCGAAGAGGTGCTGCCGGTCCGCATCGTCGGCCGCATGGTGCTCGATCGCTATCCCGACAATTTCTTCGCGGAGACCGAACAGGCCGCCTTCGTGCCGAGCCATGTCGTGCCCGGCATCGGCTTCTCCAACGATCCGCTGCTCCAGGGCCGGCTGTTCAGCTACACCGACACGCAGCTCTCGCGCCTCGGCTCGGTCAATTTCCACCAGCTGCCGATCAACGCCGCCAAGGGCCGCACCGCCGCCGCCGGCTGTCCGTTCATGAACCAGCAGCGCGACGGCCACATGCAGATGGCGGTCCCCAAGGGCCGCGCCAATTACGAACCCAACAGCCTCGCCCGCGCCGGCGAGGAAGGCGGCGCGCGCGAGGACCCGGACAAGGGCTACAAGACCTTCCCGTCCGAGGAACAGGGCCAGAAGCTGCGCATCCGTCCGGAAAGCTTCGCCGACCATTACAGTCAGGCGCGGCTGTTCTTCCGCTCGATGGACCCGGCCGAACAGGCGCACATCGCGTCTGCCTTCGTCTTCGAACTGTCGAAGGTCAGCCTGGAGCATATCCGCGTCGCGATGCTCGCCAACCTGCGCAACGTCGACGAGGATCTGGCGACCCGCGTCGCCGACGGGCTGGCGATGGACCTGCCCGACGCCGCGCCGACCGCGGCGCCGGTGCTCGACATGGACCCCTCGCCCGCGCTGCGCATCATCCGCGGCCCGCGCGAGGTCCATACGCTGGAGGGCCGCACCGTCGGCATCCTCATCGCCGACGGCACCGACGCGGGCGATCTCAAGACGCTGAAGCAGAGGATCGAGGCCGCCGGCGGCCACGCCATGACGATCGCGCCCAAGGTCGGCAAGGTCCCCCTGTCGGACGGCTCGACGCTCGCCGCCGACGCGCAGCTCTTCGGCCAGCCTTCGGTGACGGTGGACGCCTGCGCGGTGATCCTGTCCGAAGAGGCGGCCGCCAAGCTGGTGAAGGAAGGCGCCGCGGTGCAATGGGTGATGGACGCCTTTGGCCACCTCAAGGCGATCGGCCACAACGCCGCCGCCAAGCCGCTGCTCGATAAGGCCGGCGTCGAACCCGACGAGGGCGTCACCGACCTCGCCGCCTTCGTCGACGCGGCCAAGCAACGCTACTGGGACCGCGAACCCAAGGTCCGCACCCTCGCCTGACCACGCGCCGCAGGCCCGGACCCACCGTCCGGGCCTGCCGCCACCCGCATTGCGAACGTTACGGCGCAGACCCGCAGTCCTGCCCGCTTCGAGCATGACGGCTCACCCTCACCCCACCCCCATTCGCCCCGAGCCCGTCGAAGGGCCGCTCGCCACCAGCGCCACGCCCGTGGCAGCCCGCCCTTCGACAGGCTCAGGGCAGATGGGATGTCAGTGAACACAAGGCTCGTGGTGCACAGGCCCATGCCGGAGGGCAAACCGCCCGCTTCGGGCAGGACGGCACACCCTCGCCCCACACCCGTTGGCCCTGAGCCTGTCGAAGGGCCGCTCGCCACAAGCGGCACGCCCGTGGCAGCCCGCCCTCCGCCGGACCCACGGCAAACGGGACGCGACAAGTGGATCGATCGCCGCGAACCCGCCGGGACGTGACGGACCGCGATCGATCACCCGCCCCCGCGCAAGTCCGAACACGCGACGTGCGCGGCCCGAAACCCTCAGCCCTCGGCCGCATCCTCATCGGCGCCGGCCGCGGGGCGTTCGAACCACGCCTCGACCTCACCGGTCAGCTTGATCGTCAGCGGGCGGCCGTGCCGGTCCACCTTCTTGCCCAGCGCCACGCGGATCCAGCCGGCCGGGCGGTCATATTCCTCGACGTCGCGGCGTTCGATGCCCTTGAAGCGGATGCCGATGCCGCGCTCCAGCGCGGCCTGGTCGAAATGGGGGCTCGACGGATCGGTCGACAGGCGATCGGGAGGCGTATCGGTCATCCCTGCGCGCTTAACGGCAACCATCGGCGCCCGCCACGAAAAAGCGGCGCGAACCGAAGTCCGCGCCGCCTTCCCGACGAAACCGTCTGCGGCTCAATAGCCGTAGCCGTATCCATAGCCGTAGCGCGGCCCGTAATCGTAATAACGCTCACGCACGACCACCGGCGGCGGGGGCGGGGGCGCATAATAGCGGTCGCGATAGACGACCCGCGGCGGCGGCGGCGGCGCATCGTAATAATAGCCGCGGTCGTAATAGCGGTCGCGGTTGCTGCTGGCGACGGCCGCACCGATGCCCAGGCCGACGATCCCGCCGAGCAGCGCACCCGCGGCGACATCGCCACCGCCGCGATGGCGATAGCCGCCCCAGCGCTGCGCATCCGCCGGCGCCGCTGCGGTCAGCGCGGTGGCAGCGAGCGCGATCCCCAGACCTGCCTTCTTCATCAACGCATTCATGACGTCGAACTCCTCATGACAACGCCCGGGCAAAACGCGTGAGACTGCGAGCGTGTTGCATGCCTCCTAGGTGATTCGCCCTGAACCGGGCCGGAATGTCGTGTTCATCCAATGTTTAACCCCGCCCCGCCCGGCAGCGTCGACCGCCGGCAATCCCCATTCACGAATCCGACACAATCCGGGCCTATCGCACGCGCGACGCCGGGGGGCGGTCATCATCATCCGCGCACGGATCCGCGTCAGGGCAACGGCCCACGCGGGTGCCTGCCGACGGCTCCCCTCCAACACCAAAAGGGGACTATCGTGACCACCCGCCTGTTCAAGACCATGCTGCTGCTCGGCGCCGCCGCCGGCGCCACGCCTGCGTTCGCCCAAACCGCCACCCCCGCGACCGATGCGACGCCCGCCGCCGCCGCGCAGGCGGATGCCGGCGACCTCGGCGATATCGTCGTCACCGCCGAACGCCGTTCGGAAAACCTCCAGCGCGTGCCGCTGTCGGTCGCCGTCGTCGGCGGCGCCGACCTGCGCGCCTTCCAGGCAGGCGGCGAGGATATCCTGGCGCTCTCCGGCCGCGTCCCCGGCCTCTATGCCGAAACCACGACCGGCCGCATCTTCCCGCGCTTCTATATCCGCGGTTTGGGCAACGTGGATTTTTACTTAGGGGCCAGCCAACCCGTCTCCATCATCCAGGACGATGTCGTCCTCGAACACGTCGTGCTGAAGTCGAACCCGGTGTTCGACGTCAACCAGGTCGAGGTGCTGCGCGGCCCGCAGGGCTCGCTGTTCGGCCGCAACACGACGGCGGGCATCATCAAGTTCGACACCATCCGCCCGAGCCAGACCTGGCAGGGCCGCGCCTCCGCCTCGATCGGCAGCTATGCGACGACGACGCTCGATGCCGGCGTCGGCGGCCCGCTGATCGCGGACAAGGTCGCCTTCCGCCTGTCCGGCCTGATCCAGCATCACAACGACTGGGTCGACAACACCTTCGCCGGCGTCAGCGCGGACGGCACGCCGACGCCGCAGAAGAATGCGATGGGCGGCTTCGACGAGCGCGACGTGCGCCTCCAGCTGCTGCTGACCCCCAGCGATGCCTTCTCGGTCAACCTGTCGGGCCATGCCCGCCATTACGACGGCACCTCGACGCTGTTCCACCGCGCCGCGCTCAAGAAGGGCTCGAACTCGGTCGCCGCCGAACCGCGCGGAGCGGTCGCCTATGACGAGGGCAAGAACAACCCGCAGGATTACGACACCTACGGCTGGTCGGTGAACGCCGCCTACGACTTCGGGCCCGTCACGCTGACCTCGATCAGCGCCTATGAAACCACGTCGGGCTTCAGCCGCGGCGATACCGACGGCGGCGCCGCCGCGAACTATCCGGTGAACGGCGTTGCCAACGGCTTCGGGCAGAGCCAGGGCAACGTCCGCGCGCTCGGCCAGTATACGCAGGAAATCCGCCTCGCCTCGCCCTCGGCGGATCGCTTCACCTGGCAGGTCGGCGGGTTCTACTTCAACCAGAACGACACCACGGACTTCTACCAGCGCGCCTTCTTTCTGACGACGGCGGCGCGCAATCCCAACAACTGGGTGCGCCTGCACAACGTCAACACCAGCTGGGCGCTGTTCGGCCAGGCGAGCTTCAAGGTCACGGACGCCTTCACCATCACCGGCGGCTTCCGCGAAACCGACGACACCAAGAAGACGACGCTGCTCAAGACCGCGAACACCGTCGCCAACGTCTCCACCTACACCGGCCGCCGCTACGTCCGCCTGTCGGACACGACTCCGAGCTGGGACGTGTCGGCGCTCTATCAGGTCGATCCCGACAACAGCCTGTACGCGCGCGTCGCCCGCGGCTTCCGCGGCCCGACGATCCAGGGCCGCTCGGCGGTGTTCAACGCCGACTTCACCACCGCGAACAGCGAGACGATCACCAGCTACGAAGTCGGCTCGAAAAGCCTGCTGCTCGACGGCCGCCTGCGCTTCAACACGTCGCTGTTCACCTACACGGTCGACGACATCCAGCTGAACGGCAACGACAGCTTCGGCAACGGCGTCCTCTTCAACGCCGACAAGGCACGCGCCTATGGTATCGAGATCGATAGCGAATTCCGCCCGATCCCCAACCTGACGCTGACGCTGGGCGCCAGCGCCCTGTCGTCGAAGATCCGGGACAAGCGCGTCTATGCGCAGGTCTGCGGCCTCAACGGCGTCGTGGTCTGCACCGTGCTCGATCCGACGATCCGCATCGGCAGCAACGTCTTCGCGCAGATCGACGGCAATCCCCTGCCCAACGCCCCGCGCTGGAACCTCGATGCGACCGCGCGCTACGACGTGCCGCTCGGCAACGGCGGCCGCGTGTTCGCCGCCACCGACTGGAACATCCAGGGCTACACCAACTTCGTGCTTTACAGGACGCGCGAATTCTACGCGACGGGCAACTTCGAAGGCGGCCTGAAGATCGGCTACACCACCCCCGACGACCGCTTCGAAGTCGCCGCCTTCGCCCGCAACATCACCAACGAAAAGAACCTGAAGGGCGTGATCGAAAACTACATGGCCGCCGTCTTCAACGAACCCCGCATCATCGGCCTGTCGGTGAGCGGCCGGTTCAAATAAGCGAACCTGTACCAGACGGCAGGGGGCGGCACCGCAAGGCGCCGCCCCCTTTTTTCTTACCCGCCACCTATCCCCGTTCGCCCTGAGTCTGAAGGGCAAGGCACGTCGAGCGTCATGCCCGCGCTTCGACAAGCTCAGCGCTAACGGTGAGGATAGGCTCCGCCTCATCCCGTCATTGCGAGCGGAGCGAAGCAATCCAGAGCTGGATCAGGACGCCCTGGATTGCCGCGCTTCGCTCGCAATGACGGATACCCCCGCGCCCACAAAAGAGGAGGCGCCCGGTTCCCCGGACGCCCCCTCTTCGAACCCACCGAAAGCGTTACGCCGCCATCTTGGCCCGCGACGCCTTCTTGCGCTCGTGCGGATCGAGGTGGCGCTTGCGCAGGCGGATCGACTTGGGCGTCACCTCCACCATCTCGTCGTCATCGATATAGGCGATCGCCTGTTCCAGCGTCATCTTCTTGGGCGGAGTGAGGCGGATCGCATCGTCCTTGCCGCCGCTGGCGCGGAAGTTGGTCAGCTGCTTCGCCTTCATCGGATTGACCTCGAGGTCGTCCGTCTTGGCGTTCTCGCCGATGATCATGCCCTCGTACAGCGCCTCGCCGTGGCCGACGAACAGGATGCCGCGATCCTCGAGCGGGCCGAGGGCATAGGACTGCGCCTCACCCGCACCGTTGGAGATCAGCACGCCGTTCTTGCGGCCTTCGATGTTGCCCTTGTGGGGGCCATACTTCTCGAACAACCGGTTCATGATGCCGGTGCCGCGCGTGTCCGACAGGAACTCGCCGTGATAGCCGATCATGCCGCGCGAGGGCGCGGAGAAGGTGATGCGCGTCTTGCCGCCGGTCGACGGGCGCATGTCGGTCAGCTCCGCCTTACGCAGGTTCATCTTCTCGACGACGGTGCCCGAATGCTCCTCGTCCACGTCGATGATGACGGTTTCGTACGGCTCGGTCTTCTTGCCGTCCTCGTCCTCGCCGAACAGCACGCGCGGGCGGCTGATGCCGAGTTCGAAGCCCTCGCGCCGCATCGTCTCGATCAGCACGCCCAATTGCAGTTCGCCGCGCCCCGCCACCTCGAAGCTGTCGCGATCGGCCGCCTCGGTCACCTTCACGGCGACGTTGGACTCGGCCTCGCGGAACAGGCGGTCGCGGATCATGCGGCTCGTCACCTTGGTCCCCTCGCGACCCGCCATCGGCGAATCGTTCACCGCAAAGCGCATCGACAGCGTCGGCGGGTCGATCGGCTGCGCGTGCAGCGCCTCGGTCACGCTGGTGTCGGCGATCGTGTTGGCGACCGTCGCGACGGTGAGGCCGGCAAGGCTGATGATGTCGCCCGCGCTCGCTTCCTCCACCGGCACGCGATCGAGGCCGCGGAACGACAGGATCTTGGACGCACGGCCGACCTCGACGACGTTGCCGTCATTGTCGAGCGCGTGGATCGGCTGGTTGGTCTTCACCGTGCCCGAGTTGACCCGGCCGGTCAGGATGCGGCCCAGGAAGTTGTCGCGGTCGAGCAGCGTCACCAGGAAGGTGAAGGCTGCGTCCTTGTCCAGGTTCGGCGCCGGCACGTGGCTGACGATCGTCTCGAACATCGGGATCAGCGTGCCTTCGCGCGCGTCCATGTCGGTCGAGGCATAGCCGTTGCGGCCCGAGGCATAGAGCACCGGGAAATCGAGCTGCTCGTCATTGGCATCGAGGCTGACGAACAGGTCGAACACCTCGTCCAGCACCTCCTGGATGCGCGCGTCGGGGCGATCGACCTTGTTGACGACGACGATCGGCTTCAGGCCCAGCGCCAGCGCCTTGCCGGTCACGAACTTGGTCTGCGGCATCGCGCCTTCCGACGAATCGACCAGCAGGACGACGCCATCGACCATCGACAGGATGCGCTCCACCTCGCCGCCGAAGTCGGCGTGGCCCGGCGTATCGACGATGTTGATCCGCACCGTCTCGCCGCCGCCCGGGGGCGCCCAGTCGACCGAGGTCGGCTTGGCGAGAATGGTGATCCCGCGCTCCTTTTCGAGGTCGTTCGAATCCATCGCGCGCTCTTCGACGCGCTGGTTGTCGCGGAAGGTGCCCGACTGGCGGAACAGCTGGTCGACCAGGGTCGTCTTGCCGTGATCGACGTGCGCGATGATCGCCACGTTGCGGAGGCTCATGGGAATTCCTGATGTGAAGATGGATTGCGCGCGCCCATAGCCGAAATGCTGCGCCGCGGGAAGGGGGTGGCGGCGGCGGATAGATGACGGAGATCACGCTGTCGCGGACCGCCGCGCATGCACCCACCCAACCGCCGAGCGATCGCGGCCCTATCTCAGCTTCACCGCGTGCAGACCCGTCTTGGTGGAAATGATCAGATATCCATCCGGCGTGATGGCTAGGTTGCCGCCAAACGACGTGGTCCATGTAGGCGCAGGATTGCCGCCGTTTAGTTCAACGGCGAACGTCGTCGTCGCATTCGCGACGAACAAGTGGCTGTCTGTGACAATCACATTGCTGGTCAGGTTTCCGCTGCCGCCCACATTGATCGAGCTCGTGACTAGACCAGTGGCCACATCAATCAGGTCGACGATCGTGCTGGAAGACCGAACCGCATAGATTTGCCCGCTACGGACTGCGGGCTGCCCCGTGTAGCTATAACTCGTACGCCACATCGGCTTGCTGCCATTGATGGCAAAACCGATAATCGGCAACGATTTACCGAACAGATAGTTATCGGCATATGTGAAGATATGGCCATTGCCATCCAGCATCGGAGCGCCGTCGTATTCCCCAAAATAACTTATGAAGTTTTAAGAAAAGAACGGATTCTGGATACTCTGGAGAAGTTTGCCGTCCCGACTCAGAATTGAGAGTGCTCCCACTCGAAAAAAGTAGACGTACTTCTGGTCGACTGCGACGCTTTCCCCCTGCATCACATAACCGCCATACTGAGAATTGTCAGCATTCCGCCAGATTCTGTCTCCGGTGGCGGCGTTCGCGTCAAAGACGACGTTTCCATAATAACCGGACGTGAAGAACACTTCATCTCCGACGAGCGTCAATACGCTACCGGTACTGAATTGCGCGTCGTAAGTTACCGTGCTGACATAACCACCGTTCGAGGCATTGATGACCTGAAAAGGTGCCGCGGAGGACGTGTTATTAGGCGCCATCGACGCCACGCGGCCGTTCGCATACGCTGGAGCGAATGGCGCCGTATTCTGGTAGACATTGTTGCCGCCCAGATCAAATCCCCAAAGTGACGTACCGCCCGACGTCGATACGGCCTGCGTGTAGATATGGCCGTCCGCCTGCAACACATTATAGAACACGCTTCCTGTCCGAGCCGCGATATCGCTGGGAGGTTTGGGTGTCGTGATCGTCCATGCGTCAGCGAATCTTGCGGACGAGTAGCTCCCGGCGACGTAGCCGGTGTGCCCCGGATCGCCCTGCAAGGTCGACCAGTTGCCGTCGCTGGGAATGGGAGAGGAGATCGGCAGAGTCGCCGATGTGGGCGTCGGTGTCGGTGTGGGCGTGGGCGTGGGCGTGGGCGTGGGCGTGGGCGTGGGCGTGGGAGCAGGTGTCGGTGTCGGTGTCGGTGTCGGGGTTGGCGAAGGGGCGGGCGTGACGCTTATGGCCCCGCCTCCGCTCGATCCATCGCTGCCGCCGCATGCCGCCACCAAAGCCAACAAGGGGAGCACCCCCAGCCTCAAATGTTTCATGTATCCCCCATGTTGACCAGTACGGAGAAAGGCCGGCGCAATAGTATCACCCGAGAATGGATCGACAAGCATCCGGCAAGGTGGCTCGACATTTTTTGCATCGACGATCTGCCGCGCACGCGACCTTTCGATGATTATCAACCGCGCGATGAGCATGAATTTTTGAACACTCCCATGCGGATCTTCGGCAGGTCCAGACCGCACAATCGAGCGGGACCGTTTCACGGAGCGCGCATGACAACCCTTCACTTCGATCCATAAGCCGTCGCGCCGGGAATACGCAGGCGCTCCCAAACATTGGCAGGTCGCTGTCCTACACCCCGCCGTTCCGCTACACTACCGCCATGGTCACGCCCGTCCTTGCTTGCTCCCGTCGCACGGGGCACATGCGGGGCGCGATTCCGACGCCGACGTGCCGTCAACTTCGGCAACTTCCGCGCCCGAATCACCCCCGGCCGCGGCGAGGCGTATTATTAGCGTGACACACTTGAACCCCGCCCCTGCAACCGGCACATTGCGGGCGACCGGGCCGATGCCTGCTGGAGGACGATGATGGCGACCACCGCCGATACGCTGACTGGACAGACTGGGACCGGACAGACCGGGACTGCACCCAGCCTGGTGCTCACCCCGCCCGATCCCGTGCCGACGGTACAGGCCGAGCGCGCCGCCGGGCTGGTGCCGGTGGACGAGGCCAAGAAGACGCAGCTCGAGGCGCGCGTCGATACCTTCGTCAGCGAACTGGTGGCGCAGGACGTCAACAGCCCCGAATTCGGCAAGCGCGTCGATGCGATCACCGCAATGGGCGCCAAGGAAATCCGCGAGGCGGCGGGCCAGTCCAACCGGTTCCTCGACCGCCCGATCCGCGCGATGGACAAGGACACCGGCGTCGGCGCCGACCTTGCGCAGCTGCGCCGGGTGATCGAAGATCTCGATCCCGGCCGCAAGGGCGCGCTCAGCGGGCCGAAGAAGATCTTCGGCATCATCCCCTTCGGCTCCAAGATGCGCGACTATTTCGACAGCTACCAGTCGTCGCAGACGCACATCAGCTCGATCCTCAAGAACCTTGCCGGCGGCAAGGACGAGCTGCTGATGGACAATGCCGCGATCGATACCGAACGCGCCAACCTGTGGGCGGCGATGGGCCGGCTCGAACAGATGATCCACCTCAGCAAGACGATGGACGCGCGGCTGGAGGATACGGCCAACGAACTCGACCATACCGATCCCGCCAAGGCCAAGGCGATCCGCGAGACCGCGCTCTTCTACACCCGCCAGCGCACGCAGGACCTGCTGACCCAGATGGCGGTGACGGTGCAGGGCTATCTGGCGCTCGACCTCGTCAAGAAGAACAACGTCGAGCTGGTGAAGGGCGTCGATCGCGCCAGCACCACCACCGTCTCGGCGCTGCGCACCGCGGTGACGGTGGCGCAGGCGCTGACCAACCAGAAGCTGGTGCTGGAATCGATCACCCAGCTGAACACCACCACCGCCAACATCATCGATTCGACCGGCAAGCTGCTGCGCAGCAACACCGCCGCGATCCACGAACAGGCCGCCGCCTCCACCATCCCGCTGGAAACGCTGCAACGCGCCTTCCAGAACATCTACGACACGATGGACGCGATCGATACGTTCAAGCTGAAGGCGCTCGATTCGATGAAGACCACCGTCACCGCACTGGGCAGCGAGGTGGAGAAATCCAAGGGCTATATCGCCCGTGCCGAGGGCGCCGCGCAGGGCGCGCTGAGGGGTCCGGGCGGCGACCAATACCGCCTGGAGTCGCTGTGACGCGATGACCGAGGTCGACCAGCAGATCGAACGCGCCCGCGCCGTGATGGCGCGGATCAGCGAGGATTATCGCGGGCAGGTCAGCACCGCCTATCGCGCGCACGGCAAGCGGCTGAAGCGCAAGGCGGTCGGCGTCGGCACCCGCCTCGCCTTCATCTTCGCGGTCAATGCGATCATCCTGATCGCGGCGGGCGTGCTGGGCGTGATGCTGCCGACGGGGATCGGCCTGTTCGGCGGGCTCGCCGTGCTGCTGCTGATGGCGGCGGTGACGATCGCCATCGCCATCGCGCCCGCCGCGCGCGCGCCGTCGGCAAAGACGCTGCGCGAGGTCGACATCAAGGCGCTGCCCGCCAAGACCGAACGCTGGCTGGAGGCGCAGCGGCCTGCGCTGCCGGCGCCGGCGCGCGGGCTGGTCGACCAGATCGGCGTCCGCCTCGAAACGCTGTCGCCGCAGCTCGGCCGGCTCCAGGGGCGCGAGGAAGAGGCCTATGAGGTGCGCCGCCTGATCGGCGAGCAACTGCCCGCCTTCGTCAACGATTATGCCCGCGTGCCCGAACCGCTGCGCCGCGTCGAGCGCAACGGCCGCACCCCCGATGCCGAACTCGTCGCCGGCCTCCAGCTGATCGAGCAGGAGATCGCCGACATGACCGCCCGGCTGGCGCAGAACGACCTCGACAGCCTGTCGACGCGCGGACGCTATCTCGAGATCAAATATCGTGACGAGACCGGCGGGTAAGCTCGCTTGCCCCGCCGGCTCTTTGCGCTAATCATCTGGCGGAGAACGATAAAGGGGAGAGACGATGCTGATCCTGCTGCTCGCCGCGCAAGCTGCCCAGGTGCAGCCGGCGCCCGCCGGACCGACGCTGGGCGCCAGCGACCACCGTGTCGACCAGCCGATCGCCGCCCCCGCCCGCAAGCCCGACTTCGCCGACGAATTCAACGGCGCCCGCGTCGATACGACCACGTGGCGCTTCGACGGCGATTATAACAAGCAGGGCTGGTTCAACCACGAGAAGCAATATTACGGCCCCGCCAACGCCCGCGTCGCCGGCGGCACCCTGACCCTCACCGCGCGCCGCGAGACGCCGACCGCGCCCGATTCCGGCGGCCAGTCCTATACGTCGGCCAAGCTCGTCAGCCGCGACACCTTCGGCTACGGCTTCTACGAGGTCAGCGCCCGCCTGCCCTGCGGCCGCGGCATGTGGCCGGCGATCTGGATGCTGCCGACCAGCGGCACCTGGCCCGCGATGGGGGAGATCGACATCATGGAGATGGTCGGCTGGAACCCCAATGTGGTCCACGCGACGCTGCACAGCGAAGCCTACAACCACGTCAAGGGCACGCAGCGCGGCGCTGACGTCACCGTGCCGACCGCCTGCACGGCATTCCACCGCTACCAGCTCGACTGGCGGCCGGACGCGATCCTGATCGGCGTCGACGGCCGCTCCTATATGCGCGTCGCCAACGACAAGCCCGGCGGCGCCGCGGCCTGGCCCTTCACCCGTCCGTTCCGCATGATCCTCAACCTGGCGGTCGGCGGCGACTGGGGCGGCGCCAGGGGCATCGACGATGCCGCGCTGCCGCAGGCGATGCGCGTCGACTATGTCCGCTACTGGCGGCGATGATCGCTCACCGCCACGCCTTGACGCCGAGCATGCCCAGGCCGCCGCACGCGGTCAGCACCGCCAGCATCACCATCACCGCGCTGAAATCCTGTGGGCTGGCGAGCCACCAGGTCAGCGGCGGCCCGAGCAGCGAAGGCGCGGTGTTGGCGAGGTTGAGGAAGCCCAGGTCGCGGCCGCGGTGCCGCGGGCTCGGCAGCAACTGCATCGCGAACGCCGCATGCAGCGCCACGAACACCGAAGATCCCAGCGTATACACGCCGAACGCCACCGCCCCCGCCACCCAGCCGCGCGCCGCCGCCATCCCGATCAGCCCGACCACCGCCACCCCCGCGGCCAGCAGCAGGAACGGCTTGCGCCGCCGGGTGAGGTCGGAAAGCCGGCCGAGCAGCAACGCAAAGGGCAGCGGCACGACAAAGGCCAGCGTCAGCAGATGGCCGATCCGCACCGGCAGGCCGCCATGCTCCCCCGGGGGCAGGAAGCTCTCGAAATAATAGAGCAGATAGGCCTGCGTCACCACCGCGGCGATCTGCACCAGCAACCGCGATACGCCCGCCACGACCAGGTCGCGGCGCGGCGGCGCCGGCGCCGGCGCCGTGCCCTCCTCCACCACGAGCCTCTGCCGGGTCAGCAGCAGCGGCAGGGTGCACACTCCGGTCACCACCGGCACCATCGCCAACCGCCCCGCCTCCGACGCCGATGCCGCGCCGACCAGCACCGCCGAGAATGCCGAGGCGGCCGGCGCGCCGAGCGACAGCAGGCCGCCGGCCAGCCCCTTCTGCGCGTCCGGTATCTCCTCCGCCATGGTCGCCATCATCGGTGCGAGCAGGGCATTCACCGCCAGCTGGAAGGCGACGATCGCCGCGACGATCGCCCCCGGCGTCGTGGCGAGCGCGACGCCGGCGTAGGTGACGGCGGTGGCGACGATCCCGCCCGCCATCCACCGCCGCCGGCCGCCGCCCCGGCGCAGCGAGCGGTCGCTCAGCCAGCCGAACAGGATGTTGGACGCGCTCGCCGCGACCGCGCCGGCGGTGGCGCAGGCGGCGAACACCCCGATCCGCGCCTCGCCCCCCAGCCCCTCCACCTTCACCGGCAACAACAGCGTCAACAACGGCAGATAGGCGATGACGCCACCGACATTCGCCAGCGCGAAGATGAGCAGAAAGGCGGGCGAGCGACGGACGGACGACATGGGGCCGCGAACCTGCCCGCCCCGGCGCCTTCCTGCAACCGACACCCGCGTACCGCCATGTGCCGTGTGCCGTCTCGCACCTGTTCAAGGACCAACCGTGCTCCTCGATCGGCGCACCGGTTCAAGAGACCTAGGGCCGACCAACCTTCAATCCTCCCCCGCCAGGGGGAGGTGGCAGGCGCAGCCTGACGGAGGGGGAGGTAAGCGACGACCAGCGTTGGGAGTCCTCCCCCCTCCGTCGCCTTCGGCGCCACCTCCCCCTGGCGGGGGAGGACGACAAAGGCCCGTCATCCTGCCTGTCGACTGGTCTTAGGGATCTGTCGCTACGCGTTCCCCAACGACGGACCTCCCCGTAGACACGCCCGTCAGGGTCGCATCGTCGCCCCCTCCAGCATCGCGGTCGACACCATCGTCCGGTCGCCGGCATCACGGGCCAGTGCCACCCGGTAGCGGCCCGGCGCGATCCGCCAGCCGGGCAGCTTCACGTCGTAATCCGCCACCACCCGCGGCTCCGCGGTCAGCGTCACCCGCCGCGTCTCACCCGGCTTCAGCGTGACGCGCGTGAAGCCTGCCAGTCGCATCGGTGCGTCGCCGCCGTCGCGCGCCACGTACATCTGCGGCACGTCCGCGCCGGCCCGCTTGCCGGTGTTCACCACGTCGAACGTCACCGACAGCCGCGCGCCGCCGGTCACCACCGGGTTGCGATAGGCGAACTGCGTGTAGCTGAGCCCGTGGCCGAAACGGAACAGCGGCGTCAGCCCCTTCTTCTCGTACCAGCGATAGCCGACATCGGCGCCCTCGACGTAATCGACCGGGAAGCTTTCCAGCACATAGGTGGATGCCGCCGCCGGATTCGCCGCCGCTGCCGCTTCCAGCCCGCCCAGCCGGTCGAGGCCGACGGGCCGCGGGCGTGGCGGCTGCGAGGCGTCTGCGGGAAAGGTGATCGGTAGCCGGCCCGACGGATTGACCCGCCCGGTCAGGATCGCGGCCAATGCCTCGCCACCCCGCTGGCCGGGGTACCAGGCCTGCACCACAGCCGGCACCGCCTTGATCCACGGCATCAGCACCGGCCCGCCGGTTTCCATCACCGCCACCGTGCGCGGCTGGGCGGCGGCGATCGCCGCGATCAGCGCGTCCTGCTGGTTGGGCAGGCGCAGGTCGGGCACGTCGTCCGCCTCCGTCGTCCATTGCGTCGCAAAGACGATGGCGAGATCCGCCGCCTTCGCTGCCGCCACCGTCGCATTGAGGCTGCGTCCGTCGACCCAGTCCACCCGCACGCCCGGCAGCGCCTTGCGCAGCGCGGCGAGCGGCGAGGAGGCGTGGTAGGTGATCCGCGCGAACGACGCCGATCCGCCGGTCGCCAGCGGAAGCTCGACCGGCGCGCCGCCGACCGATCGCACCTGGCTCGATCCGCCGCCGGACAGCACGCCGACATCGGCATTGCCGCCGATCACCACGATCCGTTTGGCGGTGCGCGCGATCGGCAGCAGGCCGCCGTCGTTCTTCAGCAGCACGATGCCCGCCTCCGCCGCACGCTGCGCCACCTCGGCATGTGCGGCATAGGGCGGCGTCTGCGCACGCGTCGGCACCGGCGCGTCATAGGCGCCCGTCTCGATCAGCCCGGTCAGGTAGCGCGCGACCATGTCGTCGATCCGCGACTGCGGCACCTCGCCCTTCTCCACCGCGGCCTTCAGCGGCGCGGCGAAATAGAGCGCCTTGTCCAGTTCCTGTCCCGATTGCTGATCCAGTCCGGCATCGGCCGCCTTGATCGTCGAATGCACCGCGCCCCAGTCGCTCATCACCCAGCCCGGGTAGCCCCAGTCGCGCTTCAGCACGTCGGTCAGCAGGTGGCGGTTCTCGCACGACCAGTCGCCGTTCACCTTGTTGTAGGCGCACATCACCGATCCCGGCCGGCCGCCCTCGATCGCCAGCTGAAAGGCGAGCAGGTCGCTCATCCTCAGCGCCGCCTCGCCGATCCGCGCATCGACGACCATCCGCCCCGTCTCCTGCGCGTTGAGCGCGAAATGCTTGACCGTCGAAACAATGCGGTTGGACTGCACGCCCGCGATATGCGCCCCCGCCAGCGTGCCGGCGAGCAGCGGGTCCTCCCCCATATATTCGAAATTGCGCCCGTTCCACGGATCGCGCGTCAGGTTGACGCCGCCTGCCAGCAGTACGTTGAAGCGCTTGGCGCGCGCCTCCGCGCCGATCATCGTGCCGCCCGCCCGCGCGACGGCGGGGTCGAAGCTCGCCGCGGTGGCGAGTGCCGAGGGCAAGGCGGTGGCAACGTCGCCCACGCGCTGCTCGACCTGATTGGCGACGCCGAGCGAGGCATCGCTCTCGCGCACCACCGGCACGCCCAGGCGGGGGATGCCGTCGATATGGCCCGCGGACGGGATCAGCGCCTCGCGCGTCTTGCCCGCCGCCATCGGCGGGAACAGCCCGTGGAGCAGCGCGATCTTCTCATCCAGCGTCATCCGCGCGACGATTCCGTCGGCCCGCGCCCGCGCCGCACCGGCCGTCGCGTCCGCCGGCGCCTGCGCCGCGGTGCGCGTCTGTGCCGCAGCCGACGCCAGGGCCGCCATCGCAAGCACGCTCGTGCCCGCCCACATCACCAACCGCCTCATTGCATCCTCCCACACATGTTTTCGGCTCTTGAAAGCATATCGCGTGAACGTTCACAACTACGCTGGATCAACAACATCAATCGCTTGACAGACTTTCCGCGATGAAAGAAGTGAACGTTCTCAAAGAGCGCGGGATCGCCGCGTCCGACAGGGGAGGTTCTAGATGCAGAGCGCACATGCTCGCTTGCTTTCGCAATTCGCCATCGGCGTATCCACCATCGCACTGGTCGCATTGCCCGGTGCTGCCGCCGCGCAGGACACGCGCGCGCCCGACGCCGCCGCCACCGTCGGCAATCCCGGCCCGTCCGAGATCGCGCCGCAGGCCAGTGCACCCGAAGGCGAGACGGGCGACGACATCGTCGTCTCCGGCATCCGCGCCTCCTTGCGCGAAGCGGTGGACATCAAGCGCAACGGCCAGGGCGTCATCGACGCGATCAGCGCCGAGGACATCGGCAAGTTCCCCGATACCAACCTCGCCGAATCGCTCCAGCGCATCACCGGTGTGTCGATCGACCGCTCCAACGGCGAAGGCTCGACCGTCACCGTCCGCGGCTTCGGTCCCGAATACAATCTCGTCACGCTGAACGGCCGCCAGATGCCGACCTCGACGCTCGGCGACGGCGCCAGCGCGCCGGCGTCGCGCTCGTTCGACTTCGCCAACCTCGCCTCCGAAGGCATCGCCGCGGTCGAGGTCTACAAGACCGGCCGCGCCGCCGTCCCCTCGGGCGGCATCGGCTCGACGATCAACATCCGCACCCCCCGTCCGCTCGAAAAGCCGGGTCTGCGCGGCAGCATCGCCGCCAAGGGCGTGCTCGACACCTCGCGCAACGGCAAGGACCCGGTGACGCCCGAAGTGTCGGGCATCTTCTCGGACACCTTCGCCGACGATCGCATCGGCATCCTCGTCTCGGGCGCCTACCAGCTGCGCAAGGCGAGCAACAACTCCGCCAGCGTCGGCTTCCGCGACGGCTTCCTCGGATCGGAAAACAACTGGGGCACGCTCGCCCAGCCCGGCACGCCGGGATCGCAGAACATCACCAACCGTCCCGGCCCCAACGCGGTCTACGAGATCCCGCAGAGCGCCGCCTACGACCTCATCGACATCCGCCGCGAGCGTATCAACGGCCAGCTCGTCCTGCAGGCGAAGCCGACCGACACGCTCACCGCGACGCTCGACTTCACCTATTCGCGCAACAAGGTGGAGGTGCGCGACAGCAGCGTCGGCATCTGGTTCAACTTCGGCGACACGTCGTCCGCGTGGACCGACGGCCCCAACGCCGGCCCGGTCTTCTACACCGAGCGGTTCGCGCCGGGTAAGGACCTGTCCTACAGCAGCGCGCTGACCGCCAACCAGTCCGAGAACAAGTCGCTCGGCGGCAATCTGACCTGGGACGCGCCCGGCAACGTCACCGTGTCGCTCGACGGCCATCATTCCACCGCCACCTCGAAGCCGACCAACCAATACGGCAGCAGCACCTCGATCGGCGGCGCGATCTTCGGCGTGCAGAACCAGACGATCGACTTCACCAACGACCTGCCGATCATCTCCTACAACATGTATCCAGGGATCAATCCGCTCGATCCCTCGCTCATCACGCCCACCGGCAACGCCTTCCGCAACGCCTATTTCCGCGACGAGATCAACCAGGGCCAGCTGAAGGGGCATTACGACCACCAGGGCGACATCCTCGACAGCATCGACGCCGGCTTCTCGTTCGTCGACAACCAGGTGCGCTCGGCCTACGGCTTCATCCAGAACGAAACCTGGGGCGGCGTCGATCCGCGCGGCGCCAGCTTCGGCGCGGCGGCGGTGCCCGACGATTTCTTCCGCCAAGTCAGCCTGCCCGACAAGTTCAAGGGCGTGCAGGGTGCCGGCAGCTCGGCGCTGCCCCCGGCGATCTACACCTTCGACTTCGAGCGCATGGCCGAACTGCTGCGCCAGCAGTACAACATCTGCTCCAGCCCGCAGACCGGCACGGTGCAGGCCAACACCTGCCTCGCCAATTTCACCACCGATCGGCGCATCCGCGAAAAGACGATCTCGCCCTTCGTCCAGTTCAACCTGAAGTTCGACCTGTTCGACCGGCCCGCGCACCTCATCGCCGGCGTCCGCTACGATCAGACCAACGTCGATTCCTCGGCGCTGGTGCCGATCCCGACCGGCACGCGCTGGACGGGCGCCAACGAATTCGCGCTCTCCTATGCGGCGAACAGCGCGTTCACGACCTTCAAGGGCAGCTACCAGAACTGGCTCCCGGCGTTCGACTTCGACATCGAGCCCGTGCGCAACGTCAAGCTGCGCGCCTCGTACAGCCACACCATCACGCGCGCCGATTACGGCAGCCTGCAGGGCGGGCTGGAACTCGACTCCAACCCGCGCATCGGCGGCGGCACCGGCCGCAACGGCAATGCCGGCCTCGTGCCCTACAAATCGAAGAACATCGATTTTTCGGCCGAATGGTACTATTCCAACGAAAGCTACATCTCGGTCGGATATTTCAACAAGGACGTCTCAAACTTCATCGGCACCACGCAGGTCAACACCCCGGCCTTCGACTTGCGCAATCCCGGCTCTGGTCCGCGCTACCGGGCGGCGGTGGCGGCACTCGGCACCACCGATGCGGTGCGGGTGCGCGACTATATCCTGCGCAACTATCCAGGCTCTTCGCAGGTCACCGGCCAGACCGAGGCGGGCGGCGCCACCTACCTCAACGGCAACATCTTCGGCCTGCCCGAAGACGATCTGTTCAACTTCCAGATCTCGCAGCCGTTCAACAGCGATCAGACCGCCAATATCCACGGCTGGGAATTCGCGATCCAGCACCGCTTCTGGGATACCGGCTTCGGCACGATCCTCAATTACACGATCGTCAACGGCGATGCGAAATACAACAATACGCTGGATCCCTCGATCGGCCAGTTCGCACTGACCGGGCTCAGCGACAGCGCCAATGCCGTGCTCTATTACGACAAATACGGCCTGCAATGGCGCATCGCCTATAACTGGCGCGACCAGTTCTACGCCGGCGGTGCCTTCGATCCTACCTATGTCCAGGCCTACGGCCAGGTCGACGGCAGCATCAGCTACGCCTTCACGCCCAAGGTCACCGGTTTCGTCGAGGTCATCAACCTCACCGGCGAGGGGCGTCGCGGCCACCGCCGTTCGGACAATTTCGTCACCTTCGCGCAGCCGGGCTACGCCCGCTATTCGGCCGGCGTGCGCTTCACGTTCTGACCGGCCGGCCCGGAACCGGCCGTTCGCCTGAGCCTGGCGGGGCAGGAGTCTCAATCCTGCCCCGACGGGTTCGGCACCACCGGCGAACGGGGGCAAGGCCCGTCCTGGGCTAGCTTTTTGCGCGGGCTCGCGGCAGGCCCGTCGGGCAAGGATCGAAGAGGACGAGGGGTGGACACGGCCATCGCCAGCATCGTGATCGTCGGCGGCGGCACGGCCGGCTGGCTCGCCGCCTGCCGCATCGCCGCGGCCGCGGCCGGGCGGGTCGCGGTGACGCTGATCGAATCGCCCGACGTACCGACGATCGGGGTCGGCGAGGGCACCTGGCCGACCATCCGCCGCACGCTCGCCGCGATCGGCATTCCCGAAACCGAATTGCTCCTCGCCTGCGACGCGTCGTTCAAACAGGGCACGCGCTTCGTCGGCTGGACGACCGGTGCCGATGACGATCGATACTACCACCCCTTCACGCTGCCGCTCGACGCCGATCCGGCGGACTGGGCGGACCGCGCCTATGCCGATGCGGTGTCGCCGCAGCCGCACGTCTGCGCCCGCGATCTCGCGCCGCGCCAGCGCGCCATGCCCGATTACGCCGGCGCGCTGAACTACGCCTATCACCTCGACGCTGCGAAGCTTGCCGCACTGCTGATGCGGCACGCCACGCAGCGGCTCGGCGTCACCCATGTCCGCGACCACGTCACCGGCGTCGATGCCGCCCCCGGCGACACCGTCGCCGCGGTCCGCACGCGTGCCTTGGGGCCGATCGCCGGCGACCTGTTCATCGACTGCACCGGCCATGCCGCACTGCTGATCGGCGGGCATTGCGGCGTCGGCACCGTGGATTGCGAGCATATCCTCTTCAACGATCGCGCGCTCGCCGTGCAGATGCCGGTCGCATCCGACAGCCCGATCGCCGCGCAGACGGACGCCACCGCACATGCCGCCGGCTGGATCTGGGACATCGGCCTGCCGACGCGCCGCGGCATCGGCTGCGTCTATGCCTCCGCCTACATGAGCGACGACGCGGCCGAGGCGACGCTTACGGCCTATTGCGCCCGCACCGCGCCCGGCGTGCCGATGCCGGCGCCCCGCCGCCTCACCTTCCGCTCGGCCTATCGGGAGCGGCAATGGCAGGGCAACGTCCTCGCCATCGGCCTGTCCGCCGGATTCCTCGAACCGCTCGAGGCTTCGGCGATCGTCACCATCGAACTGTCGCTCGACGCGCTGCTCGCCGATTTTCCAGTCTCCGCCGCGGTGATGCCGATCCAGGCGCGGCGCTTCAATGCGCTGTTCCGTTATCGCTGGGAACGGATCGTCGAATTCCTGAAGCTGCATTACGCGCTCGGCCGGCGCGACGAACCCTATTGGCGCGCGCACCGCGATCCCGCCACGATCCCGGATCGCCTCGCCGACAATCTCGCCCTGTGGCGTCATCGCCCGCCCTCTGGCATCGATCTGCCTGCGCAGGACGAGGTCTTTCCGGCCGCAAGCTATCGCTACATCCTCTACGGCATGGGCGTCGCGCCGCCCGCACCCGGACCGATCGCGCAGCCGGCCGCCGATGGCGCCGCCCTCGCCCAACTCGCGACCCGCACCCGCGCGCTCGCCGCCAGCCTGCCGACCAACCGCGCCTATCTGGACGCGGTGCGCGCTTCACCCGAAAGATGTGCCCGATGAGCCACCACGCCCTTCTCACCGCCGAAGCGCACCGCACCCTGCGCATCCGCACCGAAGCCGATGCCGCCCTCGGCGATGCGCAGATGGCCTCGATCGTCATGCCGGCCGAGTTCCGGCAGGTGCAGAATGCCTATCCGATCCTCTTCCGCCTCAACGACCAGCGCGACCGCTTCACCGCGCTTGCCCTGTTCGGTTTCGAGGCGGGCGAGAACCTCTACCTGACGCCCGGCGGCTGGGATGCGCGCTATCGTCCGCTCGCCATGGAGGTGCAGCCCTTCCTCATCGGCGGCGGTCCCGACGGCAGCGGCGACCGGCAGGTGCATATCGACATGGCCTCGCCGCGGATCGGCGGTGACGAGGGCATGCGCGTGTTCGACGACGCAGGCGCTCCGACGCCCTACCTCGAAGGGATCGCCGATCGGCTGGGCGCACTCGACCAGGGGTATCGCGACAGCGCCGCCTTCTTCGCCGCGCTGGAGCGGCATGCGCTGCTCGAACCCTTCACGCTCGACGTCACGCTGGACAGCGGCGCCACCCATCGCCTGGTCGGCTTCCATACCATCGACGAAGAGCGCCTTGCCGCGCTCGACGCCGCTGCGCTCGGCGAGCTCCACGCCGCCGGCCATCTGCTGCCCGTCTTCATGGCGGTGGCGAGCCTTGCCAACCTCGGCACGCTCATCGCGCGCAAGAACCGGCAAGCATCCGGTGGCTGAAGCGGCTCCTGCCCCCATGCCGGTGCCGGAGGTCGCGATAGCCGATGCCGCCGCGCTCGACGTGCACTTGCGCGATGCCGACCGGCCGTTCGTCGTCCGCGGCCTTGCCGCCGACTGGCCGCTGGTCCGCGCCGGGCGCACCTCTGCCTCCGCGGCACGCGACCTGCTGCTGGGTCACCACCGCGACCGCCCCTTCACCGTCTCCGTCGGCCAGCCGGGCAGCGGCGGACGGCTGTTCTACGATGCGGCGATGCAGATGAACTTCCGCACGATGGAAGCGAAGCTGCCGGAGATCTTTGCACGCATCCACGCCTTCGCCGGGCAGCCGGACGCACCCGCCATCTATCTTGCCTCGATCGACATGCACCAGTTCTTCGACGGGCTGCACGAGGCGAACCGGATCGACCTGGGCACGCGCGAACCGCTGGCGAGCATCTGGATCGGCACGCGCACCCGTATCGCCGCGCACAACGACGTGCCGCACAATCTCGCGGTCTGCGCGGTCGGCCGCCGCCGCTTCACGCTCTTCCCGCGCGAACAGTTCCGCAATCTTTACCTGGGGCCGGTCGACCATACCCCCGCCGGTCGCGCGGTCAGCATGGTCGATTTCCACGCGCCCGATCTTGCCGCGCATCCCCGCTTCGCCGCCGCGCTCGCCGAAGCGCAGGTCGTCGAGCTGGAGGCGGGCGACGCACTCTACATCCCCGCCTTGTGGTGGCACCATGTCGAGGGGCTGGAGGATTTCAACGTGCTGGTGAACTATTGGTGGCGCGACGCCCCCCGCTGGCTCGGCCAGCCGCAGGAGGCGCTGCACCACGCAATGATGACGATCCGCGATCTGCCTGCCGACCAGCGCACGCATTGGCGCGAGATGTTCGACCATTACGTCTTCGCCGCCGATGCCGATGCGCTCGTCGCGCACATCCCGGCGGAGGGGCGCGGCGTGCTCGATCCGATGACGCCCGCCTTGGCGGCCCGCATCCGCGCCTATCTGCTGCGGGCGCTCAGCCGATGACGCCGCGCCGCATCGTCGTCGCCGGTGGCGGCACCGCGGGCTGGATGGCCGCCGCCGCGCTCGCCCGCGTGCTTGGCCGCGCCGTCACCGTCACGCTGGTCGAATCAGATGCGATCGGCACCGTCGGCGTCGGCGAATCGACGATCCCGCCGATCATCACCTTCAACCGCCTTCTCGGGATCAACGAGGCCGAATTCATGGCCGCGACGCAGGCGACCTTCAAACTGGGCATCCAGTTCGATGGGTGGAAGACGCCCGACAGCGGCTATTTCCATTCCTTCGGCCTCACCGGCAAGGACCATTGGGCGGCCGGATTCCAGCATTTCTGGCTGGATGGCCTGTCGCGCGGCCATGCCGAACCCTATGATGATTACTGCCTCGAACTGATCGCCGCGCGCGAAGGCAAGTTCGCGCACTTGCCCGACGACCGGCTCAACTACGCCTACCAACTCGATTCGACGCTCTACGGCCGTTTCCTGCGCCGCATGGCGGAGGGTGACGGCGCGCACCGCATAGAGGGCCGGATCGCGGAGGTGGAACTGGATGGAACCAGCGGCGACATCGCCGCGCTGGTGCTCGAATCCGGCCTGCGCGTGGAGGGCGACCTGTTCCTCGACTGCACCGGCTTTCGCGCGCTGCTGATCGAGCGGGCGCTGCATGTCGGCTTCGACGACTGGACCCACTGGCTACCCTGCGACGCCGCTATCGCGGTGCAGACGGCGAGCACCGGGCCGGCCGTGCCCTTCACCCGCGCGACTGCGCATCAGGCGGGTTGGCAGTGGCGCATCCCGCTCCAGCATCGTGTCGGCAACGGCATCGTCTATTGCAGCCGCTACATGGCCGAGGATGCGGCGCTCGAACGCCTGCTCGGCACGATCGAAGGCGAGGTGCTGACCGAGCCCAACCGGCTGCGCTTCACGACGGGCGCGCGGCGGCGGCAGTGGCATCGCAACTGCATCGCGATCGGCCTTGCCGGCGGCTTCATGGAGCCGCTCGAATCGACCAGCATCCACCTGATCCAGCGCGCCATCCTGCGGCTCATCCGCATGTTGCCCGCCGGCCCCGTCTCGCCTGCCGACGTCGCCGAATTCAACGACCAGCAGCACACCGACATGGTGCAGATCCGCGACTTCCTGATCCTCCACTACAAGGCGACCGAGCGGCGCGACAGCGCGTTCTGGCGGCAGTGCGCGGGGATGGAGATCCCGGACAGCCTGGCGCAGAAGATCGCGCTGTTCCGCGATACCGGCCGCGTCTTCCGCCGGAACGAGGAATTGTTCGCGGAAAACAGCTGGGTGCAGGTGATGATGGGTCAGGGTATCATCCCGGCCAGCCACCATCCGATCGCCGCCAAACTGTCCGACGACGATCTCGCCCGGCTGCTGGCGACGCTGCGGCAGGGTGTCGCGCAGACGGTCGCCGGCCTGCCGCACCACGCCGACTATGTCGCGCGCTATTGCGGAGCCGCCGCCTGATGGCGCGCCGCCGCCAGTCCGTCACCATCCGCCACGTCGCCGCCGACGCCGGCGTGTCGTTGCAGACGGTCAGCCGCGTCATCAACAAGGAACCCAATGTGCGGCCGGAGATGCTGCAACGCGTCCAGGCCTCGATCGCGAAGCTCGGCTACGTGCCCTCGATCGCGGCGCAGCGGATGGGCGGCTCGCGCTCCTATCTGATCGTCGCGCTCAACGATCGCGAGCGCACCATCGCCGACTGGCGCAGCCGCCAGGGGACCGACTGGGTCGACCAGATGCTGCTGGGCGGCATGCTGACCTGCGCCGAACATGGCTATCGCCTGATCGTCGAGCTGGTCGACACGCACAGCGACCATATCGAACGCGAGCTGACCGGCGCGATCGCCGCGTTGCAACCCGATGGCGTGATCCTGACACCGCCGCATTCGGAAAACCCGCTCATCACGCGCCTGTTGGAGGCGCAGGGGATTAGCTTCGCGCGCATCGGCTCGCTCAAGGCAGGCGGCGGCTTCGCCCTGACCATGGACGACGAGGGCGCGGCGCGGCTCGCCACGGAGCATCTCGTCGGCCTGGGCCACCGCCGCATCGGCTTCATCGCCGGCTCTGCCGAATACGAATTGAGCGGCTGGCGGGTCGCGGGATGGCGACAGGCGATGGCCGCGGCCGGGCTGCCGACCGAGGGACTGCTGGCACAGGGCGATTTCGGTTTCGCGTCAGGCCGCGCCGCCGCCATCGCCCTGCTCGATTCCGCCGCGCCACCGACTGCGATCATCGCCAGCAGCGATCAGATGGCGCTTGCCACCCTGGAATGCGTGCGCGAACGCGGCCTCGACGTGCCGGCCGACCTGTCGATCGTCAGCTTCGACGACACGCCGATCGTCCGCTTCGCCCATCCCCCGCTCACCGCGATCGTCCAGCCGATCGCAGAGGTCACCGCACGGGCGGTCGAGTGCATCATCGCCGAACAAGCCGGCCGCCCCGTGCCTGCCGGGCCGGTGGTCGTACCGGCGACGCTGGCGGTGCGCGGCTCCACCGGGCCGTTGGCCGATTGATTGGCCTGCCCACTTGATAGCCACTGGCCTGTCCTCCCGCCTTGATATATCGGTGCGGCGGTAAGCCAGGGAGACGCGGGTGCACACCGATACGCTGATGACGCAGACGATGCGCTGGTTCGGGCCGGGCGATCCCGTCTCCCTCGCCGCCATCCGGCAGGCGGGTGCCAGCGAGGTGGTCACCGCGCTGCACGACGTGCCCAACGGCGCCGTCTGGACGCAGGACGCGATCGCCGCGCGCAAGGCATCGATCGCGCAGGCGGGGCTCGGCTGGACCGTGGTCGAAAGCCTGCCGGTCGACGATCAGATCAAGACGCGCGGACCCATGTGGGACGAGCGCATCGCCGCCTATCGCGCCAGCCTGACCCATCTCGCCGCATGCGGCATCACCGTCGTCACCTATAATTTCATGCCGCTGCTCGACTGGACGCGTACCGATCTCGCCTATCCCATGCCCGACGGCGCGCTCGCACTGCGGTTCGACTGGGATGCCGTGGCGGCCTACGATCTCCACATCCTCCGCCGTCCCGGCGCCGAACGCGATTACGACGACGCCCGCATCGCCGCCGCCGCCGCGCACCATGCCGCCCTGTCGGAGGAGGAGGCGCGCCGCCTCGAAGCCACCATCCTCGCCGGCCTGCCCGGCAGCGAGGAAAGCTTCACCTCGCAAAGCTTCCTCGCCGCGATGGAGCAATATGCCGACGTCGACGCAAGCCGGCTGCGCGACAACCATGCGGCGTTCCTCGATGCGGTCTGTCCACATGCCGAGGCGCTGCGCCTCCGCCTCGTCGTCCACCCCGACGATCCGCCCTTCCCCATCTTCGGCCTGCCGCGCGTGGTGAGCACCGAGGACGATCTGGCGCAGCTGTTCGCGCGGGTGCCCAATCCGGCGAACGGCCTGTGCTTCTGCACCGGCTCGCTCGGCGCGCGCGCCGACAACGACCTCGCCGGCATCGTCGAGCGTTACGGATCGCGCATCGGGTTCCTCCACCTGCGCTCGGTCGAGCGCGACGGCACCCGCGCCTTCCACGAGGCCGCCCATCTGGACGGCGATGCCGACATGCCCGCCGTCGTCGCCGCCATCCATCGCCTGTCGCGGCGCGAAGGACGCAGCATTCCGATGCGCCCCGATCACGGTCACCTGATGGCCGACGATCTGGGGCGCCGCTGCAATCCCGGCTATCCGCTGATCGGCCGCCTGCGCGGCCTCGCCGAATTGCGCGGGCTGGAGCGCGGCATCGCCTATGCCGCCGCCGCGCAGGAGCCGCAGCCATGAAGCAGCGCGGCGAAAAGCTCTACCAGCGCGTCGTCAACGCGATCAGCGAACGCATCGCCCAGGGCCGCTACACCATCGGCACGCGCCTGCCCGGCGAACGCGAGCTTGCCGAGGAGTTCGCGGTCAGTCGCCCGACGATCCGCGAAGCGATGATCGCGCTCGAAATCCGCGGGCTGGTGGAGGCGCGGCACGGGTCCGGCCTGTACGTCACCGCCGCACCCGCGCAGCAGGTCGGGCCGGCCGAACTCGACATCGGCGCCTTCGAACTGATCGAGGCGCGCATCCTGTTCGAGGGCGAGGCGGCCGCGGTCGCCGCGACGATGATCGACGATGCCGCGCTCGCCGACCTCGACGCCGCGCTTGCCGAGATGGCGGCCTGCGATCCGTCCAGCAGCGCCGCCTTCGACACCGACCGCCGCTTCCACCTGCGCATCGCGGAGGCGACCGGCAATACCGTCATCGCGACTGTGGTCGACATGCTCTGGCGGCTGCGTGACAGCGCGCCGCTCAGCGCCCATATCTTCGCCGAGGCATGGGCCGGCGGTGTCCATCCCCGCGTCGAGGAGCATCAGGCGATCGTCGAGGCACTGCGCGCACGCGATTCCGCCGCCGCCCGCGGCGCGATGCGCGCGCACCTCAACCGCGTGGTCGAAGATCTGCTCGCCGCCACCGAGGTCGAGGCGCTGCGCCGCGCCCAGTCGGAAATCGAGGAACAGCGCGGCGCCCTGCGCCGCCGCCTCCATGCCTGATGCTGCGGTGGCATGTGCCGCCCGTCATGCCTAACCCCTTCCCGCTACAGGAATAAGCAGCGCAGGCCGTTCCGGCCTTAAACACTCTTCAATGCTGGCATGGCAGGGTGCCGGGATGCTGTTCGCCCGCTCCCTCGCCTGTGTGCTCGTCGCCTGCGCGACCTGTGCGCTGGCGGCGTCGGCACCGCTGGCGCCCCATGCGGCGGCACTGCGCGAGCGCGGCGACGCGGCGCGGCCCGATCCCTGGCGCGCCGCCGCCGACCGGTTCTTCAAGGTGGTCGCGCGCGACGAGGCGATCCCTGATGCAGGCCTGCCACGCGCCGTGGCGCAGGATGGCGACGGCTTCGTCTGGCTCGCCACCGACGCCGGCCTCGCCCGCTGGGATGGTACGGGTTTCAAGAGTTATACCACCGAAGCCACCGCCGATGCGGGTGCCCTGCCGGAGGTGATGGTCAACCTGCTGTTCGCCGATGCCGCCGGCCGGTTGTGGCTGGGCATGAGCGCCGAAGGGCTGTTGTGGCACGACCCCGTCACCGAACGATTCGTGCGGCCGCCCAATCGCACGCCGCTCGATGCGACGCATGTCACCGCGATCGACGACGATGGTGCAGGCGGCCTGTGGGTCGCCAGCGATATCGGCCTTGCCCATGTTCGCGGCGCCGACCGGCGGGTGACGCTGATCGCGCCGGATGCCGCCAACAATGTGCCGAACGGCCCGATCCGCGCGCTGCATCGCGACACGCGCGGCGCGCTGTGGATCGCCGCCGATCACCGCCTGTTCGTCCGCCGGACGGGCGCGAGCCGGTTCGTGCCGGTCGCGCTGCCGGGGGCCGGTGCCATCGCCGATCTGCTCGACGACGCGCGCGGCAACCTCTGGGTGTCCACCTCCAACGGCTTCTACACCGTCGATGCCGGTGGCGCGGTGCGTCACCTGCCAGTGGGCGAGCGCGAGCGGCCGCCGGTACTGGGTGCGATGATCCGCGCCGGCGACGGCACGATCTGGACGGCGTCGCGCACCGGGATCTGGATCGTCGATCCGGCGACGTCGCGCATCCGGCACTTGCGCCACGATCCGCTCATCGCCAGCAGCCTGCCCGAAGATGGGCTGAACCAGCTGATCCGCGATGCCGCCGGCCGGGTGTGGGTGGTCGGCGATGCGACGCTTGCCTATGTCGATCCCGCGCCGCGCCGCGTGCTCGGCTTGGTCGGCGCGCTGCGTCCGGCACCGGGCGCGCTGCCCGATCAGGCCTGGGCGGTCGGCGCCGCGCCCGATGGCACGCTCTGGTACGGCGCCGCCGACGTGCCGGCCGCCCGCCTGGCGCCGTCTGCAGGCGGCATCGCGCCGCCGCAGCGGCTGCCGGGGGCGCGTCGCGACGTCCATGCCTTCGCCTTTCCGCCCGGCCGTGGCGCCTTCACCGCCGGCGACGACGGGCTGTTCCACCTGTCGCTTGCCGGCACCGACGCGCGACGCCTGTCGGCGGAACCCTGGTCGCGCCTGCTGCTCGACGGCGATCGGCTGTATGTCGGCGGCACCGGCGTCGGCGTTGTCGACGTGCGGCGGCCGGGTGCGCCTGCGCGCGCCGCCTGGTCCGCCCGGCTCACCGATCCGCGCGTCCGCTCGTTCGCCGTCACTGGCGACGGATCGCTCTGGGTCGGTACGGCGCGCGGGCTCAATCGCGTCGATCCGAGGACAGGAACCGTGGAGCAATTCCGCCCCCGCACCCGCGCCGGCGCGGCGTTGCGCGGCAATTACGTCAGCACGCTGCTGACCGATCGGCAGGGCCGGCTCTGGGCCGGCACCGTCGGCGGCGGCCTCACCGTGTTCGAACGCCACGGTGCCGCCTGGCGGAGCATCGCCCATCTCGGCCGCCGCGAGGGCCTGCCGCACGATACGGTCGACAAGCTGCTTGCCGGCCCGGACGGCGCGATCTGGGCAAGCACCGACGGCGGCATCGCCCGGATCGATCCCGCCACCCGTGCGATCACTCTGCTGAAGCCGGCCGACGGCGTCGCCTTCACGGCGAACTGGACCGGGGCGGGCGATATCCTGCCGGACGGACGGCTGGTGTTCGCCGGCTTCGGCGGACTGACGATCATCGATCCTGCGCTGCCGGCCACCACGCCCTGGCAGGCCCCGCTGCGCTTCACCGCGATCCGCGGCGGCGGCCGCTCCATCCCCGCGCAACAGGCGACGACGCTCACCATCGGCTCCGACGAACGCAGCCTTACCGCCGAATTCGCCCGGCTCGATTATGCCACGGGTCGCGATCAGGCCTTCGCCTATCGGCTGGAGCCGCAGGAGAGCGAATGGACGCGGGTCGACGCCCAGCACCGCATCGCCCGCTACACCAATCTGCCGCCGGGGCGCTCGACGCTGGTGGTCCGTGCGCTGGAGGGCAGCGGCGCCAGCGGCGACCGCCTTCGTCCGATCGGCGCACCGCTGACGCTGACGCTCGACGTGGAGCATCGCTGGTCGGAAACGCCGATCGTCCGCGCCGCTGTCGTCGCCGGCGTGCTGGCCGCCACGCTCGGCCTCGTCCACCTGCGGCTGCGGTCCGCGCGCCGGCGAGAGCGATTGCTCGAAACGCTGGTCGAACGGCGCACCGCCGAACTGCTCGTCAGCCGTTCCGAACTCGAAAAGCTCGCTTATTCGGATACGCTCACCGGCCTCGGCAATCGCCGCCTCTATGGCGAGGTGCTGGCGCGACTGGTCGCCGCCGCATCCGCCAGCTCGCCGTTCGCGCTGCTGCTGATCGATCTCGACCGGTTCAAGCAGGTCAACGACGGCTTCGGCCACGATGTCGGCGATGCCCTGCTGGTCGAGGTCGCCGACCGGCTGACCACGACGGTCCGCCAGCGCGACAGCATCTTCCGCCTCGGCGGCGACGAATTCGCGATCCTGATCGCCGATGCGCGCGACGATCAGGGCGTCGCCGACCTCTGCCGGCGCCTCCAGGCCGCCTGCGCGCCGCCGGTGACGATCGACCGGCGCACGCTCCACCCCGCGCTCAGCATCGGTGCGGTGGTGGCGCGCGACGGCGCGACTACGGCGGAGGCGCTCTACAAGGCGGCGGACCTCGCCCTCTACGAGGCGAAGCGTGCCGGCCGCGGCACCTGGCGATTGGCACCCACCGCCGCCGGCTGACGCCCGCAACCCTATGCCAGGCTAAGCGGCCCCGCCGGTCGCGCGACGCTCACCGCCAAAGTCGCCTATGCACCCCGGCAGCAGGCGGTCGGCACCAGCCCTGGCTTCGCCACTTATCCCGGCGGGTCGATCCCGGTCGCCATCCTCGCCGCCTTGCTCATCACTCTCATCCCGACGACGATCGCCGGCATGGACCGGCTGGTGCGCTTCAACGTCCTCGCCTGACCGACGCCGCCGCCGCGCTGCCGCAGGATGCGGAGGTCATTCCCTTCACCGCGCAGACGCGCATCTCGGGCGTGCGGATCGTCGAACCACGCAGCATGGGCATCCGCACGGTGATGATCACCGGCGACAATCCGCGCACCGCCGCCACCACCGCAGAAGCGGGCGTCGACGATTTCCTCGCGCAGGCGACGCCGGCGGACAAGCTGACGCTGACCCGACAGGAACAGCAGGGTGTCCGCCTCGTCGCGATGTGCGGCGACGGCACCGACGATGCGCCCGCTCGCCCACGCCGATGTCGGCGTCGAGATGCACACGGGCGCGCCGGCGGCGCGCGAGTCAGGCAACAGGGTCGACCTCGACAGCGATCCGACCAAGCTGATCGAGGTCGCCGGCCTCGGCAAGCAGCTGCCGATGACCCGCGGCGCGCTCACCACCTTCTCCGTCGCCAATGATGTCGCCAAATCTTTCGCGATCATCCCGGCGATGTTCGTCGCGCTCGCCAGGGCGCCGCGCATCGCGCGAGTCTGCGGCGACCTCTCGATCGATTTCGGCCGCCGCCTCGTCCGCCGGGCGGGCGAAGGGACCCACCTGACGCACAAGGAATACGACGTGCTAGCGCTCCTCGCCCGATACATCGGCGGTGTCCTGACGCGTTCCCGCATCATGGACGTCGCCTGGACCCGGCAGGAGGATCCCCGCACCGAGTATCTTCGCATCCTCATCCGCAACCTCCGCCACAAACGTGATGCGCCCGGTCCGGTCGGGAGCGTGATCCCTAATGAACTGGGCGTCGGCTATCGGCTGCGGGACGAGTGATGCATCGGGCGACGGCGCTGCATCATCGGCGCTGTCACGATCCACGCTTGAGGCGCCATAGTGGCGAGGAGGACGATCAATCCGCCGGCCGCGAAGCAGTCGGCTGGCCTTTGGCGAACTTGGCCGCATAGGGGCTGTCGCCATACCATCGCGGCGCTTCCGGAGCGTCGGCCAGATCGCGAGCGATCTCATAATTGACCTGCGCGAACTTGACCGCTGCATCCCAGTTGAACGGCAGGTCGATCTGATCCCGCGGCGAATGATAGGTTTTGGCCAGGAAAGCCTGGAACGCCTCCTTGCCACCGTTCTTGACGCCGGTCGCCAGCATGATCGACGGCACACCTTGCTTGACGAAGCTGTAATGGTCCGATCGTGTGAAGATATTTTCCTCGGGCATGAAATCGGGCGACACGGTCAGGCCGATCTTCGCCGCCGCACGTGCCACCGTTTGCCCGATGGTCGAATGTTCGGCGCCGAAGGCGACGACGTCGTCGAGCTTGTACAGCAGGATCGGCATGTCGAGGTTGACGTCGGCGATCACCCGTGCGCCTGCCGGCACCACCGGGTTACGGGCCAGATAGGCCGAACCGAGCAGCCCCGTTTCCTCGGAGGTCAATGCGGCGAACATGACGCTGCGCTTCGGAGCCACCCCGCTGTCGACGAACGCCTCCGCGGCGGCAAGCATCGTCGCGACCCCCGCGGCATTGTCCATTGCGCCGTTGAAGATCTTGTCGGGGCCTTCCGCCTCCGCATCATCCCCGAGATGGTCGAGATGGGCGGTCAGCAGGACATATTCCTTGCTCAACTCGGGATCGGTACCCGGCAGCACGCCGATGACGTTAGGAGACTCCATCGTCTTGGCAGAGGTGCTCGCCGCGAAATGCACCCTCGGCTTGAGCGCACGTCCCTTCAGCCTTCCGCCTGGTGTGGCCGCCACGGCGAAGATGTCATTGGCCGTGAGGCCGCTGCCGGCCAGCAAGGAGTCGAATGCCGGCTGAGCGATATAGGCGGTCGCGCGTATGCCGGGGGCTTTCAGCAGCGGTTGCCCGTCCGGTTCCAGGATTTCCCGTCGTGACGAGGCCATCGCGCGTACTGCATTCTGCCAGGAGAAGCTTTTCAGCGTCTTCGGGGTCAAGACCGTCAGGACGCCGATGGCGCCGTGGTCCATGGCGATGCGCGCCTTGTCGCGGCCGGACAGGGCCGCAACGTCCTGCGGCGCGCCTTCCGGAACACCGGACAGCACGACCACGAACTTGCCGCGCACGTTCAGCCCGCGATAATCGTCATACCCCTGCTTGCGCGCATCCAGCCCATAGCCGACGAACACCGCCCGCGCCTCCAGCGACTGATCGGGAAAGCGCCCGTCGGGCGCCATCGCGACCGACACACCGTTGTCGAAACGCGAACCGCCGACCGTGATCGCCGCCGGCTTGGCGGGGTCGATCGCGATCGTACGGAAACGGATCGTCTGATACCAGCTTCCGTCCACGCCCGGTTTCAGCCCCATCGCTTCGAACCGCGACGCCACATAATGCGCGGCGATGTCATAGCCCGGCGTGCCCGGCTTGCGCCCGTCGAGCAGGTCGTCGGCGAGGAACGCGACCGTCGCGCGAATCTCGCCAGGGCGGATCGTCGGGGGCTTCGTCTGGGCAGGGGCAGCGCCGGCAATGCAGGCGAGCAACATGCAGATGAGGTGGCGGGGCATGAATATCCTTCTGCATGATGACGGCCGTTGCATACGGTCCCCGGATGGCGACGGCGTCGGGTTTCAGCGTGCGGCGATGACCTGTGCAGGTGTCACCACATCGATCGGCAACCCCAGTCCTTCCAACTGCGGCCGGATCACCTTGGCATTGCCGGCAACGACCCACACCCACTTCGATGGGTCGAGTTCCTTCTTCAGTTCGGCATTGACGCCGGCCAGGGTCAGGGCCTTCAATCGATCATCGTATCTGGCGTAGAAATCGTCCGGCCAGCCCTTCTCGGCCAGGGTCTGCGCACCATCCAGCATTGCCGATCCCGTCCGGTATTCGGCAACGCGCTTGCGCAGCAGGTCGGCCGTGCTCTGGTCGAATTCCTGTTGGGTGATCGGGCGTTTCGACAGGATGTCGGTTACTTCCTTGCGCACCTCGGCGATTCCGGCGCCAACCTTGTCGGGCTGGATTTCCGTGCTGACGATATAGGACGACCGCAGCTTGCCGTTCTCGAACTGGCCGTTCGCACCGTACGACCAATGCTTGTCCTCACGCAGGTTCATGTTGATGCGCGACAGAAATTCCCCGCCGAGTGCCATGTTGGCGACCCTCGCCGCCAGCGCCTCGTCACCATAAGGGATCGACAACAACTGGCCGCCAGCGATCGTCGCCTGCACGGCGTCCGGCATGTCGATCAGCACGATGCGCGGTGTGCTGGCGGCGGTTGCCTGCACGCGGGGCGCAGGAACGCCTGCCGGCCCTCTTGTGGACACGCTCCACGCCCCCAGCGTCGCATTCAGCTGCGGCATCAAGGCGGACAGGGGTTCGTTCGATTCGATGTAGAGCTTCGCACCCTGCGGGCGCACCCAACGATCAAACGCCGTTTGCAGATCGGCACGCGTGATGCCGTTGATCTCTGCCGCACTGCTGATGTTCTCCAGTCGGGCAGATGCCGATCCGGGTGCCAGTTCCCTGGCCAGGGTGGCGCGGACGAGCATGCCCGTGTTGGTCGGCGCTGCGTCCAGACCTGCCAGCGCCTCCCGCCGCTTTTCTTCCAGCCGGTCGACGGGAAAATCGGGACGCGTCAGCATCATCATCCCGATATTCAGCGCCTTGTCGAAGCTGGGTGTCGGACCGCTGATAGACATTGATACGCTATCGCCATCGATGCCGGCGAAGGCCTGGATGCCGGTCGTCTCCTGCTGGCGCCTGAACCAGTGATCGTCATGCCCGGCCGCGCCCTCGTCGAGCATGCCGATCATCCAGCTGTTCACGTTCGGCTTGCCGGGCGCATCGTCCACCGATCCGAACGGGAAGGTCAGGACGGCCTGAGTGAAGGGAACGCTCTTGGACTGGACATAGGTGACGGGGATTCCGTTGTTCAGCGTGGTCCGCTGGATGTCGGGAAACCGGACCGTCCCAGGCTCGCCGACCGCCGGCAGCGGGCCACGCGTGCCGGCGTGCGGCTGCGTCGCGGCAGCGGATCCGATCGGCGCGACGACCGCGGCAACGGCCGGTTCGGCGCCTTCGTCACCGGGCGGCGTCAAACGCGGCCCAGGCTTCAGGACCGCGCGATAGGCCGGACGGGTGAGCCACTTGCGCGCCGCGGCCATGACCTCCATCGGGGTCAATGTCACATACGCTTCCAGATTGCGCTTGTATGCAGCGGGCGACCCCCTCAGCGTTGCCGCACTCAGGAGCAAGTTGGCGCGCATCTCCATGAATTCCGCGCTGCGGATCGTGGGAATGATCGACGCACTCTTGAACCGTTGCAGCGCCTCGGCTGGCGGCGTCGCGCGCAGGAACTCGGCGATGCTCGCATCCAGCGCGCGCTCCGCCGTCTTCGGGTCGACGCCGGGCCGCACCGTACCGCGTATCGTGAATTCACCGACGCCGCGCAGTTCCAGGTCGGAGGCGGAAACGGACGTGAACAGCTTATCCTGCCGAACGAGCTTGTCGTAAAGCGGGGCACCGTCGATACCCGCCATCAGCGCGGCGGCGGCGTTGAGCGCGGCGGCATCCGGGGCATTGACGCCGGGGATGGGCCAAATGCGGGTAATCGACGTTTGCGATACGGGGGCGGTCAGCGTCTGTTCGATCGGCGCCTTCAGGACCGGCACTGGCGAAACCGGGTAGGATGTTTCCCGACCGCGGGGAATGTCGCCGAAATATTTCTCGACCTTCGCCTTGGCCGTAGCCAGGTCGATATCGCCGGCGAGGATCATGGTGGCGTTGTTCGGGCCATAATAATCTTTGAACCATTGATGGACATCGGCAAGCGAAGCCGCATTCAGGTCCTTCATCGATCCGATGATCGAATGACCGTAGGGGTGCCCCCTCGGATAGATCACCGCGCGGCTGCTGTACCCTGCAATGCTGCCGGGGTTGTTATCGTTGTTGCGCTTCTCGTTCTGGACGACACCGCGCTGTTCGTCGAGCACCGCCTGCGTCACTGCGCCCAGCAGGTGCCCCATGCGGTCGCTCTCCATGAACAGCACGCGGTCGAGGCTGCCGGTGGGAACCGCCTGATAATAGTTGGTAGAGTCGAAGCTGGTACCGCCGTTGGCGCTGATGAGCCCTGCATCGCGCAGATGGGCGAAATAATCCCCCGGCACGTTCTCGGTCCCGTTGAAGACGAGATGTTCGAAGAGGTGGGCGAACCCGCTCTTGCCGGCTGGTTCATACGTCGATCCGACATCGTAGGTAATCGACGTGTAGACGATCGGGGCAGTGCGATCGGTCATCACGATGACCTTCAGGCCATTGTCCAGCGTGAAGGTCTGATAGGGGATTGTGAAGTCGGCGACCAGTTTCGCGAGATCCGCGGTCGTCGTCTTCGCCGCTGATTGCGCGGCCGTATCGGTCACGATCGGCCCGGCATCGGCCATGACTGGCAGCAGGAATGCCACAGCGCTGGCGAGCAGCAAGTAACGCAACGTCATCGAACTCGTCCTTGAAGTGGGAAGTGGTCGCCAGGCATCCGAAGACCTGGGCAATCGAAAGCCGGACGTTCCGCCCAGGCATATCGCGGTAGCCGTATCGGCCTGAGATCGGCGGCTAGTGTGGCGGTCCACGGCGGTCGCTCGCGGCCTTCAGCGTGCCTCCCGAAATATCGGCACGAACCTTGACCGCTTGCGGGACCGTCGTCGCCTACCGGGCCGCGACACACCCGAGGCATATGCCCGTGCCGTGATCACCGGCGTGCAGCTACCGATCGGTAAGCGAACGGTGCCAACCTTGTCATGCACTTCCCCTCATCCAACTATATCTGATGACCGTTATGGACATACCGTATATAGGGTAAGACAATCCGACGGCGGAAATCCGTAACGCGATGCCCCGATTTATTTTTCGGAGGCCGGAAGCGGCGGCGTTACGGATTTCGTCGGCTGGATTGTCTTAGCCTGTGACGGACAATCAACGCAGAAAGGGGCGGCACGACGAATGATCGGGGACGATCAGCTCAAATCCTGGTTTTGCGAGGCGGTTTTGCCGCTCGAAGCCGAGCTGACGCGCTTCATCCGTCGCAACTGGCGTGCCGCCGACGACGTGCAGGACCTACGGCAGGAAATCTACGAATTGGCATTAACGGCTGCGCGGCAGGCACTGCCGATGCAGACGCGCGCGCATCTGTTCACCATCGCGCGCAACGTCATCATCAACAAGGCGAAGCGGGGCCGCGTGGTCAGCTTCGAGCAGATCGCCGATCTGGAAACGCTGGATACGGGCGTGGACTATCGCGCGACGGAACAGCACCTGGACGCGCGCGATGCGCTTCGCCGCACGCAGATCGGCCTGGACGCCCTGCCTCCTCGCTGTCGCGAAGTCGTGCGTCTGCGCAAGATCGAGGGGCTGAGCACCCGCGAGACGGCGGAGCGGCTGGGCGTCGGACTCCACACCGTCGAACGCCAGCTGGTCCTCGGTATCCGCGCGATGACCGACTTCCTCCTGGGCGGCGATGGGCGGATCCGGAGGGAGACGGCTGCGCGGAGGCGGAGGGCGCCGTCATGACCCCCCGCCAGAAGATCGAGGATCGCGCGGCTCAGTGGCTGATCCGCCGCGATCAGCCCGGATGGGGATCCATGGATCAGGCCGAATTGGATACATGGCTCGACCAGTCGATGGCGCACAAGGCGGCATTCTGGCGGCTGGAGCAGGGCTGGCGAGATGCCGATCGCGTGGCGGCGGTCCCGCCGCCCCGCCCGCACGACCAGATTCGTGCACCGGCGCTGCCCCTCGCCGTCCGGACATGGCAAATCCCGTTGGCACTGGCAGCGTCGTTTGCCGTGCTGATGGCCATCCCTCCTTCCACCCGCACGCGCGGCAGTGATGCGCAGCACAGGTTCGACACCAGGATCGGCCAAGCGCGCACGATCGCGACCGCGGACGGCAGCCGCATCGAGTTGAACACCGCCACGACCTTGCGAACACGCATTCTGGCCAAGCGACGCGATGCCTGGCTCGACCGTGGCGAGGCGTTCTTCGACATCCATCATGAGGGAGATCGGCCGTTCGTCGTCCATGCGGGTAGCAAGACCATTACGGTTCTGGGCACGCGCTTTTCCGTGCGAAGAGACGGCGGGAAGGTTACCGTCGCCGTCGTCAGCGGCCGGGTGCGGATCGACGATGCCGTTTCGCCATCGGCAGCTACCCATTCTTCCACCGTTGCGGCAGGCGATGTGGCCGTGACGACCGGCCCGTCGACGCTGGTGACGGCAGGTGCCACCGAACGACTGGAAACGCTGACGGCGTGGCGTGACGGCATGGTCATGTTCGACCAGACGCCGCTTGGCGATGCGGTGCGGGAAATGAACCGCTACCGTACGCTCCCGATCGCCATCCACGACCCGGAGATCGCCCGGTTCCGCATCGGCGGTTCGTTCAGGTCGGACAACAGCGAAGGCTTCCTGCGCTTGCTCGCGAATGCCTACGGCCTGAAGGTCACGCGAACGGCCGATGCGATCAGCATCGAACGGTGATCTGCCGGGATCGGCCGAGTCCGGCGCGCATGTTCACCTGACATCACTGCCCCCCTTCGCTGGCATACGAGGGCCGCATCACCCTGGATGCGTGACGATCGATCTTACGACCCGACGGGATCGGAGACGAAGTGCAGCGCCATCCGCTCGGTTCAGCCACCCTCGCGTCGAGCACCCGCGATCATCCGGCGTGCGATCGTGCGCACCGCCTCGTCGTCCTTGTCCCCGCCATCGGCAGGATCGCCCAAGCGGTCGAGACTCGCTTCGAGGACGTCGAGCAGTCCCGGATGGTGCGCCTCGACATATTCCATCAGTTTGAACAGCAGGTGCTCGGTTGCGATCTCGCGGCGGCGGGTCTGCACGGCGTCATCCATTATCCTGATACCTTCGCTACTGACGTTCGCAAAACGCAGAAGAGCGGCCGCCGGGCCCAGCCTCGCGACCCATGGCGGTGTACGCCGGCGATACCCATATCGGCGATCAGGAGGAACGGCGGATGGCTGGCGGGTGGACGCGCGACGGCGCGGTGCAGGATCAGATCGACGATACCGTGGCGGATGCCGTGCTTGCCGCCCGGGCGACCATGCCGACCGGCGAGAGCGAACCCTTCTGCGCGACGTGCGGCGACGACATTCCGGAAGGGCGCCGCCGCGCCATGCCCGGCGTGCGCACCTGTGTGGCCTGTCAGCGCCGGCAGGACCGGCCACTCGTCTCCGCTTTCAACCGGCGCGGCAGCAAGGACAGCCAGCTCCGATGAGCACGGCGGCCGACGGCGTGCTGCCCGATCTCCAACCCGACTTCGTCGTAATCGACGTCGAGACGGCGTGTGCGCGTGTCAGCAGCATCTGCCAGGTGGGTATCGTCGGCTTCCTGGATGGCCGAGAGCTTTTCGCTTGGGAGACGCTGCTCGACCCGCGCGACGAGTTCCATCCGGCAAACATCCGGATCCATGGCATTGCCGCGCACCACGTCGCGGGAAAACCGACCTTCGCCGATGTCCATGCTACGATCGATCGGCATCTGACTGGTCGCGTCACGGTGGCCCATTCTCTCTTCGACAAAGGCGCGCTCGCCGCCGCGTGCCGCATCCATGACCGGCCGTCCATCGAGACGCACTGGCTGGACAGCGTGCGCGTGGCGCGACGCGCCTGGCCGGACCTCGACAATCATCGGTTGGGCTGCCTGGCCCGCTTCCTGGGCGTGCCTCACCGTCACCACGACGCCCTTAGCGACGCGCGCGCCGCGGGCTGGGTGATCGTCCGTGCCATCGAACACACCGGCCTGTCGCTCGCCGACTGGACCGCACCACCGCGACAGCCCGGACCTGCACCGAAACCAGCCCCGGATGGGCCGTTGGCCGGCGAACGGATCGCCATCCTTGGCGAACCGCGTGACGGACCGCTCGCACATGCGATCGCCATGCGCGGCGGCGCGATCCACGCATCTGTCGGGCTGACCACGACGATGCTCGTGGTGGCCGCGGACGAACCGTTCGGCCGCTCGATCCAGAGCAGCACGATGTTTCGCCGTGCCGTGAAGGCCGCCAATGCCCGCGGCCTCAGGATCGTGTCGGCTCGATCGGCAGGGCTTGATCGGAAAGCGTGAACGATCCCCAATGGCACATCACCCGGCATCGAGCGGGAGGTCGCTGGGCTCTCGATCGCTTGCAGGTGCCGCCGACACGCGGCACCGGGCGACTCAGGGATGCCCGATCAGAACAGCACCCGCAGGGGCACACCGATCGTACGCGGCGTCCCGAGTTGCCCGGCATAGGCGAAGGGCGATGCGCCGACCATCGCCGTGATCGACAGGCTCTGAAAGTACGATCCAGCCGGGCAGGGCCCAGCCGACGGATTCAACATCATGCCGCCGTGCTGCCCACGGGACCCACCGGCTTCGTCGATCCGGCCGCTCCGATCCTCCAGCGCCGCGGCCGGTTCCGCGAGGATTGTGCGGGAAAAGGCGCTGCGTGAGGACCCGGGCCTGGCACGCCCCCAATCGGGTGCCGCGTCGCGCCAGCGCCGCGCCGGTCGTCAGCGCCGACCGTCGATCACGGCTTGAACCATCAGTCGTGGAAATACCGTTTCCAGCGGCTTGGTATCCGGCAGTATGTAGACATACCCGCCCCTGCGACCGAACAGCGGCTTCACGCTCTTGGTATAGAAGGCGGCCGGAACGTTGATGCAGCCGAAGGTGATGCGGTTGTCGTCGGGCGTGGGCGACAGCATGCGCTCGCGGCGATGTTCGCTTTTCTTGCCTGGAACCGGTACCGGGTGAAGTGCGACGGACGTGGCGTAATCGACCCAGAGGACCCGCTGGTGTCCGGCCGCCGGGCCGAATTTCGCCAGAAACCGTCCCGCCGGCGTCGTCTTCTCCGCCGGGCCGATCTCCGACAGGTTCTTGCTGCCCACGCCGGGCGTGGCATCATCGCCGATGGCGATGCCGACCAGCACCGGCGTCCTGCCCAATTCCCTCCCGGCGCCATCCAAGAGGATCAACGAGGCACTGTCCTTGTCGATGATGACATAGGGGAGACCACGATTGTCTCGCGAAGCCGCTATCCAATCCGCGACACGCATGGCCGACGATGAGAGCTCGACGGCGCTCGGCATGGCCGGAGAAGCCGCCTGCGGCAGCAGGGGCGGCGGAGCGGGAACGGCTTTGGCTTGGATCGCCGTGTATCCGGCGAGCGCCAGAAAAAATGACATCATCTGCAAAGGCGCTCGGCACAGAGGACCAGCGCCGCGGTTCGGCGACGCTGGTAAAGGTCAATGGCGGGGCGAGCCCGGCGGCGCGCCTCAGTTGCGTGCGCGCTTCGGCCGGCTTTCCTGCGCCTGCAGCCGCTGATCGATCGTGTCGACGCGTCCGTTCAGCTGTTCCAGCCGCTGGCCGTTGCCCTGGGTCTGGGTCGATGCGGCCTGTGCCTCTGCCAGCGCCTGACGTGCGGTACCGTCCGTCTGCTGCAAGCGGGATTCCAGCGTATCGACCCGCGCGCTGACGGGGGCGATCTGCTCGCGCACATAGGATTTGGTCGCGCAGCCGCCCAGGCTCGCTGCACCGATCATGATCCCGACCACTGGCGACAGTCTCTTCATCGCTGGCGACATATACGCGTCCTCCCACATTGTTGACCAAACGGAACAATCCGGAAACCGGCTTGAAGTTCCTGCGAGCCGGTCCCGGTGCGAGCGTTCTTTGGTGTCGCCAGGTGAACGGCACCTGACTGCGGCGTGGCTAGCGGCGCTTGTGAGACCGCTCGTTCCGATCGCGCGAGAAGGGGTCTTTGGGCACGGGTGCAGCTCCGCTTCCGGGGGCCGCGCCGGTGACGGGCCTGGCGGACACGGCGGCGATGCAGCGCTTCAATTCGGCGATGGCGGGCGCGCTGCCGTCGAGCATCAAGCGGGCGACGGGCACGTCACCGCGGTCGATGTTCAGGAACTTGGACGTCGCGAGATCGGTCGTGAACCGGGGTGCGAACTGCGTGACGAAACCCCGTTTCCCGTCGGAAGCCATGCCGATGGCGGATTGCCTGACGTAGCGGCGGTTCGAGAGACGGAAGTCGAGCGTCAATCGCTCACGGGGTTTGATCGACCAATTGTCGTTCAGCACGGACAGGTGGTTCCGACCATCTGCGTCGAGGCCGAACAACAGCGTTGTCCCGCCGTCACCGCCATAGTCCCGGGTCATGAAGCACCCTGGCGCATCGCTGCTGGGCGCCAGGGTCCATGCCCCCTGGCTGCGTACGGTATAGCTTTGCGCAGAGGCCTGCGCGTTCATCATGACGAGCAGCACAGCCGCTCGTCGGACGATGCGGCGGAGCCGGAGCGGAGGAACCGGATCTGTCCCGCGACGGACCGATGCCGGGTGCAGCGCCCCAAACAGCGATGCCCTCCCTCGGGCGGCGGGTTCGATCGATCGGTGAGGCATGACCATCATTTCATCTCCCTGCCGACCGTAGCCGAGTGCGGCAAAGTTGGCCAAGGCCACATCGCTGCGACCACCGATCGACCCAAGGCATCGACCTTGAACGCGCTGGTGCCGTGTCGTGCCGCTCGACCGCCCAACCCTGGCCATCGGGGAGGTCCTGCCGCGTCAGGCCGGGGAAGAACGATGCAATGTCGGGGACCGGCCCGTCATGGCGCATGCAGGCGATCCGGGGAGCCGAGGACGGTGGCGGAACAGGCGTTGACCGGCCGCCCCGCCACGGCGTTTCGGGACGCTATTTGCCGGCGATGACTTGCGCCGGGGTCATGACCTCGACCGGCAGGCCCAATCCCTCGAGTTGCGGACGGATGACCTTGGCATTGCCGGCGACGACCCACACCCATTTCGAGGGATCGAGCTGCTTCTTCAGCTCGGCATTGGCCTGCGCCAGGGTCAGCGCGTTCAGTCGGTCGTCGTAGGTCGTGTAGAAATCGTCCGGCCAGCCCTTTTCGCCGAGCGCCTTGGCGCCCGACAGCACCTCGCTCCCCGTTCGATAATTGGCGACGCGCTTGCGCAGGAGGTTCGCCTTGCCTTGGTCGAACTCCGCCTGGGTGATCGGGCGGGTGGTCCGAATCTCGTTCACTTCCTTGCGCACCTCCGCGATCGCGGCGCCGACCTTGTCAGGCTGGACCTCGGTGCTGACACGGTATGACGAGCGCAACTCCTTGTTTTCAAAGCTACCCGACGCGCCGTAGGACCAATGCTTGTCCTCGCGCAGGTTCATGTTGATCCGCGACAGGAAACCGCCGCCAAGCGTGATGTTGGCGACGTTGGCGGCCATCGCTTCGTCACGATAGGGGATCGCCAGCAGCTGACCGCCGACGATGGTGGCCTGCACGGCGTCGGGCATGTCGATCAGCACGATGCCAGGCGGGCCGGCCGTCGTGGCCTGGACGCGCGGGACGATGGTGCCTGCGGAACCCTTTCCGGTCGCGGCCCACTGGCCGACCGTCATGTTCAGCTTCGGCAGCAACGTGGAGAGCGGCTCGTTCGAGGCGACGTAGAGCTTGGCCCCTTGCGGCCGGACCCACCGATCGAACGCCGCCTGCAGGTCGGCGCGGGTGATGCCGTTGATCTCCGCCGCGCTGCTGATGTCGGCCAGCTTCGCCGATGCCGATCCCGGTGCCAGCTCGCGGGCGAACATCGTCCAGACGAGGGTATCCGCGGCCGTCGGCGTCGCTTTCAGCCGGGCAAGCGCCTGTCGGCGTCGCTCCTCGAGCCGGTCGATGGGGAAGTCGGGGCGCGTCAGCGTCATCATCCCCATGTCCAACGCCTGGTCGAAGCTGGGCGTCGGGCCGGCGATGTACACCGTAGCGCTGTCGTCGTCGACACCGGCGCCGATCTGGATACCGGTCAGTTCCCGCTGTTGACGGAACCAATGGTCGTCATGGCCCGCCGCGCCTTCGCCCAGCATGCCGACCATCCACTCGACGAGGTTGGGCTTGTCGGCCGGATCGTCGATCGATCCGAACGGCATGGTCATGATCAGCCGGGTGAAGGGAACGGTCTTCGACTGGACGTAGGTGACGGGGATGCCGTTCTTCAGCGTCGCCCGCTGGATGTCGGGAAACCGGACCGATCCGGGTTCGCCGATGACCGGCAGCGGCCCACGCGATGCGGCTTGGGGCTTCACCACGGGACCGGGCGCGACCGGCGCAGCCGCAGCGGCCACGGCTGGAGCGGCATTGTCGTCGCCAGGCGGCGTCATGCGCGGGCCGGGCTTCAGCACCATGCGGTAGTTCGGGCGAGTCAGCCACTTGCGGGCCGCCGCCATCACGTCCGCCGGTGTCAGCTTCAGATAGGCCTGGAGATCGCGCTTGTACGCGCCGGGGGATCCGAGGAGGGTGGCTGCGTTCAGCAGCATGCCGGCCCGGGCCTCCATTCTCTCCGCATTCTGGACGATGGGGATGATCTTGATGCTCTTGAAGCGCTGCAGGGCCTGGTCGGAGGGGGCGCTGCGCAGGAAATCGGCGATCGCCGCGTCGAGCGCACGCTCTGCCTCCTTGGGATCGACACCGTCGCGGACAGAGCCGCTGACCGAGAATTCACCTACGCCCCGCATGTTGCGGTTGTTCGCGTAAACCGACGTGAATAGCTTGTCCTGCCGGACCAGCTTCTCCGACAGCGGTGCGCCATCGACGCCGGTCATCAGCGCCGCGGCGGCATCGAGCGCATCGGCATCGGCACCATTCACGCCGGGTACGGCCCAGATACGGGTGATCGACGTTTGCGAGACAGGGGCGGTCAGCGTCTGCACGACGGGTGCATTCAGCACCGGCACCGGCGATACCGGATAGGCCGTTTCGCGGCCGCGTGGGATGCCGCCGAAATATTTCTCCACCTTGGCTCTCGCGGTCGCGAGATCGATGTCGCCCGCCAGGATCATCGTCGCGTTGTTCGGCCCGTAATAGTCCTTGAACCACTGATGCACGTCGGCGAGCGACGCTGCATTCAGGTCCTTCATCGATCCGATGATCAAATGGCCATAGGGATGGTCGCTGGGATAGATCGCCGCGCGGCTGCTGTAGTTGGCGATGCTGCCGGGATTGTTGTCGCCATTGCGCTTCTCGTTCTGGACGACACCGCGCTGCTCGTCGAGAACGGCCTGCGTCACCGCGCCGAGCAGGTGGCCCATGCGATCGCTTTCCATGTACAGCACGCGGTCCAGGCTGCCGACCGGGACCGTCTCGTAATAGTTGGTATAATCGAAGCTGGTCCCGCCATTGATGCTGATGAGACCGGCATCGCGCAGGTGCGTGAAATAGTCCCCCGGCACGTTTTCGCTGCCGTTGAACAGCAGATGTTCGAACAGATGGGCAAAGCCGCTCTTGCCCGCCGGCTCGTAGGTCGAGCCGACGTCGTAGGTGATCGATGTGTAGACGATCGGGGCGGTGCGATCGGTCATCACGATGACCTTCAGCCCGTTCGCCAGGGTGAAGGTCTGGTACGGGATCTGGAAATCGGCGACCAGCTTCGCGAGATCGGCGGATGCGGTCTTGTTCGCACCCGTCTGCTCCACCTTATCGCCCGATGCGGGCATGGCGACTGCCACCTGGGGCAGCAGGGTCGCTGCCCCGGCGAGCAGGATCATACGCAACGTCATGAATGGTTCCTCGGGAACGTGAAATGGAGACGGCATCAGAAGGTCTTGGCCACCGAAAGCTGGAAGTTGCGTCCCAGCGGATCGCCGTACCGGCTGTAGAACAGCGGAAAGCTGTTGACGTCGCGCGGCGGTGTCTTGTCGAATACGTTGTTGATGACGGCGCGCAACGTGATGCCATTGCTGTAGGCGTAGGACAGCATCAGGTTCTGGTAGGTCTGCGCGGGGACATAGGCTGCGCCCTGCGCCGGCAGCACCGCCCGGCTGGTCTGGAGATAATAGCGATCGAAGACGAGCGACTGCACGCCGACGGAAAAGCTGTCCTTGCTCCAGCGGATCGTGCCGTTTCCACGCCACGGCAGCGACCCGAATCCTCCATCGGCCAGCGCCGACCCCGACACGCCGAGGTAATTGGTCACCACACCCGGATAGCTCTCCACCTCCAGCTTGCGGTTCCAGGTTGCGGCCGCCTGCACGTCCAGGCGGCCGCCGAACAGGTTGAACCAGTAATCGAGCGAGAAATCGACCGCCTCGACGCGCGAGCCGACGAAATTGGCCAGCGAGAAGTCGATGAAGGTGATCGGCCCGACCGCATAGCCGCCCGACGCCGGTCCACGCGTGATGCGATCCGGATATTGTTCGATGAAGCGCGCGAATTCCGCGAGTTGGCCGTCCAGCGTGCCCTTGTAGAACCGGCCGGCATTCTGGAATCCGATCGGCGCGAAGAAGTTGTTGCGCTTGCTGATCCGCGTCCAGTCGGCCGAAAAACGCAGGTTCGGAACGAAGCGGGGCGTCAGGATGATGCCGGCGGTCAGGGTCTTGGACACCTCAGGCTCGATGTCCGGGTTGCCGCCGAAAAAGGAATCGACCGTACGGGCGCCATTGGTGCCCAGCGTCCCGACCGGTTCGAATCCACGCTGGGGGTCGAGCAGATCGACCTCCGTGCGACCCGTCTGCCTGCTGATCTGCGCCAGCGTGGGCGGAAGATAGCCGGTGCCATAGGACGCACGGAACATCACGTCGTCGATCGGCTGCCAGCGCGCGCTGAACATCGGATCGACGTGCGACCGCGTCGAGGTGCCGACGCGGCTGTTGTAGCCGGCGGGCGGGCAGTTGGCGTAATTCTGTTCGGTCGGCAGGGTGGCGCCCCTGTAGCATGTCGTCGGCTGGTCCGCTCCGAAGGCGGTGTAGCGCTCGCCGCGCGCCGACACGCGGATGTCGAGCAGCTTGGCGAACGGCACGTCGTTGGCAGGCGAGATCAGCGGCAGGACGACTTCAGTATAGGCGGACCACTGCGTGTACCCACCCTCCGGGCGATAACTGAGAGCGTACGCGCCGAAGACCGGGTTGACGGACGTCGCGGCGTTGAGCCTGTCCGCTGAGCGTTCGACGTTCAGCGTCAGCCCGATCTTGCCCCCCGGCAGCTTGATCGGGAGCGGCCCGGCGAGGCGCAGCGACGTCGTCTGCGTCGACGACAGCTGCGGGTCGTTCTTGCGAACATAACCCGTCTGATAGACGAGGGTCGGCGGACTGTCGGCGTAGTCCCGGAACAGATCGATCGTGCCGTTGACGACCGCGGCCGTTATCGCCGGCGTGACAATGGTCGGATAGTTCAGGATCGTAAAACGGGTCCGGGCATAAGAGACGTCGAGATTGGCCTGCCAATCGTAGGGCAGCCGGAAGATCGCACCGCCCAGCGCGGTCCATTGCGTGAACGTGTTCTTGAGCGACACCACTTCGCCGACATTCGGCCCGGCGATGGTGACGGCGGTCGTGAATGGGTTGTTGGGTGCGTTCGCCGCGATCTCCACCAGGTTGAAGCCGCGACTGAAATAGGTTTGCGATTGGTTCTGACTGTACTGGCCCTGCGCGTAGAGCGTCATCCAGTCGTTCATCTTGCGACGGACGCTCAGCAGCCCGCTGACCATCTGGTTGCCGTAGATCAGCGGTGCGTCCGTGCCGCCGTTCGTCGTTCCCTCCGGCGCCTGCAGGTTATACTGGCCGATGGTCGCGAGCAGCGGTGCGACCCCGTCCAACGCCAGGCCGCGATACCCTACGGGGATATAACCGATGCCGCTGGACAGCACGGTGCCGCCATACTGCGGCTTGAGTTGCAGCGGCACGCCCTGCGCCCGCCGGAAGTTCGGCGTCGCCCCGGGCGGCGGCAGGTTGGAGTTCGAGAATGGATTGATGCCGTTCGGATTGGCCGCCGACCTGGTCGCCAGCAGCGTTTCGGCGACGGCCTTGTCGCGTATCCCGATCCGGTCGCCGTAGAGCAGCGGCAGCGACTTGCGCCAGCTGCCGCCGAAGGTGATGTTGGTGCGGCCACCCTCCAGCGTCTTCGCCAGCGACAGGTCGATCCGCCCGTCGCCCGTCTTGAAATCGTCGGTATTGGCGTAGGTCGCGGTGATCTCGCCGCCGCTGTAATTGCGCTTCAATACGATGTTGATCGCGCCGCCGCTGGCGCCGCTGCCGTAGATCGACGACGCCGACGCCGCGAGCACCTCGATTCGCTCGATCGAGGCGAGCGGAATGCCGGTGATCTGCGGCTGGCCGAACGTGCCGTTACCCAGGTTCACGCCCGGCTGGCGGCGGCCGTCGACCAGGATCAGCGTTTCCCGCGATCCGAAGCCGCGCAGATTGATCTGCGACAGCCCCTGCGTGGCGCGGTTGTCCAGCCCCTGGGCGCCGATGGTTCCCGCCTGGCTCGCCGTTCCTGCGCTGTTGTTCACCGACAGCTGGTTGCGCAGGAACGTCTCCAGGTCCGGGGCGCCGGAGCGCTTGATATCCTCCGACGTCAGCACGATGAAGGGCTGGCTGTCGTTCTCGGTCCGCTCGATGCCCAGGTTCAGCGACCATTCGCGCTGGCCCTGCACGAGGATGTCCGGGGTCGCATCCAGCGATGCATCGACAGGGACGACGCCGTTATCCCCTGCTTGCGGCCCGACGACGATGATGCCGTTCCGGCTGGCCTCGGTCATCACCGCCAGCCCGGTGCCCTCCAGCAAGCGACGCAGTGCCGCATCGGTCGTCAGGTCGCCGCGGACCGTATTGGTGCGCCGCGCCTTGAGCGCGGTTCCGTCGGCGATGATCTGGATACCTGCTTGCTTGGCGAAGACGGGGATGGTTCGTGCCGCGTCGCCCGCGGATACGTTGAACTTGCGGGTCTTGGCCTCCGCGGCGCTGGCGCTCGTAACCAGTGCGATGGCCGTTGCACTTGCCATCAGCCGCCGTTGGACAGCCGCCCCCCCGATCCCGATCATATGCAGTGTTCCCCCATGGCGCCATGTTGCTGGGCCTTGCACGGAAGACGAACCGCGAACGGGTTTCCGATGATGACGGATCAAATAATGTCAGTTCGGTGACGACAGGCGGATCGTGTCGCCTTCGACGTGGACCCGCGCGCCTTTCATGGCGGCGATGGTCCGCCCGAAATTCTCCGGCTGGTCGGTGCGGAAATAGCCGATGAGCGGCGTACGGCCGAGTGCCTGGTCCTCGACCACGATCTTGCGGACATTGTAGCGGTTCAACTCTGCGACCGCGTGGGCCAGGCTTTCGCCGTTGAGCGCCAGTTCGCCGGTGCGCCACGACAGCTGGCGATCGATGTCCGCGGGCGCCGCAACGACCTCGATCGCGGGACTGCTGTCGGCGACGAAGCTCTTCGACCCGGCGGCGATACGGGTGCGGTCGCGCTCTCGCCCGACGACCCAGGTCTCGACGACCCCTTCGGTGACCAGCACGTCGACACCCCGGTCCCGGCGGCGGACCGAAAAGGCCGTGCCGACCGCCTGGACGCGGACGTCACCGGCGGCGACCACGAATGGCCGGGTCTTGTCGTGCGCGACCTTGAACCATGCTTCGCCGCGCTCGAGCATCACGTCGCGCTGACGACCGGGCGATGCGACGGCTACCGTCAGATCGGTATCGGTGTTGACCGCGGCTACGGAGCCATCGGCGAGCGGAACGCGGCGGATCTCCCCGATCGCGGTACGTACGTCGACCGGGGGAGCGGGCCGGAGGACCATGACCAGCAGGCCGCTCGCCGCGATCGCCGCCATAGCGCCGCCGCCGATCAGGAACCGGCGCCGGTCGCGAAGCGGCAGGACCCGGCCGGTCCCGCCTTCGGTCACCACGGCGTCACCCGGAGCGACGAGTGCGCGGCCGCGGTCGAGATAGGCCAGTGCCGCCTCGGCACGCAGCAACGCGCCACGCCGCCGCTCGTCGGCTTCCAGCCAGCCGTCAAGCTCCGCCTGTTCGCGCGGGCTGAGCGGTTCGCCGTCAAGCCGAACCGCCCAGCGCGCGGCGTGGTCGTCATCCCGTGCGCTGGTCATCGCTCGTCTTTCGTCTGGTCCGTGTGCGCGCTACGTCGCCGCTGTCGCCGGCTATCGCCTTCAATACGAGCTTCAGCCCGCGCGTGGCCTGCGCCTCTACCGTATGTTCGGGAATGTCGAGCAACCGCGCGATCTCGCGCTGCGGCAGGCCCTGGATCCGGCGCATCTCGAATATCTGCCGGCAGCGGCCGGGCAGGTCCGCGATGATCGCACGGATACGTTCCAGCTCCATCCGCGCGCCGACCCGCCGTTCGGGATCGGGGTCCTCGTCGGCCAGCACCAGCGCTTCGACTTCGACCCGGCTGTCGATCCGCACGATCCGTTGGCGGCGGATGCGATCGAGCAGCGCGCTGCGCGCCGCCGCGAAGAAATAGGCGCGGCCGCTGGATATGTGCGCGACCGAATCGAGCCGCGAGATCCTCAGATAGGCGTCCTGCACGATGTCGCTGATCTCGTCTTCGGGAACCGCCATGCGACGCAGCCGCGTACGGACGTCGCCCTCGTGGGGAACGACATTGCTCCCCACCCAGGCCACGATCTCCCGCCGACTTTGTCGCAACGTACCGATTCCGAAATCCTCCTAGGCTCCTACCTCAAGACGAAGGAGCGGGATATTTCCGATGCTGGCAGCCGATCCGGCGACGTTTTTTCGGAACGGGGCTGCATCTGTGGAGATGCCACCGCCGCTTGGTCGGCGGGCGCCGGACGATGGCGGCGGCAGCGGGATCGCTGATCTTGCGTAGCTTCGATCGTCATCACACGCTCTCACGCAAGCACAGCATTGCCGCGGCGGTGGTCGTCGTGATGTTGAGGCGCATATGGCCGCGCTCTTCCTCGCGCGGCGAGAAATGGATCGCCGGCGCGGTCAGATAGCCCTTGGCGAGCATCCGGCGCGCCGCGATACCGGCATCCACACCGTCGCCGAGCGCCATCCACAGGAACAGGCCGTGCGCTGGCGGTACGACCGGCGGCAGGCCGGCGGCCGCGATCATCCGGCCGAGCGCGAGCGAACAGCGCGACAGGTGCGTGCGGATGCGTTCGCACCGCCGCCGGTAAAGCCCTTCATGCAGGAAGCGGTACACCAGCCGTTCCTGGACGATGGTGTTGCCGAGCCCCTGCGCGGGGCGGAAATGGCGGATCAGCCGCATCCAACGCTCGTGCGCGACGACGAAGCCGGGGCCGGTCGCCGGGGCTATGGTGTGCGAGAAGCCACCGACGTGGATCACCTGCTCCATCCGGTCGAGCAGCATCAGCGGCATGGCAGGCCGCATCGCACCGGACGGGGGCAACAGGTCGGCGTAGCTGTTGTCGTCGACCAGGATCATCCCGAATTCCGCGGCGATTTCGATCAGCTTCTGCGCTCTGTAGGGAGCGATACAGGTGCCGGTGGGGTTGTGCAGCACCGAGCTCAGCAGGAACATCGTCGGCCGGTGCCGCTCGCAGAGTGCCCGCAGCACATCGAGATCCGGTCCATCGGCGTCGCGCGGCACGTGCGCGACGTTCGCGCCCTGGGTCATGAGGACGCGGAGATGCATGAACGAGGCGGGCGCCTCGATCACCGCCCAATTGCCCGGCCGCAGCAGGGCGCGGACCACCAGCGACAGGCCTGCGATGCAGCCGGGGGTGGTGACGATGGATTCGATCGGCGCCTCGATCCCGTCCCCCATCAGCTTGTCCCGTAGCTGTCGGCGTAAAGGTAGATAGCCGAGCGGATCGCCATAGCTGCCGTCGGAGCCGATCGAGGCGACGACCGCCCGCAACACCCGCGCGACCTCCGCCTGCGCGCTGCCCTCGTGGCGGAGGATGCCGCTGCCCGGTGTACGGTCGAGCGGGTGATCCGAATGGATCAGACGATGCGGATCGAGCGGCGGAAGCACTGCCGGGCTTGCCGCCGCCGGTTGCGGAGACACGGGATGGGCAACGTAGAAGCCGGACCCGCGCACCGCATAGATCCGCCGCTGCGCGATCAGTTTGTCATAGGCGCGCAGCACGGTGTCGCGGCTGATGCCGTGACGGGCGGCCATCGCGCGGACGGAGGGCAGGCGCTGGCCGGCGCACAGCACACCCAGCGCCATGTCAGCCTCGATGCCGCGATAGATCCGCTCCATCACCGTGACCTCGGCCGCTGCGACCAGGCTGACGGGTGCCGCATGTGAAGTGTCAGGTTCGGTTGGCTGGAACAGGTTGGTCATGTTTCGACAGATTGTATGGCAGCATTGCTCGCGACAAGCCGTAAAGTGACCGACATGGACATTTCATCGCGGATGATCGTCGCCCCCGCCGCCGTCGCTGGTCGCGTACCGCGCAACGGGCATCCGGGCGACGAACTGGCCGACGTCCTTCTCGGCATGAGCGATGCGGAGCAGGACAGGCTGCTGGAAGTCATCACGATCCTGCTGGAGCGGCAACGATAGTCATAATCGTGCTCCCGCAGCGACCCGACAGAATGGTCACCATGGAGAGGGGTTTTCTACAATGAGCATGCGATGTGCCGTCACCATCCGTCTCGCCGCGACGAGCCTGCTCGCGATTGGCGCGACGACCCTGCCCGCCGCGGCACAGGCGCAGGAACATGGCCTGTCGCAACCGGCGATGCCGCTCTCCGACGCGCTGCAGCGCATCGGCGCGCATTGGAACAAACCGCTCGATATCGATCCCGATGCCGTCAAGGGCATGACCGCCAATGCCGTAGTCGACGCGCGCAGCGAAAAGGACGCCGTGCGTCAGGCAACCCGCGGCCTCGATGTCGCCGTCCAGGTCGACACGGATGGCCGCATCGCGATCCTCAACGACATCGTCGTCGTCGCACAGCGCGACGAGGCGGAAACCAACGTGATGGTGCGCAACACCTCCACGTCGTCGCGGCTCGGCCAATCCCTGCGGGAGCAGGCGCGCAATACACAGGTCATTTCATCGAAGCTGCTGGAACAGCAACAGGCGCGCAGCTTGCAGGAAGCATTGACCAATGCCGGGGGCGTCGTCGTCAACACGGTGACGACGCTAGGTTCCCCGACTTATACGGTGCGCGGCTTCACCAGCAACGGTGCGGTCAATGGCATTGCCAGTCCGTCGAGCAGTGCCTTTGCTGCCGGCGCTTCGGTACCACTGCCCAACATCGAACGGATCGAGGTTCTGAAGGGCCCTGACGCCATCCTGCTGGGTGCCGACAGCCTCGGTGGTACGGTCAACATCGTCACGAAAAAACCGAGTGCCGATGAACTCCTGTATGTATCGGGGGATGTCGGATCGTTCGGCCTCGTCCGCGGCACGGTCGACGCCAATCGCGCCATCAGCGACGATAACCGCTGGAGCGCCCGGATCATCGCATCTGCAGGTAAGGCGGATCACAATTTCGGTGGCTATCGCGGCAACGAAGACTATCTGTTTGCGCCATCCCTCCGATTCAAGAACGCGACGACCGACGCTATCGTGTCAGCCACGGTGAGCACCCAATTCTTCGGAATGACACCTTATGATATACTCAACCTGACGAACAAGCAGCTATACCCGCTACCCGTCAATCAGCCTATCATTACCGAGGACCAGTTCGTCCGCCTCGGCAACACCCAGTTCAATGCAGAGATCACGCAAAAAGTCGCGGATTGGCTCACGATCGTGGCGCGTGGCCAACACCTGAACAACACCGTCGGTGCCAGGAATTACTCCCCGGGTGCGAGAGGAACAAAGGCTGGCGACATCCTTTTTCTCTTATCGGGTTCACAACAGAAATCGAGGGCAGACAATCTCGACGGCTATGCCCGCATTCGGTTCGCGACCGGCGCGGTCCGCCATAAGATTCTTGCAGGATTCAACTATCTCAACACCGAGACGGCGCAGAACGAGGCGAGTCCATCCCCCGCGCCCGTAACGTACAACATCCTGACACAGACTCCGAAGCCACCACTCTATGCGACGTCATTCGCTCTGTCGTTTACCCAGCCTGTCACGCAAAACGGCTGGTACGGACAATATCTGGCGGAGTTCTGGAAGCTCCATCTGACCGCTGGCCTTCGTGGCAACAGCGGCACTACCAACTTCAACATCGTCGGCCAGCCCTCTCAGTCGTACTCCTCGTCGAAGGTCACGACCAACTACGGTGCTGTCGTCGACATAACGGATTCGCTGTCGGTATTTGGTAGCGTAGCCTCTGGCTTCACGCTCACGTTCGTTCTGGACTTCAACAAAACCAAGCTTCCCGACAACAGGACGCGCAATGCCGAAACCGGGTTCAAGTGGGATTTGTTCGACAAGCGCGTGCTGCTGACGGCGTCTTGGTTCAGCCTTCGCCAGAGTACCCTTCTGGCCCGCGATCCGCTACACCGCGGCTTCTCCATCGCGACGCCGGGACAATTGAACCGGGGCATCGATATCAACCTCAGCGGCGAACCGATCAAGGGGCTGTCCGTCACCGCAGCCTATACCCGCACGACGTTCAAGTATCTGGCGCCGAATTCCGTGATCGGCACCATCATCTACGCGCAGCCACGCGATCTCTACAACGTCTACGCCTCCTACCAACGTCCCGTGTCCGATACGGTGAAGCTCGGCCTTGGCGGCGGAGTAAATGGCAATTCGAGTTCGTCGATCGACGGGTTCGGCACCTGGTATGTTCCGCCTTCAGTGCAGGCAAACCTCAACGCTTTCGCCAGCATCGGTAAACTGGACATCAATTTCGGCGTCCGCAACCTGTTCGACAGGATCAACTACGGTCCGACGCGGCTGTCGCTGTACGTTCCTTACCGCGAAACGCGCAATTGGCGCCTCACCGTCGGCTATCGTTTCCGCTGACGCAGCCAGAAGAGAGTAAAGCGTGATCCCGCAACCCACGAAGACAGGCGAGGTCCTTCGCGAAAAGGGCCTCGCCCCGCCGCAACCGGCGGGGCCACGCTGGCGCCACGCCTGGCGCCTCATCAGCTGCTATTGGGCGTCCCGCGACTGGAAGTTCGCCTGGTTCGCGCTGATCGTGCTGATCATATCCCAGTTCGCCGATGCCTATCTCATCCTTGCGCTCAACCGCTGGCAGAAGAACTTCTTCGACAGCGTGCAGCAAAGCGATGCTGCGCAGTTCGGGTGGCTGGTGATGCTGTTCGTCGGCATCACCGCCCTGCAGGTCGGCCAGTTTCTGTTTGCCAACTTCCTGCGGCAGTTGCTGTCGATCCGCTGGCGGGCGTTCCTGACCGAACGCTATGTCGACCGGTGGATGAGCCATAATCGCTACAGCGAGATCGAACGCCTGCGACTGATCGACAATCCCGACCAGCGCATCCAGGAAGATATCAACCGGCTGACGGACGTCGATGGCGTCACGGGAACCAGAAGCCCGTTGAGCATCGCGCTGGATGTGCTGGGGACGACCGCGACGGCCGTGGCGATGATCTACGTCCTGCTCGAAACCGCCGAACCGATCCGCCTCTCGCTGCTCGGCTGGCGGGTATCGATCCCCGGCAGCACCATCTGGTACGCGGCACTCTATGCGCTGGTCACCAGCGTGCTGATCTCGTTCCTCGGGCGGCCGTTCATCCGCGCGCAGATGCGCCAGCAGCATCGTGAGGCGGACTTCCGTGCCGGGCTCATCCATGTTCGCCGCAATGCCGCGCAGATCGGGCTGGCCGGGGCGCTATCGATCGAGCGGAACGCGTTGCGCGATGCTTTCGCCATGCTGAAGCGCAACTATTATTCGGTGATCGGCACCAGAATGGCCGTCAATGCCGCGCAGCAGTTCTTTCAGCGGATCAGCGGCATCCTGCCGCTCTTTCTGCTCGTACCGCGCTTTTTCGCGGGCACGATGACCTTCGGCCAGGTGATGGCGGGCCGCGACGCGTTCACCCGCCTCGCCGGCGACCTTTCCATATTCGTGATGTATTATCAGACGATCGGCGAACAGATCAGCTTCATCAATCGTCTGAAGGCGTTGGACGACGCCATCGAGGATGCGCGCCCGCGCGGCATCGGCCTGACGGTAGGAACGCCGGGCGCAGTGGTGATCGCCACGTCGGCGCTGCTGCTGCGCAAGCCGCATGGCGAGCCGCTGGCGGACGTGGGCGACTGGACGGTGCGTAGCGGCGAACGCTGGGCGGTTCGCGGACCGTCGGGGGCGGGCAAGTCGACGCTGGTCCGCGCGCTCGCCGGGCTGTGGCCCGATGGCGCCGGCAGCGTCGCGATCGCGCGCGACACGCACACGATGTTCGTGCCGCAACGCCTCTACCTGCCGCTCGGCACGCTGAAGGCCGGGCTATGCTTCCCGGACATGCCCGACGCGCATGACGATGCGGCGATCGTCGCACTGCTGGATCGTGTCCGCCTCGGTCATCTGGCGGTCGATCTTCACGCCGCGCGCATGTGGCAGGAGGAGCTGTCGCCCGGCGAGCAGCAGCGGGTGGCGCTGGCGCGCATCCTGCTGCAGCGACCGACATTGCTCGTGCTGGACGAAGCGACCAGCGCGCTCGACGGCGACAATGCGCGGCATTTCTACGCCTGCATCCGCGAGGCGATGCCGGATGCGACCATTCTCAGCGTCGTCCATGACGAGACGCTGCTACGCCATCACACCCACACGCTGAGCATCGTGCACGGGTGTGCCCAGCCGGAGCGGATCCCGGGGGACGGGGCATGAGTTCGCTCCGGCTGCTGGAATCGGATCTCGCAGCTGCGGCGCAATCCGCCGTGGAGCGGGCCTTGGCGATCGGCGCCGACGGCGCATCGGCGACCGCACGCAGCGGCGGCGGCGTCCGTGTGACGGTACGCCGTGGCGACGACCGGCCGGCGATCGACACCGCCGTACGCGATCTCACCCAATCGCTGGCGATCACCGTGCTGCGCGACGGACGCAGCGGGTCGGCCAGCACCGCCGCGCTGGATGCGGAGGCCATCCGCCGCACCGTCGCCGAAGCGACGACGATCGCCGCAGCGGTGCAGCCCGATCCCGATGCCGGACTGCCCGACCCCGCCTGGCTCGCCTTCGACGGACCACAGCCGCCGCTCGCCGCTCCGGCAAACCGGCCGATCGACGGACTCATCGATCTGGCGCTTGCCACGGCGCAGGCGGTGGAGGGCCCGTGCGTGCGGCTGGACGAAGCGGGTATCGTGGCAAACGAGTCGCGCAGTGCGCTCGTGACCTCCGCCGGCTTCTGCCGGACCACGCACAGCTCGTATCATGCGCTTTGGGCGATGGTGCTGGCGGAGGATGACGGCGGGAACGTACGCGATTTCAGCCAATCGAGCGAACGGCGCTTCGACGCGCTGGACGCACCTTCGGCAGTCGCGGGCGCCGCGGTGGCGCTGGCTAAAGCGCAACGCGGCGCGCGATCGATCCCCAGCCACCGCGGACCGGTGTTGTTCGCCGCGCGGACAGCGTCGGCGATCGTTTCCGATCTGGTCGCCGCCTTGTCCGGTGGCGCACAGGTGAGGCAGGCAAGTGCGTTGCCGGGTGCAGCCGGGCGCATGGTCGCGCCGACGCATATCGAGCTGACCGAAGACCCCTTCGAACCCTACGGCCTCGCCAGCGGCGGCTATGATCCCGAGGGGATTGCCGGCACCGCCCGCACGGTGATCCGGGACGGCGTGGTGCAAGGCTATTTCCTCGGCAGCCGCGCGGCACGTCGCCTCGGCCTGCGGTCCACCGGCAACGCCGGCGGCCCGTGGAACCTGCGCTTCGCCAGTCGCGAGGGTGGCGGCGATGCCGAGACGATGCGACAACGGCTGGGAACGGGGCTGCTGGTGACGCGCCTCAACGGCGGCGGCACCGATCCCGTGCGGGGGACATGGACGCGCTCTGTGTCCGGCCTGTGGGTCGAGGGGGGCGAGGTCGTCCACGCCGTGACCGATGTGACGGTCGCGGGCACCCTCCCAGCCATGCTCGCCGGGATCGTGGCGATCGGTGACGAGGCGCACCGCGATGGTGCGATCCGCAGCGGTTCGATCCTGATCGACGAGATGCAGGTCGGAGGCAGCGCATGACCGGCCATTCGTCCGCGCTGGCGCGCGCCGAGGCTCGCCTGCTCGCCGCCAACGGCCTGACGCACGCCGACCTTTCGTGGACGCTGGGTGCGCTGTGGCGACGTGGCACCGACCTGGCCGACCTGTTCTTCGAGGACGTGCGCTCGCGCAGCTGGCAGTTGCAGGATGGCCGCGTCACGGCGGGCAGCTTTCGCATCGATCGCGGCGTCGGTGCACGCGCGGCGGCGGGAGCGGAGGTCGCCTTCGCCCATTCCGCCGACCTCGGCCGCCCTGCGCTCGCCGAACTTGCGGGCACCGTCGCCGCGCTGGGACGGCGGCCGATCGATGGCCAGGCGAGTGTGGCACTGGACGCGACCGGGCCGGTGCATAGCCTCTATCCGTCGGTGGAAACGACCGGCGCTGCCGAGGCCGCGGGCTGGATCGGGTTGCTGGAGCAGATCGATGCCGCGGCACGGGCCGCCGACCCGCGGGTCGTGCGCGTCGACGGTACGGTCCGCGTGATCGATCAGATCGTGCTGGTCGCCGATATCGACGGGCGCATCGCTGCCGACGTGCGGCCGACCGCGCAACTGATGACGAGCGTCATCGCCGAAGCGAACGGCCGGCGTGCCGGGGGCCAGGCGGGATTGGGGGGCCGGTTCGGGCTGGAGGGATTCACCGCATCGAAGATCGCGCGCATGGTGGCCAAGGCCGTGCGCGTCGCCACCACCAACCTTGATGCGCGCGCCGCTCCCACGGGGCGGATGCCGGTGGTGCTTGCCCCGGGCTATGCGGGCGTCCTGTTCCACGAGGCGGTGGGCCATGGCCTGGAGGGTGACCATCATCGCAAGCGCCTGTCGGCATTCGACGGGCGGATGGGAGAGCGGATCGCCGCCCCCGGCGTGACGGTGATCGACGACGGAGGTCTGCCGGGCCTGCGCGGTTCGCTCGGCATCGACGACGAAGGCGTGGCGGCGCAGCGCACCGTACTCGTCGAGGACGGCATCCTGACGGGGTTGCTCCAGGATCGGCTCAACGCCGGGCTGATGAACGCGCGGCCGACCGGTAACGGCCGCCGTCAATCTTATGCGCACCTGCCGATGCCGCGGATGACCAACACGTTCCTTGCCGCCGGCAGCGAAGATCCGGGGGCCATTCTCGCATCGGTGAGGAACGGCATCTACGCCATCGGTTTCGGCGGCGGACAGGTCGACATCGTCACCGGTCGCTTCAACTTCTCGACGACCGAAGCGTGGCTGATCGAGGATGGCCGCCTGACTGCGCCCATCGACGGCGCGACGCTGATCGGTGTGGGGCACGAGGCGCTAAAGAGCATCGCGATGGTCGGCAACGACCTTGGGCTCGATGACGGCGAAGCCATGTGCATCAAGCAGGGCCAGCAGCTCGACGTCGGCGTCGGTCAGCCGACGATCAGGATCGATGACATGATGGTCGGCGGTCGCGCCGGCCGAACGGGGTAGCGAGTGATGGCAAAGATCGAAAGCGTGACCGCAGCAGAGTTCGAAACGGCGGTGACTGGGGCCAGGGGGATCGTTCTGGTCGACCTCTGGGGCCCGAACTGTGGCCCGTGCCGGACGTTGGCACCGATCCTGGACGACCTGGCGGAAGACTTCGCGGGTGATGTTACCGTCTGCAAGGTCGACGTGGAGGCGGAACCGGACATGTGTACGCGGCTGAACGTACGCGGTGTGCCCACGCTCGCCTTATTCCACGACGGCACGGAAATCGACCGGATCGTCGGCCTGCGCACCCGTGCGCAGCTGACGCGCTGGCTGGAAGGACATCTGTGACCGGTGCCTTCCGGGGCGACGCCGCGATCAAGGCCGATCTGCTCGCCCGGCTTCGCGCCCATGCTGCGGCAGGCACGCTGCTGTTCGGGGCGACGCGGTGGGATGGCGAGCGCGGCAGTCCCCTCGGCGTGTCGGCGGAGAGCGAGGATAGCGCCGATTACGCCGCCCGCTTCGGCTATCCGCTGGCACTCGCCGCACTGCTCGATCCCATGATCGAATGCAGCGACCCAGCGCGTGCTTGGGAACATACATTGACCTGGGTGGTCAGGGTTTCCCCAGGCGAAGACCTGTCGGTGGTGCCTGTCCGGATCGTCGAAGACATGCTGATCCGGATCGGCAGCGTCGAGCATGCTCCGGCGCTCCATGCCGCGATACTCGATCTGCATCACCGCGAACTTGCCGGCGAGACGCTGACGCGAGCGGACTGGACACAGGCACGTGGCGAGATCGAAGCCGCTGCGGACGGGATGGAAGACGCCGCCGGTGCGGTGGCGTTGCGCGCGTGCGCGGCGGCCTGCTGGCCGCTGCGGACGAGCCGATCGGTGCTGACCGAGATCACCGCGCTGTGGCGGACCGGGGCAGGCGCCGTGCGCCCGACGATCATCACATCGACCGACAAGATCCGGGCAGAGGCGATCCTCCAGTCGATCGTCGCTGCTGTGGCGCCGCGCCGTGCGGCAGGTGAATATGTTGACATCCCGAAGCTGTTCCGCGCGCGCGATCCCGGCCTTTCGGCTCGCTACGAAGCGGATCTGCGGCGGACCAATGCCTTGGCGCTGGAGCGAATGCAGGCATTGCCGGGAATCGTCCTTGGCCATTTGACCGCGGCCGGTGTCGCATGACCGACGGCCCGCATCGCCCCCGCCACGAAGGATCATCATGACCGCTCTCCTCCATGATTCCACCCGCCTGCCCCCCTTTCCCGCGATCGTGCCCGAGGCCATTGGCCCGGCGCTGGATGCGGTGATCGCCGAGCATGAGGCGACCGTCACGCAACTGACCGCGAGCCGGCCGAGCCGCTTCGCCGAGGCCTGGCTGCCGCTGGAGCGTAGCGGCACCGCCATCGATGCGCTCTGGTCGGCGGTATCGCACCTGCAGGCGGTGGCCGACACGCCGGAGCTGCGCGCCGCGCACGCCGCCGGCCAGGCGCGGCTGGTCGAGGCGATGATGGCGGTGCAGCAGAACCGCGACCTGCACGACCTGTACGCCGCGCTCGCCGCCTCGCCCGACTTCGCCACGCTGCCGCTCGCCGACCGGGTGGCGGTGGAGCGCGCGATCCGCGACTTCGCCCTGTCCGGCGTGGCGCTGGAGCCGGAGGCACGCGCCCGGTTCGCCGCCATCTCGGTCGAGCTGTCGGACCTGTCCAATGCCTTTGCCAGCGCGGTGCTGGACGCGACGGATGCCTGGACCGAGCACGTCGCCGATGCGGCGCTGCTCGCCGGCCTGTCGGATGCCGACATCGCGATGTTCGCCGCCGCGGCGCAGGCGCGCGGGCTCGACGGCTGGGTGGTGACGCTGCAACAGCCGAGCGTCACCGCGGTGCTGACCTTTGCCGAGGATCGCGCCTTGCGCGAACGCGTCTACACCGCCTACGGCACGCGCGCGTCGGACCAGGGGCCGGATGCCGGCCGGTTCGACAATGGCGATCGGATCGCGCGCATCCTGGCGCTGCGCCGCGAGGCGGCGGGGCTGCTCGGCTTTGCCGATCCGGTGGAATGGTCGCTGGCCACCAAGATGGCGCCCAACGCCGGCGAGGTGC
>NZ_JBQRTT010000010.1:0-50293 GCF_052321755.1 Sphingomonas cellulosilytica
CGTTCGCGCCTCCCCTTTTCAATGGCGGGCGAACACCCTGCGGCCGCTCGGCCCGAACGCGATCACGTCATAGGCCTGGGCCTTCATGCCCGGCATTTCCATGCCCGGTGAGCCCATCGGCATCCCGGCGACCGCGAGGCCGGTGACGCCCTTCGGATGCGTGGCCAAGGCGCGCTTCATGTCGGCAATCGGAACGTGCCCTTCGAAGGTCATGCCGTCGATAATGGCAGTGTGACAGGAGGCGAGGTCTTGAGGCACGCCGCGTGCCTTCATGAACGCCGGCCGGTTCGCATCGTCGACGACGCGGACGGCGCGGCCGAACTGCTCCTTCACCTGCTGCGCCCATTTCTCGCAACAGGGGCAACCCGGGTCGCGATGCATCAGGACGGGACCCGCGGCGAGAGCCCCCGCAGGGGTAGCGCACGCCAGCGCGGCGGCGAGAAGGCGAAAGCGATCCATATCTGAGTTCCCGGGTGGCCATCCCCCGCACGGTGACGGGGGGAGGGACGATAGTCGATTACTGGGCGCTCTTGCCATGCGCCCGCAGCCAGGCGTTCAACTCGCCGATCTCGCGGGTCTGCTCTGCGATCGTCTTGGTGGCCATCTGGCGAACCTTGGGGTCCTTGGTCTCGCGAAGCACGATACGCGACATGGCGATGCCGCCACGGTGGTGCTCGACCATCTTGCGGACCCACGTCTCGGTGGCATCGGCACCCATCGCCGACATCATCTTCTGATGCATGTCCATCTCGGCCTGCGGGTACGGGTTCGCCGGCGTCGGCCGCATCATCTGCCCATGGTTCATGCCGGAATGGTCCATGCCCTGCATCTGGGCGACCGCGGGAGCCGCGCCGAGGGCGGTCGCGACGGCCATAATCATCATTTTCTTCATCGTGTCGCTCCTGCGTCAAAACCCCCGCTCAACAGGGATACGGGCTCAAACCGATTAGCCCTCAAGCGATGTTGCTCAGCGGATCGGCTGAAGCGTGTTGACGCCGACGCTCTCGTCGGTTTCGGGGGGCGGGGGAGGCACCTGCTTGTCGCGATAGGAGGGGAGGTCGGGCGCATTGTCGGGCGTGGGGTGCGCCTCGAGCCGGGCGATGTAGCGCTTCATCTGCGCGATCTCGCGGACCTGAGCATCAATGATCCCGTCCGCCAGCTTGCGTACCTCGGGGTCTTTGATGTGCGCGCGCTCGCTGGTCATGATCGCGATTGAGTGATGCGGGATCATCGCCTTCATATAAGCAACGTCTCCGACCGTCTCCTGGCTACGGACGAGCCACAAGGCGCCGGCGAATACCGCGATCGAGGCTGCCACGATGCCGAGATTGGCCCGCCGGTCGGGGTACATGCCCCACATGAAGCCGATCATGATGAGCGCCATGGTGGCGCCCATGACGATCGCCATCCACGTCCGGGTCTGGCTGTATTCGACATGGCTCAGTGCGTAGGTGTTAAGGTACATGAGCCCGAACATCACGACCGTCGACGTCGCGATCATCGCGGCGAAGCGCCCGTAGCTCATCCCCATATTGCCGCCCTGTTTGGAGCTGGGGTCGTCGTGGTTCATCATGCGCTCTCCTGTGCGGCCCCACCCACACGAGGATACGCGGCTCTCTAGCGGACCCCTTGAGCTTTTCTGCGCCGTCGGCGGGGCCAACGCATGAAGAGCAGGATCGCGCCGGCAACGGCGAACACGAGCCCGCCCGCTGCAAAGGCGTTGAGCCATGGCGTGTTGAACCGTTCGTGCTCGGTCCAATCCATGATGTGGAGACCCCAGAAGAAGTCATAGAGCCGCCACGTGCCGGTTCGCACCGATGTCAGCCGCCCCGTTTCAGCCGCGACGTAAATGCGGGTCCCGTCGGCATCGGGGAAAGAAGCACGCCAGGCGGGGAGGGCGCCGCGGTACTCGGTGCTCGGGCGCTCGATCCGTTCAACGACCGGCGCCGAACCGGCATCGCCGCGATACGCCTGCCTCGCGATCAGCGCTGCAGCGGCGCCATCGACCGGGGCCAGAGGCTTCGCGGTCCGGGCGTCCAGCAAGCGCACCTTGCCGTCGCCGAGTTGGGCTTCGACGATTGGCCGACCCAGCAGCATCCGGTGCTGAAGCTGACGCACCGGCGCCCCTGCCGATGCGAGAAGGGCAGGGACGGGCGCGAAGTCCTGGGTGGCAATCAGGGCCGGTTCGACGTTCCGATCGATCCGGTGATCGCCATGCACCGTGTCGATCGGCAGCAAGCTCATGACTAGCCCGCTTGTGAACCAGACGATCGCCTGCGCTCCGATCAGGAGCGCAAGCCAGCGGTGAACCTTGCTTGCCCCAACATGGAGGCGGAGCCGCGGGCTCAGAACCAGGTCCTCACGCCCGCGACGAAGCTAAAGCCGCCCGTTTTGTCACCGCGTGCGCGAGTGAAGCGCGCGGTGTCCCCGAACTGCCGCTCCCAGGACACGCCGATGTAGGGCGCGAACTCGCGCCGGCCCTCGTAGCGAAGCCGAAGCCCGGCCTCGAGGTCCGTGAGCCCGGAGCCGGTGCCGGTTTCGGGCACGTCCTGCGCGGAGAAATTGGCCTCCACCCTAGGCTGGAGCACGAACCAGTTGGTGATGCGCTGGTCGTAATAGCCCTCCGCACGGCCAAGCACGTCGCCCTTGTCGGAGAGGAACAATGCGCCCTCCACCTCGAACCAACCGGGGGCCAGCCCCTCGATCCCTACCGTCGCGTAGGTGCGCGAGGGGTTGGGCTTGAAGTCGTAGCGAACGCCCGCCTGAAGGTTCCAGTATGGATCGAGCGCGCGGCTGTAGAGCGCCTGCACCTCGGCCTGTTCGAGCGGCTTGCCGAACGTGCCTTCGCCCTCGCTCTTTAGCGTAAAGCGATTGATGTCGCCCCCGATCCAGGCCTCGCCATCCCAGCGATAGCCGTCGCCACCCTTGCGAGCCTGATATTCGGCGAGATTGAAGAGGATCTGATAGACGGTCATTCCGCCATGCTCGCGGCGTAGATCGTTCTCGCGCGAGCTGGCCATGGCGTCCGCGCCCCAGAAACGATCGGCGAGGTGGTCCCCGGCCGGAGCGGGAGCGGGCTTGTTGCCGGGGGGAAGGTCGGTTCCGACCTTGGCAGCGGGCTGATCGCCGGGCATCGCCATGCCCGGCATCGTGCTCATGTCGTGGCCGGCATGTGGGTCCTGGCCCGCATCTGTCGATGCTGCCATGCCCGGCATAGCGGACATATCGTGCCCGGCGTGCGGGTTCTGGGTGGGCTGCTGACCGCTCATATCCATTCGCTGCATTCCGCTCATGTCATGCCCGGCATGAGGGTCGGCAGCCTGCGTCTTCGCCGGTTGCGCGCGCCGCGGCGCGGTGCGTCGGACGGGGGCCTTACGCTTAGTCGCGGACTTGGCCGCGGCTTTCGCCTTCGGCTTGGCGGCCGGCTTTGCCGGCATCGTCATGCCCGGCATGTTGTGCATGGAATGGTCCATGGTCTGCGCCAATGCGGGTGTCGCAAGGGCGAGCGGCGCCATACCGGCGAGGAGGAGCGCCCGGATCACGCCGTGGCCTCCCCGGCCTTGCGGACCTGGACGACACGCATCATGCCCGCGTGCATGTGGTAGAGCATGTGGCAGTGGAAGGCCCAGTCGCCTTCCTCGCCGGTCACGTCCCAGCTCACCGTGCCTCCCGGCTGCACCAGCACCGTATGCTTTCGGGGCGCGTAGGCGCCCTTGCCGGTCACCAGGTCGAAGAAGTGGCCATGGATGTGGATCGGATGTCCCATCATCGTGTCGTTGATGAGCGTCACCCGTACGCGCTCGCCGTGAAGCAGCGTGATCGGATCGGGGTTCTCCGACAGCTTTTCGCCGTCGAAGCCCCACATGTAGCGCTCCATGTTGCCGGTGAGGTGGAGCTTGATCTCCCGCTCCGGTGCGCGTGTGTCCGGGTTGCGGTCGAGCGCCATCAGGTCGCGATAGGTGAGAACGCGGTGCCCGACATTCTCCAGCCCCTGCCCGGGATCTCCGGTGCGATCGACCGGCATCGGCGAGATGGTCTGCACGCCCGGTCCCTTCTTCACCTCAGGGGCATTGCTGAAATCGCGCATGGAATGGCTCATGCCGCCCATGTCCATCCCGCCCATCTGATCGCCGTTCATCGCCGGCATCGTGCCGGAGCCATGGTCCATACCGGCCATGGCGCCGCCCTGAGCCTGGCCGTGGTCCATGCCTGCCATGCCGCCTGCCGCGGTGCCGGCCGCGCCGTGGTTCATTTGGGAATGATCCATACCCGGCATCGCGCCGGTGCCCGCGCCATGCCCCATCGCAGCATGGTCCATGCCGGACATCGATCCCGCGGCGCCGCCCATAGCACCATGATTCATAGCGCCGTGGTCCATCGTGCCATGATCCATGCCGCCCATGCCCATGTCCTTCATGGTCGCGAGCGGGCGCTTGCGGAGCGGGGGCACCTCGGCCGCCATCCCCTCACGCGGGGCGAGCGTCGCGCGGGCCATGCCGGAGCGATCGACGCTCTCACCGACCAGCGTATAGGCGCGCAGGTCGGGCGGGGTGACGATCGCGTCGTAGGTCTCGGCCGGGCCGAACTGGAACTCGTCGATCTCAACCGGGCGCACGTTCAAGCCGTCGGCCGCGACGATCGTCATCGGCAGGCCCGGAATGCGGACGTTGAAGGTGGTCATCGACGAGGCGTTGATGAAGCGCAGCCGTACCCGCTCGCCGGGCCGGAACAGCGCGGTCCAATTGTCCTTGGGGCCGTAGCCGTTGACCAGGTAAGTGTAGACCGACCCCGTGACGTCGGCGACGTCGGCGGGATCCATCCGCATCTTGCCCCACTCCAACCGCTCTTTCAGCGACTGATCCTTGCCGGCGAGAAGCCCGGCCAGGGTCTGGCGCTGGCGGTTGAAGTAGCCCGACTCCTTCTTCAGCCGATCAAAGAGGTAGTGCGGGTGATGGAAGCTGTGGTCGGACAGCACGATCACATGCTCGCGATCGAACTGCACGGGATCGGGATTCTTCGGATCGATCAGGATCGGGCCGTAGTGTCCCTCCTGCTCCTGAAGCCCGGAATGGCTGTGATACCAGTAGGTCCCGCTTTGGATGATCGGGAACTCGTAGGTGAAGGTCGAGCGCGCCGGAATGCCGGGGAAGGCGATCCCCGGCACCCCGTCCATCTGAAAGGGCAGCAGCAGCCCATGCCAGTGGATCGAGGTTTCCTCGTCGAGCTCGTTGACGACGTGGAGGCGGACGTTCTGTCCCTCGCGCAAGCGGATGAGCGGCGCGGGCACGGTGCCGTTGATGCCGATGGCGTGGCTCTGCCGCCCGTCGATCATCATCATCTGATGCGCGACCTTGAGCGTGATGTCCTCGCCCGACACCGTGGGCAACGGCTTGGCGATGCCGGCGGAGACGGGCTGTGCCCATGCCGGCATATAGGCCGACAAGGCGAGGCCGCCTCCTGCCAGACTGGCACCGCGCAGCACCTGGCGGCGGTCGAGAACGCGCGACATGCAAGCTCCTAAGAATGGGGCCGTGAAAGGGCCGTCGCTTCTTCTACGCGGCCGATCCGTCCAGCCCTCAGCGGTTCCCGAGTTTTTCGAGCAGCCGCGCCCGCGCGCGATACAGGCGGGTTTCGACCGCCTTCTGGCTGATCCCCAGCACCTCGGCCGTCTCGGCCTGGCTCAGGCCTTCGATCGTCCGAAGTACCAAAGGCTCCTTCAGGTTCGCGGGCAAGGTCGAGATGGCGCGGGTCACACGATCGAGTTCCTGCCGATCGCCGGCTGCGTCGTCGATCGGCACCTGTTCGTCGACGATGCTCTGGACCTGTTCGTCGTTCGGCAGCGCGAACGACAGAAACCGGCGCACGGCACGCTTGCGCGCCCAATCGCGGCATTTGTTGACGGCGATGGTCGTGAGCCACGCCTGCATCGAGCGGTTGGGATCGTAGCGCGACAAGGCCTGATGTGCGGCCACGAACGCTTCCTGGGTCACGTCCAGCGCGTCGTCGGCATCGCCGAGGAATGCGCGCGAAAGCCGGAACATCGGCTGCCGATAGCGTCGCACGATCTCGGCGAAAGCGGCTTGTCGGCCGGCGATGCTGAGCGTCGCCAGTTCGCCATCCGACAACGCGGTCCAATCGAGGCTCACCCCTGGCCGTCGGTGAGCGCCTTCACCACCGCGTCATCGAATTGAGAGGTCTGATCGGGCCGGAGGAGCTGACGCATGGCGAAGATGTGCGCCAGCGTCGCCTTCTGCAGCTCGCCCATCGCGGCATGGCTTTGGTCGACCGCAGCGGCCACCCGCGGACCATTGCCATGCTCGGCCTCGATCGCCTCGGCAAGGCGGGCATTGGCGGCACGCATCTCCAGCTCGAGGGCGCGGCGTTGCACCGCGAACCGGTCTTCGAGCACCTTCAATCGGGCCTGCTGGTCGCCATCAAGCGCGAGCTTATGATGCAGCACCTCGTGAAGCGCCGCACCGGGTTGCTTGGGCTGCGGCAGCAGTGCGCGCCCGATAAAGACACCGCCGATCGCTGCCAGGAAGGCGAGCAAGGCGCACAGGACAACCCGCTTGGTCGAGGTCATGGCTCGCCGATCAGCAACGCGGAAGGGGCAAGGGGGGAGGCTCCGCCGAGCGGCGCGAGCGAGACAACAGGGCTTGCCGTCGCGGGCAGCTCGGCACCGACGATCCCGATAACGAGCGCCGCGGCGGTTATCACACCGATCCCGAGCCCGGCTCCGCGCACGGCGGGGCGGCTGCCGATTCGTCTGAGGACTTGGTCCTCGATACCCTCCAAAGCGGCCGGGGCGGGTGCGCCCGCTAGTCGCGCCAATGCTCTGTCTAGATCGTCCATGCTTTCCACTCCGCCCCTCTATCATCGGATACGCATCGCTGCCCATCATCCCTCAACCGCCGGTGAGGGGTCGGGCAGCGCGCCGCGTAGAAGGGTGCACGAACCTCGTCGGAGTACCCCATGCGTAGTCTCGCCCTTCCTGCCGCCCTCACTCTCCTGAGCCTCGCCAGTGCGGCGCAGGCTCACCCGAAGCTCGTTGTGGCCTCACCCGCGCCCAACGCGACCGTTGCCAAGCCCGCGCGTGTCGCTTTGCAGTTCAGCGAGAAGCTGATGCCGAAATTCTCCGGTGCGGACTTGATGATGACGGGCCATGGCGGCACCACGCACCCACCGATGAAGGTTGCAACCACCACCCAGGTTGCACCCGATGGCCGAACGCTGGTCGTGGTGCCCAAGTCGCCGCTCGGCGCGGGCCGCTACAGCGTCGCATGGCACGTCGTCTCGGCCGACACGCATCGGGTGTCGGGCAACTTCGCCTTCGCGGTGAAGTAAGGTGGATGCCGACTGGCCGCTGATCGGGGTCCGCTTCGCGCTTTATGCGACGTTGAGCGGGCTGTTCGGCCTGTCGGCGTTCAGCCTCTACGGGCTCAAGGCCGGGGAGCGCGCAGACGCACTCGCCTTGCGCCCCTGGCTGGTGGGGACCGGGCTGCTCGGCCTTCTGTTTTCAGGCATTGCGCTCGTCCTGCTCGCCGCGGCAATAGCTGGAGCGCCGCCGTGGCCGATCGATCGGGAAGCGATCGGAATGCTGATCACCGGCTCCGCGACGGGCACGGCGTGGAAAGCGCGCATGGTCGCGCTGATTGTGGCCGTGATCGCCGCGCTGATCGCGGCAGGACGTACCGCGCCGCTCGGCATGGTGGCGCTCGCGGCGGGCATTGCGCTCGCGACGCTCGCCTGGACAGGCCATGGCGCGATGGATGAGGGCGCGACGGGCTGGATCCATCTGCTGGCCGATATTCTGCACCTGTTGGCGGCCGGAGCCTGGGTCGGTGCACTGCTCGGGTTGACGCTGCTCGTGGTGCGGCCGGCAGTTCGCGTCGACGTCGCCCATCTCAGACTGACCCACCGGGCGCTGCACGGCTTCGGTCTGGTCGGCACGCTCGTGGTCGGCACGATCGTTGTGACGGGCCTGGTTAATGGCTGGCTGCTGGTCGGTGCCGGCAATTTACCGAGACTTCTGACCACCCTTTACGGCCAGCTCCTCCTCGCCAAGCTGGTACTGTTTGGCGCGATGCTCGGGCTGGCCTCCCTCAATCGTTTCCGGCTGACGCCGGCTTTCGAGCGCTCGATTGCCGCGGGCGATCATCGGGCCGCGCTTGGTGCTCTGCGGCGCAGCCTTGCGATCGAGGCGAGCTGTGCCGTCACGATCCTGGCGCTGGTCGCCTGGCTGGGGATGCTCGAGCCCCCCGCAACGGCGATGTGAGGAGCGGGCGGCCGATCGCCACCCGCCCGTCACCGATCAGGCGGCCATCTTCTCGCATGCGTCGGCACAACGCTCGCACGCGGCGACGCACTCTTCCATGCCGTCGAGCCCCCGGCAGCTCTCCGCGCAAGCCCGGCAGATCTGAGCGCAGATGCCGCATACGAGCTTATGCTGGTCGGACCCGCGGGCCATGAAGTCGAGTGAGGTGCCGCAAATCTGCGCGCAGTCGAGCATGATCTTGATGTGGTCGGGCGCGGCATGTGCGCCGCCCACCTGAAGGCAATGCTGCGTGGTCATCGAAAGGCAGGTGACGTGACAGTGGTGACAGGCGTCCATGCAAGCCTGCATCTCGGCGCTCATATGATCGTGCATCGGTGATCTCCACGTGAGCCCCCACTCATGGAGGAGTACGTGCGGCGCCGGCTCGTCCCTCAGCCGGATGCCTTCATTCGTCACCTTTAGCCTGATCCTTCATCGGCTTCGGCGCAGGCCCCCGCTTCACTGTTTCACGCCAGGGCCGCGTAGGAGACGGAAGGGCGACCCGCAGCGCAGCCGCCCTCCCCCGAACGCCATCCATCGTTCTATCCATCTCCCTCGCGATCGTCGCCAATGGCTGTTTCGCGGCGATCCGCTGGCGAAGCTCTGCGTCGGCTTCTTCCGTCCAGCGCCGCGGCTTTCTCATGGCCACCGCGCGTTCACGGGTGCAGGTGTCCGGTGTCCTCGCACGGCTCGGCCGCTGCCTCGGTCTGGATCGTACAATGCTCGATCCCAAACCGGCTATCGAGCATGTCCGCGACCCTCTTCCTGACCGCATCGGCATCGGCACCTTCGGCAAGCGTGACGTGTGCGGTGCAGTTGATGTCGTCCGAGGCCATCGACCAGACATGGAGGTCGTGGACGCCAGCCACGCCGGACAGGCCGGCGATGCCGGCACGCAACTCGGGCAGCTTGATCCCTCCAGGAACGCCCTCGAGCAACACGTTGGTCGTGTCCCGGAGCAGCACCCATGTTCGGGGCAGCACCCATAAGCCGATCCCGACCGCCACGATTGGATCGACCCACGTCCATCCGGTAAACCGGATGGCCAGCGCCCCGGCGATCACGCCCACCGAGCCGATCATGTCGGCCCATACCTCGAGGTAGGCGCCCTTGACGTTCATACTCGCGTCCTTGCCCGACGTGAGCAGCTTCATCGATATGAGGTTCACCACCAGGCCGATCGCGGCGACGATCATCATCCCGGTCGACTGGACCGCCTCGGGCTGGCGGAAGCGCTGCACCGCCTCCACCAGCACGTAGATCGCCACACCGAAGAGCAGCAGGGCGTTGAAAGCAGCGGCCAGGATCTCGAACCGCTTATAGCCGAACGTCCGCTTGTCGTCGGCCGGCTTCTGTCCGAACCGGATCGCGAGCAGCGCAATCACCAGTGCTGCCACGTCTGTCAGCATATGCGCTGCGTCAGATAGAAGCGCGAGGCTGTTGAAGACGAACGCACCAACAACCTCGGCAACCAGATAGGCGGTCGTGAGCGCCAGCGCCCAGCTCAGCATCTGGGCATTCGCGCCAGCGGTGTGGTCGTGGGCATGCCCCCCATGGTCATGGCCTGCGCTCATTGATTGGCTCCTTTCGTGCCCGCGTCCGAGCGAGCGTCTCGCAGGATTTCGAGGCCGCCTTTCACCGCGATAGCGGCAACAGCGACGCCGACGATAAGGTCAGGCCAGTTCTGGCCCGTCCAAACGACGATCGCGCCGGCTAGAATGATGCCCCCATTGGACACGAAGTCGTTGAGGCTGAAGGTTGTCGCAGCGCGCATATTTACATCGGGCTCGCGCAATCGCTTCAACAGCCACAAGCAAAGCCCGTTAACGACCGCCGCGATGATCGCCATCCCGATCATAGTGGGGCCGAGCGGCTCGCTTCCCGAGAAATAGCGCCGCCCGGCATCGAGCAGCACACCCGCGGCAAAGAGCAGCAGCAGGATGCCCGATGTCACCGCGGCCCCCCGCTTCCACGCCTGTGAGCGCGAGAGGGCAAGCAAGCTGATGATGTAGACGATGCCATCGGAGGCGTTGTCCAAGCCGTTTGCGATCAGGGCGCTGGAATCCGCCATGACGCCGGACACCCCGAAGCCTGCCGCCAGGCCCAGATTGAGCAACAGGACTATCCAAAGCGTCCGGCGCTTCTCGGCCGTGTCGAGGTCGAAGCTCTCTTCGCTCATGCCGGCACCTTCTCGTCAGGAGCGGCAGTTTGCCGATCGCTTTCCGGGACCGGCAGCTCTCGGCTACCGAAACGGGCATAGAGCGTCGGCAGCACGAACAATGTGAGCAGCGTCGCGGATATGAGGCCGCCAATAACCACGGTTGCGAGCGGTTTTTGCACCTCGGCGCCCGCTCCATGTCCCAGCGCCATCGGTACGAAACCGAGTGAAGCCACAAGCGCAGTCATCGCGACAGGCCTGAGCCGGGCCAGCGCGCCTCGATGCGCCGCAGCCGCGCGATCCATGCCGTCGCGCATCAGGTCATGGATGGACGTCACCATGACCAACCCGTTGAGAACTGCGATGCCGGATAGCGCAATGAAGCCGACGGCCGCGGAAATGGAGAAGGGCATCCCGCGCAGCACAAGCGCGAGCACCCCTCCCACCAGCGCCAGAGGGACGCCGGTGAACACAATCAGCGCATCCCGAACGGAGCCGAGCGCCCCGTAGAGCAGCAGCATGATGACCACGAAACAGATCGGCACCACGATAGCGAGCCGGTCCCGAGCGGACGCAAGGTTCTCGAACTGGCCTCCCCATTCGAGGTACGTCCCTGCCGGCAGCTTCACCTGAGCGTCGATTGCCGCCCGGGCATCGGCAACGACGCCCGCCACGTCGCGGTCACGGACGTTCGCCTGCACCACCACGCGCCGCTTTCCGTTCTCCCGGCTGATCTGGTTGGGACCATCGACGACAGCGATATCGGCGACGGTCGACAGCGGTACGAAGCCACCACCGGCAGTCGGTACCGGCACCTGAGCGACCGCCGTGAGGTCCGAGCGCGAGCTTTCGGCCATTCGGATCATGACGGGGAAGCGGCGATCCCCCTCAAAGATCATGCCGGCCTGCCGGCCACCGATGGCTGCGGCAACCGTGTCTTGCACGTCGCCGGCGGTTACGCCGACGCGCGACATGGCGGTGCGGTTCGGCCGGATGTCGAGCATCGGCAGGCCCTCGGTCTGTTCGACCCGCACGTCTGCGGCACCCCGGGTCCGGCGAAGGATACCGGCGATCCGGTCCGCGGTCGCATTCATCTCGCCAAAATCGTCGCCGAACACCTTGATGGCGATGTCGCCGCGCACGCCCGCGATCAGCTCGTTGAACCGCATCTGGATCGGCTGGGTGATCTCGTAGGCGTTGCCGGGGAGGGTGGAGAGACGCTTCTCCAGACGCTCCACAAGCTCTTCCTTGGAGAGACCTGGATCGGGCCACTGCGCCTTCGGCTTCAGGATAACGAAGGTGTCCGTGGCGTTCGCTGGCATCGGGTCCGATGCGATCTCGGAGGTGCCCGTGCGCGAGAAGGCGAAGCGGACCTCCGGCACCTTGGCCAATGCCTTCTCGACCTGGAACTGCATCGCCTGGCTTTGGTCGACCGACGTGCCCGGAATCCGCACGGCCTGGACGAGGATATTGCCCTCGTCGAGCTGCGGCAGGAACTCCTGCCCCAAGGTGGTGAAGGCGACACCGGCGAGCGCCAAAGCGCCGATCGCAATGCCGATGGTGAGCGTCGGGCGACGCATCGCCCCATCGAGCCCCGGCTCGTAGCGCTGTCGAAGGAACGTCACGGCCCGGCTTTCCTTCTCCTCCACCCGCTTGCTGAGCCAAATGGCGATCGCCGCGGGTACAAAGGTCAGCGACAGGATGAAGGCGAACACGAGTGCGATGATGACGGTGAGCGCCATTGGCTCGAACATCTTCCCCTCGACACCGGTGAAGGTCAGCAAGGGCGCATAGACCAGGATGATGATCGCCTGCCCGTAAACGGACGGACGGATCATCTCGCGGGCGGACGCGGCGACCAGCCCGAGCCGCTGTTCCATCGTCAGCTCGCCGTCCCGGCCATGCTGGGCTTCGGCAAGGCGCCGCAATGCGTTCTCGACGATGATGACGGCACCGTCCACGATCAGGCCGAAGTCGAGCGCGCCGAGGCTCATCAGATTGGCCGAAACGCCCGCCTCCAACATGCCGATGCTGGTGAGCAGCATCGTGATCGGGATGACGAGAGCCGCGATCAGCGCCGCCCGGAAGTTGCCGAGCAAGGCGAACAGGACGACGATGACCAACAGCGCGCCTTCGGCGAGATTGCGGGCGACCGTCGATATGGTGGAGTTCACCAGCTCGGTGCGGTTCATCACCGGTTTCACGACAACGTCGACCGGCAGCGAGCGGCCGATCTGGGTCAGCCGTTCGGCGACCCCGGTCGAGACGGTACGGCTGTTCTCGCCGATCCGCATGACGGCGGTCCCGACGACCACCTCATGGCCGTTTTCGGACGCGGAGCCCATGCGCAGAGCCTGGCCGGTCCGAACGGTTGCGATCTGGTTGAGCAGGATCGGCACACCCTCGCGGGTGGCGACGACGGTTCGGGCAAGCTCGTCGGCGTTGCGCACGCGCCCGTCGGAGCGGACAGAGAGCCCTTCGCCGTTACGGTTGACGACACCGGCGCCGGCGCTGGTGTTGTTCCGCTCCAGCGCCGTGGTGAGATCCTGCAGCGTCAGCCGCATTGCGGCCATGCGCTGCACGTCGGGGACGACGAGATATTCCTTGGTGTACCCGCCAAGGGAGTCGACCCCCGCCAGTCCCTCCGTGCTCTTGAGCTGCGGCGTGACGATCCAGTCCTGGACAGTGCGCAGGTAGGTGGCCTTGTCGGCCTCGCTGACGAGGTGATCGCCTTCCGGCGTGATGTAGCTGCCGTCGCGTTGCAGACCGGGCTCACCGTTGCGGTGATGGACCTGATCCAGTTCACGGTACTCGACCGTCCACATGAAGATGTCGCCGAGCCCGGTCGCGATCGGCCCCATTTCAGGGTTTACGCCCTCGGGAAGGTCTTCCTCCGCAGTCCGCAGCCGCTCCGCCACCTGCTGACGGGCGAAGTAGATATCGGTCTTCTCGGTGAAGACGGCCGTGACCTGGGCGAAGCCGTTGCGGCTGAGTGAACGGGTATATTCGAGGCCAGGGATGCCGGCGAGCGCGGTTTCGACCGTGAACGCGACCTGTTTCTCGATCTGGTCGGGGGAAAGGGCAGGGGCGACGACGTTGATTTGCACCTGGTTATTGGTGATGTCGGGAACGGCGTCGATCGGGAGTTGGCGCAACGCGCCTATCCCGAGCAGCGCAGCGGCGACGGTGAGAAGCAGGACTAGCCAACGCTTCTCGACGGAGAGGGTGACGATGCGACCGATCATGGTTCAGTCCTCGTCCCCGCCGTCGCCCTTGCCGAGTTCGGCTTTGAGCGTGAAGCTGTTGGTGGAGGCGATCCGCTCCGAACCGGTTAGCCCGGACGTCACGACGACCTGGCCGCCGTTGGTGCGGCCCAATGTCACCGGGGTCGCCCGGAACCCCGTCGGGGTCCGCACAAAGACGAACGACTTGTCCTCGATCATCTGGACCGCGGCCGACGGCACGGCGACTGTACGGTCGCCGGTTGCCGGCACCAGGATGGAAACATTGACCGTCTCGCCAACGCGCCAGGTGCTGCCGCCATTGTCGAGGGTGACGATCACCGGCACCAAGCGCGTCGTCTCGTCCAGTATGGGCGAGACGAACGTGACGCGTCCTTCCTGACGGCGCCCCGCCGCTGTTACCTCGACGCGGGCACCAGGCTTCACCCGGCCCGCATCAGTGGGCACCAGCGAGGTCGCAACCGTGACCTTGGAAAGGTTGGCGACCCGGAAAAGCTCGGCGTCGGCTGCAACGGTCTGCCCGAGCGTAGCCGAGCGCGCGATGACCTGACCGGCGATTGGTGAGCGCACTGCGATGCGGTTGAGCGCACCGCCCCCGCTGCCGGTCGCGGACAATTGCTGCTGCGCCAGGCGAAGCGCGATGCTGGCTTCGGTCGCGGCGGTCCGCGCCGCGACAAGATCCTGTTCCGGCGAGACGCGCTCGGCGAACAGGCGCTGCTCACGACGAAGGTTCGTTTGCGCGAGGGCGGCACGCGCGCGAGCGGCCTCCACCTCTGCTTTGAGCGACGCCGCTTCGCGGCTCTCGATAACGGCGAGCGGATCGCCGCGACCGACAGGCTGGCCGAGATTGCGGGTCAGCGAGACGAGCCGCCCGCCCACCGATGCCGATACCACCTGCACGCCTTGCGGATCGCCTTCGATCGTTGCCGAAAGCTCGATCGCACCAGCTTCCCCGCCGACCGTTGGCCGCGTGACCTCGATCCCGGCGTCCGCGATCTGCTGCGCGGAGAGGATGACGGCATGCTTTGGACCTTCCTTGGCCTCGCTGGCCTCGGCACCTTCGGCCTTCTCGGCTCCGGCCTTCTCCCCGGCTTCACCGCCGCTGCCGGTCCCGCCGCATCCCGCAAGGATGAGGGCCAGCGTCACGGGCGCCAGCGCCCGCATGATGTTCTTCGTCATTGATTGTTTTCCTCAGGAGAGGGCGCGGCGGCAACGAGCCGTTCCAGGCGTGCCTTTGCGTCATGATAAGTGGCGAGCGCGTCGATCGCGGCGGTGCGCGTCTCGGACAGGGTCCGCTCGGCATCGAGCAAGTCGAGCTGGCCGAACTTGCCCTCGCGGTAGCCGATCCGGGCAATGCGCGCAGCCTCGGCAGCCGACGCCAGCACCGGACCGCTCGCATTGCGTGCGGACGTGGCGGCGTTGGCCACCTCCGCCTGGGCGTTCGCGATGTCCTGCGCCGCGTCCAGCTCGGCGGCACGCCGCAGGGCCTGCGCCTGGTCGCTCTGCGCGCGCGCCTGGGCGATGGCGGCTTTGCCGTTGTTGAAGACGGGAAATGGGATGGAGACCCCGAACACCGCGGCGACGTCGTTGGTAGCCTCGAGCCGTCGTGCGCTGGCGCTCAACGTCACATCGGGAATGCGCTGCGATCGGGCGAGCCGGACCTGTGCCTCGGCCGTCGTCGCGTCGGCACGGGCGGCCGCCAGTGCCAGCGTACCACCGGGTTCGATCGGCCGTGCCGGTCCAAAGCCCTCAACACGATCATACCATGCGAGGTCGAGCGGCCCGGTCACGGGCTGGCCGATCCGACGAGCGAGATTGTCCCGCGCCACCTCGGCAAGCCGCTGGGCACGTTCCACGGCCGTCTCTGCATTGATACGCAGCACATCGGCACGCTGCTGTTCGAGCGGTGATGCACGCCCCGCCTGCACGCGGACACCGGCTGCGCGGAGCGCCTCCCGGGCGATGCCGGCCTGTTCGCGGGCTGTGACGAGGCGGCGTTCGGCCGCTGCTGCCTGAATGTAGAGCTGCGTGACGGCGAGCCGGAGATCGGCCTCGGCCAGCGCCGTGCCGATCCGTGCCCGGTTGCCGATCGCCTCGGCGACCGCGATCCGCGCCGACCTTTTGCCGCCCAACTCGATCGGAAGTGCCAGGCCAGCGGTCGTCTCCGCACTGCGCAGGCCCCGATACTGGCCGCTGCCGGCGATGTTTTCGGTCTCGGCAACGATCGAGGGGTTGGGGCGATAGCCGGCGACGGTCCGGCCGGCCTCGGCCGCCCTGACCCCTGCTGTGGCGGCTTCGAGACTGGGCGCGGTTGCGCCGGCGAGCGCCAGCGCCCGCTCAAGCGTGAGCGGGGGACTGGGCGATGCCGGCTCGGATGATTGCGCGTGCGCGATCGACGCGCACGACGCCACGGCCAATAAGGCCGCGATGAAACGGGACATGGTGACGAACTCCTGACGAACTTGGATTGCCGCGCGGGAAGCTCCCGGCGGATTAGGCGCTTGTCAGGCTTGGGGAGGTCGCAGAGCTGGGTCCGAAGGCACCGGTGCCATCGGGGCGTGGTTCCACGCTGGAGGAGCGACAGAGAGCCCGGTCACTGAGGCAACGAGCTTGGCCTCGAACGGAACCCCGATATGATGGCCATGGCAACCGCCATGATGGTGCGGATAGGCCTTATCGGCATCAGCCGGCACCTGGTCGGCGTCGCCGTCACTATGTTCGAGCGAGCTGGCAGCGGTGGTATCGACGCAGCCCACCGCCTCGGTCGCATGCGCGACCGATCCCAGCCCAAGCGACAGCACGAGCATGAGACAGAGGAACAAGGCGGAAAGCCGATGCATCGGCCTTCGCCTTAGCAGCTTAGCGAACGCCATGTAACGGCTGCCTGTAAGTGGAAGGGGCAGGCGTGGAAGCGTATCGCAGTTCGGCCCGCGCCTGTCGCATGATCTGGAATCCGCCCGACAGACCGAGCACGGCCATCAACGCGGCCACCACTAGATCGGGCCACGCGCTGTTCAGACCGAAGACGCCGCCTGCAGCCAGCACCACGGCGATATTGCCGATCGCATCGTTGCGCGAGCAGATCCACACCGAACGCATGTTCGCGTCACCGCTCCGGAAGCGGTACAACATCACCGCGACCACGACATTCGCGATCAGCGCCGCAATCCCCACAACGCCCATGACCTCGGCATGGGGCACAGCGCCGTGGAGCGCGCCCCACCCCGCCGCGAGCAGGACATAGAGCCCAAGCAGGGCAAGCGTCGCTCCCTTCAGCATCGCCGCACGCGCGCGCCAGGCTATCGCCATCCCAGCGACACCCAGGCTGATCGCGTAATTGGCAGCGTCACCGAAGAAGTCGAGCGCGTCGGCCTGGAGCGCCTTCGACCCGCCCGTGATCCCCGCGACGATCTCGATCGCGAACATGCCGCCATTGATCGCGAGCGCGATCCACAACGCGCGCCGCCACTTCGGGTCATTGAGGGTGCCCGCCTTGTCGGACGCGCAGCTCGTGCAGGCCATTTCGCCACCTCGATAGAATCGATCTGGCAGCCTATATGCACCCTCTAGTCGCTAGAGGGTCAAGCGCTGTGTCTGATAAACTGACGATCGGGAAGCTGGCTTCGGCGACGGGCACAAAGGTCGAGACGATCCGCTATTACGAGCAGATCGGCTTGCTGGCGGCGCCAGCGCGGTCGGCCGGAAATTACCGGACCTACGAGGGCGAGCATCTGCGGCGCCTGTCCTTCATCCGTAGAGCGCGCGATCTCGGCTTCTCGATCGACCAGGTCCGGGAGTTGATGGGGCTCGCCGATCGACGCGAACAATCCTGTATGGCCGTGGACGTGATCGCCAACCAACATCGTGATGCCATCACGCGAAAGATCGCTGACCTGACGGCGCTCGCGAGCGAGCTGGATGCGCTGATCGACTCCTGTAGCCGCAACACTGTGGCCGAGTGCAGGATCATCGAAGCCTTGGGTCCGAGCGCGGAGGCCCGCTCACACTGAGCGTTTCTAACGGGCGACGCTGGGCTCATGCGCCGATCGAGGCGCGCCGGTCTAAATCAGGGTGCGTGTCGACCCGACTTAGTGTGCCACGTGGCACACCTCCTGTGCAGGAGCGCTGGTCTAAGAAGGCCGTCCCTTGATGCCGAAGGCAACAGCGGGGACGGCCATGTTGCCTTCAACATAGCGCGTCTTCTGCGGCTTTTGAAGAAACAGTTCGCTTACAAAACCGAGGACCGCCTTGAAAGGCGGTCCCGGTGCTAGTTCCCTGATCGGGAAACGGACAATCCGTTGGATGCCGCATGTACCGATTTGATAGGGGTCGCTCTCTGTTGGGACAAGGCTCCTCAAAGGGCCGAATGCGCCACGTGGCACACCAACGGTCATCGAAAGCACGAAAATCGTGAGATGGGCGCTCTCAACGCACGCTAACTCAGCCTGAAAATCGTCAATCTTCGTGCTTTCGATGACCGTTTCCAGCTTCGGTCCTCAAAAGCACGAACGCCTCGCGAGACGCCATAGGCGGCAAGGCGCTACCTCCTGAGCGGCCCGATGTAATTCGTGCTTTTGAGGACCTGAGCAAAGGTGCCGCGCCTGATTTCGTGTCCTTGCGCAACAGCCCGGACCTTGTATCATCGAGAAGCGAAAGCCGATCACGACCAGAGCCCACCAAGCTGCTACTTGGTGGGCTCAAATCATGAAGGCTTGCTACCCGATGATGCCGCCAACGATTCCGATCAGCGTCCGAAATCCCGTAACGGGTCGATCGGTGGTCGTTCGAGGTGCTGGTGCGCTACGCGGCCGATTGATGCTCAGGGATGGTTTGGACCTCACCCGGCCGATCGCCGCGCAAGTTCTTAGGCCCGGTTGCTAACAGTGAGATAGCCAACCTGAAGCTGGCACCCCTCGCAACGGTCGTGGCTAGTAGGCACGCAAGATGGACTATCGCCCACGGCCCCGACCATCACCACTCCGATCCTTGTCTCGCTGTTTGATCCGCTCGCGTTCCTGCTCTTGCTGGCGGACACGCTCGGCGCGGCGCTCGCGCATGACTGCTTCGTAGAGCTTGTTGAGGTGAGGATGCGCGCGCTCAACCCTGGCACGCGCCAGCTCATCGCCGCGGTGACGCCGCTGCCCGGTCACGGGACCGAGATACTCCTTGATCTGACCTAGTCGCTTCGCGAGCTGCGTGGATCGCTGCTGCAACCCGCGCGCGGCCTTCTCCCAACTCGCGCGTGCTGCCTCGTAGGACGGACGCCGCAAGGTTGCCATCAGTCCTTTGGGCGGCAGCGGCTGCTTACGAGCATGATCACCTCTCACCGCCTCATGTCGCCGGTACATTCCATCCGCCCGCACCTGCGCGCGTTGCGCGCGTGCCTGTACGTCCGCCAGCTCGCGTCCGTGTTCGGCCGCCCAGCTCCGCACCACTCCTTCGCGGGTCGGGCGCTGGTCGCCCTGCGGACTTGCCGTCGACCTTTGATACCGCTCCCCTGCCCCACCACGCGTCTTGTCGACCATCGGACGCGCGAGTTCCGGCAACCGGATCTCGCGCCGGTCGGCAAAGGCCCGGGCATGATCCTGGTGACTACGCTCGGGACCATAGTCGCCGGCCATATCCTTTGCCCGATCGCGAGATAGCAAGAGGGCGAGACGGCCTTGATCGGCGAAGTCATCCCGACCATAATGGAGGTGCACGCGGTCGCGGTGACGCGTCATGCCGACATAGCTGCTGTGACGATCCATGCCCGGTGTTGCGAGCGCATGGGCGTCATCTACCGACACGCCCTGCGACTTGCCGAACGTAGCTGCATAGCCGTGATCGAATGCCGCATAAGCCTTCGCGTCGAATTGAACCTGACGCCCACCGTCCAGACGCACCGTCATGCTCCCAGGATCGGCTCGCTCGATAGTGCCTAGCGTGCCGTTCTTGACCCCCAGCGACCGCTCGTTCCGAAGGAACATCAAGCGGTCGCCCGCCGCGAAGTCGCGGGTGCCCCGGTCTGTCGTGAACGCCACGTCCTCGCCAAGTTCGCCACCAGCTCGAAGCCGGCCGCGCGCTTCCTCGTTCAGCTCGCGCACCTCGGCATTGGTATGGGTAAGGATGATCCGTGAACGGTCGGGATCGGCCTGGCGTTGACGATCCCACCCCTCCACCAGCTCGGCCCGCGCCGCCTCGCGCGTGTCGGCGGCATGGACCATGCCATGCGCGGCATAGGCATTCAGCGCCTCGGCCGTCCGTCCCGTGGCGAGCGCCCGCGTTGCTTCCTTCTGCCAGTCCTCCCGCTGCCGGCGAATCTCGGTAATCTCGGCCGCGCCGTGCCGCTCGGTGATCGACCGGAACGCTGCGCCCGCCTCGATCGCCTGAAGCTGCTCGGGGTCGCCCACCAGCACCACCTTGGCCCCGGCGTCACGGGCATGGGACATCACCCGCTCCATTTGGCGCGTGCCGATCATGCCCGCCTCGTCGACCACCAGCACGTCCTTGGGCCCGAGCTGGTCGCGTCCCTGCGCCCAGCCATGCTCAAGGCTGGCGATGGTGCGGGAGGTGATGCCGGAGCCGCCCTCCAGGTTCTCGGCCGCGATTCCCGACAGCGCCGCGCCGCGCACCTGGTAGCCCTCGCGCTCCCACGCCTCGCGCGCGACGCCCAGCATCGCGGACTTGCCGGTCCCGGCATAGCCCACGACCGACGCCAGACCGTCACGGCCGGTGATATGATCGAAGGCGTCGCGCTGCTCGTCGGACAGCGTGAGACCCCGCGCCTCGGCCGCCTCCAGCGCCCCGGCTCGCTGCCGGTGGGACACGCCATGATCTTGGCGCCGCGCCAGCTCGTCGCTGGCCTTCTCCAGCCGCGCCTCGGTCGCGATCATGTCACGGGAGGTGAACCGCTCCTGGTCACGCCCGTCCCTGCCCAGCGCCACCAGCTCGGGGCTGGCGCGAACCGCCGCCATCACTTGGTCGAACTGCTCCTTGCCGTCCGAATGCCGGAACGCGAATGCGGCCAGGTCGCGGGTAGTGAACGTCGCCTGCTGCCGGGTGATGCCGTCGAGCGCGATGCGCGGATCGGCCGCGATCTTCTCGCCGTTCTCGCGCGCGATCCGCCGGTGATCGTCAGCACGCTCGGCATCCTCGCCGCGGTCGAGCCGGCGCATGCCGGCCGGGCCGATCTTATGCTGCGGCTCCAGCTCGATGCCGCGGTCGGCATGGCTGCGATGATCGATCCGCGCCTCAAGCCCCAGCTCGGCCATGCGCTCGTTGACGTGGGCCGCCCATGCCTCGCGCCAGCCTTGCAATAGCTCTCCGCTGTTCCAGTCGCGGTTCTTCTGACCAAAGCCGTCCGGCCCCACGTCGCGCATCGACAGCATGACATGCGCGTGCGGCTTCGGACTGCCGTCCCTCGCCTTGTCCCAATGCACGTTGAGGTCCGCGACCATCCCGCGCTTCACGAACTGCTCGGCGACGAAATCGCGGGTGAGCGCGACGCCCTGCTTTTCATTCATCTCACGCGGGATCGAGAACTCCACCTCGCGGGCGAGCTGAGCATCCTTGCGCTTCTCCCCTGCCTCCACTTCGTTCCAGAGCACGGTGCGGTCGTTTAAACGCTCCGGTGCACCCTGCGGCAACATCACCTCGGAGTGGATGACGCCGGCCTTGTTCGAGAAGTTGTGATTCCGCCCAAGCCGCTCGTCATGTAACTCGGAGGCAGAGCGATAGGCGGCGGATGCGACGGCGCTGGAGCCGTTTGCACGACTGATAATTTTGGCGCTGAAATGATAGATCGCCATTGCGTCCAGTACCATGCACTTTGGAGCGCACGTCGGCAACGACGTATAAGCGCGCACTCACGATCTGCTACGCATCTCCTGACTGACTTCTTCTGCTTTTGGCTTGCGCTCCCCGTCTGCTCTGCCAAACTGCCTGAACAAGGAGAGCATGATGAGCCGTGCCTACGAGGAAGCGATGGAGCGACGCCGCGATGCGTATGTCGCTCAAGCGCTCGGGATCAGCGTCGACACGCTTGATGACTACCCCTTTGATCTGGACGAGAATGCCAGCGACGATGGCGTGGTCTACGGTTGGCGCATTCTGTGGAACGGGGAAGCTCCGCCCGGCGTCGATGCAAACGGAACATCGGGGCTGCTGTGGTCGGATATTCCTGCCGCGCCGGATGAACCCGATGAGGATGATCGCGATGCGTAGGGTGCGCGATTACGATGCGGAGCTGAAGGCACTCGGCGACAAGGCCAAAGCGCTCAAGGCGAAGCGGATCGAACAGCTCGGGACGCTGGTCACCGCAACGGGTGCTGACGCTCTCGATGCTGAAACACTCGCGGGCGTGCTGCTCGACGCGATCGGATCAAAGGATGCGAGCGCGAAGGAGGCATGGCGCGCGAAGGGCGCTGCCTTCTTTCAACGGCGCGGGCGCAAGGGTGGCGGCGCTGCTGCAATCGACGGATCGGGCGCTGCGACTGAACCGCGCGGCGACGCTGCGGACGGAAGCGGGGCAACGGCGAACGGATAGCAGGGGCTGGGTCGTGCAACGCCGCGAGCGCACCCGCCACCTGATCGAGCTGGGTGGCCTCGTCCAGAAGGCCGGGCTGGTCGATCTGGCCGACGACGATCGCGCGACGATCTACGGTGCGCTGCTGGAGTTGGTCGGCAAGGCCAGGAGCGAGGCTGGCGACACGCTGGCATTGTGGAAGCGCCGCGGCAGGCGGGCGTTCGACGCGGAAGAAGCTGACCGGGAGACGGGCGAATGATAACGATCGACCTCGACACGCTGCGAAGCGAAGTCCGCGCGCTCGACTATGTGCGCGGCAGCCCGGCCGAGGACACGATGTGGCGCGAGGACGACGAGGACGCCCGCGCCAACCTCGCGATCGAAGGCATGGCGCTGACGCCTGAGGATGACGCACTGTTCGACATGATGCGCGACGAACGGGTGCCCCCTGCCCTCGCCACCCAAATCCTTCTCAGACTGCTCGGCCATCCCGATGCCGATCCCGCGCTGGCGATCACTCCCGCCGGCGCGAGCCACTGATGCCGGCGCGGATCGGCCCGCTCTGGGCGCTGCTGATCGGCTTCATCGTCCTGATGGCGAGCAATAGCTGGCTCAAAGGCATTTTCGGTGTTGGCGAAATCGCGACCGATGTGCCGTTCCTGCTCACCGGCCTGGTCCTGTTCGGCATCTGGAAGTTCAATCGTCGTGGGCGCGCCCGCAACACGCTGATGGGTTCGGCCCGCTTCGGCGATGGGCGCGACCTGGCGAAGCTGGAAGGCTCGGGCGATCTCGTCATTGGACGGTCGGGCCGTAACAACAAGCTGCTTCGCTATGACGGTCCGGCCCATCTGCTGACGATGGCCCCCACCCGCTCGGGCAAGGGTGTCGGCACGATCATCCCTAACCTGCTGCTTCTCGACCGCTCGGTGATCTGCATCGACCCCAAGGGCGAGAATGCCCGCGTCACGGCCCGCACACGGGCCAGGAAGGGCGATGTGTGGTGTCTGGACCCCTTCGGCGTCTCCGGGCGTCCTGCGGCCCGCTATAACCCCCTGGCGTGGCTCGACGCCGCCAGCCCGGACCTCGCGGAAGATGCACAGACGATCGCCGACGCGCTGGTCCACGACGCGCCGGGACAGTCGGGCGAGGCGCATTGGAACGAGGAAGCCAAGGCGCTGATCGCCGGCATCATCCTACACACCGTCATCCACGAGCTCCCTGCCCTCGCCACGCTGGCGACGGTTCGCGACAAGCTCACTCGCGATCCCGCCGGCTTCGCCGCGCTGCTCACCGACATGCAGGCCAGCGCCGGCGCGCACGGCCTGATCGCGCGTGCCGCCAACCGCCAACTCGGCAAGTCCGATCGCGAGGCGGCCGGCGTGCTGTCGTCCGCCCAGCGGCACACCCACTTTCTCGACAGCCCGCGCATCGTGGACAGCACGTCGGCATCCGACTTCCGGTTCGCGGACCTGAAAGAGCGGCCGGGCACCGTATTCCTGTGCCTGCCGCCCGATCGGCTCGATACCTATGCGCGCTGGCTGCGGCTGCTAGTAAGCCAGGCGGTCACCGACATGGCACGCTCCCCTGCCCGGCCGGAACGCCCGGTCCTGTTCATGCTCGATGAGTTCGCCGCGCTTGGCCGCCTCGATCCTGTAGAGCGCGCGATGGGCTTGATGGCGGGTTACGGGATGCAGCTCTGGCCGATCCTTCAGGACATGCACCAGCTCAAGGCGACCTACGGCGAGCGCGCGGGCACGTTCATGTCGAATGCCGGCGTGATCCAGACGTTCGGGGTCAACGACCTTGCCACCGCCGACATGCTGTCGCGCACGATCGGCGACACCACCATCGAATATGAGACGTTCGGCACGTCAGGCCCGGCGAGCATCTTCAGCGACGGTACCCGTTCGGAAAGCGCCAGCGGCCACGTCGCGGCCCGCCGATTGGCGACGCCCGATGAAATCATGCGGATGAATTCCGATGATCACCTGCTGCTGCGGCAGGGGCAGCATCCGCTCGTCGTCGGTAAAATCCGTTACTATGCGGAGCGCGAGTTCGCCGGGCTCTATGATCCGACATGATCCCACACACCGGAAAACCAGACGATAGGCGTCGGGATAGCGCCCCTCCCGCCCCTCAATCTGCGCGACGCTGACAGTCACACACCGCCGAATCGGCTTGGCTTTTCCCGGAAAGCCTGCGGCCGATAGGCCGCCTCTGTGACGGCGTTAGCCGGCACGCATTAAAGGTGCATTGGCCTGTAGGCCAATTCCGCATGCCCTTCTTTCGTTGGTTGAGCGGTGTGTCGCGGTTAAATGATTCTGTTAAATAGGAATCGTTAAGAAGGTTAAGGCTCAAAAATGAGCCAAAAAAGCGAGGACTTCTGCGGCTTTCCAGATAGGTCCGGTGTGTGATCCCACGTGATTCGGTGTGTGATCCCACGATAGCTCGGTGTGTGATCCCACGATGCTTGGGTGTGTGATCCCACGATAATCAATTGGCTATTGGCACCGCGATTACTGTCAATTCCGCACTCCTACCGTTCCCTCCGAGACGGTTCGGATCGTGCCCTGCTCACGACGGTGTGTGAAACCACGATAGTCAGCGTCCGCCGGCGAGCCTATCCATAAGGTCGTCCACCTCGGTCGCGCGGCGGCGATCGGCGTCGAAGCGATGCCGCCGTTCCTGTTCGGCCTCCAACCTGGCTGTCAACGCCAACGCCTCTGCCTCCCCCCGAAGACGGAACAGCACAGCAGGGCTACCATCTATCGTCGTCGTCAGCTCCATCGCATAATCGGGGAGTTGGTCGGCCTCCACCACCTTACGGAGCATCCGGTTGAACTCCTTAGGCTTGCTGTCGCTGCCGGTCTTGTCGCGCAGCACCTCCACCCGGCATGTCCACCCGCCCTTCTGGTTACCGGCGTGTTTGCGCGCGATCCGGTACAGGGCGCGTTCCAATCCGCCAGTGAGCAGGAAGTAGTCCTGGTGCATGGTGAGAAGCGATCTCTCTCCCATGATGCCCTCATAGACCCAATCGGACAGGGTAATGGTCATGCCCCGGGGCTGGTCCGTCTCAGGGTCCACCTCCAGCGTCCATTTGTCGAGCCAGTTGAAGCCGGCCTTGGTACGCCGCTTCGGAGCGCGGATCGAAGTGGATATGGAGGTCGTCTGGAGCCGTTGCAGCGCCGCTTGCAATTCCTGATAGGCTCGGCCGCTGGTATCGCGCTTGATCGCTCGAAGCAGGTCGTAGGATGTGGTTTTGAGGGTCCGAGGAAGGTCGTTTACTCCCTGCTCCCGCATCCGATTAAGAGTGGAGGCTGCCCATATGAGGATGTCGGCATCCCAGATGGTCGCCATGCCGTAGGCCGGGATCGCCTCGATCTTCACCCACGTCTCGCCGTCCGGGCTGCTGTACTCGATCGGCTTCACTCGCTTACGCTTCTGGAGCGAGAAGAACGGTCGTTCCATAGTCTCCCGCTGATCCTTGAGCGGAAGATCGCCCATCAACGGGATGAAAAGGTCGAACTCGGGGTTAGGGTTTTGACGTTTGGTCACTTAGCATCAATCCTGCCGTTCTGCATTTATGCAGGTGTGCACATTATCAAGAACGACCGAACTGCTTATCGGCCTCATACTTCGCGACTAGCTCACTGATCGCTTCGGCAAGAAGGTCCTGGTGGCTGCGCCTGGTTCTCGCCGCCAGCACCCTGAAGGCTTCGGCCGTGGGATCGGCCGGATCAAAGTAGGCTCCTAGGTGGTACTTGCCAGGTCGCTTGCCGCTTGATCGCGTTGCGTTCACCGGCGGTGCCGAGGGAGCGGACACATTCTCCTGCTCGGCCTCGGGACGCGATTGGGGTGTCATCGCTGGGGCTAGCAAGGAAGTCCGCTTTGCCATGTTCAAGCCTTCACATTTGCAGGTGTGCAAGGCATCAGATCATCAAATATGTGTTTTTGCAAGGCTGCAACTTCTTGCGCTGCCTTACCCTTGGGCTCATGCTCGATGACGCCGAGACCGTAAGGCCATGCTGCTCGGTAGGCACTCCGCTCCCGCAATACCGCGCGTGCCACACGCAATCCGGTCGCTTCGGCAAGTGTCCGAGCATCATCCAGCAGCGTAGTTGCCGTTGGAGGAGCCGCGTTCAGCACGACCACACCCATTCTCCCGGTGCTGGTGATAAGCTGCGCAGTCCGCTTGATCGCGTCCAAGTCGATCAGCGAGGGGCGGCACGGAATGACGACGAGGTCAGCACGCTGCGCCGCTGCCGCGGCCTCTGAACCGGCAGCTGGCGGCGTGTCGATGATGGTAAGAGCGAAACCGTTGGCCTCAGCCGCGTCGATCGCCTGGTTGAGCCTGCGCGCACTGATTGGTTCGACATGGGGCAGTTCGGCCGTCCGCCGTTCGCTCCATGCGGTCGCGCTCTCCTGCGGATCAAGATCGAACAAGGCCGTTTTGATCCCGGCCGCTTGGGCCGCAACCGCGAGATTGACCGCTAGCGTCGTTTTGCCAACGCCGCCCTTCTGAGCTGCAAGCGTGATTATCTGCACGTGTGCACACCTTCAATTATGTCTTTTTGATATTATGCAGGATAGCAGATTAGCACAACCCAGGGAGGACAGGCCTGCCACTGAAAGCGAGCGGGGCCAGTCACTGGCCTCCGCGCCCTACTTCAATCCCGCCGCGCGGCGACGGAGCAACTCGCGGGTGTTAAATCAGTACGCGCTCCACCTCGTCCAGGCTGACCGCATCGTGCCGCCGATCGTAGAGCTGGGTTGTCCGGGTAGAGGCATGGTTCGCCATGGCAGCGGCCTTCTCTAACGTGCCCCCATTCTTTAGGTAGGCGGTTATCCCAGTGGCCCGAAACGAGTGGTTGCCGATCGCGGTCCTGATCCCGGCGATAGAAGCGCGACGCCTCACCATCTGGAACGCATTGGCTTGGGGCAGGGGGGTTGTGCTTAGCTGACCCGTGCCCCGCGCGATCGTCCGGAACAGCGGTCCCTTGCGATCGTCGCCAAGCTCGCACCCGTCGATATAGGCGTACAGGTATGCCTCCAAGCTGTGGTGGCAAGGCATCTCATGCCGCTTGCCGCCCTTCTCGTGCAGCCGCACCCAAAGGCGCCGATCCTGCACATAGGCGTCTTCGACCCGCATCCCGAGCGCAGCGCCAATCCGCGCGAAGCTGAACACCATCAACGCGATCAACGCTCGATCACGCAGCCCCGCCGGCGTGGTCACGTCGATGCTATCGAGCAGTCGGCGCGCCTCCTCAGGCGCCAGCACCGGCGTCTTGCCCCGCTTCACACTATGGCTCGGCCCACGCACCGATCCGGCCGGGTTCACCGGCACGACCTGGCCAATCACCAGCCAGTCAAACAAATGCCGAATGCCAGCGAGCTTCTGTTTGACGGTCGGCGCGCTCACTGCACTCCTTAGTTCCTCGATCCATGCAGCGACGTGTAGCGGCTCAATATCGGCCAGCGCCCGCACCTGACGAGCATCGCACCAAACCAGGAAGTCGCTGGCGGCACGCATGTAGGCCTTGCGCGTATGAGCGTTACGGATCGCCACGGCGAAAAACTCAAGGAAGCGCCGCTGCGCATGTGCCTCGGCCGATGCGACCAGGGTAGGGAGGGTGAGGGTAGGCCCGAGGCGCGCAAGCTGCGTTGTCATTCGAAAAGGAATACCAACTCACCAATATTGTCTGTCTGCACCACGAAAACCCCTGCTTCGCTTCGGGCATTGGCGTAGATGGTATTTGTACCGCCCAACCGCATATAGAGGTCGCCTCCTGCATGAACCCCCTTGAGGGTCACGCCGGCCGTGTTAGCGAAACCGGCGACGTTACTGATCAGTGCACGCAGTTCCTCGTCCGTCAGGTTATCGAGGTCCCGGATCTTGCCTTGCATTGGTCGCCCGGGCGTCCGCAGCGCCATGGCCGTATCGACCATCAATTTGGCGGCTTCGTCCATCATAGCAAAAGTACCTCCTACATCCGATAAAGGACATTATCATATATAGCCGGTGAGGAAAGGTGGCTCGTGACTGCCCGATCAAAGGGGCTGCGAACCGGGCGTTCGTTCCATCAACCGACATGCGAGATATGACTCGCCCCACCGGGTCGCAAATGTCTCCGACACCTCGAACCACCCGGCGCCCGGCCCCCCGGCACCATGATATGCACCCATGCATGAACATTGGCATTCGTGCCCTTGCGCGTTCATGCATTGCGACGCGCACTTCTCCTGCTCACGATAGGGCTGGATGATGTAGAGCTTCGAATATTTGCCAAGAATGTGATTCACGAGATCGCTGAACCAATCTTGCGCCACTTCCCACCCTTTATAACGTTCGAGCCAATCCGGACTCCGGCCCGTTGGACGGACTACTTGCAGGAAAGCACGTGCTAAGCGCCGGTCCTCAAAGGTTCTGCTGGAGTGCGGCAATTTGACAATGAGCCTGTAGCCTTTGCCTTTGCGGACAATGACCGGAATTTGGTTCTGCCTCCATATGCGCCGGAGATCGTCTGGTGCGCTTTGGTCCATTTCGCCTTTACGCCCCGATCTCTTCACCCCAGAATTTTAATGGCGATTACCACGGTAGGGACACATAGAGTTCTCGGACAATGGCGAACCGTTCATCGAACGCAGGCAGGTCCGACAATTCCAGCTTGAGCGTATCCCAATCAGCCTGCGCCCGCTTTGTAATTTCCGGATCGTCGATCGACGTTATGGTAGGCTCGATGCTACGGGTACGGCATTTATCCACGAACGTCGTGAGTATCTTTGCCCGATCACTGTCGGTCAGCGGATTAGTCTCAGCAAGGAATGCGATGTCATAGACATCCTGACGCCGGTATCGATTCCGAATGGGCTGCTGGAGCAAGGCCCGGAACTTCTCGGCGATCAGCTCATGCAAAGTGAACGCGCGCACAGCAACGCCGGCATCCGTGAGGCTCAGTTCTTGAAAGGCATAGACCTGATCGCGGAAGCTGATCTCCATATCCAAAACGCGAGTAGCCTGGCCAGCGTCGAGCCATTTTTCCTCTCCTGATCCCCGCACCGCCGAGCCGATCCGCACAAGCAATGCTGGAAAGTCATATTGCTCGAAGTTCTTAGCTCGCGGCATCTTTTTGACCGCCTGCACACGACATAGCAGATCGACATAACCGAGGCTGATCGCCGTTCTCGGCAAAAGTGCGTTCAGCTCCTCGACGATGAGCTGGGCAAAAGTCTCGGGATCAGCGTCCGCGCTGAAATCCACATCCCCCGTCACCCGCTCGCTTTTGAAGGCAAGCGCCATGACCGCCCCGCCTTTCAGCACCAGGGTTTCTTTCAGGTTCGGCGCGACGCCGATCGCGGCCAGGACGACTTCCGTCACCTGCCGGTCACGATAGCGAACCAGGTCGGTCTTTGCAGCTTCCACCCAAGCGCGCACGTCGACATCAACAATCTCGGTTCGCTCTCCCTCGGGAGCCTCGTCAATTTCAGACATTCAGAGAAATCATCCATCGTTCGGAATAGGTCGGAGCATATGGTGCGTCCGGGTCGAGTTTCCTTGACCCCCCACGCTGGGCGAACTGCTCCCAGCCGTCGATCCGGCTATCTTCAACCTCCAGTACCTCGGATAGCAAGTAACCTGCGCGGACCTTCACCATTTTGGAATCGAATTTTTCGACCTCATCGATGATCTGGTCCGCCCATTGTTCGGCCTCCTGCTCCCAAATGTTGATCACATGGCGGATACCGCCACACAGCGCCGGCTCAGAGAGCATGTCTCCAAAGGTGCGTCCAATAGATGTGATTCGTGTCTGCTCCCCGCGAATTTTTACAGGCGTTGCAGGGTGGCTAGATTGGTGCAGGATAACTGGTCGACGACGCAATTCACCCTTGAACCCCAAGCGCAGTAGCAGGGGATGCCCCTCGTCAGGTGGGCCGCCAAAATCCTCAACCATCTTCCGATCGCGCAGCATGTTCCAAACGGGTCTTGCCGGCGTCGTGAGGTGCAACGCCTCGGGGCTACGATCAGTCAGGCCGTAGCGCTGCATCGCCGAAAGGTGAGAAACGTAGCAGAAGGGATCAACGATACAGGCCACCTCTTCAGCCGACCCATTCCGCGTGGACTGAACCACACGCCAAACGCCAGAGTGAAAGTCGGCATCTGCCGTTAGGGACTTACGAGCTTCAAGGCGGCGGAGAGAGTTCCGCGCACGGGTCTGGTCCCAGCCAGCGGGTAGCCGCTTTAACGGCTCACCGGCCCACTCTTTGGCCTCAAACAGCTTCCGGCCGAGGGTAAAAAACTCGTAATCGGTGACGATCGGCGCATCATGCTCGAGCAGGGCTTTATCGAGGCCATCATTGAAATTCATACCGTAGCGATATCCCTATGTCCTAAGGACATAGGGATATCGCTACTAGCAGTCAACGGTTTTGCGCTCTCCCCTCGCCGCCACATCTCTCTTGACACATGCCACACGGAACCGCATATGTCCTAAGGACATATGCGGTTCCGTGTAGGTCTAATTATGGTGTCTAGCTGTTTGTCTGTCAGCGTACCAGTTGAAGCTTAGGTGTGCGTGGTGCGGTCGTTGATGGCACCGCATCACTATGCAATCCCATCACCGCCAGCCCAAAGACGAGGCGGTCAAGTTCGTCCGGCTCGATATGAAGAGCCGCTGCAACATCCGCTTTCGTCATCCCATCCTCGCGCAACGCCGCGAAGATTTTCGGGATCACCAAAGACATTTCTCGCTGAGCACCTTCAGGTTCCGCCGTGCGGTAACCGCGCTGACCCATATCGATGCACAGTCCGCGATAATTCCACTCCGATAGAAGCCCAAGCGCCTGCAACCGATAGGCCAAGGCTCCCACGGATACGATCCAGTGATGCTTTAAGCGTATAAGTGTCTCCAGCGTCGGCATCATCGGTGCGTGCGCCAGGACACTCCCGCGAGGCATGAGAAATGCCGATGCAAATCGGTTAGCCTCTTGCTCGGCCTCACGACCTCTTGGTTCGTCATGCCGATGAAGAACGAGATGCCCAAGCTCATGCGCAGCATCGAACCGGCTGCGTTCCGCCGACTTTTGAGTGTTCAGGAACACGAATGGCGTCGCCTCCCGCCAGAGGGAGAATGCATCTACCTCCGCCGTATCCTCTGCCATCGAATAGACTCGAACCCCTTTGGATTCGAGCAGATGGACGACGTTGCGGATTGGCTTCTCGCCGAGCAACCAATGCTGACGCAAGACCATGGCGGCCGTCTCCGGGTCCTCTTCCCGAAGATCAAGCAGATCAGGTTGCGGCAACGCGAAACGCGCTTCAATCCAATCGTTTAATAGGAACGCCAAAGCGCCAGAAGCCAGAGCGGCTTCACGACGCGACGCTGCCATGCGCGCCATAGAGCGAAAGCTCGCAGTGCGGTTGGTCGGCTCATGCAAATCGGCACCGGCAAAGAAAGCGGCCGGAAAGCGCAGTGCCACAGCGATACGGCCGAGCGTGTCACCGCTTGGTTCGTAATCGCCGCGCTCATATCCTGTGACGCTGCGCAGATCGACGCCGATACGTTCAGCCAATTGGGTTTTGTTCAGCCCGCGCCGTTTGCGGGCCACTCTAAGACGCGAAGGGGAAAACATTGCCTCACGCGCGACGCTGAACGTCGATGTCGATGTCCGGACCAAAGTCCGGTGCCGGCATCCTAGCGCCTTCGGGGTCGAGTGGCTGGGAGCCTAAAATAATACGCTCGCGCCAGCTATCGATATGATCCTTTTCGTCCATGCTCACCGGCAACGACAGCTCGGCTCGAAGTTCCGTAGCGTCGGCATGAAACAGCAGGACATAGGTGAGGCATTCTGCCTCCTCCTTAGGAGCCGGTTCTGGGGTCGTTTCAAAAAGGTCGAGTTGCTCCACGTTAGCGTGGATCACATCAGCTGTGCGCGGCCCCTTGTCCCGCTTGGTGCGAGGAAATCCACGTGCGCTACCTGTCGCCTCATCGCCGGACGACACGGAGATGGCGATGCGGCCGTCCGGACTCAGGATGGTGGAGAACATCTGCTCATCCACCCGCGTCCATCCCAACACGACCAGCTCGTCACGCAACGTCCGAAGCGTCTCGTTCCAATGATAGAAGCCAGCCGCGATCGGTGCATCATTCGCCGTACGGGAAATTCGGGACAAATAACCTGCGCGAACCGCCCGCATCAACGGCGATGCCGTCAACCCGAGACGCGCCAGCGCCGCATCGACCTCTTCCGGCCTGTCATGGATCATGGTCTTGAGCATCGCACACCCCTCGTTTCCGATTTTTCTACATCGATCGATGTAGAAAAACAAGAAGCGGCGTGATGCTGATTGCTAAGGTAGACCTTTTTTACCTCAGGCTGTCGCAAGCTGACATATTCGACACGCGGTTCTGACACCTGCAAACCCATGCAAATGCGAGGTCGCGCGGACCGGCCGCAACCGGACGATAATGGTCAGTCCTGAACGATGCTGGGTGGGAAGTCGCGCGCAGCATGAAGGGCGAGCGAAGTGAGGAGCGGGCGGGGGGCATACCCCCCAAAAGGCGGCGACCAATTATCCCTGCAAAAGGGTCCGATTAACACCGAAGCTTCGGAGGTAAGGGGAGCCCGGTTAACACCACCCAGCGGCTCCCAGAGGGGGGTCCGATTAACACCACCCAAGCCGCGGAGAACGACGGGGGCTGTTAAGAAACCTACGCTCTCTGGCCCGCCTGTCCCGATTGGGATGGTATTTCGGGATTATGGAAGTAGATCGGTTAGCCGGTTCCACCTGAGACATCAGGAGCCACTTTGGGGTCCGGGTCCTGCGCCTTGCCGGTCGCGGGTGCCACCTTCTGGCTCGGCATAGCGGTGAGATAAGCAACGATCGCATCGACGTCCTTCTCGGCCACTGGCGCCTTATACACCTCACGCATCTTGGTGACGGTCGCCTTCCACTGATCCGCCGATAGCGCAGGCTGGGTCAGCGCCATGCTGGCTGAGTGGCACGAGGTGCAATTGGCATTGATGACGTCGGCGTGCGGACCGTCGGGGTAGGTCGCGTCGTCGGCCGGCAGGTCGACGCTGGTCGAGGCAAGCGAGAAGCCGCGCGCTGACACGCTGGCGGCCGGTGCCGGCTCAGACATCTCGGAGATCGGAACGGGCGCCTTGCGGCTGCTCGGCGCGCCGATCGAGACGAGGATGATGCCGGTCAGGCCGATCAGGCCAGCAGCCATCATGCCGGGAGACGGAGTCTTCATGATTTGCTCGCTCCTCAGGCCGCGATGATGGTGGTGGTTTCAATGTTGCCGCGCATGAACCCGCCGGGATTCCAGATCGGCTTCATCGGCTGAGCGACACCGTTGGTGTTCCAGCAGCGCACCATGATGGGGTTAGGCCCGCGTCTCAGCGGCACCCGCCCGTCCCAGCGCCGGAAGCTGTACCTGCCCTCGTCCGCTCCGAGCGTCGTCCTGTACCAGGTGCGGCCACCGTCCGACGACACATCGACCTTGGCGACGCCGCAATCGCCGCCCATTGCGATGCCGCCGACCGGGATCGACGCTTCATAGGCGATCGCCTGACCATCGGGCAGGCTGGTCATCCAGCTACGCGGGATCATGCGATTGATCGGTACGGTCGGGAAGTCCTTGGCACCGGGCGCGACATTCGCGCCGGGTGTCGCGGGGATCTTGTAGGCCTTGGCCATCCAATACTGGTCGTCAGGGCCGGGCAGTACCTCGATCGCGTTCAGCATCTTGACCCAATAGGTCGAGTACCAGCCCGGCACGATCAGCCGGCAGGGAAAGCCGTTGAGGAGCGGCAGTTGCTCGCCGTTCATGCCGAAGGCGATCATGACCTCGCCGTCGCGGGCATGGTCGATGTCGAGTGCCTTCTCGAAGTCAGGAGCGCCCGCCACGACCGGCTGATCGAGAGCGCCGAAGCGCACCTGCACCGCGCCTGCCTTGACCCCGGCGAGGTCGAGCACGTCGCGCAGGCGAACGCCGAGCCACTTGGCGTTGCCCATCGCGCCATTGCCCCATTGCGCGCCGGCGACGCGCGGCTGGAACAGCCCGCGGCTGTTGCCCGAGCACTGGTTCACCGCCGCCATCTCGACCCGTGGAAGGCGCAGCAGCTGAGCGAGGCTGATCGACAGCGGCCGATTGACGTGGCCGAAGACGTTGAGGCGGAAACTTTCGACGTCGATCGAGGTCGGTATGTCGGCCCAGTGCCAGCGGACGAAGAACTGGTCGTTGGGCGTGAACACCGACTTGTCGAAGACCTCCATCGGCGTCTCCAGCAAGGGTGGATGGACGCGCTGGAGGATCATGCTGCCCTTGCCGGGAAAGGCGCTGGTCATCGGCCGCTCGGCATTGCCGCCGGGCAGCTTCAGGTCGACGAGCTGCTGCGCCAGTGCCGGCGCGGCGGCAAGGCCGGCGGTGCCGAGCGCGGCATGGCTGAGGAAGCGGCGACGGCTGGTCTCACTCGCCAGCCCGGCGTCGAAATTGTCCATGACAAGGCTCTCCTGTGGCCAGTCACGCTGGCGGATCGAAGGGGCATTCTGCAAGTGATCGGACCGACTGATCCGATCATCATGGCGGATCAGTTCGGGGTGGCGATGCAGGGCGAGACGAACAGGTTGCCCCACCATGCACCGGCTAGCGTCTTGGCACCGACCAGCAGCCACATCGCCGCGAGCGCAACCGTCAGCACCGTGCCGACGATACCGAAAAACATAAGGTTCAGCGTCGTGCCGAGGCGGAAGGTGGCGACGGTGTAGACGCCGAGCGGGAAGGTGTAGCCCCACCAGCCGAGGTTGAACGGCACGCCCGCGCGCCAGTAGCGGATGGTGATAAGCGTCGCGAGCGCCAGCCACCACAGGCCGAAACCCCAAAGGCAGAGCCCGGCGACAACGCCGATCCCCTGCGCGACGGTGCCGACGCCGGCTAGCCCGTGCGCGGTGAGGATCGCCGGCGCATCCGCGCCGAGCACCAGCATGCCCAGAGCACCCGTGCCGATCGGCCCCAGCGCCAGCCAGGAAGATGCCGCCATGCTTTCATGCGGCAACTTGTGGAGTGCCATGCGCAGGATGAGGATGGCGAGGATGCCAAACGCGACCGGCACCGAATAGGCCCACAGCACATAGGAGGTCGCGAGCGTCACTATCTGCGCGTGGGGATCGGTTAGATGCGGCGCGAGCAGCCCGCCGCTGGCGCCCGCCACTTCGGCAGCGACGACCGGCAGCAGCCATACGGCGGTCATGCCGTCCAGGCTGTGCTCGTGGCGGGTAAACATCAGGTAGGGGATCAGCACGCCGCAGGCGAGCGACATGGCGACGTCGATCCACCACAGGATATGCGCGACCGGCACGATGCCATTTCCGAACCGCGCGATGCCGAAGGCGAGACAGCCGTTGATGATCGTCGCCAGCCCCATCGGAATGGTCCCGATGAACATCGACACGGTGTTGTGCCCGAAGATGCGCCGCGCCTCGTGCCCGAACATCACCCAGCGCGCGCCATAGAGGCCGGCGAACAGCGCGAAGAGCGCGATATTGAAGAACCACAACACCTCGCCGACAGGTTTAAGCGAAGGCCCGATGCCGGGCACCTGCGGCAGCGCGAGGGCAAGGATGCCCGTGCCCATCGTCGCGGCGAACCAGTTGGGCGTGAACTGGCGGATCATCTCGCGGGGGTGATCGAGCCGGCTGAGCGGCTTGAGGCCGCTGAGAACGGAGTGCGTGTCGGCAGTCATGCGACCTGCTCCTTGATGAGATCCGTCAGCGCGTCGGCCGCGCGGGTGCGATAGCGTTCCTTGTGGCGCAGCGCGTGAAAGGCGCGGTCGGGCAGCCCGAGCGGCAGCTCGACGAGATCGCCAGCCTTGAGCGCGCGCGCGACGACCAATCGCGACAAGACGGCAACGCCGGCACCGGCCTCAACGGCGGTGCGCACCGCCTCGTTGGACGGCAGCGTCATCGCTATCGTCAGCTGAGCCGGATCAAACCCGCGCGTTCGCAGCACGTCCTCGAAAGTCGAGCGCGTACCCGATCCCTGCTCACGGACGATCCAGCGTGTAGTGCGCAGCCAGGCCTCGTCGATGCGTTCGGCTTCCTCGCGGCCGACCAGCACCATTGGGTCATGCCCGACATTCCAGTGGGCAAGCGCCGGTTCGTCCACCTCGCCCTCGACAAAGCCGAGTTCCGCCGCGCCGCTCAACACCTGCGCTGCCGCGCCTTCGGTGTTGTCGATCGCCAGCTCGACCGCGATCTGTGGGTGGCGTTCGTGGAAGGCGGCGAGCTTTGCCGGCAACCAATAGCTCGCGATCGTCTGGCTGGCGACGATCCGCAACGAACCACGCGCGAGCCCGGCATAGTCCGCGAGCATCGTCTCGGCATGCGCTGCCCGCCCCAGCACCGCGCGCGCTTCCTCCAGAAAGCCGCGGCCTGCCTCGGTAAGCTGGATGCCACGCCCGACGCGGTGGAACAGCGGAACGCCGTAGCGCGCTTCGAGGGCCGCAACCGCCCCGGAGGCAGCAGACTGCGTGACGTTCAGCGCCTCCGCTGCCTTGGTGACGTGTTCGCGCTCCGCGACACCGACGAATATTCTGAGCTGCTCCAAAGTCATGCAGCATATATCGCGTACTTAGATCGATACGACCAACCGTTTGATATGGTCATTCCAATCTGGATATCGGAATGGTCGGCAGCCTTTCGTCTGCGATGGTCTCGAAGACTTGAAGCGTTACGCGTGCCCGCGACGTTTGATCGTCCATGACCGATATGATCGAGCGCAGTTCTGATCCCTACAATGCCGAGCCGACGCCCGGTGCGTTGATCGAGCGGTTCCTGACGCCGCAGGCGCTGTTCTACGTGCGCAGCCACGGGCCAGTGCCGGATCTGCCCGCCAATCATCGGATCGAGGTGAGCGGGAGGGGCATGGCGAGCCGCTTCTTCTCGGTGCAGGAACTGAAGAGCACGTTTGCCACGCGCACGGTAACGGCGGTTCTCCAGTGCGCCGGCAACCGGCGTACCGATCTCCAGCAGGTCGCCAACACCTCCGGCGATCCGTGGGACGTAGGCGCGATCGGCAATGCGGAGTGGACCGGCGTACGCTTGGCCGATGTGCTCGATGCGGTCGGCGCGCCGGATGCGTCCGAGCTGTTCGTGGCGTTCACCGGCGCGGACGAGGTGGACGTGGAGGGTGAAGAAGCCTTGTTCGGGGTATCGATCGCCATGAGCAAGGCGCGGGAGCCCGACGTACTCCTCGCCTGGGCGATGAATGGCGAGCCGCTGACGCCCGAACATGGCGCCCCGCTCCGCATGGTGGTGCCTGGCTATGCCGGGGTCCGCAGCGCCAAATGGCTGACACGGATCGAGGTGCGTGAAACGCCCTCCGAGGCACCGATCCAGGCGCACGACTACAAGCTCTTCCCCGCCGCTGTGACGAGCGACACCGTCGACTGGAGCCAGGGTCTGACGATCAATGCCATGCCGCTCAACGCCGCGATCTGCTCGCCCGGTGCGGGCGAGAGTTTGGCCGCCGGAGAGGTGCGGATTGAGGGATATGCCATTGCCTATGACCGCCGTATTTCTCGGATCGAAGTGTCGGTGAACGGCGGTCGCGACTGGCAACAGGCGACCTTCGCCGATCCGGAGACGCGCTGGGGCTGGCGGCGCTGGATCCTTGACGCCACACTTGCCAAGGGACGCCAGCACCTTGTCGCCCGTGCCTTCGACGAGACCGGGCAGGGACAGCCCGAGCGGCCGGATACGATGTGGAACTTCGCCGGCTATCTGTGCACCGCCTGGCATCACGTTCACGTGCTGGTCGAATGATCGAAGCATCAGCGGCACCGGACGTCGCTTTCTGGATCGATGCGATTGGCCGGCTGGTGGTGGCGACCGCGGCCGGGATGGTGCTCGGCTGGGAACGCTCGCGTGAGAACCGGCAGATCATGGGCCTGCGGACGCTGGGTCTGGTCGGTCTGGCGAGTTGCATCGCCGTTCAGGCGATCGTGCATAGTGGCTTGCCGAACGTGAACGCCGATGCCGCAGGACGGGCGATGCAGGGCATTCTGTCCGGCGTCGGCTTCATCGGTGCCGGTGCGGTGCTGCGGGTCGGCCAGGGTCAGGAAGTGCATGGATTGGCGACCGCCGCGTGCATCTGGGTGACAGCCACGATCGGCGCGGCAGCAGGGTTGGCGGTGTGGCCGCTCATCATCGGCGGGGTGAGCCTTGCAATGCTCGTCCTGTTCGTCGGCGCGCCGCTGGAACGCCGCATCCGCGAGCGAGCCCGTCTGACGCCGGCCGAGACCGACAGGAAGGATGTCGAGCGCAAGCCGTGATCGCGCTGGACCGCCCGGTGCCCGTCGGCGCCGGGAGGCGGCAAGGCGCTATCAGGACACAAGCGCGGCATCTGCCTGACGCCGGACTTCATCGGCGATCGGATGCAGTTCGGCCGCGGGTCGCTCGCCCACCACACTATAGCCGATCCCGTCGACCGCCCATGTGACCCGGCCCATGGTCCCGCTGGACGTGCTGGTCATGCTCGCGGTCTTGTCGATCTGCATGGGCCTCGTCAGCACCGCAAGTTTCGACGCTTGCGGTCCGTCGTAGAGGAGCAGTGCCGCAGGGCCGTGGGGCGTCGCGACCAGTCGCCCCCCGCCATAGCGATAGCCGGCCGTGCTGAGGTCCGGGATCGTGACGCGCTCACCCAATCGAGCGGAGGTCCATCGGATCAGCATGGCGCGCTGGTCGGGGCCGATCTCCGCCGGTCGTATCCGGTCGGCGGCATAGACACGGAAATTATCACTCGCCTCGTTGGCCAGCGCCGCGATGCCCGCGCGGGGTTCGCCGCTCCACCGCGCGCTCGACCAGCCACCGCCAAACCCCAACGCCAGCAGAAGTGACGCGGCGATGGCGAGCTGCCAACGCGGTTGCCGTTGCCGTCCCCTGATCGCTGCCACGCGCATCGTCGCCGGGATCGGTTCATCCGCGACGGGGGCGAACAGGGATGCAAGGGCTCGCGCCTGCTCCGCCTGCTCTCGCACACGGGCATGCACGTCCGGCTGGCCTTCAAGATAGGCGTCGACCAGGCGCTGCCGCTCGGGCGACAGCCTGCCATCGATCCATGCGGCCAGATCGTCCTCGCCGATCGGGCTGGTCATTGCACGCTCCTCAATCGCGGCCGTTCACCCTCCCGGAGGAGGGTCGCCAGACGGTCGCGCCCCCGCGATATGCGCGACATTACCGTGCCCAGCGGCACGCCGACTACGGCAGCGACCTCCGCATAGGGCAGGCCCTCGACCGAGACCAGGAGCAGCACCGTTCGCTGTTCTTCAGGCAACGCATCAAGCGCGCGCAGCAGGTCGCGGTGGTGCAGGCCTGTGTCCTGATCGGCCGGGCGGCCGAGCGCGGCGTCGTCCACGAGGTGGAGCGGAACCGCCGTACCTCGCCGGCTATGCTGCCGCTGATGATCGACCAACAAATTGTGCAGGATCGCATAGACCCACGGGCGGACCTCCGCACCCCGTCGCTGTCGCCAGCGCCCGACCGCGCGCTCCAGGCAATCCTGCACCACGTCATCCGCCATCACCCGGTCGCGCAACCACGACCGGGCATAGCGGCGCAGCCCGGGGATCAGCGGTTCGATCGCGGCGGCAAGCGGGTCCATCTCAGTCGCGCTGCACCTGCACGATGCGCCCCGGCGCGCCGTTCACCACCTCCGCAACCGCCAGAAAGCGCCGGGGTGTCGCGGTGCTGCCCTGAACGATCTGGCGGATCGGACCCGATGCGTTGACGATCGCCGCACCTGCCGGGTTGCTCATGAAGTTCGCAAGCGGCTCTACAGCGCCGCTGCCGTCCGCATTGGCGGTCAGTACGAGCATGTAAGGCTTCTTGGGCTGCAAACCGGTAACGGCACTCTGCACGACCTGAATGATGCCCTGGTCGAAGAGGGTGATGCTGCTTGCCGTACCTTTGCCGCCAATCGGCCCCATGGTCAGATGCAGCGCCTTGCCCGCTGTGCCGAGCGGCTGGAGATTGTCGGTGCCGGGGCCTGTCGGAACTGCGTTCGACACATAGGCGATCGCCTGCGGTGCCTGTCCGACCGGCACGGTAGCGACGACCATGTTGCCGGCAGTGTCGATCGCGGCCAGCTCATCGGAATTCTCTAGCCCGACATAAACGCGCCGGCCGTCGCCCGATGGCCAAACACCGTGCGGCATCTTGCCGACCGGAATTGTTGCCACCGGCGTGAAGTCGGACGTGCGGAACACCTTGACCACATTCTCTCCGCCGACCGTCACATACGCGAACTGCCCCTTGGCCGTGCGGGCGAAATTGACATGGTTCGTGATAGGCCCGGTATCCAGCACCTTCAGGATCGCGAAGGGTGGCCGAGCATCGAATGCGACCGTCTTGCCGATGTCCTTCAGCGTAAACCACACTTGCTTGCCGTCCGGCGTCGCGGCGATGTTGGGGCAGAAGGGGCTTGGCTGCGCCACCTGTCCGACCTGCGCGTGGGTCGCGACATCGAACACAGCCAATACCGGATTGAACGAAGAGCAGACATAGCCGTACCGGCCATCGGGAGAGAAGATCGTCATGCCCGGACCACCGGGCGTCTTGATGCGCCCCGTCTCCTTGTACGTCGTGGGGTCGAGCACGGCGATATAATCCTCGCCGCGGACCGTGACCCACACCTCCTTGCCGTCCGGCGTGAAGAACGCCTCGTGCGGACTGCGCCCGACATAGGTCGTGTGCTTGACGGTGTTGGTGGCGGTGTCGATCCACGACACGGCGTTCGATCCGATCGACACGACCGCCAAGGTCTTCCCGTCCGGCGAGAAGCCCAGGCCGTGAACCAGCACCTGTCCCTTGTAGAGCGGGGAGAAGTTCATCGGCTGGGGATCGCCGAGTTTGATGACGCCGAGCAGCCGGTTGTCGGCCGGGTCGGTCACCGACACCGTGTTGGAGAATTGTTCAGACGCATAGACGCGGTCGCGGTGGCTGACGGGCATGTCCTTAGCGTTCCACGGCGCCTGCTGGGCCATGGCGAGGCCCGGTGCGGCGCTCATCAGCAAGGCGGCCGAGCGCAGGATGGTCCGGATCATGTCAGTGCTCCATAGGGCTATGGTGGTCGCCGCCCTGCGTCGGGGCTGGCGTCGAAGGCGGTAGCGGCTGGCCGATCGCCAGCTTCATGGCGGCGATCTCCTGCTGCTGATCGATGATGATTTCCTGCGCGATGCGCTTGAGCTGCTCGTTATGGCCGTAGCGCAGCTCCGCCACCGCCATATCGATGGCACCCTGATGATGCGGAAGCATCATCGCCACGAAGTCGCGGTCGACGTCACCGGACGGCTTGACCATCATGCCCGCCATCATCCGGTCCATCGCGACAGACATCATGGTAGCGTAGCCATCGGCGGGGGCGGCCGCGACTGCGCCGGTAAGTAGGGCCGAAGCCGTCAGACCCAGCATCCAATCTCGTCTACGCATAAGCCTCCAGCGCATCGGTCTCGAAAGCGTAGACGATGCTCGTCGGGGTTTATTCCGTGGCCAAAGCCATTTTATCGGTCCTCACCAAAACGATAGTCTCATGCTTCTGCGGTTGGTTGACCGGGTCGCGGTCGGACAGCATATGCGCAGGCACGGCGATGGATTTCCGCCGGGCCATTCGGTCGAACCGCCCTCGCAAGGGCCGATGATTCCTACCAGGCGCCGCAAGGCAGCAAGGAGGAATCGTGCGCGCGACATTTCGCAATCTCTATGACCAGTTCAACATGGCAGCGTTCATTCGCGATCGCCGCACCCATGCCACGTCGGTACTGCGGTGGGCTTTGATCCTGGTCCCGATGGCCGCAGCGGTGGGAACGCTCTGCGCGGCCTTCCTGCGGAGCCTCGACGCCGTAACCCGGCTTCGCTTCGCCTTTCCCTGGCTGCTCTACCTGCTGCCGATCGGCGGGTTCGTGGTCGGACTGCTCTACCATCTGACAGGGCGCTCGGTCGAAGGCGGCAACAACCTCATCGTCGAGCAAATCCACGAACCGGGGGGCGGCGTGCCGCTGCGCATGGCTCCGCTCATCTTCTTCGGCACGGTCGTGACACATCTGTTCGGGGGATCGGCGGGACGTGAAGGCACCGCCGTGCAGTTGGGCGGCAGTCTTGCCAGCGGGTTTGGACGCGCGCTCAGATTGGATGCGGAAGCGACACGCACCCTCCTTATGACCGGGATCGCGGCTGGGTTCGGCGCGGTCTTCGGGACGCCGATTGCGGGCGCGGTCTTTGCACTGGAGGTGCTGGCGATCGGTCGGGTCGAGTATCGCGCGCTGGTGCCATGCCTGGTCGCGGCGCTGGTCGGTGACTGGACCTGTCTTGCCTGGGGCATTCATCACGGCGTCTACCATGTCGATGCGCTGGTGCCGGTCGACGCGCTGCTCGTCGCCAAGGCCGGTGTCGCCGGCATTGCCTTCGGTCTGACCGGGCTGACCTTTGCCGAGGCCAATCACGCGCTGGGCGGATGGTTGAAGCGCGTGATCCCCTATGGCCCACTACGACCCGTTATCGGCGGGCTGGCCGTGATTGCGCTGGTCTGGCTGCTCGGAACCCGCGACTATCTTGGCCTGGGTACGCTCGCCGCGACACCGGACAGCCTGACCATCGCCAGCTTCTTTGGTCCCGATACGCACTCGTGGAGCTGGGCGCTGAAGCTGCTCTTTACCGTCGTGACCCTGAGCGCGGGCTTCAAGGGGGGCGAGGTCACGCCGCTGTTCTTTATCGGCGCGGCGCTCGGCAATGCGCTCGCGCCGATGTTCGGAGTACCGTCGGGGCTATTCGCAGCGATCGGCTTCGTCGCGCTGTTCGCGGGCGCGGCCAACACACCGCTGGCTTGCACGTTCATGGGGATCGAGTTGTTCGGCGCGGCCTATGCGGTGCCGATCGCAGTCGCGTGCTTCGTCGCCTACCTCTGCTCAGGCCACAACGGCATCTACCTGTCGCAGCGCGTCGCTGTGCCAAAGGTACCTGCCGCACACCTCACACCCGACGCGACCCTGCGCGATGCCCGCACGCACCGCGCTTCTCGCCGGCGCACGCGCGCCTGATCCTGTTTCCTGTCGAAAGCCCGTCATGCCCAATCGTTTCACCGTCCATCACCGCGAAGTCGGGATGCTGCGCATCTATCTGAAACCGTCCGACAAGATCGGCCCGCGTCGCTTCTGGGGGGCAAAGCCGCTCTATCGCGAGCTGATTCGCACCGCGAAGGCGGACGGCATCATCAACGCCGTCGCGCAAAATACCCATTACGGCTTCAGCAATCACGAACCGATCCGGGAGAACGGCTCGGAAATTGCCGATCCGCATCTGACGATCTGTGTCGAACTGGTCGGCGATCGCGATCAGCTCGACCTCTTCTGTCGCCGGCATGGAGATCTGATCGGCGACAAGGTGATCGTCTACAAACGACTGGAGCATTGGACTATCACGCGCAAAACTGAGCTAACCAGAGCCTGATCGGCGTTCCCGTAAAGGAACCTCCAACGGGACGGACCGGACCGGCATAAAAATGCGCCCGATGAACGCCGGAGCTTTCCCAAAATATGTTCCCGAAATATGAGTCCCGAAATTCGCTGTTCGAGTTGGGATAACGGGACTCATGCTGGTTGGTTATGCGCGTGTCTCGACGTCCGATCAGGACCTGACGCTGCAAACCGATGCGCTGACCAGAGCTGGGTGCGAAAAGCTGTTCACCGACAAGGTGAGCGGCGCAAAGCTGAACCGGCCCGGCCTGATCGAGGCCCTCAATTTCGTGCGGGCCGGCGACACGCTGGTCATCTGGAAGCTCGATCGGTTGGGCCGCTCGATCCAAGGCCTGATCGAACTGGCGGCCGACCTCTCGGCGCGCAAGGTCGATTTCCGGTCGCTGACGGATGGGTTCGACACGTCCACGCCATCGGGCCGGCTGCTGTTCCATATCCTTGCCTCGGTCGCGGAAATGGAGCGCGAGCTGATAAAAGAACGGACCCTCGCCGGCCTAGCGGCAGCGCGTGCCAAGGGTGGCACCGGCGGGGGTCGCAAATCGGTGATGACGCCAGACATGCTCGACACTGCGCGCAAGCTGCTTGCGGCGGGCGACAGCCCCGCCAAGGTTGCCAAACTGCTGCAAGTCGGCCGCTCGACCTTCTACCGTCACTTCCCAGCCGGCGAACGACAGCCGGTGTCATAACCGGACGGTTTTGACACGTTTCTCGCGGTGGGCGCACTGATCCGCGCGCCCTCCAAGGCGGATTAACTGTCAGGTGGTGGAATAGGCCGCGCCCGCTTTGCGGAGCTGCGAAAGCGCCGGCGGCGATTAGCGCGCGACGCTTCCTTGACCGCTTGGGGGTCGTCCAAATCAATCATGCTGCTGGTCCTCGGAAAGGCGAGGCGCGCGAGCCGCGCCTATAATCCTGTTCCGAGCCGGAAGGTGTTGCGGACCTGGTTTTTCCGGACCCGTTGCCTCGCTCTCGTCATATCCACTATGTTGGATATATGGAAAACGATTCGGCCATTTCCGCTTTGAGCGCGCTCGCGCAAGCGACACGCCTCGATGTCTTCCGCCTGCTGGTGCGGCATGAACCGAACGGTATGGCAGCCGGCGACATAGCCCGTCAGCTTGATGTGCCGCAGAATACCATGTCCGCACATCTGGGCATCCTTGCGCGCGCGGGCCTCGTGCGGTCCGAACGTCGCAGTCGATCCATCATCTACTGCGCTGACCTGGACGGCCTACGTGCGCTCACCCTCTTCCTCGTCAAGGACTGCTGCGCCGGCAATGCCGAGCTGTGCGCGCCGCTCGTCGCGGAACTCGCCCCCTGCTGCTGAAAGGACGCTTCGTGCCTGTCGATATCGTCATTTACCACAATCCCGAGTGCGGCACGTCCCGCAACGCACTCGCCATGATCCGCAATGCCGGCATCGAACCGCATGTGGTCGAGTATTTGAAGACGCCGCCCTCGCGTGCCCTGCTGGTCGAGCTGATCGATCGCGCCGGCATAGCGCCCCGCGAGCTCCTGCGAGAGAAGGGCACACCCTATGCGGAGCTGGGCCTGGGTGACACGTCGAAGTCCGACGACGCGCTGGTGGACGCGATGATGGCGCATCCGATCCTCATCAACCGGCCTCTGGTCGTCTCGCCACTCGGCGTGAAGCTGTGCCGCCCCTCTGAAGCCGTCCTCGATCTGCTGCCAAGCGATCAGCTCGGCGCGTTTGCCAAGGAAGACGGTGAGCAAGTGGTGGACGCTTCGGGCCAGCGCGTCGTCTGATGCTCCTGGCCGTCCTGATCTTCGTCGCCACAATCGCGCTCGTCATTTGGCAACCCAAGGGCCTCGGCATTGGGTGGAGCGCCATGGGAGGGGCGGTCGTGGCGCTGCTAGCGGGCGTCGTCACGCTGTCCGACGTGCCGGTGGTGTGGAACATCGTGTGGAACGCGACCGCCGCGTTCGTTGCCATCATCGTCATCAGCCTGTTGCTCGATGAAGCCGGGTTCTTCGAATGGGCGGCGCTGCATATCGCACGCTGGGGCAGGGGGCATGGTCACCGACTATTTGTCCTGATCGTGCTGCTCGGCGCGGCGGTGTCTGCGCTGTTCGCCAATGATGGCGCGGCGCTGATCCTGACGCCGATCGTCATCGCGATGCTGCGGGCGCTAGGCTTCAAGGACAGGGCGACACTGGCGTTCGTCATGGCGGCGGGGTTCATCGCCGACACGGCCAGTCTGCCGTTGGTCGTGTCGAACCTCGTCAACATCGTGTCGGCCGACTTCTTCGGCATCGGCTTCGGCGATTATGCGTCCGTGATGGTGCCGGTCGATCTAGTGTCGATCGCCGCCACGTTGGGCGCGCTGCTACTGTTCTTTCGAGGTGACATACCAAGAGCTTACGATGTGGGGGCGCTACGTACGCCCCGAGAAGCGATCCATGACGCCGCGACCTTCCGCGCCGGATGGATCGTTCTCGCTTTGCTGCTTGCCGGCTTCTTCCTGCTCGAACCGCTTGGCGTGCCCGTCAGCGCCGTTGCCGCTGCCGGCGCGATCCTTCTGCTGGTAATCGCCGGACGTGGGCACGTGATAGAGACGCGGAAGGTGCTGCGCGGCGCACCGTGGCAGGTCGTGATCTTCTCGCTCGGCATGTACCTGGTGGTCTATGGCCTGCGGAACGCCGGCCTGACCGATCATCTGGCTGCGCTCCTCGATCGGACGGCACAAGGCGGTGTCTGGAGTGCCGCCTTGGGAACAGGCGTGATCGCAGCCGTTTTCTCCTCGGTGATGAACAACATGCCGACCGTGCTGGTGGGCGCGCTGTCGATCGATGCGGCCCATGCCACGGGCACGGTCAAGGAGGCGATGATCTACGCCAACGTGATCGGCTGCGACCTCGGTCCCAAGCTCACGCCGATCGGATCGCTCGCGACGCTCCTGTGGCTTCACGTTCTCGGCCAGAAAGGCGTGCGGATCGGATGGGGCTATTATTTCCGGATCGGTGTCACGCTGACCGTGCCGGTGCTGCTGGTCACGCTCGGTGCCTTGGCGTTGAGGATTACCATCGAATGACTGCCCTGATCTACATCGGCGCGGCGCTTGCTGAGATTGCCGGATGCTTCGCATTCTGGGCGTGGCTCCGAATGGGCAGGGCGCCCCTCTGGCTGGTCCCCGGCGTTGCCTCCCTAATCCTTTTCGCCTGGCTTCTGACCCGCGTCGACAGTGATGCCGCGGGGCGGGCCTATGCCGCTTATGGCGGCATCTACATCTGCGCCTCCCTGCTCTGGCTGTGGAGTGTCGAGGGCGTCCGTCCCGATCGCTGGGATGTCGGCGGGGCCGCCCTCTGCCTTGTCGGAACCTGTTTGATCCTGCTCGGGCCTCGCGGCGCATGATGACGCCGATCGCCAGGCTTCTCCAAGCCAGCGACCTTGCTGAGCTGTCGCGGCACCTCGACGCCATGGGCTTGCCCAGCACCGATCTCGCGGAGCCTGACCGCGTGTTCTTCCGGTTCGATGCGGATAGCCTAATTGGCTATGGTGGTCTGGAAGGCGAAGGAGCCGACCGTCTGCTCCGCTCCGTCCTCATCCTTCCCGATCGTCGGGGCGCCGGCATCGGCCGCGCGCTGGTCGCCGCGCTCGAACAAGAAGCTTGCACACTGGGCGTACAGCGACTCCATCTACTGACCACGACCGCGGCCCCGTTCTTCCGCATGCTCGGCTATGCGGCCGCCGATCGCCATTCGGCACCGTCCGCTATTGCCGCCACGCGCGAGTTCACCTCGCTCTGCCCCGCCTCCGCGACCTACCTCGTGAAAGCCCTCTGATGCCGCTTCGTACCCTTGCCGATTTGGATGTTCTGCCGGCACTCGATCCGGCGTTTATCCGTCATCGCCTCGCCGCGGATCTTGGGCCGACCGAACCCGCTCCCCGCATCCTGCTGCTCTACGGCAGCCTGCGTGAGCGCTCCTTCTCGCGCCTAGCCGCGGAAGAAGCGGCGCGCTTGCTGCACCTGTTTGGCGCAGACACGCGCATCTTCGATCCTTCCACGCTGCCGCTGCCCGACCAAGTGGCGGGAGACGATCACCCGGCCGTTCACGAGTTACGCGAGCTATCAATGTGGTCGGAGGGGCAGGTCTGGTGCAGCCCTGAGCGGCACGGCCAGATCACGGGCATCATGAAGGCGCAGATCGATCATCTGCCGCTCGAGATGAAGGGGATGCGGCCGACGCAGGGACGCACGCTCGCGGTGATGCAGGTGTCGGGCGGATCGCAATCGTTCAACGCAGTCAACACACTACGCCTGCTTGGCCGCTGGATGCGGATGTTCACGATCCCCAATCAATCATCGGTGGCGATGGCCTACAAGGAGTTCGACGAAGCTGGGCGCATGAAGCCGTCGAGCTATTACGACCGTATCGTCGATGTAATGGAGGAGCTGGTGCGCTTCACCGTCCTGCTGCGCCCATATGCAACCCAGCTCGTCGACCGCTATTCCGAGCGCAGGCACGCCGGCGTGCCAGTCGACGTCAGAACCGATCTGTCGAGCATCGCCATCGCCCGAGCTGACGCTCAAGCGTGATCGAAAGCCGCCAGAATAGGGCACGGTCCCGCTGATCCGTTTCCGCACTCGTGTGCGAGATGCCGCAGTGACGCGCGTACCCGCTCAAGCTCCTCGATCTTGGCGTCCAGCACCGTAATCCGCTCGCTGGCAAGCTCGCGTGCGCGTGCGCGATCGTCGGTCGCGTCGAGCGCCAGCAGCTCGCCGATCTGCTCCAGCGTGAAGCCGGCGCCCTGGGCCGATCGGATGAAGCGCAGCCGGCGAACATCCTCCGGGCCATAGCGGCGGATACCGCCCCCGGACCCGGAGTTTATCGGCCTGTCGGGCGTGTCGAGAAGACCTCGGCGCTGGTAGTAGCGGATCGTTTCCACGCCCACATCGCCTTCTCGAGCGAGCCCTGCGATCGTCATGCCGGTCATGCCTTGACTCCGTACTATAGTACGGATGCCATATAGGTCGGGCACAGAGGCCGGAGAAGACGAATGGCGACGTTCGCGCCCAAGAAGGCGACGATCTATCGGATGGTGATGCCGACCCACACCTGTCCCTACGGGATCAAGGCGAAGGATCTGCTGCGCCGGCAGGGTTATGAGGTCGAGGACCATTGGCTACGCACGCGCGAGGAAACCGACGCGTTCAAAGCCGAGCATGGGGTCAAAACGACACCCCAGACCTTCATCGGTGGCGAGCGGGTAGGAGGCTACGACGATCTGCGCCGGTTTTTCGGTAAGACCGTGGCCGACCCCACGGCGGTGACCTACCGGCCGGTCGCGGTTGTGTTCGCGATGACGGCATTGATGGCGCTGGCGGCCAGCTATGCCGTGCTCGGCACACCGTTCACGGTACGCGCGGGTGAGTGGTTCATCGCCTTCTCCATGTGCGTGCTGGCCATGCTCAAGCTCCAGAACGTGGAGAGCTTTTCGAGCATGTTCCTCAACTACGATCTGCTTGCGAAGCGCTGGGTGCCCTATTCCTACACCTACCCCTACGCGGAAGGCGCAGCGGGCGTGCTGATGGCGGCCGGCGTGCTGACCTGGCTGTCGGTGCCGATCGCGCTGGTGATCGGGACGATCGGAGCGGTCTCGGTCATCAAGGCCGTGTATGTCGACAAGCGCGAGCTGAAATGCGCGTGCGTGGGCGGTGACAGCAATGTGCCGTTGGGCTTCCTGTCGCTCACCGAGAACGTGATGATGGTCGCCATGGCGATCTGGATGGTGCTGGGCGTCGCGCACTGATCTGGTGCGGCGGCCCGGCGCAAGCTAGAAGGGCTGCATGAGCTTCGGCCGCCTCGTCCGCACATTTGCGCTGCTCCTGCTGGGCGCGATGCTGCTCGTGCGGATGGGCCCGATGTGCGAGGCCATGGCGCAGGCTGCGCCGCCTTCGCAGGCGCATGCCGGAATGGCCGATTGCGATCGCGCGCCGCTCACGCCCGTAAAAAAGACCCCTCCGGTGGACTGCGTAGGAGCCTGCATCGCAACGGCCCTCGACGTTCACACGTCTCCCGCGCCGCAGCTCGCCGTGCGGACGGATCCGCCCGCACCCGAGCCTCATGCCCTTGTTGGTCGCTCGGGCGGTCCTGCACCGCCACCTCCTCGAACCGCCTGATCGACGTGGATTCCGATCAATCAGTGCATTTGAGGAAAATTACACATGAAGACCATCAAGTTCATCGGCGCGGCTATCGCGCTCACGCTCGTTCCCGCCACGGCCTTTGCCGCCGCTGACTGCTGCGCGGGGAAGGAGTGCTGCAAGGATGGCGCCGACTGCTGCAAGGACAAGGACGGCGCGAAGAAGGATTGCTGCGCCGACATGAAGGACATGAAGCACGGCGAGCACGCCGGTCACGACATGTCGGGCATGCAGAAGAAGTAAGCTGGGAGGGGAGGCGTTCGCGCCTCCCCTTTTCAATGGCGGGCGAACACCCTGCGGCCGCTCGGCCCGAACGCGATCACGTCATAGGCCTGGGCCTTCATGCCCGGCATTTCCATGCCCGGTGAGCCCATCGGCATCCCG
>NZ_JBQRTT010000011.1:0-48274 GCF_052321755.1 Sphingomonas cellulosilytica
TTCGGCCGCCTCAAAGACTGGCGCCGGGTTGCTACCCGCTACGATCGATGCCCGACCGCCTTCCTCTCCGCTATTGCCCTCGCTGCCACCGTCATCTTCTGGCTGTGATCAACGAGTCCTGACCCTAGGCAAGGCGCTGCACGGTGTGCCGCGGACCCGATACCGCCTCTCGACCAAGGTCGGTAAGACGACCGACCCGGATCGGTACGGCGCGGATCGGTTGGATTACAGCCGCAGCGCGATCCGGGCATCCCTGGCGGAAAGTGCTGGCCGCCTCGGCACCGACTATTTCGACATCGTCCACCTGCACGACATCGAATATCACGGCCGGGCGCACATCGAGCAGGCGCTCGGCGAGGGACTGGACACGCTGCTCGACCTGAAGCGGGACGGGCGCATCGGCGCGGTGGGCTTCGGCATCTATCCGGTCGACCTGTGGCACCGGATTCTGACCGACTATCCGGTGGATGCGGGGCTGATCCACAATCATTACGGGCTGCATGATACCCGCCTGCTCGACCTCCTCCCCCTCGCGCGGGAAAAGAACGTGGGGATCATCAATGCCTCCCCCTTCGGCAGCGGCCTGCTGACCGACCGCGGGCCACCGGACTGGCACCCGGCCACACCGGCCGACCGGGCCGTGTTCCGCCGCGCGGCGGAACTGTGCCGAGCGCGCGGCACGTCGATCAGCAAGGTCGCGTTCCAGTTCGCCACCCGGAACCCCGACATCCCCACCACGATGTTCAGCTCGGCGGACCCGGCATCGGTGCTGCGCAACGCTGCCTGGTGCGAGGAACCCTATGACGCCGATCTGGTGCGCGACGTTCGCGCCGTGCTCCACCCCGTCGCCGGCAAGGACTGGTACTGATGAAGATCGATTCGCATCAGCATTTCTGGGACTATACCGCCCATCCGCAGGATTACGTCTGGATGGACGGGGGGGCGGCCGCACTGCGCCGGAACTTCGGGCCTGCCGACCTTGCGCCGCTGCTGGCGGCGGCGGGCTATGACGGTACAGTCGCCGTGCAGGCGCGCGAGATGACGGCGGAAACCGACGACCTGCTCGCGATCGCCACCGCCTGCCCCCTCGTCAAAGGCGTCGTGGGGTGGATCGACCTGTGCGCGCCCGATGTCGAACGCGCGCTCGACCGGTACGCGGCCGAGCCGCGGCTGAAGGGCTTGCGCACACTTATCCATGACCGCCCGGACCCCGATTTCGCTGCGTCGGACGCCCATGTCCGCGGCGTATCGCTGCTCGCACGCTATGGGCTGACCTACGATCTCCTCCTCAAGCCGGAGCATCTGGCCGCCGCGACCCGCCTCGTCGATGCACTGCCCGACCAGCCGTTCGTCGTCGATCACATGGCCAAGCCCGATTTGCGCGGCACCGACCGCGGCACGTGGCTCGCGGGCATGAGCGAAATCGCGCGGCGGCCGAATGTCTGGTGCAAGCTGTCGGGCGCAGCCACCTTTCCCGGTGCGGCGGCGGACTGGCGCGAGGCGGTGACCCCCTATCTCGCCGCCATGGTCGACTGGTTCGGCCCCGATCGCTGCATGATCGGGTCCGACTGGCCGGTATGCTCGCTTGCCGCTGACTTCGCATCGGTGACCGGCGCGATCGAAGATTGGTGCGCGCAGCTGACGGAAGCGGAGCGGAGCCGCATCCTCGGCGGGACCTGCGCCGCCTTTTACGGTCTGGATGGTTCGCCGGGCGACGCCTCGGGCGTGACCCCGTCGGCCGTTACCGGGACAGCTATGCGCCCTGAGACCAAACCTCGTCCGATGGCGGATCGCCACCCGAGCGACGGCCCTGTCTTGTCCGGACGCGCATGACAGACAAGGATCGATGAAAGATTATCGATGAACGATTTTGGTACTACTCGCTGAGACTGGCCAGGGCTGATCGACATTCAATCCCCGCCAGGGCGGGACTATCGCATATGGGCTGTCCGATCCGGGACGGTGTTCTCCGATCCTCCGTCATGCCGGACCTGGTCCGGCACCCACCGTGCCGCACACCCATACGCTATGGATTTTGCGGCGCGGTGGACCCCGGAACGCGTCCGGGGTGACGAAGATTACCGGGACGGCATGCCCCTTCACCCGCAGCCGGCAGCCGGCAGCCGGCAGCCGTCATCACATATGCGATAGCTGCCCTCGTGGAGGAGGATGAAGAGGGTCCTTCATTCTGGATGTCGATCAGTCCTGGGCAGTCGACCGTCATGTCCAGGACGACCCACCTGCGATGGCGAAAGGCGGCCGTGGGGTCGTTTCCCGCACGCAACGCTCTGCCCCTACCTGTAGCGTCGTCGGACAAGCTCAGTAATTGACGTAATAATCTTTGCGGAAATCCTCGCCGGCGTAGGCCTTGCGCATCGTCCAGGATTGCGGAGGCGTGGTCCAATACGGGTCGGACGGCGCCAGGCCGAGCGCCAACAGACCTTCCGAGGCAATGTACATGCTGCCGGCGTTGGAATAGATATCGCCGAGCGATGGCTGATGGCGAGTGAAGCCGATGGTGAGGAATCCGTCGGCATCGAAATTGCTCGGGTCCGCGAACACCCGGCGCTGCGATGCCGTCGTCGCTGCCCGCACCTGACCGGGCGGCAGGGTCGCCGGGAGCTGCCCGTGCCAGGCGAGATAGCCCAACGGCTGATGCACCGCGATGCGATAGGTCAGCGATCGGCCGATCGCCGCATAGGCGCCGTCGGGGCCGATCATCCGCTCCAGGTTTTCGGCATAGCGCTGCATGCGCTTGGTTTCGAGCGCCAGCACCTCTGCGACCCGCAGGTTGTTGAACGATGGCTTGCCGGCCGCCAGCGTCGCCAGGATCTGCGCGAGCATCGGGTGGATGACGTAGCTGTTGTAATAATCGAAGTGGAAATGCTCGCCGTCGCCATACCAGCCATCGCCGACATACCATTCCAGCATCTTCTTGATCGTCAGGTCGACCCGCATCGGGTCCCAATCCTCGCCGATCGCGAACAGGAACGCCTCGTTCATCGCGGCGAACAACAGCCAGTTCTGGTAGGGCGGCGAGATGCGCCGCAGCTGCTTGATCTCCTCGACGATGCGCGTCTTCGTCACCCGGTCGAGCGGCTCCCACAAGGCCTTGGGCGCGCGCAGCAACGCGCTGGTGAAATAGGCCGAATCGACCAGCGCCTGGCCGTGCCCCCGCCACAGCAGGTAATCCGGGCTCTTGGGGTCGACCGCGTTCGCATAGCTCGCCAGCGCCTGTGCGCGCAGCGTGGCGCGCAGCCGCCCCTCGGCGGATGGATCGTCGGGCAGCGCCAGCCAGGGCGCCATGCCGTCGATCAGCCTGCCGAATGCCTCCAGATAGGCGACGCGCGGATTGCGTCCGTCCCAGGTCGGGCTGAGTTCCGGCTTCCATTCGCGCTGCAGCACGCCCCGAGCCATCCGTCCCAGCACCGGCTCCGCCATGCGCCGCAGCAGATCGAGCGAGTAGGCGCGGTCGCCGGCGCCGTCGCCCAGCGGCGCCTGCGGATCGCGCGGCGCCGCCTTGCCATAGGCAGGCGCCGCCGCGGCAAGGCCGGCCCCCATCGCGAGGCCGCCGATCAGTCCGCGTCGATCGATCCCGCCACTCATCGCGCTGCCCCCGGCACGGTGAAATCGAGCCGTTCGCCCCGCGCATAGTCGTCCCATCGCGCGCGGGTGGCAAAGCCCCCCTGCCCCTTGCTCCACGCCGATCCGGAATAATAGACGAAGGGTCTGCCCGGCGTGACGCGCAGCAGCAGCAGCTGGTTGTCGGCATCCTGTTTCACGTCGACGATCATCGCCGGGTCGACGCGGATCGCGATCCCCATCCGGCCATGATCGCCATCGGGCGGACTCCACCACGACAGCAGCCCTCGCGCCCGGTCGACGGTCCACTCGCCCGCGCCCTGGGTGACGGTGCGCTTGCCGATCCCGATGCCGACGATCAGCGGCTCCGGCGTGTCGGAGGACAGCGTGGATACCAGACGGGTGAACTGGGTGCCGAGCGGCAGGGTGAAGCGGCGCGTTTCCCACACCCGGCGGCCGACGTCGACCGGCCAGGGCGCGTAATCGACGGTGAAGTCGGCGACCTTGCCGCCGCTCGCCAGGATGCGGTGTCCGACGAAGTTGCGCGACGTCCACAATTTGTTGTCGTACCAGATGCCGAGGCCGCCGGCACCGCGACCGGTGCCGACATTGTAGAAATCGAGGCCCTCGCCATGGAAGGCGTGCTGGTCGCCGATGCGCAGTTGCCGATCGGCGAAGGGCCATGCGACGGTCTTGCCCCAGGAATCGATGCCCGATCCCGACGGCGGCTCGATCGCCTCCAGCGGATGGCCGTAGATGCGATGGGCGGTGCGGTCGTTTTCCCACAGCAGATCGCCGTAGCGATAGTCCGCGATCTGCGCGACGGCGCGCGGGGTCCGATCCGCAGGCGCCGGCAGCGGCCGCTCCGCGACCGCCTTGCCGGCGTCCTGGGCGACTGCGGGGGCGGCAAGGCCCAGAAGCATGGCGATGACGGCAGACGGGATACCGGACACTTGTCGCTCCTCTCCAGAGACGCTAGCCTCCTAATTGATCGTATCAATCTTGCCAAGCATGTCCGCCGGACGTGTCGGGTGCGGGCGATACGCGCTCCTTCGACGTAAAGGATGGACGTGGCCAAGACAGGATCGCTCGCTGACGCGCTGTACGCGAAGCTGGAGGAGCGGATTCGCACGGGGCGGATCCCTCCCGGATCGCGACTGCCGACGCAAAAGCAGATCGCCGAAGACGAGGAGGTCAGCCGGACCGTGGTGCGCGAGGCGGTGGCACGGCTGGAGGCGCAGGGCATCGCCGTGGCGCGGCAGGGCTCTGGCGTGTTCGTCGCGGAGGGCGCGCATTACCAGGCGTTCCAGATCACGCGCGACGACCTTCGCGAACTGGCGGACGTCATCAAGCTGCTCGAGATGCGGCTCGCCATCGAGGCGGAGATGGCCGCCTTCGCCGCCTCGCGCCGCACCCTGGACGATATCGACGCGATGCACGCGGCGCTGCGCGACATGGCGGATCAGGCCGACGATCCGGTTGCCTCCGCAGAAGCCGACACACGCTTCCATCTCGCCATCGCGCACGCGACGCGCAACGACAATTTCCCGCGCTTCATCGGCTTTCTCGGCACCCGCCTCGTGCCCCCGCGCAACCTGTACCTGCGCGGCCAGTCGGACGAGGTGCAACGCGATTACGTCCAACGCGTCCGTGCAGAGCATGACGCGATCGTCGGCGCGATCGTCCGGATGGACGTGGAGGGCGCGCGCGCCGCGGCACGCGACCACATGCGCGAAAGCCTCAGCCGCCACACCGAACTGAGCCGGACGATGGACGCGGCGGGCGAGCGCCGAACGGTCCATGATTGACGGGACCTGATATTCATATGATAACTTGACCATCAAGCCGTGGAACAAACCGCGCAGAAGGAGGGATCGATGGTCAAGGGTGTGCTCGTATCCACAGTATCCACCGCGGCGATCACCGCGCTGCTGATCGCGACGCCGGCGTCAGGCCAGTCGTCACCCACCACCACCCAGCATGCTGGCGCCGAGGCCGCGGGTGTACAGCCGGTGCCGAACGTCGAGGCCCCTGCCCCTGCCCCTGCCCCTGCCCCTGCCCCTGCCCCTGCCCCTGCCCCTGCCGCTGCCGCTGCGCAAAGCGGGCAAACCCAGGCACAGGACGATGCCAACGACATCATCGTCACTGGTTTCCGCCGCAGCCTCGCCGAAGGCCTCGCGCTCAAGCGAGAGGCCGTGGGTATTTGGGCGTCCGGGGTTCACCCGGAAGCTCTTTCTTCTTGAAGCATGTCCAGGGATGGGGATGAGGACGACGGATACGCCAACCACCGAACGCACCGGGCGCTATCGCTGGACGATCTGCGCCCTGCTCTTCGCGGCAACCGCGATCAACTATGTCGACCGCCAGATGATCGGCGTGCTGAAGCCGCTGCTCCAGCAGGATCTCGGCTGGACGGAGGGGCAATATGCCGACATCGTCTTCTGGTTCCAGGCGGCTTATGCGATCGGCTTCCTGGCGATCGGACGGATGATCGACACGGTCGGTGCGCGCTGGGGCTATGCGATCGCCTTCTCGTTCTGGACGCTGGCGCATATGGCGCACGGGCTGGTGCACGGCGTCGTGCAGTTCGCGGTCGCGCGGTTCGCGCTCGGCCTCGGCGAGGCGGGCAACTTCCCTGCCGGGCTGAAGGCGGTGGCCGAATGGTTTCCGCAGCGCGAACGCGCGCTTGCCGTCGGCCTGTTCAACGCCGGTGCCAATGTCGGGGCGATCGTCACGCCGCTGCTCGTTCCGGCGATCGCGCTTGCCTGGGGGTGGCGGACGGCCTTCGTCGCGACGGGCGCGTTCAGCATCGTCTGGCTCGTCGCGTGGCTCGCCTTGTATCGCCGGCCGGCGGAGCATCCCCGCGTCTCGGTCGCGGAGCTGGCGTTGATCCGCAGCGATCCGGTGCGCGCCGGCCCGGCGATCCCCTGGCTGCGCCTGTTCGCGGTGCGGGAGACCTGGGCCTATGCGGTGCCGAAGTTCCTGACCGATCCGATCTGGTGGATGTTCCTGTTCTGGCTGCCGGACTTCCTCGGCAAGCGTTACGGCCTCGATCTCAAGAGCTTCGGACCGCCGCTCGTCGTCATCTACCTGATGTCCGATGCCGGCAGCGTGATCGGCGGCTGGGCGTCGTCACGGCTGATCCGGCGCGGCTGGAGCGTCAATGCCGCGCGCAAGACGACGATGCTGGGCTGCGCGCTGGCGGTGCTGCCGATCGTGACCGTGCAGCATATCGACGACCTTTGGCTCGCCGTTGCGGTGATCGGCCTCGCCACCGCCGGTCACCAGGCTTTTTCGGCCAATCTGCTGACCCTGCCGTCCGACCTGTTTGCGCGCAATGCCGTCGCGTCGGTCGTCGGCATCGGCGGCACCGCGGGCGCCATCGGCGGGATGCTGATCGCCAAGTTCGTCGGCCATGTGCTGGACGTATCGGGCAGCTACGGCCCGGTCTTCGCCGTGGCGGGCTGCGCCTATCTGCTGGCGTTGGCCGCGTTGCATATCGTCAGCCCGCGGCTTGCGCCGGTGCGGGTGGCGCTTGAGGAGAGTGTCGCATGATGTTCCGTGCCCTTGCCGCGGTTTCCGCGTCGCTGGCGTCCGTCGTCGCCCCCGCCGTGGCCACGGCGCAGGTCCAGCGCCGCGCGCCCATGGCCGCCGCGGTGACGCTGGCCGACTGGCAGCTCGCCCGGCTGGCCGATGCCTCGCATGTCAGTCGTGCGACCGGGGAAACGCGCAATCCGCGGGCGTGGGAACAGGCGGTCTTCTGGATCGGCATGACCGCGCTTGCCGATGCCGGCGGCCCGCCGCGCATCCGCGAGGCGATCCTGGCGATGGGACGCGCCAACCGATGGCAGCCGGGCGCCAACCCCTATTTCGCGGACGATCATGCGATCACCCAGGCATATCTGTGGGCCGCGACGCACGGCGCGGGCAAGGCGGCGATCGGTCCCACCCGCGCGACGTTCGATCGGGTGGTGAACATGCCGGCGACGACCACGCTCGCCTTCTACGTACCGCCCGGCGGCTATGGCAAAACGGAGTGCCTGAAGCGCTGGTGCTGGTGCGATGCGCTGTTCATGGCGCCGCCGGCGATGCTCGACCTCACCCGGCTGACCGGCGATCCGCGCTATCGCACGTTCGCGATGAAGGAATTCTGGGCGACGACCGCCTTCCTCTACGATCCGGTCGAGCACCTCTATTACCGCGACAGCCGCTTCTTCGAACGGCGCGATGCACAGCAGCGCAAGCAATTCTGGGCGCGCGGCAACGGTTGGGTCTTCGCCGGCATGGCACGGATGATCCCGCTGCTGCCCAAGGCCAGTCCCGACAGGGCGCGCCTGGAGGCGCTGTTCCGCGAGATGGCGGCGACGCTCAAGACGCTGCAGAAGCCGGACGGTTATTGGGCGCCATCGCTGCTCGCGCCCGAAGGGTCACCGCCGGAGGCAAGCGGTACCGGTTTCTTCACCTATGGCATGGCCTGGGGCGTGAACAGCGGACTGCTGCCCCGCGCCGCATATGAGCCCGTCGCGCGCCGCGGCTGGGCGGCGCTGGAGCGTGCGATCCAGCCCGACGGCCGGCTCGGCTGGGTCCAGCAGGTCAGCGACCGGCCGGAGAAGGTCGAGGCGGCGGACACGCAATATTACGGCGTGGGTGCCTTTCTGCTGGCGGCGACGCAGGTCGCCGCGCTCGATCGCAGCGGCAAGTGACGGAGGCGCGCGTGTACGCCAGGACCTTCCACGCCACCCATCCCGCCATGATGGCGACGGCCTCCGGCGCCGACCTGCGCGACCGGTATCTGGTGACCGACCTGTTCCGCGCCGGTGAGATCGTGCTCACCTATGCGCACGACGAACGCTTCGTGATCGGCTCGGCCGTACCGCAGGGCCGGCCGCTGGCGCTGCCACGCCCGACCGAACCGCCGAGTGCCGCCGGCAGGTCGCTGCTCGAACGGCGCGAACTCGGCATCGTCAACGTCGGCGCGGCGGGGCAGGTGCTGGTCGATGGCGCGGCGATCGACCTCGGGCGCCATGACGCGCTCTACGTGCCGATGGGGACGCAGGACGTCGCCTTCACCGGCGAGGGCGCCCGCTTCTTCCTGCTCAGCGTGCCGGCCCATATGCCCTGCCCCCTGCGCAGGATCACGCTGGCCGACGTGCCCCATATGGAACGCGGCAGCGGCGATACCGCCAACGATCGCCACATCCACCAGCTCATCCTGCCGGGCCGCTGCGCCAGCGCCGCGCTGTGCGTCGGCCTGACCCGATTGAAGCCGGGCAGCGTGTGGAACACCATGCCGCCGCACGTTCACGATCGCCGCAGCGAGGTGTATCTGTATTTCGATCTCGGCGAGGACGATCGCGTCTTCCACTTCATGGGGCAGCCGGACGACCTGCGCGCCGTCGTCGTCGCCAACGAGCAGGCGGTGATTTCGCCGCCCTGGTCGGTGCACATGGGCGCCGGCACGCGAGCCTATAGTTTCATCTGGGCGATGGCGGGGGAGAACCTCGACTATGAAGACATGGATGTCTGCGCGGTGTCCGCGCTCGCCTGACGCCGATCGCCTCACCTTCGCGTCGCGCGTTCGCCCGGCGCTTCCCTCGGCCCGCCGGGCCGCCACTGGCAAGGACGCCGACATGACGCAACGTTCCCGCCGACGCGAAATCCTGATCGCCCTCGCCTGTGCCGCTGCCGCCACCCCGGCGGCGGCGCAGGACGACGTGCGGGTCGCGCCGGTACAGGTCGACCCCGCCCGCCCCGATTGGGAAGATCCGGCGGTCAATTACGTCAACACACTGCCCGCCCGTGCCACCGGCTTTCCCTTCGAAACGCGGGCGAAGGCGATCGCCGGCCATCGCACGAAGTCCGACCGATTTCTGCTGTTGAACGGCGACTGGCGGTTCGACCTGTCGTTCGCCGATCATCTGCCGACCGGCTTCGAAGCGCCCGGCTTCGACGTATCGAGCTGGAAGACGATCCCCGTTCCTGCCGACTGGCAGGCGCACGGCGTCGATCAGGCCCGCTACAACAACTCCACCTACCCCTTCCCCGCCAACCGTCCGCTGGTCCCGCATGCGACGAACCCGGTCGGATCGTACCGGCGCGACATCGACGTGCCTGCCGGGTGGAGCGGCAGCGACGTCATCCTCCACATCGGCGCGGCGGGCTCCGCCTATGACGTGTGGGTGAACGGCGCGAAGGTCGGCTATGCGGAGGATTCCAAGCTGCCGAGCGAGTTCGACGTCACCCGGTTCGTGAAGCCGGGAAAGAACACGATCGCCATCCGCGTCTATCGCTGGTCGGACGGCAGCTATCTGGAAGACCAGGATTTCTGGCGCGTGTCCGGTATCGAGCGCGAGGTGTTCCTGATGGCGGCGCCGCGAACGCGCATTCGCGACTTCTTCGTTCACGCGGGCCTCGACGACAACTACACCACCGGCACGGTGGCGATCGACATGGCGGTGACGCCGGGCGCGGCGACCAGCGCGCGCTACGTGCTGATGGACGGCGCGCGCACCGTGCTGCAGGGCCGCGCACCGGTGGCACGCGGCGGGACGGAGCGCACGGTCACGCTCACCGGCCGTCTGCCGCAGGCAAAGCCGTGGACCGCCGAGACGCCCAACCTCTATTTCCTCCTGGTCGAGCTGTACGACGCCAAGGGCGTTATCATCCAGTCGACCTATGCGCGCATCGGCTTCCGCACCGTCGCCATCCGCAATGGCCTGGTCACCGTCAACGGTCGGCCGATCACCATCCGCGGCGTCAATCGCCACGAACATGATCCCGAAACCTTTCACGTCATCAGCCGTGAATCGATGGAACATGACATCCGGCTGATGAAGCAGGCCAACGTCAACGCGCTGCGCACTTCGCATTATCCCAACGATCCGTACGTCTACGAACTCGCCGACCGCTACGGCCTCTACGTCATGGATGAGGCTAACCTCGAAGACCATGAATACATGCAGGCCGGCAACGCACGTCCGGACAAGCGCGGCTATTACCAGATCGGCTTCGACCCGGCGTGGAAGGCGGCGCATGTCGCGCGCGCGGTCAACATGGTCGAGCGCGACAAGAACCACCCGTCGGTGATCTTCTGGTCGCTCGGCAACGAAGCCGGCATCGGCCAGAATTTCGCAGCCGCCGCCACCGCGGCGCGGGCGCGCGATCCCGGACGCCTCATCAGCTATCTCGGCTGGGGCACGCTGCGCGATCATCGCCCCAATTGGTATGCCGACATCTATGCGCCGATGTACGATCCCGCCGCCAAGATGGCGGATTATGCCGTCAACTGGGATTTCAAGCAGCCGATGATCCAGTGCGAATATGCGCACATGATGGGCAATTCGGGCGGCAACCTGCCGGAATATTGGGATACGATCTACGCGTATCCCGACAAGCTGCAGGGTGGCTTCATCTGGGATTGGGTCGACCAGTCGATGTACCGCTATACCAAGGACGGGCGGCGCTATTGGGGTGACGGCAGCGAATACGGGCCCAATCCCGGCGGCGACATCGAGTTCGGCGATGGCCTGTTGCAGGCGGACCGCACGCCCAACCCCCAGTTCTACGAGTTGCGCAAGGTCTATGCGCCGGTGCAGTTCGACGGCTTCGATCCCGCGACCGGCCGCCTGACGGTGCGCAACCGGCAGGACTTTCGCGACCTTGCCGGCTTCACCTTCGACTGGACGCTGGACGAGGATGGCATAGCGGTGGCGAACGGCACGCTGCCAGGCGTCGCCGCTGCCGCACGCCAGGCCGGCACCATCACATTGCCGCCGGCGGCGCTGCCCCGCAGCCCTGAACACGAATATTTCGTCACCGTGCGGGCGCGTGCCAAGGCCGATACGATCCCGGCGGTCGATGCCGGAGCGGTCATCGGCTGGGAGCAGTTCGCCCTGCCCGCCGCCCCCTCCGCTACCCCCTCCGCTGCGCCATCGGCGACGCCGCCCGTCACCGCCGCCCGCGACGTGCAGGTGCGCAACGAAGGCGATGCGATCATGCTGTCCGCAGGTACGGCAACGCTGGCGATCGATCGCCGCACCGGCCTGATCCTGCGCTACGCCAGCGGTGGCCGCACGCTCGCGAGCGGTGGCACCCCACATTTCTGGCGCGCCGTGACCGATAACGACGTGGGCATCGGCACCGACCGGCAACTGGCGGCGTGGAAGACGATGAGCGACCAGCGCGGCGTGCGCGACGTGCGTGTGGAGGGGAATGCGGTCAGCGTCGACTACGTGCTGGGCGATGGTGCGGCGACGTTCACCACCCGCTATGCCATGGCTGGCGACGGCAGCGTGGAGGTGACCGGGCAACTCACGCCGCTGAAGCAGGACCTGCCCCCGCCCTTCCGCGTCGGCATGGCCTTTGCGTTGCCGGCCGACCTCACCACCGTCGAATGGTACGGGCGCGGCCCTCACGAAAGCTATGTCGACCGCAAGACCTCGGCGCCCATCGGCCTGTGGCGCGGTGCGATCGCGGCGCAGAACCACGATTACATCCGGCCCCAGGAAACCGGCAACAAGGTCGACGTGCGCTGGATGGAGGTGTCCGGCGCGGGACCGGGCGGCACCGGCGGCCTGCGCATCCAGGGCGACCGGCCGTTGATGATGAACGCCCTCGCCTTCCCTTACGCCGATCTCGATCGGCACGCGCCGGGAACGTGGAAATCCACGAACATCGTGCCGCGCGACCATGGCACGCTGCTGGTCGATTCGGCGCAATGGGGTGTCGGCGGCGATACGCAGTGGAGCGAATGGGGCAAGCCGCTGCCGCAATATCGCACCAAAAGCGGGCCGGACCGTATCGCCTTCCGCCTGACGCCCTTTGCGGGTGAGGGCACCACGCCCCAGCGCGCGCGGCCGGCCCAGGCGACGGGATCGCCTGCCGATGCGATGCAGCCGTGACGATCACGGCGTCGCGCCCGATGAGGTGAACATCGGCGCGACGCCACAGGGTGCAGGCAACGGACGGGAGATATCCTGCCGCTGATGCATCGTGCGTCCGCTGCGCCGCGTGACGCCGCGTTACGTCGCCCAGGCAGGCAGGCGCACGTCGGCACGCCGCCGGGCCGGCATGACATCGATCCGTTCGATCTTGCCGCCCCGCGGACGCGCGTCGACGATCGTGCGGTCGGGCGCATGAAGGCGGATGTCGACGTCCCAATCCTGTGGCCAGGCGGGAAACAGGTAGATCGCCTCGCCGACCGTCTGCATCGCCATCTCCTGCAACCCGATCATCCCCGACCCGCCCCAATTATGGTCGGGAACCCAATCGTGGCCCGGTCCCCAGAAGGTCGGCATGCGCCGCCCGGTCGCATCGTCGAGCTTGCGAATGGTGAGGTCGCGCGCCTCCTCGACCAGGCCGAGGCGGGCGCAGAAGATGTTGTCCTGATGCCAGCTGATATAATGGCGCTGTGCCGGCTGATCGACGCCGTAGCGCCAGGTGTCGATCGCAAGCTGGATATCGGGCAGGCCGATGCCATAGAATTGGAACGGGAACACCGGGTAGAGTTGCGGGATCTCCTGGTTCTGGATGCGGGAAAACAGGATTGCGGGCGCGATGGTACGGTGGCCCTGCATGGTCCGGATCGGGATAGGCGGGATGCGCCTCAGATAGCCTTCGTAGAACGCGCGCCGTTCCGCACCGAGATAGTGCAGCGGCAACGCCAGCAGCGCGTCGATGACGCTCCGCAATCCGGCAATGGTCACCACGGAATTATAGGCATCCTTGTAGGTTTCCGCCGCCGTGCCGGGATAGAAGATGAGATGCCCCTGCGCGTCGAGGGCGCGCCCCTGCATCCGCATCCCCTCGCGCTGGAAATGCTGATCGAAGAAGGTGAGGCAGCTTTCGACCAGCGGAATGTATCGCGTGATGTCGAGCCCGGTGAATTGCTGGAATTGCAGGATCATCAGGCAGAATTCCAGCGCCGTTTCCCACAGGCGGCCGATATAGGGATTGTCCTCTACGCCGGGCTCGGTCCCCGGCCCCCGCGTCCATCCGTAATCGCGGGCGCCGGGCAGGCCGAAATTCTCGATCTGTTCGACGAAGCCGGCACCTTCGTGCTGCCAATATACGCGCGTGCGTATCTCCGCATTGCCGCGGGCGTTTTCGTAGAATTCGAACTGCGGCCGCATCATGTCGAAATCGCCGCTCTTCAGCATCGGGAAATAGACCAGCCGCTGGTTCTGGGCAGTAAACATCCCGCCGCCCCATGCTCGATAGTCCGGCGTCGCGTGATGCTTGGCGTTCACATATTCAGGATCGGCGGTGAAATTGCCGCCGTTGAACTTGGTCGGCCAGCGGCCATAGGCGTTGGTGCCGAGCATGTAGCGGAAGATCTGGTAGTTGCGCCCCACGCGCCAGGCAGCCGATGCTGGATCGGGGGCGTCGGGCATGATCGCGATCCGGCTGCGTGCCCAGAATTCGGCCCACCAGTCGCGCGTCCGACGTCGCGCCCTGGCGACGGCGGCCGCGTCCGCAACCGCAAGCGCCATGATCCCCTTGCGCCACGCCGCGAGGCTCGGCGCATTGTCGATGTGGAGGCAGATGCGCAGGTCATGCCGTTTGGCTGGCCGGCGGCTCTTCAATCGCCAGCCGGTGAACGCGGTGCTCGCATAGGTGCCGCGCGACTGCCCGTCCGGCACGAAGCCCGCACCATGCACCAGCGTGCCGAAGGTCAGGTCCTTGAGCGGATTCCAAAGCTTTGCCTTGACCGCATCCAGCCCTTCGTAATGCACGTCCAGGTCGAAGACGGTGTAGACGTCGCGCATCCGATGGTAGGACAGGACGTCGTTGCCAGCGAAACCCGTTTCGTCGCGGTAGGATATCGGCGGCACCGGGCTGTCGATATAGGATCGGTGCATGCTGACTTCGCCCTTGGTGTAGGGGCGGTCCTCCGTGCGCCAGTTTTCATAGGTCGCCACCACCGACAGCGGCTGCGCGGCATCCACCTCGACGTGGATGACCGGCGCATGCACCTCCACCCAGATGACGATCTTCACCGCCTGGCCGCCGAGCTCTCCAGCGATCTCGACCAGTCCCTCGCGCAGCTTCAATTCCTGTCGGAACACGGCGCCGGCCACAAAGGGATTCGGGTCGCACCGCAGCCGGATCCGGCCCATTTTCAGGTAGCTGTTGGTTTCGTCGAACGCGCCGCTGCGCGCCATGTAGAACACCACGTCGTCGCCCTCGACCCAGACGTTCAACCCGATGTCGCCGCCGCCGCACGGCATGGAATCGAGCGAACGGGTGCTCTGGCTCGTCCACACCGGATTGTAGGCGGCGAGCCAGTCGGTTCCGGTGGTCGATGCCTCTGCCTGCGCCGCCGCACCGCTCATCGTGAGGACGGGCAAGGTGCCGATCAGGCCGAGCGTCGCACGCCGCGACACGGCATTCGATCGCGTGAGATGATCGGAGCCCGTGCCTTCGACAACGCCTTGCCGACCGGAATGGCCACGCCGCCGCGTGGATGGCGTGGCACCATCGCGCTCCGTCATGCGTGGCGACTGCAGGCGGGCGACGCAGAGATCATGTCCATAAACGCTTGGTCATCCTGATTCCGGGGTATTGTGACGCAAATCCGCATGCGACGGGCTGGCAGGGGCGCCCGCGCGATGATGGTCCCTGCGATGTCCACGACGGATCCACCTACCCGACCTGAGATTTATCATACGACATTCCCACGCCTGTCAATGGCTGCGTATGCCACACAGCGCGCGGGCGCTCCAGGCATGCCGGATGGGTTATCTGATAACAGCCGGTTGCGGCCGATGACGGTCGTAGCATCGGTGGATCGCCGTGTGTTGCTGGGGTTCACAAGACTACGCTCCCGTTCCTCCGCCGGGGGCCGTGGTTCAGAGGACAGTTTCCAGTCCGCTCCATCGCCGCCGCATCCGCCGCCGTCTCGCGCCTGGTGGGGGCGTGCGCTACCGTGGGTGGCACCGCCGACGCGTGATGCTGCGTCGAGCGGAGATCATCGACATCCCACGGTCCGGGCCGAGCATTCGCTGCTCATGATGCGCCGGGTGACCCCATGGGGTCGTCAGCGCGGCGCGGTCTTGCCGGGAGTGACCAGCAGCAGCGTCGTCGGATCGGGGATGTCGCGGCTCGGTTCGTCGCGATGGGCCGGGCGGGTGGGCCAGGCGAGGGCTATGCCGGAGGAGCCGGTGTCCTCGACCGTGTTGAGCACCATGCCGGCGGGCACCGGGACCGATGCGGCGAGTTGCCGCTGCAGCGAGCTGCCGGGCACCTCGGCCACGCGCTTCAGCGTCGCGGCGTCGAGAACGAAATCGATCGGCTCGCCGTCGCGGATCACCGATATGCGGATACGGTCGCGACCGACCGGCACCGCGCCGCTGACGAACAGCCGGCTGTCGAGCGAGCCGCCGCCGCGGAAATCCCAGCGGAAGCCCTGCCAGTCGCTGACCTGCGCGATGTGCCAGCCTGCCTTGCCCTCGTTCCGCGCGACATAGATCTGCGTGTTCCCCGCCGCGTCGAACTTGTGGTAGGTGATCATCACACGGCCGGCGGGATCGAAGCCGATGATCGTGTTGTTGTTGATCATGCCGCCCTCGACGGGCACGGGATCGACGATCTCCGCGCTCTTCACGGTGATGGGCAGGGCGAGCGGCGTGCCGTCGGCGCGGGTCCAGTGGACGAGGTCGCGGCTCTGCGCATAGGACAGATCGTGGTTGGTTTCCGCCATCGGCGATTCCCGCCAGACCCAGACGATATGGAACAGCTTGTCGGGGCCCAGCACCGGCCCCATGAAATAGGCGTTGCGATGCCCCTCGCCGTCGGTCAGCGGCTTGGCCAGCAGCGGGCTCCAGCGCTGCGCTGCGGGATCGTAGACATCGTAGATCTCGTTGCCGTTGCCGCTGCGGCCGTCGCGATATTTGAATACCAGCCGGCCGTCCGGACCGGTGAGGAAGACGGGATAGGTCATGCTGCGTTCCGCCGCGGCGTCGGCCATGACCGGCACGCGTACCAGGCTGCGCACGTCGCCGGCAATGCGGGTACGGTAATAGACCAGCGGATCGGCATGCATGTTGCCGACGACGTGGATCTGCCCGGCCGAATCCACCGCCAGCGCGATGTAATTGTGGCTGTCCCAGCCGACCCAGCTGTCGACCTTGAAATAGACCCAGCCGCCGCCGCGGCGCGGGCGCGAGGCGATCGTCATCTGGCGGGTGGCGTCGTAATAAGCGACGAAGATCGTCGTATCGGTGACGGCAAGCGCGAAGCGCGAACTCTGCCCGGACCAGACGCGGTCGATCGCCGCCAGATCGGGAGCGCCGGCCATGCCCCGCGCCGGCGGCACGGTGCCCTGCGCCGAGGCGGGTGACGCGGCGGCGACGCCCAGCGCCAGTGCGAGCGCGATCGGGAATGCCCGGTTCGGTGATGTCGACACGATGATACTCCGTTGCAACAGATCGGGACGCGGTGCGGTGCCGCGACACGTGCGCGGCACCGCGTGTACGGCCATGTCCTCAGAAGGTCCCGCGGACGCTGAGGGTGAAGGTGCGGCCGTCATAATCCGCCTGACGCGGGATGGCGGGCACCACCTGATACTGGATGCGCTTGGCGTCGAGCAGGTTGAAGGCATCGAGCGACAGCGAATAGCGTTCGGAGAATTTCAGCGACAGCGACGAATCGATCTGTCCACGCGGCGCGACGAAACTTGCCCCACCGGTAAAGCTGTTGCCGCCCACCAGCGAATATTGGTCGCGCCAGGTGTAGATCACGCGCAGGCCGATGAACGGACTTTCGTAATAGCCGATGATGTTGACGTTGTTCTTGGATACGCCGGGCAGCACGGCCTTGCTCCCGTCGGCGTTGGTGCCGGTGATGCTGGTATAGGAATAGTTCACCTGGCCGCCGAGATTGCGGAGGATGCCGGGCAGGAAGTCGAAGTTCTGCTGGGCGGTCACCTCCAGCCCGGTGACGGTGATCGGATTGGGCTGGTTGAAGCTGCCGCTTGCCGTGACGATCGCCGGCTGGCCGTTGACCAGCAGGTTGCTGTAGCAGGTGGTGCCGACGGTGGTGAGCTGCCCCAGCCCGAACTGGCTGGCATCCGCCGGGCAGAGCCGCGACAGCCGGGTTTCGGGCGAGATCAGGTTGCGGATCACCTTGCGATAGCCGGCGATGGCGAACAGGCCGCCGGGGCGGTTGTACCACTCCAGCGACAGGTCCTGCGACGTCGCCGAATAGGGCTTCAGGTCGTAGCCGCCGTACTGGATCGCATAGCCCGTGGAGTTGGTGCTGACGGTCGTCGCCGGAGTCAGGTTGCGCGGCTGCGGGCGGACGAACGCCTTGTAATAGGCACCGCGCAGGACGAGCGTGTCGGTGAGGTCGGCGGACAGATAGGCGGACGGCAGCCAGTTGCCGTAATCCTGGCGGAACTGCTGCGGCACGTAGACGACGCTGCCGTTCGGGCCGACCTGCTTCGACTGGGCGTTGATGAGCTGGCTGGTGTGTTCGTAGCGCACGCCGGCATAGCCGCTGAAGGCGATGCCGGCGATGGTGAAGGCGAGGTTCGCCTGTCCGTATCCGGCGGCGATGGTGTTGCGAACGGAGAAATTGTAGAGCGCGAAGGCGGCGTTGGTCGGATCGTTGATCCAGCCGGTCGGCGTCACCACGTCACCCGGTGCGGCGGTCACCGGCTGCAGGCGCGAGACGATGTAGGTGTAGTTGAGCTGCGGCCAGTTCGACAACGAGCCCGGCACGGAGCCGCCGAAGTAGGAGCCGGCATAGGGATTGCTGCCCAGGAAGCCGCCGTCGATGTTCTGCGTCTGCACGCCCTTGGCGCTCGTGCGATAGCCTTGCGAGGTATAGGTCGTCCGCTCGTAGCGGCCGCCGAGCACGATCGATTTCAGCAGCGCGACGCCGACGTCGCGCTCCACCTCGCCCTGCGCGGCGGTGAGGCGGTTGAGGCCGTAGCCCGAGCTGCCCGCGACGATCAGCTGGTCGCCGTTGGCCGCGATCTGCGTCGGCTGGTTGGCGGCGCTCCACGTCCAGGGACCCGCAGGGATCACCACGGCAGGATTGCGGGCAAGCGACAGCTGGTAGTCCCCGATCGAGGCGCCGCCCGAATTGAACACGCCGCTGACGCCGTTGCCGCCTGCCCTGGGCAGGTTGCGGATGTCGATCTGGGTTTGAACCGAATTGTTCTCGCCGCGCGAATTGGTGAGCGTGCCGGACACGCGCCAGCCGTCGTTCTTCCATTCGCCGGTGGCGATGCCGTCCCACATCTGTTCGAGCAGCGGCTCGGCGCGGACGGAATCGTTGACCTGCGCATTGGCATAGTTGACGCCCTGGACATAGGCGTTGCCATCCGCCTGCACGACCGGCGCCGTCGTCGGGCTGATGACCGCGAGGTTCGAGCGCATGTCGACCTCGAACAGATTGGTCATGTTGTTCTGGAGGTCGCGCTTGGTGAAGAAGCCCGTGACGCCGAAGCGCAGCGTCTCGGTCGGTGTCCATTCGGCGCCGGCGGCGGCGGTGAACAGGTCGCCTTCGTTGAACTTGACCGACTGGCGCTGGTCGGAGGCGAAGAGCACGCCCGTCGTCCCCTTCGCCCCGGTGCCGTTCGCCGCGCAGACCTTGCCCGACGGACAGCTGCCGTTGGCGTTGAGCGGCGAGTAATAATCGGCATATTGCGCGAAATTGGGCGTCGTCGTCGGCGACAGCGGCGAATAGGCGTTGAAGAAGATGGTGTCGCGGCGGAACCGTTCCTTCTTGTAGGCGACGACGCCGAAGACCGCGAGATTGTCGGTCAGATGCTTGTTGTAGCCGGCGGTGATCGCGGGGCTGCTGTATTTGCCGAGCGTATTGTATTCATCGGCGATCTTGAAGAAGCCGCCGTCCTTGCGGCCGAGCGCGGGCGCGATCTGCAGGTCGATGATGCCGGACAGGCCCCCAGCCTGATCGGTCGGCGCGATCGTCTTCTTGACGGCGATCGCCGAAAAGACATCGGCGTTGAACGCGCCGAGCGGCGTCGAACTGTCGAGGATCGGATCGGCGAAGGACTGGCCGTTGATCGTATAGCGGGCATAGGTCCCGGGCAGGCCGCGCAGGTTGATGGTGGCATCGCGCGACCCTGCCTCGCGGTTGATCTGCACGCCGGGTACCCGCTGCAATGCCTCGCCGACGTTGAGATCGGGGAAGCGGCCGAGGCCATCGGATGAGATGCTGTCGGAAATACCCTGATCGTTCCGCTTCATCCGCAACGCGTCGATATAGGATTTGCGGAAGCCGGTGACGACGATGTCGGGAGCCGTCTGATCGTCCTGCGACGCGGCGCTGCTATCGGTAACCGGTGTCACCGGCGCTGCCTGATCCGCCGCCGCGGTCTGAGCGAAAGCCGGCGACAGGCTGAGCGTCGACGCGCTGAGCATCAGCATGGCTTGCAGGGTTACCTTCATGGAAACATCCTCTCCTTTTCACGTCCTCGGGCATGCGCGGACAACTCCCGTATCCGTCTCATGCTGTGATAGTTGATATCACGATCTGGGAAGAACGCAATGTTATCCTATAAATCCTAAGATCATGGATTAGCTGGATTTTTACCGAGCGCGCCAGTTTCGGTCGGCAAACGTATGCCGGGCGGCGAGGATGCGGCTCCATGTGGCGCGAACGAGCGCATACGTTTGTCATACAGGATGGCGCGTGAAATGGCATGCCGTCGGGTGCGCAGCGGAGGCGCTAGGGCTGATCGACATCCAAGATGAGGGACCCTCCTTCATCCCCCCGCCAGGGGGAGGGCTATCGCATATGGGCTGTCTGATCCGGAGGGGTGTTCTTTAATCCTCCGTCGTGCCGGACTTGGTCCGGCATCCACCGTGCCGCACACCAAGACGCTATTAGTTTTGCAGCACGGTGGACCCCGGAACACGTCCGGGGTGACGAAGGATACTGGGATAGCATGCGCCTTCACCCGAGCCCAGCAGCCGTCCTGGCCATCTGTGATAGCCCTGCCCTGGCGGGGGAGGATTGAATGTCGATCGGTCCCAGGTGTTTGATGGTGCGGGTTTGATGTAAACCGAGCTGGCTCGTTGTGCCCTGTCTTGCAGATGGCGTCGCAGGGTGTGAGCCCTTCGAGGGTCGTGAGCCTGCGGCCGAAATCGTAGGGGGCGACGAAGTCGCCGAGGTGCTGCCGGCGTTGGTCGTGGCTGTCGTGATGGGAGCGCTTGACGGTGGCTTCCTTGATCGTCCTCACCCGCTCGACCTGTCCGTTGGTCCAGCGATGTTGCACCTTGGTCAGGCGGTGCTCGATGCCGTTCTGGTCACAGACGCGATTCGAAGATGTGATGGAATGCGTACGTGTCGCAGGCACGATTGGTGGACTGGATGCCCTCCCTTCGACTGCCTGCCTGCGGCAGTCGCTCAGGACGGGATCGTCGGTGTGAACGGTGTGGATGGTGTAAGGCACCGCTGCGACCAGGTTGCGCGGGAACCGGGCCGCGATCATCGTGCCAGCCTCTGGTGCAGTGCAACGAACGCGAACCTACTCGTCCGGTCGATCGCCACGAACAGGCGTAGCTTGCCCTCGGCGGTCTGAACCTCGGCGATGTCGATGTGGAAGTAACCGATCGGGCAGGTCTTGAACTCGCGGTTCGGCGCCTTGTCGCTGGTCACTTCGGGTAGCCGGCTGATATCATGGCGCTGGAGGCAACGGTGCAGCGACGATCGCGTCAGATGCGGGGGCGTCGCCTGTAGCGCGTAAATACAGTCGCCCAGCGGCAGCAGTGTATGACGACGAAGGCGATGATGACCGCCTCGTCCCGAATGCTCAGAACCGTCGAATGCGGGTCTTTAGGTCCGGTCTGCAAATCATTGACGGCGTTGCGTTTCTTTCATTTGGCGACGATCTTCTGGTTGATGCCGCGGTGCTGGCCAGCACCCTCAGTAGTGCATCCCTCCAGGCTTGCGCCGATGATGCATCAAAGTCCGGGATTGAACACACGCCTTCGCGCTGCGACTCCTTTTTTTACGAACCTTGCTTCCGTTTTGCCCAAGAGGCGTTCTGCGTGCGATGGAACGGTCGCCGACAACAGGGCCGACAACAGGAAAGCAGGGGCATTGCATGACGACTTCGGTACGCTCCACCACGACGACACCGATCACCGCATGATCCGCAGCGATCCGGCGCATGGCGACAACGTGGCGCGGCGCGCCTCGCCCGGGAACCCCGACGCATGACCTCGCCGATCGCAGACTACGCCGTGATCGGCGACGGCCGCACCGCCGCCTTCGTGTCCCGCAACGGCTCGATCGATTTCCTGTGCCTCCCCAGCTTCGACAGCGACGCCTGCTTCGCGGCGATGCTGGGCGACGCCGGCGATGGCTGCTGGCGGATCGCGCCGACCGGGTTCGTCCACACCGTGGAGCGTCGCTATCGCGGCGACACGCTGATCCTGGAAACCGATCACGCGACCGACACCGGCACGGTGCGCGTCACCGACTTCATGCCCTGGCATGACGGCGAGCCGATCATCGTGCGCATCGTCGAGGGGCTTGCCGGCGAGGTGGAGGTCGCCTCGCTGCTGCGTCCGCGGTTCGATTACGGCCGCGTGGCGCCGTGGATGCACGCCGCCGACAATGCGATACTGGCGGATGCCGGGCCGCACCAACTGGTGCTCCACGCCCCCTGCCCCGCCGCCATCGCCGACGGCCAGGCGCGCGCGACCCTGCAGGTGAAGCGCGGCGAACGCCACGCCTTCTCCCTCGCCTACGCACCGTCGCATGAAGCGCCGCCGAAGAAGCCCGGCGCGACCCGCCTGCTGCGCGCCACCGACAAGGCCTGGACCGACTGGATCGGCCGCTTCGATGCGCCCGATCGCTGGGCGGCCCCGCTGCGCCGCTCGCTGCTGACGCTGAAGGCGCTGATCGACCGGCGCACCGGCGGGCTGGTCGCCGCCGCGTCGATGGGGCTGCCCGAGGTGCCGGGCGGGGCGATGAACTGGGACTATCGCTATTGCTGGCTGCGCGACGCCACTTTCACGCTGACCGCGCTGCTCAACGCCGGCTTCCGGGACGAGGCGGTGCGCTGGCGCGACTGGATCCTGCGCGCCATCGCCGGCGATCCCGCCGACATGCGCATCATGTACCGCATCGACGGTGGTCGCCGGCTCGACGAATATGAGGCCGGCTGGCTCTCCGGTCACGCAGGCGCCCGCCCGGTGCTGGTCGGCAACGCCGCCTCCGGCCAGACGCAGCTCGACGTCTATGGCGAACTGATCGACAGCTTCCACGTCGCCGCGCGCGCCGGCGTCGAACGAACGCCGCGCGACATGGCGGTGGAGATCGCGCTGATCGAGCATCTGGAAGGCGCTTGGGACACGCCCGGGGCGGACATCTGGGAAAGCCGCGGCGATCCGGGCTGCTACACCTATTCGCAGGCGATGGCCTGGGTCGGCATCAACCATTTCGTGGAAAGCGACGCGCTGCGCGCCGCGGCGGGCGACGAACTGGTCGGCCGGATGCGGGCCTTACGCGGGCAGATCCACGACACCGTCTGCGCGCGCGGATATTCCGCAAGCCGCGGGCATTTCGTACAGCGCTACGATGGCGACGCGCTCGACGCCTCGCTGCTGCTCCTGCCGCTGGTCGGTTTCCTGCCGGCCGACGACCCCCGCATCGCCGGCACGATCGCCGCCGTCGAACGCGAGCTGATGGACGGTGGCCTGGTACGGCGCAAGGCGGCGCGCGGCGACGGGCATGACGAGGGCGCATTCCTCGCCTGCTCCTGCTGGCTCGCCGACTGCATGGCGATGCAGGGCCGGCGGGACGAGGCGGCGACCATGCTCGACCGGGTGATCGGCCTCTCCAACGACGTCGGCCTGCTCAGCGAGGAATTCCACGTGCCGACGCGCCGCCTGATCGGCAACCTGCCGCAGGCGCTGACCCATCTCGGCGTCGTCAACACCGGCCTGTTCCTGTCGCGTCCGGTGGTGCAGCGCGGCGCCGCCTAGGCCGTCGAAATCTCGATCACGGAATCCATCAGGAGTATAACATGGGCAAAGTCGTCGTCGTCACCGGAGCCGGTGCAGGAGTGGGCCGGGCCACCGCCGAGAAATTCGCCAGCGAAGGCTATGACGTCGCCTTGTTGTCGCGCGACCCCGGCCGCCTGGATCGCGCGGCGGCGGAACTGCGTCGCCACGGCGTGCGGGCGTTGCCGATCCCGACCGACGTCGCCGATGCCGCGGCGGTCGAGGCGGCGGCCGATCGGACCGAGCGCGAACTCGGCCCGATCGACGTGTGGGTGAATGTCGCCATGGCGACCGTCTTCTCGCCGGTGTCCGAACTGACCGCGGACGAGGTGGAGCGCGGCACCAAGGTCACCTATTTGGGTCAGGTCCACGGGATGATGAGCGCGCTCAAGCGGATGCGCACGCGCCGCGGCACGATCGTCAACGTCGGCTCGGCGCTCGCCTATCGATCGGTGCCGCTGCAATCGGTCTATTGCGGTGCCAAGGCCGCCATCCGCGGCTTCACCGATTCCCTCCGGTCGGAGATCATCCACGACAAGATCGACGTCCACCTGACCGTGGTCGATCTGCCTGCGGTCAACACCCCGCAATTCGACTGGGCGCTCAACAAGATGGGGCGCAAGGCAAGGCCGGTCGCGCCGATCTACGAACCCGAAGTGCCCGCCCGCGCGATCTATTTCGCCGCCACCCACAAGCGCCGCGAACTGTGGCTCGGCTTCTCTAGCATCAAGGCGATCCTCGCGACCCGCATCGCCCCGGGCCTCGCCGACCGCTATCTGGCGAAGGCGGGCTATTCCGGGCAGTTGACCGACGATCCCAGGCCTGCCGACGCGCCTTCCAACCTGTTCGATCCGGTCCCCGGCGATTACGGCGCCCACGGCCGCTTCGACGACACGTCGCGCCGCCACAGCATCCAGTTCTTCACCGATCGCCACAAGCTGGCGTTCATCGGCGTCGCGACCGCCGGCCTCGCCTTCCTGACCCACCGCGCCGCCAAACGCCTCGGCGTGTAGCGCATCGAGTGGTCAACGCGATTCACCCTGTTCTCCGTTGCCCTGAGCCCGTCGAAGGGCTTGGGCCAAACGGATCAGGGTCAAAGCTCGACGCTGTAGCCGCGATGCCCAGCACCAGATGCCGCCCTCACCCCGCCGGCTCCGCCGCGGCCAGCAGCCGCGTGATCGGCCGCGCCGCGGCGACCGCCAGCAGCCAACCGGCCGCGGCGATCCCGGCGTTCACCGCCCAGAAGGTCGGCGCCCCCCAGCGTTCATAGGCACTGCCGAGCGCCCCGATCAGCAGCCCGGCGACGAACAGGCTGAGGAACACGCAGCCGATCATCGTCGCCGCGATCCGCGGCGGCGCTCCCCGCGACACCAGCGCCAGCAGCGTCGGCCAGTAATGCAGGAACGCGATGCCGAGCAGCACCTCATAGGCGATCGGCCAGCCGATCGACACGCCGCCGCGCGCGCTGCCGGCGGCCAGCAGCACCAGGTTCGCGGCCGCGGTGAGCGCCGCGCCGGTGGCGATCCGCCCCATCTCGCTGCCCTTGCGCCACCGCCACCAGAGCGCGAGCACCGGCACGAACGCGATGCTGGCGATCGGGTCGCACGCGCTGAACCAGCCCACCGGTACGCGAAACCCGCCAAGGTCGAGGTCGACGTGGCCGGCGATCCAGACGAGGCCGATGTTGCCGTTCTGCAGATAGGCGACCGACTGGAACACGGTGATCGCGATCACGGCGACCAGCACGCCGACGGTGCGCCAGTCACCCGCCGTCACCGGCCCCAGCCGCACCGCGCGTGGCGGATCGGGCGGCAGGTGACGATAGCCGGCGAGATAGGTGGCAAGGCCGCACAGCATCATCGCGCCCGCGGTGGCAAAGCCCCAATGCCAGCCGAAGCGATCGGCCAGCCACGCGATCAGCAGCGGCCCCAGCACCGCGCCCGCGTTGATCGCCATGGAAAAGATCGCGAACCCCTGCGTCCGCCCCGCCGCGTCGTCGCGCGGGTACAGGGCGCCGACCTGCGTCGAGATATTGCCTTTCAACAGGCCGCAGCCGACGATCAGCAGCAGCAGCGCCAGCAGGAACGTGCCGTCGAACGCCATGGCGATGTGGCCGCCGCTCATCAGCGTCGCGCCCGCCAGCACCGCGGGGCGCCGCCCGGTCCAGCGATCCGCGACCAGCCCGCCCAACACGGGGGTGAAATAGATCAGGCCGGCGTACAGCCCATAGACCTGCGAGGCGAGCGCCAGCGGCGACAGCGGGCCGTACAGCGCCTCCAGCCAGCCGCGGACGACGCCTAGCCCCGCGACATCGCCGATCCGACCGGGCTGGAACAGCGCCTGGTTCATGTAGAGCACCAGCACCGCGCTCATCCCGTAATAGGAAAACCGCTCCCACGCCTCGGTGAACGCCAGGAACAGCAAGGCCCGGCGCCGGTCGTGCCGCACCTCCATGCCATCGATGCGCGCGCGGCTATGAATGACGGTTCCCTCCCCCTGAACGGCATCGCTACCGTCTTCGGCGCGGCCCGGTCAGGGAGCCGCCCCGTGCCGAGCACCGCGCCGAAGACGACATTGCGATGGCCGGTTACCCCCCGGCCCGGCCGCCTTGACACATATCGTATATTATATGATCGTCAAACCATGATCTTCTCCCGCTTCGCGCCGCCGGCCCGGCACCGCCCCGCCCCGCCGACCACCGCCGCTCGCCCCGACAGGCTGCGGCGTACCGCGGCGTCGCGCCCCCGCCTCGTCATGCTGGCCTCGGCGGCGGCGCTGGCCGCCCTGCCGCTCGCGCCGGATGCGCAGACGCGCGCCAAGCCACCCTCCACCGCACCGGATCTGGCGACGATCCCGACGATCGACGTCACCGCGGGCAAGCTGCGCGCGGCCCTGCGCCGCGACACCCAGACGCTGGCCAAGCTGTCGCCCGCCGGCGAACCGCAGTTCAGCTTCGTTCCGACATGGCGCGAAGTCGAGCGGAGCGGCGACGGCTACAACCACATCGGCGATCTCCACCTGCGGCTCCGCACCGCCGCTGCCGCCCCCGGTACCGCTCCCGGTGCCTGGCAGGACTTCGCCTCGCAGCACATCCGCGCGCCGATCGTGCCGCTGGCCGGCGGCGGGCGGACGCTTGCCGCGGCGGACATCACCGCCAGCATGGGCAAGGGCATACCGCTGAAGGTGGTGCGGCGCTGGGTGGACGATCGCGGCGCACTCGGCCTGCGCTTCGCCCTCACCAACACCTCTTCGGTGCCGGTGGAGATCGGCGCGCTCGGCATGCCGATGGTGTTCGACAACATCATTTCGGGCCGCAACCTCGACCAGGCGCACGCCCAGGCCAGCTTCATCGATCCCTATATCGGCCGCGATGCCGGCTATCTGCAGGTGACGCGGCTCAGCGGCACGCGCTCTGCCCTGCTGGTCGTCCCCGCGGGCAAGAGCCCGCTCGAAGCCTATGTCCCGCTCAAGAATCCGGGCGAGGCGGCGCCCGGCGCGATCTTTACCGACAAGAGTCCGCGCGGCCAGACCTCCGAGGGGTTCTACGACTGGACCGTCCATTCGGCCGGGTTCGCGGACCGCGAATGGAGCAAGGCGGGGGAACAGTGGAACGTGCCCACCAGCCGTACCCTCGCCCCCGGCCAGACGATGGAGGTCGGCGTCCGCCTGTTCGAGGCGCCGAGCATCCGTGCGATCGAATCGACACTGATCGCCGACGGGCGCCCGGTCGCGGTCGGGCTTCCGGGCTATGTCGTGCCCACCGATCAGGTCGCCTCGCTGTTCGTCAAGGCGCCGAGCGCGATCACCGGGATCGAGAGTTCCCCCGCATCGGCGCTCACCGCGACGCGCGCCGGCACGGTCAAGGGCTGGACGAAGCTGTCGATCCGCTCGCATGGCTTCGGCCAGGCGCGCCTCACCCTGCGCTATGCCAATGGCGATCGACAGACCGTCAGCTATTTCATCACCAAGCCGCTCGAACAGACGATGGCCGATCTCGGCCGGTTTTCCACCACGGCGCAATGGTTCGAGGGCAAGGGCGATCCGTTCGGCCGCACGCCGGCGATCCTCACCTACGACAACGAGGCGAAGAAGATCGTCGACGTCGAACCGCGCGTATGGATCGCGGGGATGAGCGACGAAGGCGGCGCGGGCAGCTGGGTCGCGGCAGCGATGAAACAGCTCGACAATCCCACGCCGGCGGAGGTCGCGAAGCTGGAACGGGTGATCGACGGCAGCGTCGTCGGCAATCTTCAGGTGAAGGATGGTCCCCACGCCGGCGGCGTCAAGAAGAGCCTGTTCTATTATGCGCCGGCCAAGTTCCCGGGCGCTTACGATGCTTTTCCGGCCGACAAGTGGAAAACCTGGACGTCGTGGAACGAGAAACAGGCGGCGGATCTCGGCCGCGCCTATAATTATCCCCATGTCGCGATCGGGCATTGGGTGCTCTATCGCACCGCGCGCAATCATCCGGGGCTCGTCACCCATCACGACTGGCGCTGGTATCTGGATCACGCCTACCAGACCGCGGTCGCGATGATGCGCGATGCGCCGCAATATACCGAATTCGGCCTGATGGAGGGCGACGTCTACGTCGATATCCTGAAGGACCTGCAACGCGAGGGGATGACGCAGCAGGCCGCCGAGATGGAGCGGCTGATGAAGCGCCGCGCCGACCATTGGCGGACGCTGAAATATCCCTTCGGGTCGGAAATGGCGTGGGATTCGACCGGCCAGGCCGAGGTGTACGCCTGGATGCGCTATTTCGGCTACCAGCCGCAGGCGGACATCACGCGCGAGGTGATCCTGGGCTATGATCCGACGATGCCCAGCTGGGGATATAACGGCAACGCCCGGCGCTATTGGGATTTCCTCTACGGCGGCAAATACCCCCGCATCGAACGGCAGATCCATCATTATGGCTCGACGCTCAACGCCGTGCCCCTGCTCGATGCGTTCCGTGCCGATCCGTCCGATCTCCACCTGCTGCGCGTCGGCTATGGGGGCATGATGGGCGGCATCACCAATATCGATCGGAAGGGCTTCTCGTCCGCGGCGTTCCACAGCTGGCCGGACGTGATGGCCTGGGATCCGTATTCGGGCGATTACGGCATGGGCTTCTACGGCCATGCGATGGGCGCAGGCACCTATCTGGTGAACCATCCGACGTTCGGCTGGGTCGGCTTCGGCGGCGAAGCGGTGGCGCGCGGCGCCACCGTATCGATCGCGCCCAGGGACGGTGCGCGCTCGCGCCTGTTCATCGCCCCGGCCCGCGTGTGGATCACGCTGGAGGCGGGCAAGATCGCCTCGGCCAGCTACGCCCCGGCGAGCGGCCGCATCACGCTGCGGCTCGATCCGGCGACCGCTACGACACCGGACGCCCGCCTGTTCGCCGAGCGGACGGGTGGCGATGCGCAAACGCTGGCGGTGTCGCGGGGCAAGCGCGAACGCGGCGGCTACACCATCCCGCTGTCATCACAGCCGACGGAGGTCACCATCGCGACCCGCTAGGCCCTTCATGAAGATGGTCGTCCGATGCAGGCGCCGTGTCCCGTACGCTTGCCTGATCGGTGTCGAAGCACGGCAGCACGATCATTCGGCCAGCGCTGCGCCTACGTTCGCAAATGGATCATGATATTAAAAGCAATCGGTTAAACGACTCCACCTCGTAATGATACGTATAAATAGGAGGTAGACGATTCACCGGTGGATGGAGACATTAGCGCTATTCACCCGGAATCTACGAATATATCGCATATCAGGAGAGCGTCGTGTTGCTTGCGCGTAGGGACTTGCTGGCGGGGGTGTGCGCCTCTGCCGTCGTATCGGCCACGATCGCCAGGGCGGCACCGGCCGCCGGGGCCGGCAAATCGATCCGTGCCACGGCGCTGCCGCTCGCCGCCGTGCGCCTGCGCCCCTCGGAATTCGCGACGGCGGTGGAGCGCAACCGCGCCTATCTCTACCGGCTCAGCCCCGATCGCTTCCTGCACAATTTCCGCAAATATGCCGGCCTGGAGCCGAAGGCGCCGATCTATGGCGGGTGGGAGAGCGATACGATCGCCGGCCATTGCCTGGGCCATTATCTCAGCGCGCTCGCGCTGATGTACGAACAGACCGGCGATCCCGAGATGCGCCGCCGCGCCGACTATATCGTCGACGAGCTTGCCGAGGTGCAGGCAAAGCGCGGCACCGGCTATGTCGGCGCGCTCGGGCGCAAGCTGCCCGATGGCAAGATCGTGGATGGCGAGCCGATCTTCCCCGAGATCATGAAGGGCGAGATCAAGTCGGGCGGCTTCGACCTCAACGGCTCCTGGTCGCCGCTCTACAACATCCACAAGACCTTCGCCGGCCTGCTCGACGTGCACGCCGCATGGCGCAATCCCAAGGCGCTGAAGGTCGTCGAGGGCCTCGGCAGCTATTTCGAACGCATGTTCGCCGCGCTGACGCCGGAACAGGTGCAGACAGTGCTGCACTGCGAATATGGTGGCCTCAACGATAGTTATGCCGACATGTACGCGCGGACCGGCAACGCCCGCTGGCTGCGCATGGCGGACCTCATCTACGACAATCGCGTGCTCGACCCGCTGGAGCGGCAGCAGGACAAGCTCGCCAATTTCCACGCCAATACGCAGGTGCCAAAGCTGATCGGCCTCGCCCGGATCAACGAGGTCAAGCGCGGCGGCGATGCGCCCAAGGCGACCGCGGCCCGCTTCTTCTGGGATGCCGTCACCCGCGATCACAGCTACGTCATCGGCGGCAATGCCGATCGCGAATATTTCTCCGCACCCGACACGATCGCCGCCCATATCAGCGAACAGACGTGCGAACATTGCAACACCTACAACATGCTGAAGCTGACCCGGCATCTGTGGTCCTGGCAGCCCGACGGCGCCCTGTTCGACTATTACGAACGCGCCTTGCTCAACCACACCATGGCGGCGCAGGATCCGGCGACCGGCGGCTTCACCTACATGACGCCCCTGCTCAGCGGCACGCTGCGCAATTTCTCTACGGTCAACGACGATGCCTTCTGGTGCTGCGTCGGCACGGGAATGGAGGCGCATGCCAAGCATGGCGAGGCGATCTTCGCACAGGGCGATGACGGCACGCTGTTCGTCAACCTCTACATCCCCGCCGATGCCCGCTGGGATGCGCGCCGCGCTGCGCTGCGCCTGGACACCGGCTATCCTTATACGCCCACGTCCACCCTCACGTTCGATGCGGTGCGCGGCGGGCGGTTCCCGGTCGCGTTGCGCGTGCCGGGATGGGCCGCGGGCCGGGCGACCGTCACCGTCAACGATGCAACCGTGACGCCGCAGGTCGCCAATGGCTATGCGATCGTCGACCGCACATGGCGTAAGGGCGATCGCGTCGCCATCAGCCTGCCGCTCGACCTTCGCGTGGAAGGCGCGCCGGGCGACAAGGAGACGATCTCCGTGCTGCGCGGGCCGCTGGTGATGGCCGCCGATCTGGGCGGCGCGGATCAGCGATGGGATCGTGCCGACCCGGCGCTGGTCGGCGCGACGGTGCTCGCCGGATTCAGCCCCCGCGATGCCGCCACCGCCACCTATGCCACCAACGGCGTGGTGCGGCCGCAGAACCTCGATTTCGTGCCCTTCTATCGCCAGTATCGGCGGCGCAGCGCCGTCTATTTCAAACATTTCAGCGATGCCGACTGGGCGGCGCAGGAGGCGGCCTACAATGCCGAACAGGAGCAGATGCGCGACATCGCCGCGCGATCGGTGGACGTCATGCACCTGGGCGAAATGCAGCCGGAGCGCGACCACCATCTGACCAGCGAGACGTCCTGGCCGGTATCCTATCGCGGGCGCCAGGGGCGCGAGGCGCGCTCGGGCGGCTACATGCAGTTCGACATGGCGGTGAAGCCTGGCCAGATGATCCTGCAGGCGACCTATTGGGGTGGCGAGCGCGCCCGCGATTTCGACATTCTGGTCGACAACGTGAAGGTCGGCACGCAGCACCTCGACCAGAACAAGCCGGGGCAGTTCTTCTCCGTCGACTATCCGCTGCCGGAGGCTCTGACGCGCGGCAAATCGAGCGTCCGCGTCCGCTTCCTGCCCCATAACAACAACACCGCCGGCCCGGTCTTCGGCGTGCGGATGTATGCCGCCAAGCCCGGTTCCGTCGCGTGAACGACGCGCCGGGCGTACGCCTGACACTGGACGAGGTTCGCGCGCTCGCCTTCACCACGCTGCGGCTGGTCGGACTGGCGCCGGCGCATGCCGATGCGGTCGCCGACACGATGGTCGCCGGCGAGCGCGACGGATGTGCCAGCCACGGCATCTATCGCCTGCTGGTCGCCGCCGCCAGCATCCGTGCCGGCACGGTGGCGGTGGATGCCCGACCGGTGGTGAGCGATCCCGCGCCCGCACTGGTGCGGGTGGATGGCGGCGGCGGCTTTGCACAACTCGCCTTCGCCCGCGGGCTACCGCATCTTGTCGACAAGGCGCGCGCCCACGGCATCGCCGCGCTGGCGCTGACCGATGTCGTCCATTTCGCGGCGCTGTGGCCGGAGGTGGAGGCGGTGGCGGCGCACGGCCTCGTCGCGCTGGCGATGACGCCCAGCCATGCATGGGTCGCCCCCGCAGGTGGCACGCGACCGGTGTTCGGCACCAATCCGATCGCCTTCGGCTGGCCGCGTCCGGACGGTCCCCCCTTCGTCTTCGACTTCGCGACCAGCGCCGTTGCCCGCGGCGAGATCGAGTTGCACCGCCGCGCGGGCACGCCGGTGCCCGACGATTGGGGCTATGACGCGAGCGGGTGCGCGACCACGGATGCTGCGGCGATACTCGACGGTGCGATGCGGACCTTCGGTGGCCACAAGGGGTCAGCCTTGGCGACCATGGTGGAACTGCTCGCCGGCCCGCTGATCGGCGATCTCACCAGCGCGGAATCGCTGGCGCGCGATGGCGGCCGCGGTGGCTCGCCGCTCGGTGGCGAGTTGATCGTCGCGATCGATCCGGCGGGTTTCCTGGGCGCGGCGGCGGCGGTGCATCTGCGCCGGGCCGAGGCGGTGTTCGACGGCATCGCGCGGCAGGGCGCGCGGTTGCCTTCCGCACGGCGCCATGCCGCGCGGGCGCGCAGCCTGCGCGACGGCGTGGTGATCCCGGCGGCGCTCCACGCCGATATCCTGCGCATCGGCGGCTGAGGCATGTCCACGTTCCGCATCCTCGTCTGCCTGACCGCCGTGGTCGCCGGGTCCGCGCCTGCGCGTGCCCTCCCTTCCGCGCGATCGGCGAGCGCGCGGGCCGATGCGCGCCTGACCGCGCTCTACACCGCCGAATATGCCTGGCGGCAGCGCGTGCAGGCGCCGGAGGAGGATAGCAAGCGGCCGGAGGCGGGCCTGCCCGACGTCGGTGCCGCCATGCAGGCGGCCAAGCGGGCGCGCTGGGCGCGGACGCTCGCCGCGCTCGACGCGATCCGTCCCGCCGACCTCTCGCGCGCGAGCCAGGTGAACTATGCCGTCTATCGCGCCCAGATCGCCGCCCTGCTCGATGAACAGCGCTTCCGCGACTATGAGATGCCGCTGACGTCCGACACCAGCTTCTGGGGCGACGTGGCGGAGCTGGCGCGCGGCCGTTTCGTCCGCGAAGGCGATTATCGCTCTTACCTCGCCATGCTGCGCGACCTGCCGCGCTACTTCGATCAGAACATCGCCAACATGCGCGCCGGGCTGGCCCGCGGCTTCACGCCGGCGCAGGTGACGCTCGCCGGCCGCGACATCGGCGTCGCACAGGTGGTGGCGGCGGGCGACGGCGATGCCTCGCCATTCTACGCTCCGTTCAAGCGCTTTCCTGCAGCGATGCCCCCGGCGGTGTGCGATGCGTTGCGGCAGCAGGCCCGCGCGCTGATCCGCGATGGCGTCGTGCCGGCGCACCGGCGGCTGCTCGCCTTCCTGCGCGATACCTATATCCCCGGTGCGCGCCGGACGATCGCCGCCGCCGACCTGCCCGATGGGCGGGCCTATTACCGGTCCAAGATCCGGGCGTTCACGACCGAGGACAGGACGGCCGAACAGATCCACGCCATCGGGCTGGCGGAGGTGGCCCGGATCCGCGGCCGGATGGAGGCGGTGATGCGCGACACCGGCTTTGCCGGCGATCTGCCCGCCTTCCTCGCGTTCCTGCGCACCGATCCGCGCTTCTACGCCCGGACGCCGCAGGACCTGCTCGATCGCGCCGCATGGATCGCCAAGACCTTCGATGGCAAGGCGGCGACCTGGTTCGGCCACCTGCCCCGCGCGCGCTTCGCGATCCGGCCGGTACCGCCCGAACTCGCCCCATTCTACACCGCCGGCCGAGGCGGTCCCGGAATCTACCTAGTAAACACCCAAGCCCTCCCCTCCCGCCCGCTTTATTCGCTGGCCGCGCTGACGTTGCACGAAACCGCTCCGGGCCATGCCTTCCAGATGCCGCTTGCTGCCGAGAACAACGAGTTACCGCCGTTCCGCCGCAACACATACCTGTCCGTCTACGGCGAAGGATGGGCGCTTTATTGCGAAGCGCTGGGGGAAGAGATGGGGATGTACGGTACGCCGTACGAGCTGTTCGGCATGCTCTCCTATCAGGCATGGCGGGCATCGCGGCTGGTGGTGGACACCGGTATCCACACACTGGGCTGGAGCCGAGCGCGCGCACAAGCCTATTTGCGCGGCAACACTGCGCTGCCCGACCATGAGATCGAAACGGAGGTCGACCGTTACATCGCTTGGCCAGGGCAGGCGCTAAGCTATTACACCGGCGAACTCGCCTTCCAGTCCGCACGGACGCGAGCGGAGCGGGCATTGCGCGCGCGCTTCAACATCCGCGCGTTCCACGATGCAATGCTGGAACTGGGATCGGTGCCGGTGTCGGAGATCCTACGACGTTCCGATCGGCTGATCGCCGAGGGCGGCAGAGGACCTTATCCAGACGAGGAATGATGCCGGGATGCGATCGGACGGGAGTGCCGTCGCGAGTATCGATACGGCGTGAGTGGGAGGGTGACGCGGGGGGACATGCAGGATGCGGGACGGCCAGTGAGGACGATCGTCATTGGCGGAGGCGTAATCGGCCTGTCCTGTGCGGTGCGGCTTGCCCAGGCCGGGCGGCAGGTCACGCTGATGGAGGCGGACGGCGGATCATCGGCGCCATCATGGAACAACGCCGGGCACATCGCGGTGGAACAGGTCGCACCGCTTGCGTCGCTGGCCAATCTGCGCGCGCTGCCACGCCGCCACAGGCTGCTGGGCGGGCCTCTCGACCTGCCGCTGCGTCAGCTCGGCACCTGGCTGCCTTTTGCGCTGCGGTTCGTCGCAGCGGCGCGCCCGGCACGTTTTCGGGCCGGCCAAGCCGCATTGCGGGATCTGCTCGCCGAGGCGATGCCGGCATGGCAGCGGCTGGCTGCGCTTCTCGACACAGAGAATCTGGTCCGGCAGGACGGGCACGTGATCCACTGGGACACCGCAGCCTCGGCCGATCGCGGCCACACCGCCTGGACGCGGGCGGATACCGGCACCGCCTGTTTCGTCAAACCGACGATGCAGGATCGTATGCTGTTGGAGACGCTGACTGGTGAAGACGTGTTCGCCACCCGGTCCGCCCGCTTCACCGGCAGCGGCCATATCGACGATCTCGACGCGCTTGCATGCGCGCTGCGCCGCCGTCTGGTCGCGCTCGGCGGGATCATCCTCACCGAGCGGGCGGTCTTGGCCACACGAGGAGCACTCGCCGCCGTCGATGGCCACGATGCAGATGATATCCTCATCACCGCCGGCATCGACAGCAGCACGCTGCTCCGCCCGCTCGGGCACCGCGTGCCGCTGATCGCCGAACGCGGCTATCACATCCGCGCTGCCGCCGACGATTGGCCGAGAGACGCGCCGCCAGTCGTGTTCGAAGATCGCTCGATGATCGTCACGCGCTTCGCCGATTGCGTACAGGCATCGAGTTTCGTCGAGCTCGCCGCGGCCGATGCGCCGCCCGATCCGCGCAAGTGGGCGCGGCTGGAGGAGCATGTGCGCGCGCTTCGGCTGCCGATGACGCCTCCGTTCACCCGCTGGATGGGTGCCCGCCCGACGCTGCCCGATTATTTACCGGCACTCGGCAGTTCGCAACGCGCGAAGAACCTCTTCTACGCCTTCGGCCACCAGCATCTCGGACTGACGCTGGCAGCGGTCACGGCTGAACGGATGACGACCCTGATGAGCCAGAAGCGTGCGGCAGCACCGCCGTCCTTTGATCTTACCCCTTTCGACCTCGCACGGTTCGACCGGAGCATGAGGCGATGATCGGCGGTTCGCAAGCTGAGCACGAACTGGCCACCATGCATCCCTGGGAAACACCGGCGGCCCCTATCGCCGCGGCGGAACGCGCCGCGCGCATCGCAGCGGCGCGTGACCGGTTGGACGCGATCGGCGCCGATGCACTGCTGGTCCACGCCGGACCCAGCCTGCGGTACTTCACGGGCATTCCGTGGTCGCCCACCGAGCGGCTGGTCGCCTTGCTGCTGCCCTGCAACGGTTCGCCGCTGATCGTCTGCCCGCATTTCGAGCTCGGCTCGCTTGTCGCCAGTCTGCAGCTGCCGATGGATGTGGTGAGCTGGGAGGAAGACGATGATCCACTCGCGCTGGTGATCGGCGCACTGCCGCCTGCTGCGGTCCTCGCAGTCGATCCGCTGTTGCCCTTCGCTTGGGGATCTACAATCGCCAATCAGCGTCGCACGGTGAATGCGGCGCCGTTGATCGATGGCCTGCGCGCACGCAAGTCCGCGGCAGAGCTTGCACTGATGACGCAAGCCAAGGCCATGACGCTGGAGGTTCAGCGACGCGCCGCGCGCATCCTCACGCCCGGCATCCGCGCCAGCACGGTGCGCCGGTTCATCGACGATGCGCATCGCGCGCTCGGCGCTCCCGGATCTACCTTTTGCGCGGTCCAGTTCGGACGCGCCACCGCCTTCCCGCACGGTCTGCCCGGTGATCAGCAATTGGCCGCAGATGAGCTGGTGCTGGTCGACACCGGCTGTGTCGTCGATGGCTATCATTCCGACATTACCCGTACCTATGCCTTCGGCAAGGTGGACGAGGCGGTGCACACGATCTGGGAGGTCGAGCAGGCGGCACAAGCGGCGGCATTCGCGGCAGTACGACCAGGCGTGCCCTGCGCCGCGATCGACGCTGCCGCGCGCGACGTGCTGGTGCGTGCGGGACTGGGGCCCGGTTATTCTCTGCCCGGCCTGCCGCATCGCACCGGCCATGGTATCGGCCTGTCCATCCACGAACCACCCTATCTGGTCCGCGGTGATGCCACCCCGCTCGCACTGGGGATGTGCTTCTCGAGTGAACCCATGATCGTCGTGCCCGATCGCTTCGGCGTGCGGCTCGAGGATCATTTTCACGTCATTACCGACGGCGCACGATGGTTCACGCCGCCACAATCCTCACTGGAGAACCCCTTTCCATGAGCCGCACGTTCCCATCCCTGGTTTTTGCTATGCTGCTTGGAACGGCCGGTTGCGCGCCACCACCGCCACCAATCGGTGCTCCGCCGCCGGGGCTTGCACCCTTTTATGCCAAATCGCTGGATGCGGAAGGCATCCCGATCAGCGGATCGGCCATCGTTCCGGACGAAGCGCTGACCCGCGCCTGGCGGATCGTGGATGGAATGCTCAAGAAGCGCCCGGATCTGCGGAGGGAACTTGTCACAAAGGGGCAGCGCGTCGTCGTCATGGCGCCAAACGAAGGCACGGTAGATTTGCCGGAACAAAGCCATTGGAAGAAGCCGACCCGGGATGATCCGCGGCTCACCGTATGCGAGCGCAAGCATTATGACGAACGCATCGGTCGCCTTAGCGACCGTGACTATTGGAACAGCCGGGCCCGCGGCATGGGCGGCTTGTTGACGAGCGGTGCAGCGGAAAACTTGCTGGCCACCCCGCAGACCCGCTATTACGGCGAGAATATCCTCGTTCACGAATTCTCACACGCGATCCTGCGCGGTGTGGAAACCGCTGACCCCGTGCTTTTCCAGGAGGTCGTTCGTGCCTATCAGGATGCTCACCGGAAGGGTCTTTGGCGTGGGGAATATGGCGACACATCCGTCCAGGAATATTGGGCTGAAGGCACGCAGTTTTGGTTTGAGTCCAACAAGCTGGTGGTGATCAACGGGCACCGGATCCTGTCTGCCAAGGATTTGATCGCATACGATCCTGCCCTCGCCCACGCGCTGGAGCAAGTCTATGGCAAAAGGCACCGCCTGCGCGGCGACGCCTATTGGCGCCATCCCGCACGCGTTCCTTCGGGGCCCCCACCTGTGAGCACGGCAGAGGTGTGCTGATAGCCGCTCCACCTTTCGTTGAAGCCATGGGTCAGCAACTCGATTGCCTCGACGATCCTCGTAATGTATACGATATCGGAAATTCGGTGGGGACTATTCGAGATGACGGTAAACTGGTGCGGCGTTTTCCCGGCTGTCACGACACAAATAGCCGAGGACCAGTCGATCGATCTTCCTGGGACGCAACGCGTCGTGGACCAGTTGATCCGTGATGGTATCAACGGCGTGATCGCATTGGGAACAGTCGGCGAAAACAATTCCCTGGATGCCGATGAAAAGATTATGATCCTTTCCGCGATCGTGGAGGCGGTGAATGGCCGCGTGCCCGTGATCACCGGCGTATCGGAATATGATACGCGCCGGGCCGCGCACCATGCCCGGGCTGCAGAGACAGCGGGTGCGGACGGGCTCATGCTGCTCCCGCCGATGGTCTACGTTCCCAAAGCGCACGAGCTCGTGAAGCACTTCCGCGGTGTAGCCCAACATACGGGCTTGCCGATCATGCTGTACAACAACCCCCCCGCCTATCGCGCGATGATCGACGACACCGTGCTGGGCGCGCTGACCGACGTCGACACCATCGTCGCGCTGAAGGAGTCCGCGCCGGACACGCGGCGCTTCACCGATATTCGCAATGTATTCGGTGACCGATACGCGCTGTTCGCCGGGCTTGATGACGTGGCGCTTGAGGGGATGTACCTTGGTGCCCAGGGTTGGGTATCCGGCCTCACCAACGCCTTTCCTCGGGAATCGGTCGAGCTGGTTGCAGCGTTCCAGCGGGGTGACCATGCACGAGCGATGGCGATCTATCGCTGGTTCATGCCGCTGCTCCATCTCGACGCCGAACATGACTTGGTCCAGACGATCAAGTTGGCCGAGCAGGTGATGGGTCGCGGATCGGAGCGCGTGCTTCCGCCCCGATACGTGCTGGACGGGGAACGGCGCGCGGAGGTGATTGCGATGGTCGAGCATGCTGCTGCCACCCGTCCGGCGCTTGATGTCGTCCGCGCAGCCTGAAAGGTCTGAGCGTGCGACACACTTTCTTCTGCATCGATGGGCATACCGCCGGTAACCCCGTCCGCCTCATCGCAGGAGGGGCGCCGCTGCTGAAAGGCGCGTCCATGTCAGAGCGTCGCCAGGATTTCCTCAAGCGGTTCGACTGGATCCGCACCGGCCTCTGCCTGGAGCCACGGGGTCATGACATGATGTCCGGCGGCTTCCTCTACCCGCCGACGGTTGCGGAGGCCGATGTCGGCCTGCTGTTCATCGAAACGTCCGGCTGCTTGCCGATGTGCGGCCACGGCACCATCGGCATGGTGACGTTCGCGCTGGAACATGGCCTCATCCAGCCGGTTACGCCCGGCAGCCTGACAGTGGAGGTGCCCGCCGGCCTTCTTCAAATCGGATACGAGATGCAGGATGGCCGCGTCGCCGCAGTCCGCATCGTCAACGTGCCGTCCTATGTGGCGGCAACTGGGATTCGCATCGACGTACCCGGACTGGGGCCGCTCTCCGTCGATGTGTCCTATGGCGGCAACTACTATGCGATCGTCGAGCCGCAGGGTGGATATGTCGGTTTGGACGCTCTTGGGGTGGATGCACTGATCCGGTTCAGCCGATCGGTGCGCGAGCAGGTACGCGCCGCCGTCCAGCCCGTGCATCCGCTCGATGAGACAATCCGCGGCGTCAGCCATGTGCTGTGGGCCGACGCGCCGCGTGCCGCCGACGCGCACGGGCGCAATGCCGTCTTCTACGGCGACAAGGCGATCGACCGCTCGCCCTGCGGCACGGGCACATCCGCCCGGCTTGCCCATCTGGTCGCGCTGGGCCGGCTGAGCATTGGCGACCGGTTCGTGCACGAAAGCTATATCGGCAGCCGCTTCACCGGTCGCGTGGAACGCGCAACCCGGGTGGGCGGCGTGGATGCGATCATACCATCGATCGAGGGATCGGCGATAACTACCGGCTTCAACACGATATGGATCGATCAAACCGATCATTTCTGGCATGGCTTCCAAGTCACATGACCACGCGGTCGACAAGGGGGCGCAGGTGAGCATTGTCGTCAGAACTCTGTCGGAGCGGGTCTTCGACATCGTGCGCGAACAGATCGTCAGCGGACAGCTTGGTTCTCAGGCGCCGATCCGGCAGGATGCGCTCGCTGCCGAACTCGGGGTAAGCAAGATCCCGGTGCGTGAGGCGCTGGCGCGGCTGGAACAGGAAGGACTGCTGACCAGCCACGCCAACCGCGGCTTTTTCGTGCAGCCTATGTCCGCGATCCAGGCCGAAGAAATTTATGCGCTGCGCTTGGCGATCGAGCCGGCTGCGGCGGCTTATGCCGCGACGCAGGCCGACGACGACGCCCGGGCGATGGCGGTCGCCGCCTTTGAACGGCTTGATCGCGCGGCGGCGACGAACCTTGCCGAAGTCGCCGTCCGCAACCGCGACTTTCACGTTGCATTGGTCCGCCCGGGCGGCCGACTTCTGACGACCCAGCTCGTCGAACGGCTGTCTGTTCTAGCGGAGCGTTACGTCGTTGCGCACCTGCAACCCTCAGGCCGCGGATCGCGTGCGCACGAGGAACATAGCGCGCTGCTCGCCGCCTTCCTCGACCGCAATGGTGCACAGCTTGACGCCCTGCTAGCGCGCCACATCGGCGCGACCCTCGATGATCTGAAGGTGCAGTTCGCCGCGCTATAGTGTTTCCCCACGAGCCCGCCCTGTCATCGTCCCGAAAGCTTCATCGCAACGCCATGCCGTAATCGGCGAATTCTCTCGCATTAGAGCGGATTCCTATCAGTCCGGGTCATAGCCGCAGGAGCTGAAGTAGTTGGCGCATTCCTGTGGTTGGAACAGGTCAACCAATCTGCCGATAAGGGACCACAGCCCGGACACGGTGCGCTCGCCGGCCCTGCGCAGCATAGCCTTGAGGCGGGCAAACGCCTTCTCGATCGGGTTGAAGTCGGGGCTGTAGGGCGGGAGGAACATGAGGCGGGCGCCGACGGCCTCGATAGCCTCGCGGACGCTGGCACGCTTGTGGCTGGACAGGTTGTCCATGATCACCACGTCGCCGCGTCGGAGGTCGGGCACGAGGACCTGTCGGACGTAGGCCTCGAACCAGTCGCCTTTGATCGGGCCGTCGAGCACCATCGGCGCGACCATGCCGGTCATGCGCAGGCCTGCAACCAGCGTGGTCGTCTTGCGATGGCCGTGTGGGTAGCCCATCCGCAGCCGCTCGCCCCGCCGGCAGCGGCCGTGGCTGCGCGTCATGTTGGTCGCCGTCCAGGTCTCGTCGATGAACACCAGCCGCGTAGGGTCGAGGTCGAGCTGGCCATCGAACAAGTCCTCGCGCGCACTCAGGACGTCGGCGCGGTCCTGCTCGACCGCGTGCCCGGTCTTTTTTTGCGCGTGATGCCGTGTCGGGCGAAGAAACGGTGCAGCGTCGAGATCGCCACCGTCACGCCCGCCTTGCCCAATTCGCGACGCAACTCGTCCAGCGCGATGTCGCGCCGTGCTTCGTGGAGCGCCAGCACCGTCTCCCGATGCGCCTCGATCCGCCGCGACCGCGTGTCCCCACCCTGCGGCCTGGCGGCATAGCCGCCCGTGCTACGGCGCTGGTCGTGCCACCGGATCACCGTCGCGGCCGCCACACCGAACCGCACCGCCGCAGCCCGGCAACTCATCCCCTCGTCAACCGCGGCCAGCGCCCGCGACCGCAGATCCATCGACAACGGCTTGCCATCCATGCCGGCCTCCATCCAGCCAGCACTGTGAGTCAGATCAGCGCGTCCGTGTGAATCCCCCCTTCGACTTAGGTTGGCCGGAAACGCTCTAGCCGCGGCGATCAAGCGGACGGATGGGTGAACCGGCCGCACTGAGGCAGCCTGCCAAACCGACGCCCGGAGCGCGTCTCCCCATCGGTCACCGTATGACGGTGAGCCGCGTAGATGTTCGAACTGATGACCCAGTGCACGAAGCCGCTGCGCGGCAGTGGTGTTGGCGGTGAGATAGCGCGTCAGCGCTGAGGTTTGGCCCTGCAGCAGCGGAGGCGGACGATGGGGTTCCTTCAACATGAGGACCCCTGTCATGGCGACGTTACCGACCGAAACACCCATTACCCCACTACGTCAGCGGATGCTCGACGACATGGCGATGCGCGCGATGAAAGCGCGGACGCAGCACGACTATGTCCGTCACGTCCGCGCCTTTGCGGCGTTCCTCAAACGCCCGCCGGATACCGCGACGGCAGAGGATGTGCGGCGCTTCCAGGTTCACCAGCGCGAACACGGCACGAGCGAGTCCGTCATCGGCGCCACGGTATCGGCGTTGCGCTTCCTGTTCGGCGTGACGCTGGACCGGCCGGATCTGTCACGCAAGCTGGTGCTGGCGCCGCGTCCCAGGAAGCTGCCCGACGTGCTGAGCGTCGATGAGGTCGGGCGGCTGCTGGAGGCGGCACCGGGCATCAAGTACCGGGCGGCGCTGGGCGTCGCCTATGGCGCGGGCCTTCGCGTGTCGGAGGTGGCGCATCTCAAGGCCGACGCCATCGACAGCAAGCGCATGCTCATCCGTATCGAGGAGGGGAAAGGCCGCAAGGATCGCAACGCGATGCTGTCACCGCAACTGCTCGCTGACCGGCTATTCGTTGGCACAGATGCGGGGACAACCGCTCCACGATGTCGTGCATCATACGCGTCCCGACGGGTCCCACTATCCCCTGGCCGAGTGCCCGATCGATCGCGCGTTTCCCGAAAGGGCGCAGATGGACGGCGAGGAACTGTTCGTCCGCCCGGACGGCAGCTTCTATCCGGTCCGGTTCACCGCCAGCCCGCTGCTCGACGAAGGCGGACAGCCGGTGGGTACGATTATCGAGGCGCGCGACATCACCGCCAGCCGGGCACGCGACGCGGCCCTGCGCGAATCCGAGGCGCGGTTCCGCAACATGGCGGACCACGCACCGGTCATGATGTGGGTCACCGATCCCGATGGCAATTGCACCTATCTCAACTGTGCCTGGTACGACTTCACCGGACAGACCGAACGTTCGGCGCATGGTCTTGGCTGGCTCGACGCCGTCCATCCTGACGACCGGCAATGGTCGGGCGAGCTGTTCCTCGCCGCCAATGCGGCTCGGGAAGCATTCCGGCTCGAATATCGGCTTCAGGACCGCAACGGCTACTATCGATGGGCGATTGACGCGGCATCCCCCCGCTTCGACAGCGACGGTACGTTTCTGGGCTATATCGGTTCGGTCATCGACATAAACGAACGTCGCGAAGCCGAAAACGCGCTGCGGATCAGCGAGGAGCGCTATCGGACGCTGTTCGAGACGATCGAAGTCGGCTTCTGCATCGTTGAGGTCCTGTTCGATGGCGACCATGCCGTCGATTATCGGTTCATCGAAGCCAATCCGGCGTTCGAGAAGCAGACCGGCTTGCTCCACGCCGCAGGCCGGACCGCACGCGAGCTGGTCCCCGGACTGGAGCAGGTCTGGTTCGATCGCTACGGACAGGTCGCGCGCAGCGGCGAAGCGGTTCGCTTCGAAAGCGGGTCGGACGCGATGGGACGATGGTTCGACGTCCATGCGCTGCGGATCGGGGCGGCCGATGCGAACCGTGTCGCCATCCTGTTCAACGACGTCAGCGCACGGCGAAATGCCGAGCTGCAACTGCGCCAGATCAACGACACGCTCGAACTCCGCGTCGAAGAGGCCGTGACCGAGCGCAAGCTGTGGGCGGATGTCATCGAGAACACCGACGCATTGATCGCGGTGGTATCGTCCGAGTTCCGCTATCTGGCGCTCAACGCCGCTTATGCAGATGAATTCGAACGCATCTTCGGCCTCCGCGCGAGCGTCGGCGATTGCCTGCCGGACCTTATAGCGCAGATGCCGGCCCATTACGCGCCGGTCCTCGCCATATGGGAGCGCGCCCTGCGCGGCGAGAATTTCACGGTCGTCGAAGAATTCGGCGATCCCCACCGGGACCGTCCCTATTACGAACTGCGCTTCAATGCGCTGCACGATCGCAGCGGCAATCTGGTCGGCGCGTTCCAATATGCGGTCGACGTGTCCGACCGTCTGCGCGACCAGGCGCGCCTAGCCAGCGCGGAAGAGCAGCTTCGCCAGGCGCAAAAGATGGAGGCAGTCGGCCAGCTGACCGGCGGCATCGCGCATGATTTCAACAATCTGCTCGCCGGCATCATCGGCAGCCTCGAAATTATCGAGCGCCGGCTTTCGTCCGGGCGGACCGACGGCCTCGACCGTTTTATCACCGGCGCACAGACCTCGGCGCAGCGCGCGGCGGCGCTGACGCAGCGCTTGCTCGCCTTCTCGCGCCGCCAGACGCTCGACCCCAAGCCGACCGATGTGAACCGGCTGGTGTTCGGGATGGAGGATCTCATCAGCCGCACTGTCGGTCCGGCCATCAAGGTCGAGGTGGTCGGCGCGGGCGGCCTGTGGCCGGCAAAGGTCGATGCAGCGCAGCTCGAGAGCGCGCTGTTGAACCTTGCGATCAACGCGCGCGACGCGATGCCGACCGGCGGGCGGCTGACGATCGAGACCGCCAACAAATGGCTCGACGACCGCGGCGCGCGCGAACGGCAGTTGCCGCCGGGTCAGTATCTGTCGATCTGTGTCACCGACAGCGGCACGGGCATTCCCAAGGACGTGATCGACCGCATCTTCGACCCGTTTTTCACCACCAAGCCGATCGGTCAGGGAACCGGCCTCGGCCTGTCGATGATCCATGGCTTCGTGCGCCAGTCGGGCGGGCAGGTCCGTGTCTACTCTGAGGAAGGGCATGGCTCGACGATGTGCCTGTATCTGCCGCGCTTCATGGGCGAGATCGGCGAGGAGCAGGTGCCCGACGAAGCGATCAGCGATAACGGTGCCGGACGAACCGTGCTGGTGATCGACGACGAGGCGACGGTTCGCATGCTGATCGTCGAAGTGCTGGAAGAAGCCGGCTACACCGCGATCGAGGCCGACGATGGTCCCTCGGGAATGAAAATCCTTCAGTCCGCCATCCCGATCGACCTGCTGATTACCGATGTCGGACTGCCCGGTGGCATGAACGGACGCCAGGTTGCCGATGCGGCGCGCGAAATACGCCCGGACCTGAAGATATTGTTCGTGACCGGCTTTGCCGAGAACGCCGCGATCGGCAACGGGCACCTCCCACCCGGGATGGCGGTCGTCACCAAGCCGTTCGTCATGACCGAATTGGGCAACAAAATCGTCCAGATCATGGAGACGCCTACGTCTATCTGACTGATAGGCGCTGCTACCAAGACCCAGGTTTGGTCATTTACGCATTCCGAGGTGGCACCAGAAACCCGCCGCTCGTTCAGCGTTGCCGCCGCCAGGTCAACCACATTTCCAAACCGCCGGTTTACCGCGCCTGCGTACGCTCGATTGGCAATCTGACCCGATGGAGAGGATCGATGGGTCACTCGTCGATGGACCCCGCCTTTCACGAACTTCGACCTTGGAACGAAGGCCGGTTGATTGGTGCGAAGCGCGCGCTGAAACAGCAACAGGTCTGGGCCATTCGCTTCTGGCTCGATCAGCAAAGACGACTGCGCGACCGAGCGCTGTTCGACTTCGCCATCGACAGCAAGCTACGTGGCTGTGACGTAGTCAGTGTGCGGATCGGAGATGTCGTTTCTGGCGGGCGCGTCCGTGACCGCGCCGTCGTGGTTCAACAGAAAACCAGACGACCGGTTCAGTTCGAGCTAATGGACACGGCACGAAAGACGATGCGGGCATGGTTGGAGCGTCGCGGCGGGACACTGAACGACTTCGTCTTTCCGAGCCGAAACGACTACATGGCTCACATGAGTACGCGGCAATACGCCCGGCTCGTACACGAGTGGGTGGTCGGCATCGGCCTTCCGCCGCAGGATTACGGGACCCACTCGCTGCGGCGCACGAAAGCATCGATCATCTATAAGGCGACTGGCAATCTCCGCGCCGTTCAGATCCTTCTCGGCCATGCCAAGATCGACAGCACGGTCCGCTACTTGGGCGTTGACGTGGAGGACGCTTTGGAACTGGCCGAACGCACTGAGGTCTGAGCTGACCCAATGCCGGACGATCATCGCCGTTGAGACGATACCCGAAACCCGCCATTCATTCAGGCGGATAGGACCACCGCTTCGGCCGGCTCGTGCGGGCGCATGGAACGGCCGGGATTTGGAGACCGCCGTTCGTGAGGAGGAGTATGTCGAGCGGGGTGTCTGGCCACGAGACGACATGCGGCGTTTGCCATAGGACTTTCGGTAGCTCAGAGGCACTGGCCTCGGCGTCAACGCCGCGATAACATCTCGATGGAAAGGATTCAGAAGTGGCCCGGCATTCAATTAAGAGCTTTAACGTTTCGGTTAACGCATCAGGAGATGCCGTTGACGTGGATATCGTTACCGAACTCAGGAAACCATATCGATTCGTATTAAGACCGGACGTGCATTATCCAACAGCACAGGATATTGAGGCGAAGTTGACTGCTGCGTTGAGTCATTGCGTCACCCATCATCAGAAAGCAGACTTCAACATATTCTCAGAGCGTTCGTATATTTCAATCAATGTGAAAGGGTTTATTGACACTCGCTTTACTGGAGATTCACTGTAAACGCTGACGAGAGCCGGAGGTTGGTCGGAAGCTACCGCCAGCCGCTTGGCTGCGCAGACCCAGTTCCGGCCATCCGCAGCTAACTTTCGCCTTCCCACATTCAGTCATTCGTTCATCAGCAGCTGCAGCCGGCCGAGGCAGGCAGGCATGTGCATTCGGTAGGCCGCCGCCTTTCCCACAAACGATGCTTGATCGGGAAAGCTGCCTGCAACCGCCCTATCTTGGACCAAGGAGTGATTTGAGCATATCGTCAGAGGCTGAGCTTACATCAACCGAAACTTGGGGACCGTTTCCGTCGTCAGCATCAGTGAGCCCCTTCAACAGCACAAGCATGTTCCCGGTCGGTGCGCGCTTGACGTACAACGTCAAGGCGCGGCCGCTCTTATCTTCAAGAGCCGAAAAACCGGTTGCCTTGAGAATGGTAGATAGATTGCGATAAGCCTGCTTCGCATCCTTCGTATCAGCTAGAACGACATGGCAGCGGTTTGGAGCGTCACCTACACCAACGAAGATATTAAGGGGCTTTGCCTGCGCTCTATACCAAGTCGGTACATGCGCATACGTGCCCCGCAATGCTGTGGGAGGACTATTAAGGCTCTCTAGCAGAAGCTTAGGTGCTCGCTCTTGCGTTAACGGTGTTCCATTCGCTATCCCGAAGCACACATCCGGCACGATATTTGTGAAAGCGATGGGGAGGTCGGGATCGCCGGCCGTAACCTGTGATGCCGCGACACTAGATGCCACCAGCATTATGCTGGCGGCAAAGCTGGCGATCCATACTTTTGAACGCTTGGTCATGCGGCCTTGTCGCACAGATCGAGTTAAGGCGATCTTTCCCGATTGGGAACGGCCAGCGAGACGGCTCAGGGGTTCTCGGAATCGATCGAGAATCGGGAAGGTCCGATCGAGTGCGACCATCTAAAAGTTAAGGCTGTTTCCCGTGCGTGCATCGTCTCAGACTCCCGGCTGGTAAAGCTAGCCCATGCTGCGCCATGATACGAGCGGCTAATCCTGAGCTTTGAACAGTCGCAAATACGCAATAGCCACGCGGATATGTGCGCTCGACCTGACCGAACGCTAATAAATAGTCTTGCTTATCGACGCTCAGCATAACTGGATAATCCCGGAGAAACACGTCGAAATTATCTCCCCTATACCGGGTTATAGTCGCCATGTTTATGGCAAAATGATCCACTCTCTCTGTTACGTTGTTTCGAAACTCCCAAGCCTGCCAAACCCTATCTACAATAATGGATGACAAAGCCCAGCAAAGTACGCCGCATATTAAAGATCCTACGATCGCCGACAATGCGGTCTTCCATGTGCGGGGCGAAGCTCCCACCGCAATTAAGAAGCTAATAATTGCAACACTTATCCCAATAGATATTTGCCAGTTAGACCATCCTGCCGCTTCGGAAGTTAGCTCTTGGCCGTTGCTCGTCATCGAACAAATTGCGCCTGCTATCCCGATCGCACCGGCAATTAGATACGGAAAAGACGCCCGCACCTGCTCGCGCAGGTTTCGTCGGACAAAAAAATCGCTGTTCCTCATCTCCATAGATCGTTTGTAGCCGATCACCGTAAAGGATGTCCTAGGCTGCCGGCGATGTTCTTCGCTTCGCTTAGGGTCAGGACTCGTTGATCACAGCCAGAAGATGACGGTGGCAGCGAGGGCAATAGCGGAGAGGAAGGCGGTCGGGCATCGATCGTAGCGGGTAGCAACCCGGCGCCAGTCTTTGAGGCGGCCGAA
>NZ_JBQRTT010000012.1:0-25926 GCF_052321755.1 Sphingomonas cellulosilytica
TCCGGGGCGATATCCTCCAGCGACTGCACGACCTTGGTGCCGTGCGGGCCACTCACCGCCTCAAGCTGCGCGATACCGCGCCGGTAACGAGCGTCATCCACGGCGGCTTGCCCCGCTGCTGGCGCGCCCGTGAACGGCAGCGCAGCGGTCGCCGTTATCACCGACCTTCGATCCATCATGTGCCGTGCTTTCCATGTCTGCCTCCATGTCGAAGTAGTGCGCGATTTTCACGTCGAGCGTCGCGATCAGCTCGCCCAGCTCCGCCCGCCGTGCGGCCAGCGCGGCGCGATGCGCTTCCAGCATCCCGCGCCGTGCCGGCACTGTGGCGGTGCCCTGTTCCCGAAGCCGGCTGTATGCGAGCCGATCGCGCATCGGCATGTCCATCGCCTGTAGCTTGCGAAGGAACGACGCCCAGGCGAGGTCGTCCATGCCATAGCTTCTTCGCCCGCCACGATCGCGGACGCTATGCGGCAGCAGGCCGACCTTCTCGTAGTAGCGGATCGTATCGGGTGTCAGGCCGCTATGCGCGGCAAATTCGCTAATCTTCACGGCTGCGGCCTCCTCGGGGAGGGCAGCTACCTCTTGGAGCGCGCTCCAGGTCAAGACCGGATAAACGATATTCCCATTTCAGCATCCCAATGGGAATGCCCCGGCCGTCTTAATCGCCGTTCCCAATTTGGAAAGCGGGTTAACCGGTCAGCCAACCCACTCGATCGTTATTGGCGCTTCGATGCCGAGAGCGTTGTGAACGGGGCAAGCGTGAGCAGCCGCTTCCAGCTTGCGACGTTGTTTGTCGTCAAACGTTCCCGGAACGCTCACGACCACTGCCATATGAGCGATTCTGCGAGGCGCGTTCGCCATTTCTTTAGCCACTGTTGCAGTCGCTCCGGCGATATCAACGTCCATTGATTGCGCAGCGATACCCATGATGCTTAGGGCCCAAACCCAATCAGCATCTTGAGGGGTGGCAGTTTTCCTGATTCACTGGCGTGTGGATCAGGAGGAATGAGGCATGGCGCTGTTCTGGTTGTCGGATGAAGCGTGGGCGGCGATCGAGCCGCATCTGCCGAAGAACCAGCCCGGAGCCCGGCGGGTAGATGATCGGCGGGTGATCTCAGGGATCGTGCATGTGCTGAAGGTCGGCTGCCGCTGGTGCGACTGCCCGGCGGATTACGGGCCATCCACGACGATCTACAACCGGTTCAACCGCTGGTCGCGCCGTGGCTTCTGGCTCAAGCTGCTCGACGCGCTGGCGGATGCTGGCGTGGTCGCGAAGAGCACCGCGATCGACAGCACTTACATCAAGGCGCAACGCGCGGCGTTCGGTGGAAAAGGGGGCGCCAGATCCAGGCGATCGGTCGCTCGCGCGGTGGCTGGACCACCAAGGTCCACGCACTCACCGATGTCATCGGTCGTCCCTATGCCCTGATGCTGACGGCCGGCAATGTCAGCGACGTGAAGGCAGCGCCCGCGCTTCTCGAACGGGCTGGTCGAATGCGTTACCTGTTGGCCGACAAGGGCTACGATGCCGACCGGCTGCGCCGTTCGCTCCGTGATGCCGGAGCCGTTCCCGTCATTCCCGGACGGCGAAACCGCAAACGCTCGATCCGATACGACAAAGACAGATACCGCGGCCGCCACTTGATCGAGAACGCCTTCTGCCGTCTCAAGGACTTCCGCCGTGTCGCTACCCGCTACGACAAGCTCGCCGCCAACTTCCTCTCAGGCGTCGCCATCGCAACCGCGCTCGCCTTCTGGCTCTGATTGAGTCTCAGCCCTAGGCAGCGTGGACAGATTTGAGCCAGTATCTGGCGGTGGCGAGGTGGACCATGCCGAGGAAGCTGCTGGCGAGTTGGTCGTAGCGGGTGGCAATGGCACGATTGATCTTCAGGTGGCCGAACATGCGTTCGATGCGGTTACGCTGCTTGTAGAGCGTCCTGTCGTGTTCGATCTTCACCCGGCGGTTTGAGCGGCCTGGGATGACCGGCTCGATGTTCCGCTTTGCAAGGTCGGCACGGATCGCGTCGGCGTCGTAGCCTTTGTCGGCAAGGAGAGCATCCGGCGTGCGCTCCGGCAGAACGATTAAGGCGGCATACGCCTTGCAGTCTGCTGCTTCGCCGCCGGTTAGGTGGAAGGCGAGCGGTCGGCCGAGGGCATCGGCCAGGCAGTGAAGCTTACTGGTGAACCCGCCCCGCGAGCGGCCAAGAGCGCGTCGACAAGCCCCCTTTTCCGCCCGCTGCCGAGACGTGGGCGCGAACGGTGGTGCTGTCGATGCTATAATGGCCGGTGTCCGCCATGATCTCGGCGAGCGTTATCGCCACGATCTCCCAGACTCCGGCTTGGCTCCATCGCCGAAAGCGGCGGTAGATGGTGTTCCAACTGCCGTATTTAGACGGCACATCGCGCCACGGAGCACCGCATCGTAGCCGCCAGAGTATGCCGTTGATGATCGAGCGGTTCTGTTCGGGGGGGCGGCCTCGGCTCCGGTTCTTGCGGTCGATCGGCAGCAGGTCCTTCAGGATGCGCCATTCCGCCTCGGTAAGATCGCCCCGGCTCAAGCCCGCCTCCAAAAAGCAGGCTTGAATCAATCTCCTCCAACGGCGTCAACCGCGTTTCAAGGTAATGCCGCTTGTTATGCCAAAGCAGCCTGCTTATTCAAATGCTGAACGAATATGAGGGTACCGTGAAGGCGGCATTTTGGCGCTTTGCGCACAATCATTATCAGACAAAAAAGCCACTGCTTCTGGCCGAAGCAGCCTTGTTTGTTTGGTTCACCTTCTTTGCCCTCATCTACGGTAGCGCCGTTCTGGCCGGATGGTTGCCAACAATCATCGAGACCGTGGTGGGCGTGATGCTCGTGCTCGGCCCACTGGCTCTTGGATTGATGCACAGACGCATCCGCATTGAGGCCGCGAAAGGGCCTGACGCCCTCTACCGCAAACGCATCGCGGCTAATAGATAACACTGAGACCCACGTCATACAGGGCAAACGATTTGTCCACGCCGCCTAGGATGCAGCCGCCCAGCGAAACGGAGAGCAAGTCGCTTGGAGAAAAGCCTTCGCCTAAACCGTGGTTGTCTTTTGGCGCATCCGTAACAAGGATGGCGCCAGACTCGTCATGTTTGGCTCGGCAACGTAGGTTTCCCTCATAGACTACTACCGTATCGCTCATTGGTTTTGCCGTTTGCTAGACTAGCCCGGTCCCCCGCGATGCGAGAGCCGCATATCAGAACATGGCGCATTCCCGAAACTCGATGGTGAAATGGGAAAGCGGTAGCTTCACGCTCCGCTTCATCGCGCTTTTTGGCTGATGAAGAGTCCGCTTTCCTTCCCGACCTCAAGGATGCCATTTCCTGCCCGGAAAGCTTCCGCGATGGCCTCCCGAAAAGCAGCAAGTTGCGCCTCGTCTGCCCTGTCACCAGGCGGATAAGAGGTGAGAGCTAAGAATACGTCTTCTGGCTCCGTCACTCGTAGGATTGCCGGATGCTCCGTCATGCTCACGTTGCCAAACTCGGCCTGCATAGATCGCTCGGCCTCGGCATATCCAAAGGCAGCGCCGGCCGGGTCAAACGGTTCGCTACCGAACACGGTCGTCAGACTATACAGTTCGCGCCTGTTACCTGCGCCGTTTGTCGTCACAGCAAGAAATCCGCCGGGCTTCAAAACGCGGCGCATCTCCGCGAGTCCCTTTGATGGGTCTGGAAGATGATAAAGCATGTGCATAGCTATAAGGGCGTCAAAGGACTCATCCTCGAAAGGAAGGTCAGTCGCATCGGCCTGTCTGCCGGCAACCGATGCGAACGGCAGTGACTGGCACCGGTCAACAGCTTCTTGAACCATGCCTGGCGATGAATCTGAAAGGGTGAGTTTTAGATTTTCGGGTAGTTCGCTCGCGGCGGACGCCCAAAACCAGCCTGGGCCGCATCCAACGTCGAGGATACTATTGCCAGCATTAAGAGGGAGTTGCTTCGCCACCCAGGGAAACCAGTCTATCTCGGCGACGGTATAATTGTTATGCAGGCGAGCGCGAGCGGCTAGCTTCTGACTGTCGCTATACTGCTCCAAATTACCGGAAGTAATTGACGACATTACAGATTATCCTCTGCAAGTTTATCCTACATTCGTGACCACAGGCCGAATAATTGGTCAGAGCAGAGGTGGCAAGCCGTTGCCACGCTAGCCCATTGCAATGGCTGAAGGACCGGGCTTTCCCAATTGGGAACCTGTAACGGGAATCCGGCCGTGCCGATCGCGCTGACGGCCACCTGCGGGTTCCGTTTTCCCGAAATCTGTTCCCGAATGCATTTTCCCGAAACCGCCACGTGATCACGGAGAAACGGGAAAGCCGCAACCGCCCCAGGTGGCGCGTTTCGGAAAGGCGATCGGCACGGTGAGCGGCCAAGATCGACCACGCCGCGATCGGTGGCTCAGCCGCTGCGAAGACCCACAATCGGTCGTTCGCGGTCATTCTTCAGCTTCCCAGCTTCTGCCATCCATTCATGTTGGTAGCAGAGGGGGCGCTGAACCTTGCCCCGCTGCGCCGCTGCCCCGCCAGCTTTCCTTGAAAGGACGGTGTTCTGGGGACGAGTTGACGGACAATCCCAACATCGGGGGGTTCACCCGCGATACGGGGGTGGTCCCATCCACCGTGCTCCCCAAAAAGGCGACATCTATATGCCAGCGCTATGCGATTAGCCGGGATCGCTCTCGAAATTAAACGCGACATGGGCCTAATCGCGCATCCCTGAAGGTGGTCGTCACGTGACGATCGCTCCGCAAGGGGTGCAAGAATGAAGGTGTTTAAAGCAGTCGTCGCAGTTGCGGTTCTTGGGCTGCCGGTTGCGGCTCAGGCGCAATCGACGCCCGAGAACAAGGCGGAAGCAGCGGCCGAGGCGGCACCGCCGCCCGCGCTTACCGTCAGCGGGTCGGTCGCCATTGCCTCGGATTATCGCTTCCGCGGCGTGTCGCAGTCCGACCAGAAAATGGCTGTTCAAGGCGGGATCACGATTGCGCACGAGAGCGGGCTCTATGTCGGCACATGGGCGTCCAATCTCGCGGGCTGGGGTACGTTCGGCGGCGCGAATATGGAACTCGACCTGATCGGCGGCTACAAGCTGCCGGTCGGCGGTGGCACGCTGGACGTCGGGCTGACCTGGTACATGTATCCGGGCGGCGCGGATAAGACCGATTTCGCCGAATCCTATGCCAAGCTGACCGGCACTGCCGGGCCGGCAACCTTAACGGCCGGCGTTGCCTATGCGCCCAAGCAGCAGGCGATCGGCAAGTGGTACACCACCGGCACCGATGCGGCGAACGGCGCCTACACCAATCCCGGCGCGAAGGACGACAACCTCTATCTGTGGGGTGATGGTGCCGCGGCGATTCCGGGCACGCCGTTCACGGCGAAGGCGCACGTCGGCCATAGCTGGGGGCAGAATGGCCTGGGTCCGAACGCGACCGCAGTCTCCCCGACGGGCAAATACTGGGATTGGTCGCTCGGCGCCGATGCCACGTACAAGAACCTGACCTTCAACGTCAGCTACGTCGACATCGACATCTCGAACCGGGAGGCGACATACCTCCGCCCCAGCTTCAGCAAGGGCCAGGACGGCACCGGCAACATCGCCGGCAGCACCGTCGTGGTTACGCTGACGGCTGCCTTCTGATCATCGGAGGATAGCAATGCAGGACCTGCTCTGGATCGCGATCATCATCGGGCTGTTCGCGCTCACCCTTGCCTATGCCCGTCTGTGCGACAACGCGTGAGGGAGGCTCGGCCATGACGCTCGATCTCTGGCTGGCGGCGCTGACCGCGATCGGCCTTCTCGTCTATCTCGTGGCGGTGCTGATCCGCCCCGAACGCTTCTGAGGGGGCGATATCATGACACTCCAGGGCTGGTTCCTGATCCTGCTCTTCGTCGGCATTCTGCTGGCGCTCACCAAGCCCGTCGGGCTGTGGCTCCATGCGCTCTATGAGGGTCGGCGGACGCCGTTGCACGTCGTGCTCGGTCCCGTCGAGCGTGGCTTCTACAAGCTCGCGGGCATCGACCCGAATGCCGACCAGGGATGGCGCCGGTATGCCATTCACATGCTGCTGTTCAACGTGACATTGCTGATCCTGACCTATGCGGTTCTCCGGCTCCAGGGTGTGCTGCCGGGCAACCCGCAGGGTCTGGCTGGCCTCTCGCCGGACCTCGCGTTCAACACGGCGGTCAGCTTCACCACCAACACCAATTGGCAGAGCTATGGTGGCGAAAGCACCATGTCGAACCTCAGCCAGATGCTGGGGCTGACGATCCACAATTTCCTGTCGGCCGCGACCGGGATCGCGCTGGCGTTCGCGCTATTCCGCGGGTTTGCGCGGCGCGAGGCGAAGGCGATCGGCAACTTCTGGGCCGACGTGACGCGGATCACGCTCTACCTGCTGCTGCCGATCTGCATCGTCTACACGGTGTTCCTGATCGCGAGCGGCGTGCCGCAGACGATGGACGCCACGATCGGCATCCGGACGCTGGAGGGCGCCGCGCAGACGCTCGTCACCGGCCCAGTCGCGAGCCAGGAAGCAATCAAGATGCTCGGCACCAATGGTGGCGGCTTCTTCAACGCCAATTCGGCGCACCCGTTCGAGAATCCGACCGCGCTGACCAACCTCGTCCAGATGCTGTCGATCTTCGTCATCGGTTTCGGCTTGACGTGGACCTTCGGCGAGGCGGTCGGCAACACGCGCCAGGGCTGGGCGATCCTCAGCGCCATGGTGATCCTGTTCCTCGCCGGCGTCACCGTCACCTACTGGCAGGAAGCGGCGGGCAACCCGATCCTCCAAAATCTGGGCGTCGCGGGCGGCAACATGGAGGGCAAGGAGGTGCGCTTCGGCATCGCCGCCAGCGCGCTGTTCTCGGTCGTCACCACCGCCGCGTCGTGCGGTGCGGTCAATGCCATGCACGACAGCTTTACCGCGCTGGGCGGCATGATCCCGCTGTTCAACATCCAACTGGGCGAGGTCGTGATCGGCGGCGTGGGCGCGGGCATCTACGGCTTCCTGCTGTTCGCCATCCTCGCGGTGTTCGTCGCCGGGCTGATGGTCGGCCGCACGCCCGAATATGTCGGCAAGAAGATCGAGAGCCGCGAGGTAAAGCTCGCGGTGCTGGCGATCGCGGTGCTGCCGCTCGTCATTCTCGGTTTCACGTCGCTGTCGTCGGTCCTGCAGCAGGGTCTGGCCGGGCCGCTCAACAAGGGGCCGCATGGCTTCTCCGAGATCCTCTATGCCTTAACCAGCGCGGTCGGGAACAACGGTTCGGCCTTTGCGGGTCTGACCGCCAATACGCCCTACTATAACGGCCTGCTGGGCGTCGCGATGTGGTTCGGCCGCTTCTTCGTGATCGTGCCGATGCTGGCGATCGCCGGTAGCCTCGCTGCCAAGAAGTACACGCCGGAAAGCGCGGGCTCATTCCCGACGACCGGTGGCCTGTGGGTCGGCCTGCTGGTCGGCATCGTGCTGATCCTGGGCGGCCTCACCTTCCTGCCGAGCCTCGCGCTCGGTCCCATCGCCGATCATCTCGCGATGATCCGCGGCCAGCTGTTCTGACGGGGGCCATCATGGCAAAAGCCCAATCCAAAAGCCTGTTCACGGCCGACCTGGTTGTGCCCGCGATCAAGGCATCGTTCCTGAAACTCGACCCACGCGAGTTGGTCCGCAACCCGGTCATGTTCGTGACTGCGGCGGTGGCTGCGCTGATGACGGTCCTGCTCGTCATCGGTCACGACGACCTGACGTTCGCGTTCAAGGCGCAGCTGGCGGCCTGGCTGTGGCTGACGGTGCTATTCGGCACGTTCGCCGAGGCTCTGGCCGAAGGCCGCGGCAAGGCGCAGGCGGCCAGCTTGCGTGCTACCAAGGCGGAACTGGTCGCCAAGCGGCTGAAGGGTGACGGACGCCAGTATGACGACGTGCCCGCCAGCCAGCTCAAGGTCGGCGATATCGTGCTCGTCGAAGCGAACGACCTGATCCCGTCCGACGGCGAGGTCGTCTCGGGCGTCGCGTCGGTCAACGAAGCCGCCATCACCGGCGAGTCCGCACCGGTGATCCGCGAGGCGGGCGGCGACCGTTCGGCGGTAACCGCGGGCACGCGCGTCATCTCCGACGAGATCCGCGTCAAGGTGACGGTGGAGCTGGGCAAGGGCTTCCTCGACCGGATGATCGCGCTGGTCGAGGGCGCCGAGCGGCAGAAGACCCCGAACGAGGTCGCACTGACGATCCTGCTCGTCGGTCTGACGATCATCTTCCTGATCGCGGTCGGCACGATCCCAGGCTTTGCGTCGTACGCGGGCGGCAGCATCCCGGTCGCGATCCTCGCGGCGCTGCTCATCACGCTCATCCCGACGACGATCGCGGCGTTGCTGTCGGCGATCGGCATCGCGGGCATGGACCGGCTGGTGCGCTTCAATGTGCTGGCCAAGTCGGGCCGCGCGGTCGAGGCGGCGGGCGACGTCGACGTGCTGCTGCTCGACAAGACCGGCACCATCACCATCGGCGACCGGCAGGCCAGTGAGTTCCGCAGCGTTGGCGGCACCAGCGACGCCGAGCTTGCGGAAGCCGCGCTGCTCGCCAGCCTAGCCGACGAAACGCCCGAGGGCCGCTCTATCGTCGTGCTCGCACACGATAAGTTCAACCTGCAGCGGCCGATGCCGCAGGGGGCGGAGGTCATTCCGTTCACCGCGCAGACCCGCGTCTCGGGTCTCCGCTTCGGCGACACGCTGATCCAGAAGGGCGCTGTGGACGCGATCCTGAAAGCGAACGAAGGATCGGGTGCGACCGCCGCGGCAACCGAAATGCGCCGCATGACCGACGAGATCGCGCGGGCCGGCGGTACGCCGCTGGCAGTGGCGAAGGAAGGGCGGCTGCTCGGCGCAATCTTTCTCAAGGACGTGGTGAAGGCAGGCATCCGCGAGCGCTTCGGCGAGCTGCGGACGATGGGCATTCGGACGGTCATGATTACCGGCGACAACCCGCTGACGGCAGCGGCGATCGCAGCGGAAGCTGGCGTGGACGACTTCCTCGCCCAAGCGACGCCCGAGGATAAGCTGGAGCTGATCCGCAAGGAGCAGACGGGCGGCAAGCTGGTCGCGATGTGCGGCGACGGTACCAACGACGCACCTGCCCTGGCGCAGGCCGATGTCGGCGTCGCGATGAACACCGGCACGCAGGCGGCGCGCGAGGCGGGCAATATGGTCGACCTCGACAGCGACCCGACCAAGCTGATCGAGGTCGTTGGGCTCGGCAAGCAACTGCTGATGACGCGCGGTGCGCTGACGACCTTCTCGGTCGCTAACGACGTGGCGAAGTATTTCGCGATCATCCCGGCGATGTTCGTCGCGCTCTATCCGGGCCTCGGCGTGCTCAACGTCATGGGGCTGGCGACGCCGCAATCGGCGATCCTGAGCGCGATCATCTTCAACGCGATCATCATCCCGCTGCTGGTGCCGCTGGCGCTGAGGGGCGTAGCCTACAAGCCGATGGCGGCGGGTCCGCTGCTGGCGCGCAACCTGGCCATCTACGGCCTCGGCGGCCTGCTCGCCCCGTTTATCGGCATCAAGATCATCGACCTCGTGGTCGGCGGCCTCGGCCTCGCGTAAAGGACCTGCAACATGGGTAAAGACTTTTCCTCCGCACTGCGGCCGGCGATCGTCATGACGATCCTGTTCGCAGCCCTTCTCGGCATCGCCTATCCGCTGGCGATGACCGGCATCGGCCAGGCGATCTTCCCGGCGCAGGCCAATGGCAGCCTCGTACGCGATGCCGGTGGCCGGGTGATCGGGTCGGGCGTGGTGGGTCAGACGTTCTCTAGCGCCCGCTACTTCCAGACGCGCCCCTCCGCCGCCGGTAAGGGCTATGACGGGCTCGCTTCCTCCGGCTCGAACCTCGGCCCGACCGCACAGGCGCTGGTGGATCGCGTGAAACCGGACGTGGATAAGCGCCGCGCCGAAGGCGTGACCAGAGCGGTGCCCGCCGACCTCGTCACCGCCAGCGGCTCGGGCCTGGATCCCGATCTGTCGCCCGCCGCGGCGCTTGCGCAGGCATCGCGCGTCGCCCGGGTCCGCGGCCTGCCGGTCGAGCGTGTCCGCGGCCTCGTGACGGCAACCACGAAGACGTCGCTGCTCGGCGACCCCCATGTCAACGTCCTCGCGCTCAACCGCGCACTCGACGCCACCGGACGCTGATGCCGGATACGGCGCGCCCCGATCCCGACGCCCTCCTGCGCGCCGCCGCGCAGGAGGGTCGCGGGCGCCTCAAGATCTTCCTCGGCGCCGCCCCCGGTGTCGGCAAGACGTACGAGATGCTCTCGGAAGGCGCCGCGCGGCGACGCGACGGCGTCGATGTCGTCATCGGGGTGGTCGAGACGCACGGCCGCGCCGACACGGAGGCCCTGATCCGCGGGCATGAAATCATCCCGCGCCGCGATGCGCCCTATGAGGGCCGGACGCTGCACGAAATGGACCTCGATTCCATCCTGCATCGCGCGCCGCGGCTCGTGCTGGTCGACGAGCTGGCGCACACCAATGCGCCCGGTAGCCGCCACCTCAAGCGGTATCAGGATGTCGAGGAACTGCTCGCGGCGGGGATCGACGTCTATTCGACCATCAACATCCAGCACGTCGAGAGCTTGAACGACGTCGTCGCGAGCTTCACGCGCGTCCGCGTGCGCGAGACGGTGCCCGACAGCATCCTCGAAGCGGCAGAGATCGAGGTCGTCGACATCCCGCCCGACGAGCTGATCGAACGGCTGAAGGCCGGCAAGGTCTATCTGCCCGCCGAGGCGACCCGCGCGCTCGGCCATTTCTTCTCCAAATCCAATCTGTCGGCGTTGCGCGAACTGGCGCTGCGCCGCGCCGCGCAGGCGGTCGATGCACGGATGCTGGACGATGTACGCGCGCTGGGGCTCGGCGGTACATGGGCGGGCAGTGACCGTATCGTCGTGGCGATCAGCGAGTTGCCGGGATGCGACGCGCTGGTGCGCGCCGCCAAGCGTGTCGCCGACGGTCTGCGCGGCCCATGGACCGCCGTCTTCATCGAGACGCCGCGCGCCGCCCATTTCACCGACGAACAGCATGCCCGCGTCGCCGCGACGATGACGCTCGCCACGCAACTCGGCGGCGCGGTGGCGACGGTTCCCGCCGAGAACGTCGTGTCCGGCATCAAGGCGGTGCTGGTCGATCTGCGCGCCACGCAGCTGGTACTCGGCAAGTCGAACCGGTCGCGCTGGTTCGAGTTCTGGCACGGCTCGGTCGTCGACAAGCTGGTACGCGACACACCCGACGTCACGGTTCACGTCCTGCCAATGCCGGCTGCACGGCCGTCGGGGCAGCGCATTCGCACACGCCCGGGACGATGGGGCTCCCCCGCGGGCTATGCGGTGACGACCGCGCTGGTCGCGGCTGTCAGCGGCGCCGCGAGCGCCCTGTTCCAAATCCTCGATCTCGGCAATGTGGCGCTTCTCTATCTACTGCCGGTCATGGCTGCGGCCAGTTTCTTCGGCTTACGCACGGGCCTCTATGCCGGGATCGCCTCCAGTCTCGCCTATAATTTCTTCTTCCTGCCGCCGACCGGCACGCTGACGATCAGCAATCCCGAGAACGTCGTGTCGGTGCTCGTGCTGTTGGGGATCGCGATCGCGACCAGTCAGCTGACGGCACGCGTGAGAGCGCAGGCCGATCTCGCCACCGCCAGTGCGCGCACAAACGCCATCCTTGCGGGGTTCCTGACACAGATCGCTAGCGTCAACGACGCCTACGTCGCCGCGCAGATGATCTGCGATGACGTCTGCAGGCTGCTGGACGTGCAGGTGGTGCTGCTTGGCCGGACGGACGGCTCCGAACTCGAGATACTGGCCGCCAGTGATTCCGCCTACCGCCTCGACACGATGGACAATGCTGCCGCCAGCTGGGCGTTCGACACCGGCAGCCCTGCCGGCAAGGGTTCCGGCACGCTTGCCGCGTCGGAGTGGCTGTTCCAGCCCATGAAGGCGGGCGACCGGGTGCTCGGCGTGCTGGGTGTCGCCAGCGACAAAGTCGGCAGCCCGGTGCGTGCCGATCAGTTGCCGCTGCTCAGCAGCCTGATCGACCAGGCGTCACTCGTCCTCGAACGCCTGCGTCTCCAGATCGAGATGCAGGACGTGGAAACGGTCCGCACGCGCGACCGGCTGCGGGCCGCCCTGCTATCCTCAGTCAGTCACGACCTGCGCACCCCGCTGACCGCGGTGATCGCCGCAGCCGCGCAGCTCCGCCACGGTACCACACCCGATCTGATCGGGACGATCGAGAGCGAGGCGCAGCGGCTCAACCGCTTCGTCGCCAACCTGCTGGACATGGCGCGGGTCGAAGCGGGCGCGCTGAAACTCAATGTCGAGGCGACGGACCTGAGCGACGCGGTGACGGGCGCGGCGCACGATGCCCGGCGGGCGCTGGAGGGGCATGACGTGCGCCTCGATGTGCCGCCCGACCTGCCGCTGGTGCGCGCCGACCCGCAGTTGCTCCACCACTGCCTGCTCAACCTGCTCGACAATGCCGGGCGCTATGGCGAGCCCGGCACGGCAATCGTGATTGAGGGTCGTCACCGCTTCGGCGAACTGCGTCTCGCCGTGCTCGACCACGGCCCCGGCCTGCCGCCGGGCCGTGAAAGCGAGGTGTTCGAGACCTTCAAGCGGCTCGAAGGCTCCGATCGCGCGATCGGCGGCACCGGCCTCGGCCTTGCGATCGTCAAGGCCTTCGCCGAGGCGATGGGGATGAGTGTCGAAGCCGCCAATCGACCCGACGGCAAGGGTGCCGCCTTCACGCTTGTCTTCTCCGCCCCCCTCATCGTCCGCGAACCCGCCACCGAAAGCACCTACTGAGATGCCCGCCAAGATCCTCGTCGTGGATGACGACGCGGCGATCCGCCGCCTCCTGCGCAATACGTTGCTGCGCGCCGGCTATGCCGTCGTCGAGGCGAACGACGCGAAGGATGCGCTGCGCCAGACGGCGCTCGAGCATCCCGACGCGATCCTTCTCGACCTCGGTCTGCCCGACCGCGATGGCCTCAGCCTCATACCGCAGTTCCAGGCTAAGGGGGCCGTCGCCATCCTCGTGGTCTCGGCCCGCGAAGCCGTCGACGAGAAGGTTGCCGCGCTTGATCTCGGTGCGGCCGACTTCGTGACGAAGCCATTCGACACCGACGAGCTGCTCGCGCGTCTGCGGGTCGCCCTGCGTCATCTGAGGGCATCTGAGACGACGCAGAAGATCGTACCGCGAGCGAATCTCAGCATCGATCTAGATCGAAGACTCGTCTGCCGTGACAGCGCGGAAGTTCACCTGACCCGCAAGGAATACGATGTCCTCGCCGCTCTTGCGAAATACGCCGGACGCGTGGTCACGCACGACCGCCTGCTCGACACATGCTGGGGCGCAGACGAGGATCCGCGCGTCGAGTATTTACGAATCGTCATTCGTAATCTCCGCCAGAAGCTGGAGGCGCCAGAACCGGTAGGCAGCATCATCGCCAACGAACTGGGGGTAGGCTATCGGCTCCGCGTCGACCCTTGATGATGACGAGTCAATCAGTGGACCGACCGCCTCGGTATGGATCGTTATAATTACGAGCTCGCAGCCCATTGAGCCGGTGCTAGCCGGTACGCCAAGAACCTGGTCAGCTTTCTGTGGGTCATGCAGCCGATCCAATGACCCAATCCCGGCCGTTCGCGACATATTTATCGCGTCCCAGCTGCGGTCATTCGTTCATCTCGATTGCTACTGCTCGTCCAATTCTAAGGACGAACCGATGACGATGCGGACTGTGCAAGCAGCCACTGAGGTCGCCCCAGGCGCCATCGTCCACACATCTATAGTATCAGAGACCGAGTAGGCGCCGGTATTCCGCTTCGGCGAACCCGTAGGTGTCGCCGGCGAGCCTCAGCAGCCGCTCGCGATCACGCACGATCACGCGCCCGCGCACGGACCGGACGGCCTCATACTCTTCGAGCTTGTGTAGTGCGTCGGTCACGCTGCTACGACGGGCGACGAGCATGAGCCTGAACTTCTCGTGCGTCATGCAGATGTCGTCCTCCTGCACACGATCGTGGTAGAGCAGGATCCATCGCACCATCCGGCGCTCGATCGAATGCGCGAGCGACGAGACGATCGTCCTGGACATCTGGGTCATGACTACATCGACGAAATGAAGCAGGACGGTTTGGATCGCGGGACGTTCGGCCAGTATCTCTTTCAACACCGCAGCCGACAGCCGCATCGCCGTGGCGTGTTCAGCCCTCATCACCACGTCATGCGACCAGCGCCCGTTGCCGAGCAGCTGCTGCCAGCCGATGAACCCCTCACTCCCGACCAGCGCTACCGCGTAGCGGCGGTCACCCTCAAGCGAGTCGAGTATCGCGGCGATCCCGGTCAACGGGAAGCAGATGCTGTCAGCCGCATCGCCGGCGCGCGCAATCATGTCGCCGTTGTGGAACGGCACCAGTTCCAGATGCGGCGCGAGGGCGGCACGGTCAGCGCCGTCAAAAGACGCAACAGTGCATTCGCCTCACACGACAGTGCATTTGGCCTGTACGTACCATCCGCCGTTGAAGCCGATCATCCATGCCGCCGCTCATACTCCCGAACCTCGCTGCTCAAGCCTTGCGTCTACTTTCGTACCGAAACGCTGCAGGTCGCCCGATGTTTTAGAAACGAATAGTTACAGGAGGGACCATTGCGCAAAACCATTCGAACGCTGATCGCCGCGTCGACCGCGATCGCAGCCGTTCCAGCTCTGGCCCAGTCGGCACGCTCGACTACCGCCCCTCCCCCGCCACCGCCGCCCGCGACATCCGTGCAGCCCCCGAAGGCCGCACCCGACATGCAGTCGGTCTTGGACGCGCTCGCATCGTTCGGCGGCCAGCCGATCGAGACGCTCACGCCTGCGGAAGCCCGCATGCAGCCCTCGGCCTCGGACGGCGCCAAGGCAGCGATGCAGAAGAAGGGTATGTCGATCGCGCCCGATCCTTCGGTCACGACGCAGGACCTGCCGTACGGCAGCGACCCCAAGCAGTTCGCGCGCATCTACAAGCCTGCCGGTACACCCGCCGGTGGAAAGCCCATGCCGGTAATCGTCTACTATCATGGCGGCGGCTGGGTTATCGCCGACGTCGACACCTACGACGCTGCGCCGCGTGCCATGGCCAAGGCGCTCAACGCGATCGTCGTCTCTGTCGAGTACCGCCATGCACCCGAATTCAAGTTCCCCGCGCAGCATGACGATGCGGCCGCGGCCTATCGCTGGACGCTGCAGAATGCGGCAAGCTGGGGTGGTGACCCTGCCCGGATTGCCACGGTCGGCGAAAGCGCCGGCGGCAACCTTGCGGTCGCGACCGCAATCTACGCGCGTGACAACGGCCTGACGGTGCCGCGGCACATCGTCTCGGTCTATCCGATCGCGAACAGCAGCATGACGCTGCCCTCGCGGAAGGATTCGGCGAACGCGAAGCCGCTCAATGCCGCGATGCTGCCGTGGTTCGGCTATTACTACCAGACGAGCAAGGCGGATGCGCAGGATCCGCGCCTGAACCTAGTCGCGGCGAACCTGCGCGGGCTCCCGCCGACGACAATCATCAACGCGCAGATCGATCCGCTGCGCTCGGACGGCGAGACGTTGGCGGCCGCGATGCGGGCGGCCGGCGATAAGGTCGAGCAGAAGACTTATCCAGGCGTGACGCATGAGTTCTTCGGCATGGCCAAGGTCGTGAACGGCGCCAAGCAGGCGAACGACCTGGCGGTTGCTCGGCTGCGCGCAGCGTTCGCAGCCCCTGCGCCCCGGCGCTGAGCGTATGGAGCGGCGGCCCGTCGGTCGCCGCCTCTCCTCTATTCGATAGGATCTGCGACTATGACCCAAGCACCAGTCCGCTACTCCACCGACGTCGAGGACGTGAAGCCGGAAGAAGCCGAGACGATCGCGGAGCTCAACCAGACGTTCGACAAGATCCTCGAGACGACAGCGGAGGATTACGGTCACGCGGTCCGTTCGGTCCACGCCAAGGCGCACGGCTTCCTTGAGGGGGTGCTGACCGTCCATGACGGGCTTCCCCCCGAGCTGGCCCAAGGCGTGTTTGCCACTCCGGGCGAGCACAAGGTTGTCATGCGCTTCTCGACCAACGCGGGCGACATCCTGCCGGACACCATCAGCCTGCCACGCGGTCTGGCGCTGAAGGTCATGGACGTCGAAGGCGAACGCCTGCCCGGCGCAGACGGACAGACGCAGGACTTCGTCATGGTCAATGGCCCGGTCTTCCAGAACAAGACCGCCGACCAGTTCCTCGGCAACCTGAAGCTCCTGGCCGGCACAACCGACAAGGTCGAGGGCACCAAGGAGGCGATGTCGAAAGTGCTGCGCGGCGTGAACACCGTGCTGAGCGCGGTCGGTATCGAGAGCCCGAAGGTACAGACGCTCGGCGGCGCACCCAACTCCGATCCGCTCGGCGAAACCTACTTCAGCGTCACACCCTTCCGCTATGGCGACTACGTCGCCAAGTTCGCGGTGTTCCCGGTGTCCAAGAGTCTGACCGATCAGACGGGTACGACGATCGATGCCAGCACCCGTCCCGATGCGCTGCGCAACGTAATTCGGTCAGAGGCTCAGGTGCTCGAGATGGAGTGGGAGGTGCGGGTCCAGCTCTGCCGCGACCTCGGCGAACAGCCTGTCGAGGATCCGACCGTCGAATGGAAGCAGGACGATGCGCCCTTTCAGACTGTGGCGACCATCCGAGCGGACAAGCAGGACAGCCTGAGCGAGGACAAGGTCCAGCGGATCAACGAGGAGATGCGCTTCTCGATCTGGACCGGGCTTGCCGCACACCGTCCGCTCGGGAACATCAACCGGGCACGCAACGAGACTTATCGCCACTCCGCCGACTTCCGGGCTCGCGTGAACGGCTGCCCCTACCACGAGCCTTCTGGCGGTCGTGCCTGACCGGCGAAGGTGGCGTGCGACCCGTCGACGCTCGACGTTGGCAGATCGTCGCGGAGATTAACAGCGCGCTGGCCGTTCTAAGCGTGATCCTGTCGGCGCATCCAAAGCATTGATGGAGCGGCAGAGTCCACCACGCGACGCAAAAGGTTGCACCGCCAGGAGGCTAACAAATGCCGATGATTACCACTGGCGACCTGAACATGGAGGTGTCGCTTTACGGCGCGGAGGAAGGGCAGCCCTTGCTCCTCATGCACGGCTGGCCGGATGATGCGTCGACGTGGGATCAGGTGGCACCCGCTCTGGCCGCGGAAGGGTTCCGCGTCATCGTCCCGACGTTGCGTGGGTTCGGCGCCACGCGCTTCCTCAACGACGACGCCCCGCGGACCGGCAACAGCGCGATGCTCGCGATCGACATGATCGCGCTGCTCGACGCGCTCGGCATCGACCGCTTCATGGTCGCCGGGCACGACTGGGGATCGAACACCGCCGAAGCGCTTGCGGTAGGCTGGCCAGAGCGGGTGGAGCGGATGGCGATGCTGTCGACCCCTCCCCGCCTCGGCGGCATGCCGACACCGCCTTTCGAGCAGACGCAGCGGCAATGGTATCACTGGTTCATGGCGATTGCGCGCGGGGCGGAGGCGGTGCGTGCAGACCGGCGCGGGTTCACCCACCTGCATTGGGTCAACTGGTCGCCACCGGCATGGTTCGACGAGGCCACGTTCGACCGTGTCGCCCAGTCGTTCGACAACCCCGACTGGGTCGACGTGACGCTCCACAGCTATCGTGCGCGCTGGGGCGAGGCGGAACCTGATCCACGAAGCTCTTGGCTGGAGCACAAGGTCAAGGCGACCACGACGTTGTCTCTGCCAACGCTCTACATCCACGGCGATGCCGATGGCGTGAATCCGCCTTCGACCGCGGGGGACGTGCGAGCAAAGTTTGCCGGACCGTTCGCGCGCATCACCATGGTCGCGGTCGGTCACTTTCCGCAGCGCGAGAACCCGCAAGCGGTGGTGCGCCACCTCCTTACCCTCTTCGCTGGCGACCCCGCCGCGCTCACCGATACGATCGACAGGAGCCTGACCATGAAGAAAGCCGCCCCCTATGCCGCCGGGATCGCCGCCATCGGCCTGGTTGCCGCTGCCGCAGCCGGCGTTGCCCACGCGCAAGGGCGCAGCGCGCAGCTGACCCAGGTGGCGCAGTTCGACCATCAGGCGACCGGCGTCGCCGTGACCGAGGATGGCCGGCGCTTCGTCAACTTCCCGCGCTGGACCGATGACGCGCCCATCTCCGTTGCCGAGGTAATGAAGGACGGATCCTTACGCCCCTATCCCGACGCCAAGTGGAACAGCTGGCGCAACGCCCGAGCCAACGAGCTGCCGGTCGGCGACTATTTCGTCTGCGTGCAGTCGATCGTGCCCGATGGCCATGGCAACCTCTGGGTGCTGGATCCTGGCGCGCCCGGAAACGAGAAGATCCTCGAAGGCGCCCCCAAGCTCGTCCGCATCGATCTGTCATCGAACACGGTGACGAAGACAATTCTGGTTCCCGGCGACGTCGCGCTGCAGGGCACCTATTTCAACGACATCCGCTTCTCACCCGATGGCAAGACCGGTTATATCACCGACAGCGGCACACGCGGCGCGATCATCGTTGTCGAGTTGGAGAGCGGCAAGAGCCACCGCGCCCTCGATGGGCACGCCTCGACGCAGATCGACAAGACGGTGAAGGTCACGCTCGATGGCAAGCCGCTCGTCCGCCCCGACGGTCGCCAGCCTGCCTTCGCCGCCGATGGCATCGCGATCTCCAAGGACGGCAAGACGCTCTACTATCAGGCCCTGACCGGCAAGACGCTGTACTCAATTGATACCGCCAAGCTGCGATCCGACGTCAGCGAGGCCGACAGGGCGGCAGCCGTAAAGACGGTCGCGCAGACCCACGTTGCCGACGGCCTGTGGATGAGCAAGGCAGGCGTGCTCTATCTGACGTCGCCGACCGACTATGCGATCAAGCGGCTGAACGGCGCATCCGTCGAGACGGTGCTGACCGACCGCCGGCTGCGCTGGCCCGACACCTTCTCCGAAGGGCGCGACGGGACGATGTACGTCACCGCCAGCCATATCCAGGACACCAACTGGTTCACACCCGGCGCACCGCCGTCGATCAAGACGCAGCTGTTCTCCTTCGCGCCCGCCAAGTGATCGGACATCCCATGACCTATTTGCGCTATTCGCCCGGCATCGAAACACCAGAGCCCGACGAACAGGAGAGCATCGACGGCATCATCCAGGGGATGACCCAGGAGAGCCAGACCGTCGAGAAGCGCGACCTGCACGCGGTACGAGCGAGCCATGCCAAGAGCACGGCATGCGTAGTCGGCAAGCTCATCGTTGCGCCTGGGTTGCCGCCCGAACTCGCACAGGGCCTTTTCGCGGAACCAGGCACGTTCGATGTCGCCGTCCGCTTCGCGCAAGGGCCCGGTGAAAGGCTCGGCGACCGCGTTTCGACCCATCGCGGCATGTCGATCAAGGTCTTCGGCGCAGAGGGCGCGAAGCTGCCCGGCCATGACGCGCCGACGCAGGACTTCGTCCTCGCCAGCGGCACGACCTTCCCGGCGGGGACCGCCGCGGGCTTCCTCTCCCAGGCCAAGAAGATTGGGCTGACGGTGCCCATGCCTGAAGGGGTGAAGAGCGCAGCCGCTTCTGTCGCCCGCAACATCAACAAGGTGCTGAACGCCGTCGGTGCGGGTCCGAGCCCGACACTGGACTTTTATGGCCACCCCTTCAGCCACCCGCTGGTCGAGGCATATTTCAGCCAGTGCCCGATCCGCTTCGGCGACCACGTCGCCAAGATCGGGGTCTTTCCCGTCGCGCCCGAGCAGAAGGCGCTCGCCGATTGGCGGCTCGACCCGCATCAGGACGAGGATGGCTTCCGCCATGCCGCGGTGGATTACTTCGAGAGCAAGGATGCGGTGTTCGAGCTTCGGGCGCAATTGTGGACCGATGCCGAGACCCAGCCCATTGAGGACACCTCCGTCGACTGGCCGACGAACGAAAGTGCGTACCGCACCGTCGCCACGATCCGACTGCCGCGGCAATCGGCCTATGGTCCCGACCGCGTCCGCTACTTCGATGAGGTGATGACGTTCCGCCCGGCTCACAGCCTTGAGGTCCATCGCCCGCTGGGCGGCGTGATGCGCGCGCGCATCCAGGTCTACCAGGCGCTCAGCGACTTCCGCCACCGCGAAAACGGCATCGCGGCCGCCAACACCCATAACATTCAGGACATTCCGGCCTGAGCTGGAACGCCAGTGCTGATCAGAGTGAGACGACGATCATAAAGCTGCAAGACACCCACCACGTTCAGGCGGAGAATGCATGATGGCGCGCTTTTCCAACGAGGTCGTCGTCATCACCGGTGCCGCCTCCGGGATCGGTGAGGGCGGGGCGCGCCGCTTCGCCGAGGAAGGCGCGACGCTAGTGCTGGGCGACATCGACAAGGGCGCGCTCGACAAGCTGGCGAGCGAGCTTGGCGGTACGGTCGAAGCGCGCGAAACCGACGTGTCGGACCGCGGGGCATGCGAGGCACTGGTTCAGGCTGCGGTCGATCGCTTCGGTCGGATTGACGTGCTGGTCAACGACGCCGGCGTTGATCATCTCGGCAAGGTCGACAAGGGCGACTTCGCCGAATTCACCAAGGTGATCGAGACCGACCTGTACGGCGTCGTGCACATGAGCCGCGCCGCGATCGCGCACTTGCGCCAGTCCAAGGGCTGCATCGTCAACGTGTCGTCGGTGTCCGGTCTGGGCGGCGACTGGAACCATAGCTTCTACTGCGCGGCGAAGGGCGCGGTGAGCAACTTCACCCGTGCGCTAGCGATGGACGAGGCGAACCACGGCGTCCGCGTCAACGCGGTCAACTCTTCGCTCACCTACACTGCGCTGACCGCGGCCATGAAGGAACAGCCTGAGCTCATCGCCAAGTTCGAAGAACGCATGCCGTTGGGCCGCGGTGCCGAGCCCGCCGACATCTCGGGGGCGATCGCATTCCTGGCGAGCGACGACGCGCATTTCGTGACGGGCGTGAACCTGCCGGTCGATGGCGGCCTTACTGCCTCAAATGGGCAACCGCCGCTGTCGTGATGAACGTGGGGCGGGCCCTTGCGCCCGCCCACTATTTCGGGTTTGCCCCTGTCGCCGACGCCAAATTCATGACGGGTCAATTATCCAAAGCCGACAGAGCTTAGATCGCAGTAATTTTGACCCACAAGTGGACGTTCGGTCCGCTCTTCCCGCTTCCCAGAAGCGGACGCTCGTTCATCGCGGCCCCCGACGGCGGCTGTGCGCATCAATTTTGCTAATTCGGACAACGAACCGGCGATGGCGAAAGCAGTCGTTTAGGCGGCTCGGAACCGAGTGCGATAATCGATACTTCACAAAAACACTGAGCTGAAAGTGGCGTTGGGTCAGGTTCAGGCAGCGTCGGTTGCTTCAACCATGGCGCGAACCCGCTTCATGCCCTCGTCCGGATTGGCGTAGACGCCCTCGCTCCTGATGATCGCGCCATCCGGCTTGAAGGCCACCAACCGGGCCAGTTCGAGCGGATCGTCCGACGGCACCAGAGCGCCGAACGCCGGATCGCTGCTTGGCCCGACCGCCGCGACGAAGTGCTGGTCCACGATGCGCTTGGTGGTTTGGTATTCCATGAAGTAGCCGAGCGAGAAGTCGAGCTTGCTGAGCGTAGGGTGGTCGGCATCGAAGACGACGGCAAACACCGGCAGGCCCCGCTCGGCCGCCTCAGCGCGCGCGACGTCCAAATCGTCATGGGGTGGTCGGAGGAAGAAGCGGTTTGCGCTGTGATGCGGATCCGGTGCCGGGCGCGATGGGAACGCGGCCGCCTGCGACGCCTGCATCCAGCGGTTGAACGATCGCGGCATGTAGCGCGCCGCGAGAACGCGCCCACGAGGGTTCTCCAGCAGCTTGCGCTCTATGACGTCGGAGTCGAATTGGAGGTATTCGAACGTCGGCCGGAGAGCGCTAAGAGTCTGGCCGAGCCCGCTGCTTGGCAGCGTCGAATAGAACGCCACGAAGCCTTGGCAGCGGTGGGTGCCGAGCCGGTCGCGCAGGTTCTGCTCGTCGCCGGGCATAACGGACAAGCCCGAGTGGGCCTTGTGCTTGCAGCTGACCAGCCAGCGCACGACGTTGGTTCCGCCAGGCCCAAGCCGTTCCTCCTCGACGATGAGGTCGCGTCCCCCGTCGGCGCCGCGGTCCGGGTGCTCCACGATCTTGAATCCCTCCGCCACGAGGAGTTCGCGGGCGAACAGCTCGAAGCTGTCCCGGTCGGGGCCGCCCTGCGCGGGCGCGATCTCGGTGAAGTCCAATGCAGCCATGGACGAACATATGGAGCACCGTTGGCGGTTCTTCCATTCCGCGGTTGCGGCTTGCTCAGCCGATGCCAGCGCCGCCATCGTAGCGAATGTCTGCTTCACGACGATTACAACCTTGAGCTGTCTGTCCGCAATCGGCCAACTTCCAGCCAATCGGCATGCGGGATGCCAGGATGGCAGCTACTGGGCCGCTTACGGACCGTCCGCTTCTCGGCGAAAATCAGAAACGTTGGACTTTCGTCATTCCCTACGCGTAACCAATCCAATCCGAATAGCAGCTAGGCTTTCATGTCGGTCGACGGCCTTCAACTCCGATTGGCTGCACGAGCTTAGAGGGCATCAAGATCGAAATCCGGCGTGAAATAATCGGCAATTATTTTGAGATGCGAGCCCGGGATGCCGAGGTCGGCCGTCATCCTTTTCACCACCGGATCCGGGTTGGGATCGATGATCGTGATCTTTGGGATGGTTAGGCGTCGCGAAAAGGCGCGGTGAAAAAGCTTTTCGCTCTGAATATCCGTCTTCGGAAATGAGTAACCGATAATCACTATTTCATCAGCCGCCGTGAGCGCGTTTTCCGCTTTTGACCACAGTGTTTTGAACAAGCCACCGAAGAATTCGTAGCTTTTGCTTTTCACCGGAGGAATGATAAGCGGCATTGATGGGAGGCCCGCATCTGAGGCGTTGCCGGGCTTCGTCCAAGGGAAGTTGGGCGAAAGACCAACTATGGTATAGCCGTCAGGCGGCGCCCGTCCGGGGAAATCCAGATTTGGCGGATAATAGCCATACGCCCATGGTTCATAGCCCGGAATATATCGTCCCTTGAAACAAGCATAGGGCCCGGTCGCTCTTTCGAAAACGCCGAAGGCGCTGGGGTCCAGATCTTGGCCCGGCACGATCATTCCGTGCCCATCGGTTACCGAATAGGCTGTCAGCCAATTCGTCGAGCCGTGCAATTTTAGGAGCAGATTTCCTGTCTTGCCGTCCTCCTTCGGCTTCATCGGTGGGTGCCATCCGTCGTTAAACATCGCCTTGGGGCTAACGCCATATCCCCAATCCGGGCGCCATGCCGTCCGTTCTGCGAGAGCCCGGTCGAGAAGTGTGTCCCAGTTGAAGGTGATGAGCACATCTTCGGGATTTAAGCTGTCGACCAGTTTCATATGCGTCTGTGATGGCGGTCCGTTCTGGATGTCGTTGATTACCGCAGCGAACAGGAACAACAGTTCGTTAAATGCCTTGTAGGGCGTCATTGCGCCGACCAAGCCTTCGCTCTTGAGTTGCGTATCGCGCGCGACCTCGATCTGTGAATGGAGGTCCTCGATATCGATACCTGAACGGAGGTGATCGAATGCGCCTCCCCGTCCGATGCCCAGATCATCTTCTAAGAATACGATGATCGAGCCGATCAGCACCCATGGGTTTGTCGAAAGATCCAGCTTATCGAATATGTCGAAGAAGTCGCGCGCGATAGGCATGCGCTGCCCTGTAGGGCTTTGATCGTAGCTCTTAGAGGCTCCCGCGCCGAGTAAAACAACTCGCATTCTTCTTGCCCCATCCAGTTCCGGCGCGTCGGATTATCAGGCGAAAAGCGACTCTCCAACTGAGCGTTTGAAAATCGCCCGATTGCAATGCCGGAAGTCAAAGAGGGGCCATCCGGCAATCGCCCCCTGCCACATTCTTTGATTTTGTACTGGACCTTTTCCACTGGTCAGTTGCTGCGGCGGGTGCAAAATAAGTGCCGAAATGAGGGTGGGTAGAACAAAAATGAAACATTTATTTCCGGGTTGGGGAAACCTCCCCGATGGCGATGATACCGATGCACGGCCCGTCTGATACCGGCGTAGCCGCATCGCTCGTTCGCCCGCTTACCAGGCGGCGCAAAAAGGATGGAGCGCTGTATGTCCGACCCGCAGAAATCGAGACCGAAATTGCCGCAGCCTATATGCGGCCGCTTGCGAACCTCGCTCAGGACAGTGCGACCGCGAGCGAATGCCTTTTGCACTTCACTCGGCATTTTCGGCCGAACGGGCCGAGCACAAGCTATGACGCCATCGTGAATGTTTTGCTGGATCGGGTCGATCGTCAGGTGCGAGGACGAATGGGCGGTATCCCTGTTCACCGCAGGCGGGACGTTCGCGAGCGTGTTCGCGACGAGTTGCTTGTCCGACTTGTGGGTGGGACCGATGTTCTCGATATTTTCGAATGCCGTTTTGCCATGGCGATTCGCGCGCTCACGATCGACGCCATTCGTCATTTTGGACGCATTGATGGGGCCGAAGTCTCGGCCGAGGGGCTTGTCCGGCCTGATAGCGACGATAGCGCCGAGGATGTCATGGGCGCGATCCTATTCAAGCGCGACGGCGTCCGAATGTCCGAGGCGGAGATAAAGTTGGAGCTAACACGACTGCGACCTCTCCTGACTGAAAAGCAGGCCAAGGCTATGGTCTCTGTCCACTATCTTGGACTCAAGGAAGAATCGATCGATCCGGATGAAGTAACGGCGGCTACGCTCATGGAAATCACTGGGCGAATGGTTCGCGTTCACCTTAAAGCCGCGATCGATACGATCGCCAAACATATGGAGTCGGAGCTATGACCGACCATTCCGAAGAATTGACGATTACCCTGCTAGAGCTGGCTGCGGACAGTGATGCATCGCCCGAAGCGGTGCGACTTGCGATGGCAAAGCATCCGCATCACGCCATGGAGATCGCCGCCTTCGCTCTGGAATGGCATCTCGACCAAGAGACTGATGCGCGGGACGATGTCCCGTTGCCCGGTGCCGACCTAGCGCGACTTTGGCGAGACACTGCTGTTTGCGATCCTTTCGAGGGCAAATCTCCGCAGGAATTGAAGGGTCTTGCCCAGCAGCTCGACCTTCCGATCGCGATCCTAAGGCAAATCTATCGCCGGATGATCGATGCCGCCACGATTCCGCTCATCCTAATCGGGGATATCGCGCGCCATCTACGCGTCGAGACGGGGGCGCTGTTCGGGTATCTGGAACTCGAGCCTTCCTTGGCGAATACCGAGTACCGGTCGAGCCAGCCTCCCCAGGCTCTTGCCAAGATATCCTTCGCAACCGCAGTGCGAATAACGCCGATGAGCGATGAGCTGCGCGAGAAGTGGCTAACGCTGGCAGCATAGGTGGAAAATTTCGATGCCATCAGGCGAGCGGCGGCCGAACTTCGCCTCGAAGTCGACCCAGGCTTTACGGAGCTGCATGCTGCAGAGGTGGTCAAGCGCGCGATCGACCGGTGTGAGCTGACGGTCGAAGAGCTCGGTCCGGATGATCCGGGGCTGGCGGGATCGATCGGCGTTCTGGACCGAACATTCAACCTCGTTTTCGTGAGCAAGGCACTGGAATCCGCGGCGCGAGAGGAAGTGATCGCGCATGAAATCGGACACTTCGTAGTTCACGAGGCACCGCGTCCGACGGTTGCCGCTGACTACAGTAAACCGGGTGCAGGCGACCCGGCCCAGAGAATTGAAGCTTATGGCATCAAGGAGCGTCGTGAAGCGCAGGCCAACGTCTTCGCACGCGAGCTGCTGTTG
>NZ_JBQRTT010000013.1:0-24754 GCF_052321755.1 Sphingomonas cellulosilytica
AGGTGTCGCACCGGCTCGCGCGCGAGACGGGCGGCCATTATCTCGACCAGTTCACCTATGCCGAGCGCGCCACCGACTGGCGCGGCAACAACAACATCGCCGAATCGATCTTCGCGCAGATGGCGCATGAGGAACATCCGGTGCCCGCCTGGATCGTGTGCGGTGCCGGCACGGGCGGCACGTCGGCGACGATCGGGCGCTACCTGCGCTATCAGCGGCATGCGACGCAATTATGCGTCGCCGACCCGGTGCATTCGGTGTTCCACCGCCATTTCGCCGATCGCACCGTGACGACATTGCCGGAGGGCTGCGCCAGCCGGATCGAGGGGATCGGCCGCCCGCGCGTCGAGCCGAGCTTCATCCCCTCGGTCATCGACCGGATGATCCCGGTGGAGGATCCGGCGTCGATCGGCGCGATGCGCGCGCTGTCGGCACGGCTCGGCCGGCGGGTCGGCGGGTCGACCGGCACCAACCTCGTCGCCTGCCTGACGCTGGCCGAGGAAATGGCGGCGGCAGGCACGCAGGGCAGCATCGTCACCCTGCTCTGCGACGGCGGCGAACGCTATGGCTGCACCTATTACGACGATGCCTGGCTCGCCCGCTGCGGCATCGACATCGCCGCGGCGACGGCGCGGTACGAAGGTCTGCTGTAGCGACGACGCCCGAGCGGGTGCGGCATCACTGCGCCTCGCGATCCGCCGTGACAAGCCAGCCATGACGTCGGCGCGATGCGTCCGGCACCGCTCATGCCTCTCGCACTGGATGCAGGCGACGGTCGCTTCCTTGATGATCCGGTTCATGCGCCCGGCTTGTCCGTTGGTCCGAACGCCTAGAACCTGACGCGCACGGTGCCTCCGTAGGTGCGGGGATTGCCGGGATAGCCCTGGATGATCCCGGTCGACTTCGTATAGCCCAGCAGGTTGATGAAATATGCCTTGTCGAACAGGTTCTCGACCCAAAGCTGGAGATCGAGCCGCTCGTTGTCCAAAAGCAGACCGACGCGGGCGCTGGCAAGTGCTTAGCCTTGGATCTCCGCAGCGGGATCCAGCGTGATGGTGGTGTTCTGCTTCGAGCGCCAGTTCACGTCGACCAAACCATAGGCTTCGCTTGTGCCTGGACGAGCGACCATAGGTTGAGAAGACGTGGGGGGGGGGAGCAACTCGTCCGCTTTTAAGCGTCGGTTGCGGAAAGCGGTCACCCAGAGCTATACGTTACCAGACGGGACCTCCCGGTGGCGAAGGCAAATTCCCCCATACCGAGCGGATGCCTTCCGAGCAGCGCGAATAAGGCTTCCTGCAATCAAGCTGTCGATCAATTTGGTCGCGCACTGCTTCAAGGGCCTCGCAGGACACGCCCATCTCAGTTTCGAGAAAGATATGCGGTTCGGGGTTTAAGCCATGTGAGATTTTAAGGTACTCGTTTAGCTGCGCCCGAGAAACAGCGGTGCCGTTCCAATATATCGTTCCGCCATGTGTGAGCGCAACCACACTCATGATCGGCTCGATGCCACCAAATTTATAGGGCTCTTGCCAATACGATCTCGGGGTCTTGCATGCACGGGGGTCATGTTGCGAGCATGCGACGATGAGCATGGCAGCAATTGCGGCGGGCAACAGCGACAGCAGGATTTTCAAGGTCCCCATCTACCAAGGCTGAATGAAATACCGGTTTTAGGCAAGGTGATGCTGCGCACGAACGTCGGACATTGGGCGTAAGCGACCGCCCTGCCCTATCGCTTATAAGACCCACATCCGGACGGTCGACGTCGTTCGGTCATGCCCTCGAAGCAGACGCTTGTTCATGGGACATGCTGGAGCAGCGATGCAATCGAACGTGGCATCTCGGGTCATCCCGGGCTGTCGCGCGTTCAGGCTGATGGATCAGAAGCAGACCCCCATCCTTGAGGCGCTGGCAAAGATCGAGCGACGGCCGATCCGCGGCTTCGGAGCGCCTGGCCGCAATCTGGGTCGAGGCGCCGCGCGCGACGTGCGCAAGCTGCTCGGCTCGCGTGTTTTCGAGGCTGACATCATCACCCCCAAGGGGCTCGACGATCGAACCGAAGGCGCCCACGTTGTCCAACGCGCCCAAGAAATCGCGGCAGAGGCCTGGAACGCAGACTTCTGCCGGTTCGTCACCAGCGGTTCGACGCTTGGCCTTCACATGGCCCTAGCCGCGGTAGCCCGGGCGGGCGATACGGTGCTGTTTGCTGCCAACATTCACAAGGCAGAGCGCTCACACGCGTTAGCTGCGGGGCTCACCGGCTCTGCGTAGGTCTGTCCGATGCGCGCCACCTGCTCGCGATCGTCTCGGCCGGCACGACGACCGCCGACGTGAAGGCTCTGGCAAAGGGGCTTGGCGACTGCGCCGCGCGGCTGCGGGCAGGCGACGTGACGCTGACCGCGGCAGCTGATGCGCCTCGCAGCGGGACGCTGACGACGGACATGGCGGCAGTGCCCGCCGACGCGTTCTTCGGACCGGTCGAGCGGATCGCGCTGGAAGAAGCGGAGGGCCGGATCGCCGCGGAAATCGTTGCCCCTGCCCCGCCGGGCGTGCCTCGCCTCGTTCCCGGCCAGCGGATCGGCGCCGAGCACGTCGCTTGGCTTACCGCTAATCGCGATCTTGGCATGTTTCTGCTCGATCCCACCGATCCTAGCCAAAGGACGATCCGGTGCGTCGCGGCAAGCGCTGCCGCTTTGGGTTAACCCGGCAAGCAGCGCCCGAGCCACCCTCCCGCGATCGGCCGTTTGCCCATACCGCATGCTACCGCGGGTCGGCGCGCCAGCATCCCGGCCGCAGCCCCAACCTGATCGAGGTTAAGCAGAACGCCGCTGAACAAGCGTTAGTATCACACGTTTGGAATGCTGTGCGGACGGCTCTTCCGGTTTGACCGCTCGCGTCTGACGGAGGATCTCACGCTATGGCCGACCTGACGTTGCATGAGCTGTCGAAAAAGATGGCGAAGCTGGATTTCGCCATGCTGAACACGCAGTCGTCCGGCGGGGAGATGACCGCGCGCCCGATGAGCAACAACGGCGATGTCGAATATAGCGGCGACAGCTATTTCTTCGCTTATGCGGATTCGCGCAAGGTCGCCGACATCAGCGGCACGCCTCAGGTGTGCCTGACCTATACCGGCGCCGCCGGGATGCTCGGCGGCCCGCCGCTGTTCGTCGCCGTCGAAGGCCAAGCATCGTTGATTCACGACAAAGCCGAGTTCGAGGCGCACTGGACCAAGGACCTCGATCGCTATTTTCCGGACGGAATCGATACGCCGGGCATCGTGATGATCAAAGTGCATGCCGATCGCATTCGCTATTGGGATGGTGGCGACGAAGGTGAGCTACGGGCTTGAGCAGCCCGGCAGTTCCGGTCGACCCGCCGCCCGCGCTTGCCATTTGCATCCCCGCCCGCAACGAGGCGAGGCGGCTCCCGCGATTGTTCGACGCGCTTGACCGCTTGCTGGTTCCGGCGGGCACGCAGGTCGTGATATGCCTGTTACTCGACAGTTGCAGCGATGGCAGCGCCGGCGTCACGGCCGACTATGCTGCGCACGCTCGCCATCCGGTGCACATCGCCACACATGACGGCGGTCCAGCCAATGCGGGCATCTCGCGCCACGCCGCCATGTCGCTCGGCATGGCGGTGCTGGGACCTGCTGGCGGCATCCTGCTGACGACGGATGCCGACAGCTGGCCTCGCGCCGACTGGCTCGGCGCCACCGTCAACGGGCTTGCCGCGGCCGACCTGATGGCGGGGAACGTTCTTCGCGGCGACGGGCCGCAGGATCAGGCGCAAGATCGGATCGAGCGCTATTACGCGCATCTCCACCTGCTACGCCGCCGCGTCGACCCGGTGGCGTGGGAGGCCGAGGCGATGCACCATCATGCCAGCGGCGCGAACATGGCGATGCGCACGGAGGTTTACGCGGCCCTTGGCGGCTTTCCACCTTTGATCAGTGGCGAGGACGCACAGCTGGCCGACGACGCGGCGCGCGCGGGATTTCGCGTCCGGCGTGATGCCGCGAGTGTCGTCCATACCTCCGCCCGGCGGCAGGGGCGTGCACGGGGAGGCCTTGCGACGGCGCTGGATCTGCTCGATCGGATCGGCCTCGACGGCGTGCGTGTCACGCATCCGGTCGATCAACTCTGGCAGTACCGGCAGCACGCGCTGGCGCGGCGCGCCTTTGGAACCGCCGAATGGTCACCCTTGGCTGCCGCGATCGGGCTGAGCACCGATCATCTGCGCGGCGTCGCCCGCGATTGTCCCAACGCCGAGGCGTTCGCCATGCGTGCCGTTCCCGAAGCGCCGGGCGGTATGCGGCAGATTCCGTTCGAGGTGGCCGAGGCCGCACTTGCGATGCTCACCGCCGCACCGCCGGCGCAGGCGGCATGACCGACCTTCGCATCCGGCTTGCGACGCTCACGAAGGAGCAGCAAGCGGCTGGCGATCCGGTGGACGCCGCCTCGCTTTTGGCACTGTTGCGGCTGCTCTACCGTGTCGGTCGCGAGGATTTGCCGCTCGGTCGATTGTTCGAAGGGCATGTCGACGCGGTTCAGATCGTGATGCGCTACGGCACCCGCGCACAGCACGATGCGCTGGCGACGTCGATCCGGAAGGGCGCGATGTTGGGGGTGTGGAACGCCGATCTGCGCGGCGAGCCGCTACACCTGGCAGATGGCCGGCTCAGCGGCGGCAAGAGCTTCGCGTCGGGGGCCGGGATACTGACGCACGCGCTCGTCACCATGGACGTGGCAGACGGGCGGCAACTGGTGCTGCTCGATCTTGCGACGACACCGCCGGCGATCGATCGCAGCGTCTGGCACGTCGTCGGCATGCAGCGTTCGGAAACACACGTCGTACGCTGGCAGGGGGCGGCGATCGGTCCCGAGGCGATGATCGGCACACCCGGCGATTATGTGCGGGAGCCCTGGTTCTCCGGCGGCGCCCTGCGCTTCGCCGCGGTACAGGCTGGCGGGATCGCGCGACTGGTCGATGCGGTTCGGGGCCATCTCGTCACACTCGATCGCGCGACGGACCCGCATCAGGCCGGGCGCCTCGCCCGCCTTTTCGCGCTTGCGGAAGGTGCAGCGGCGGCGGTGCGTCGTGCCGCGGCCGGCTGGTTCGAGGATGAGGCCGCCCGCCTGCCCCTGGTCGCAGCGGCGCGCGCTGCGATCTACGCCGCCGGCGGCGAAGCCATCCCGCTCGCGCAGGAAGCGGTGGGCGTGACGTCCCTGTTCCTCGACCAGCCACTCGCCGCGACGATCACGGATCTGTCGATGTATCTGAGGCAGCCCGGCCCCGACGCGCAACGGATGCAGGTTGGCGCAGCGGTCGCCGCCGGTATTCTCCGACCCGATCTGTGACATTCCGTCCCGGCCATCAACGCGCGTTGCTGGTGATCGCGCCACACCCTGACGACGAGGCGATCGCCGCGCACGGCCTGATCTCACGGCTGGCAAGACGGGGCGTTCGCGTCGCGGTTCTCGTCGTCAGCGATGGTGCCGCGTCCCATCCCGGCAGCGCAACCTGGCCACCTGCGCGCCTGATCCGCGAGCGTCAGCGCGAGACGAAGCGCGTGATGCGGCGGCTGGGTGTGGCGGCGGGTGCCGTTACGTTCCTCGCTTTGCCGGACGGGCGTCTCGACGCGCACGCGCCGGCCGTCCGCCGCCATGTCGTCCGTGCGACCCGTACCCTTCCGCGCCCCCTGCTTGCGCTCGCACCATCGCAAGCCGACGCCCATCCCGACCACCGCGTCGTCGCGGCGGCGGCGACGCGCCAAGCAGGCGTGCAATGGTGGCGCTATCCGATATGGCCGACGGGCCAGCGGCTGCCAGGTGCCCGCACCCTGTCGCTGACCGCACAGGAGCGCATGGCCAAGCGACATGCGATCCGCAGCTACCGCACGCAGGCCGGACGGATCGTGGACGATCCCGACGGCTTTGCCATGACCGCGCAACAGATTGCCGCCTTCAGCCGCCCTCAGGAGATATTCGCACCTGGAGGTACGTCATGAAGCCGATCGGCCTTGCCGGGTTCGAACGTACGTTTACCGATGATCCCGACCCGTGGCGGACCTTCACCAACCGTGACGAGGCGCTCAAGCGTGCCGCGATCCTGCACGCGATCGGACCCGGCCCGCACGGCCGCATCCTGGAATTGGCTGCCGGAAATGGGTCCAACAGCCGCGCGCTTGCCGCGCGTACCCTGCGCCTCGACGCCACGGAGGCGACGGGCTCGGGGACCCGGCTCGTGGCCGAGGCATTGTGCGAACACAAAAGGCGCGCCCGTGCCATCCGTTTGGCGGTGCCTGCACGCTTCCCATGCCAGCGCTACGACATCGTCCTCATCGCCGAATTGCTCTACTACCTGTCCCCGCAGGCGATGCGCCAAACCGCCCGTGACGTGACATCGGCACTGCGGCCGGGCGGCGTGCTGGTCCTGGCGCATCATCGGATCGAATTCCACGACTTCGCGCAGCATGCCGCGCATCTGCAACGGACGTTCCTCCACCAGACGAGGCGCAGGTGGCGATGCCGGATCGTGCGAAGGACCGGTCGCTGGGTCGTGCTCGGCTGCAGCGTGGCCCGAGCGTAGATCGGCCGCCGCACCCATCATGGGCATCGGCGGGCTCTGCTCGCGTTCAACGTCCGCCATTCGTGACGGTTCGTGCAAGCGGTAGTTGCCCCAGCCTCGCGGTGGCTCGCCATGCCAGGCAAACACCGCTCGCAGCCGCTTCTTCAGCTATCAACGGCACGAAGGTAGCTCCGGAGGGTTAGCGCTTCGAAGGAGCGCGAGATGGACCGATTGCAAGCCAGGTATGACGGTAGCGATGCCGAAGGCGCGTCGAGTGCCACCGTCACACCAGCGCAGGTGCCTGGGCTCAATGGTTTGCTGGGCCTGGCGGTGGGCGTGGTCGTTATCGCCGGACTGTTTTTCGCCAAGGACGTACTGATCCCGATCACGCTCGCGGTCCTTCTGTCGTTTGTCCTTTCGCCGATCGTGGCCGCGTTGCGCCGACTTCGGGTTCCACGCGCCCTTGCCATCATGCTCGCGGTGCTGAGCGCGCTGGCGGCACTGGGCGGCGTCGGCACCATGGTCGGGATGCAAGCCGCCTCGCTTGCCGGGAATGCACCGACCTACGCAGAAACAATCCAGGCGAAGATCGATCGCGCCCAGCACTTCGCCGCCAACCAACTCCGCATCTTTACGCCTTCGACGCCTGTGCAGCTTCCGCCTGCACTTGGCACTGTTGAAATACGCGGCACCCGGGCGCATCCGCTGGAGGTCAGGATCAGCGAGAAGAAGACGCCGATCCTCGAGCAGGTCGGCGGGTACCTGGAACCGATCGTCGCGCCTTTCGAAACCTTCGTGATCGTACTGGTCGTCGCCATCTTCATCCTCATGCAGAAGGAGGATCTGCGCGACCGGCTCATCCGGCTGTTCGGCTCCTCCGACCTGCATCGAACCACCGCCGCGATGGACGATGCCGGCAAAAGGCTCAGCCGCTACTTCCTCTCCCAACTCGCCGTGAACGCCAGCTTCGGCCTGGTGGTGGGATTGGGGCTGTGGCTGATCGGACTGCCTGTGCCGGCCCTGTGGGGAATCCTGGCAGGCGTGTTGCGCTTCGTGCCGTATATCGGTGCGCTGTTGGGCGCGACGCTGCCGCTGGCGATCGCCGCCGGTGCCGATCCGGGCTGGACGACCATGCTGGAGGTCGTGGCACTGTTCGTCATCCTCGAACCGCTGATCGGCTATGTCGTCGAGCCTCTGCTATACGGCCACTCCACCGGCCTTTCACCGCTGTCCGTCGTGCTTGCGGCGGTATTCTGGACATGGATCTGGGGGCCGGTAGGCCTCGTCCTCTCGATGCCGCTGACCTTGTGCCTCGTTGTGCTTGGCCGGCATATTCCCAGCCTCGAGTTTCTCGATGTCCTGCTCGGCGACCGGCCGGCTCTGACGCCGGTCGAGAGCTTCTACCAGCGGATGCTCGCGGGCGATCCGGACGAGGCCCTCGCACAAGCGGAAACGCAACTCAGCGAACGGTCGCTGACGGCCTATTATGACGAAGTCGCCCTGCCGGCGCTCAAACTCGCTGCCGCCGATGTCGCGCGGGGAGCGATCGACCGCGCCAAGGTGGGCCGCATCGTGGATGGCATGCTCGAGTTGGTCGGCGAGCTTTCCGAAGCCGATGACACGGCCAGCACCGCCAATGCCCCCGAGCCGCCGCTCAATCCGGTGCCGGAAACCGCCGCGGGCTTTGCTGAAACCGCGCCCCACGTACTTCCAGAAGCGCCGGCCGACTGGCGCGCGGACGGATCGATCCTGTGTGTCGCAGGCCGAGGCGCCCTGGACGATGCGGTGACGGCGATGATGGCGCAGCTGCTCACCAAGCGCGGTTTCGGTGTACGCCGGGTGACCCATGATGCAGGTTCGCGTGCCAACATCGGCAACCTGGATGCGTCGACCGCGAGGCTGGTCTGCGTCTCCTATCTCGAAATCGGCGGGGCGCCCTCCCACCTGCGCTATCTTGTCCGCCGACTGCGCGCGAGGACGGGTGACGCCCCTATCCTGGTCGGCCTCTGGCCGGAGGGCGAGGCAGCATTGAGCGACGCGCAGATCCAACGTGCGCTGGGTGCCGACCATTATGTCGGTTCGCTTGGCAGCGCCGTAGAGACATGCCTGGCGACTGCTTCCACAGCACCGATCAAGGCTGTGGCGTGATGGGGGCAGCAGCATCGAAACCGTGCGGACAGGACCGATCTACGGTCGTTCAGCGGCACAGATCGCGAAAGCGGGCGCTCGGTGTGGTCCCTGCGCCCTTTCGGCTCGCTCGCGCATTATAGCCTCAACACAAGGGGATGGCATGTCATGAACGTCGCACCGCTCGCTTCTGCGCTCCTCCTCGTCGCGGCGCCCGCGATCGCGCAGAGCAGCCCGGAAGACAACGACAAGCGGCCGGTGCAGGCGCATTTCTATGAGCTGACCCCACTGAAGCCAGGGCCCGACTTCGCCGCCTCGCTGAAGCTGCCGCGCGGCTACCGCATCGCCACCTGGGCGAGCGGCCTGGGCAACACCCGGGTCATGGCGGTGGCGCCGGACGGCTCGGTCTACGTTAGCCGGCGCTCGGAGGCCGACATCGTCAGACTGGTGGACGCGAGCCGGGACGGGCGCGCCGACGGCGCGCCGACAGTCATCGTCAATCGCCCAGGCCTGCACGGACTGACGATCCACGACGGCATGCTCTACTTCATGACGGCCAAGGAGGTGTTCCGCGCCCCCCTGCGGCCGGGCGGCGGCATCGGCACCATCGAGACGTTGATCGACGACCTCCCCGACGCCGGGCAGCACCTCAACCGCACGCTCGCGGTCGGCCCGGACAAGATGCTCTACATCAGCGCGGGCTCGACCTGTAATGCGTGCGACGAGTCGAGCCAGGAGAATGCGACGCTGATCCGCGCCAGCCTGGACGGCAAGACGCGGCGAGTCTGGGCTTCCGGCCTGCGCAACACGATCGGCTTCGGCTGGCATCCGCGCACCGGCGAACTGTGGGGCTGGGACCAGGGGATCGACTGGCTCGGCAACGACCTCCAGCGCGAGGAGGTGAACAAGATCGAGCGGGGCAAGCGCTACGGCTGGCCCTATGTCTTCGAGGACGGCAAGCGGAACCCGCAGGACGAGCCGCCGGGTGGCCTCACCGCAGCGCAATGGGCGGCGGCATCGACCAATCCGGTACTGATGCACGTCGCCCACTCGGCGGGGATGCAAATGGCCTTCCATCCCGGCGGCGGCTTCGGGCCCGACGTCGCCGGCGACGCCTTCGTTGCGTTGCGCGGAAGCTGGAACCGCAAGCCCGCGTCCGGCTACGAGCTGGCGCGCATCCGCTTCGACGCGAACGGTCAGGCGACCCGCGTCGAGACCTTTGTCAGCGGGTTCATGAGCCGCGACGGCACGGGCCAATATGGACGGCCGTGCGGCGTGGCGGTGATGCGTGACGGCTCGATCCTGCTCTCGGACGATGCCAACGGCGTCATCTACCGCATCACCTACGACGGCGCGACCGGGCAGGCCGCACCGCTCGCACCGCCTCCCGGCCCGATGCTGGAGCAGGCGGCGCGGGGTACCAACGTGCCGCTGGCCCTCACGCGTCCGGAGACGCGGCCGAGCGGCCCGGCAAGGCTCACCGTCGGCGCGGCCGCCTTCACCGCCAACGGCGCGATCCCGCGCGAGCATAGCGAATACGGCCTCGGCATCTCGCCCGCGCTGAACTGGTCGGCGGTCCCCAACGCCGCCTCCTACGCGGTTCTGGTCGAGGACCCGGACGGATCGGCCAAGCCGGTCGTCCATTGGGTCGCCTGGAACATACCCGCGGGCACCACCCGCCTGCCGGAGGGCTTGCAGGAGCGCGACCGGCTCAACGGTGGGCCGCTGGAGGGCATCATGCAAGGCGCCAGCGGGCGCGGCACTGTGGGCTGGTACGGCCCGCGCCCGCCCAAGGGCGACACGCCGCATCGTTACCATTTCCAAGTGCTCGCGCTCGAACGCCAGCTGGACCTGCCGCTGGGCGCAACGCGCGACCAGCTGCTCACCGCCACGGCGGGGCACGTGATCGCGACGGGCGACCTCGTCGGCACCTACGCCGAGCCGAAGTGAGCCGCACCTTCGCCTCTTCCGCGCTGTGACGCGAGGCCGCCGCCTGAAGTTCGCCGGCGTGGTGCTGGCGAGCGCGGTGGTCGCGTTCGTGATCCTGCTCGTCATCGCGCACCGCCCCGCCATCGCGCCCGTCGAGCGTCCCGATCCGCGCTCGTTCGCCCCGGCGCTGGTCGCACGCGGCGCCAATCTGGCGCGGATCGGCAATTGCGTCAGCTGCCACCAGTCCGAAGGCGGTCGTCCCTATGCCGGCGGCTATCCGGTCAAGACGCCGTTCGGCACCATCTACGGCAGCAACATCACCCCCGATCCCGACGCCGGCATCGGTCACTGGTCGCGCGCGGCCTTCGCTCGTGCCATGCGGGAGGGCGTCGGCCGCGACGGCAGCCATCTCTATCCCGCTTTCCCCTACACCCACTATGCGGGTGTGACCGATGGCGACGTGGACGCGCTCTACGCCTTCCTGATGACGCGTCCCGCGGTGCGGGCAACGCCGCCCGCCAACGACCTGATCCCTCCACTGGATTTCCGCCCCCTGCTGGCCGGATGGAAGCTCCTCTTTTTTCAACCGACGCCGATCCGCGCCGATCCGTCGCAGTCGGCCGACTGGAACCGCGGCCGCTACCTCGGCGAGACGCTGGCGCACTGCTCCGCCTGCCATAGCCCGCGCGGCCTGTTGCAGCAGGAAAAGCGCGGCGACGCGGCCTATGACGGGGGCTGGTCGGGCGGCTGGTACGCGCCGCCGATCAACACGCGCTCGCCCGCCGTGCGCGCATGGACGCCGCAGCGCCTTGCGACCTATTTTCGCACCGGGCGGAGCCGTGATCACGCCGCCGCGGCGGGCCCGATGGGCCCGGTGACCTACAATCTGGCACGCGCCGAGCCGGCGGACGTGCGGGCGCTCGCGACCTACTACGCATGGTGGATGCGTGACGCGCCGGCGGCGAAGGTTGATCTCCCGCTGCCTGATCGCCGCGCCCCGGCGGAGCGGCAGCATCCCGCCGGCGCGCGGCTCTACGAGGGTGCGTGCGCGACCTGCCACGAGCCCGGCGCGCCGATGGTCGTCGCGGGCCGCCCGGTGCTGCCGCTCGGCACGCCGTTGCACGAGGACAACCCGCGCGACACGATCCAGATCATCCTCCAGGGACTGCGCCCGCCGGTCGAGGCGAGCGGCCCCTACATGCCCGCCTACGCCGACGCGCTGACCGACAGGCAGATCGCCGAGATCGTCGCCTATCTGAAGGCGCGGCATGGCTCCGGGCCAGCGTGGCACGATGTGGAGAAGGACGTGGCGAAGGCGCGGGAGGAGGGCCGGTGATCGAGCTGAACGTCAACGGCGGCGTCGCCCAGGCGGACGTCGATCCCGCCACCCCGCTCCTCTACGTCCTGCGCGACGACCTCGGTCTGCACGCCGCGAAGTTCGGCTGCGGGCTCGGCCAGTGCGGCGCGTGCACAGTACTGGTCGACGACCGCCCGGTCTTCTCATGCCTCCTTCCCGTCGGCGCGATCGGCGAACGCGCCGTGACCACCGTCGAGGGGCTCGGCACCGCCGCCGCGCCGGGCGACGTCCAGCGTGCATTTCTCCACGAGCAGGCCGGGCAGTGCGGCTACTGCATCCCCGGCATGATCGCCCGCGCGGAGGCGCTGCTGCGACGCACGACGACGCCCACCGAGGAGGAGATGCGGTCCGCCATGGCACCCTCGCTGTGCCGATGCGGCACTCACATGCGCATCCTGCGCGCCGTGCGCCGGGCCGCGGTCGCACGCGGCGGCGGCGTCGTCGATCCCGCGGAACCGGTCACATGACCCCGTCGCGCCGCGAGATACTCGGCGGGCTGCTGGTCGCCTTCACGCTGGCGCCCGCCGTGCACGCGCAGACCGGCGGCGGCGAGGGAAGCGGGGGGCCGCCGACGGTCGCCCCAGACCTGCCCGGCACGCTCGCTAAGTTCCCCGACCTCGATGCATGGATCCGCATCGCACCCGACGGCCGCGTCACCGTCTTCACCGGCAAGGCGGAGCTCGGCACCGGGATCAAGACCGCCATTGCCCAGCTCGCCGCTGACGAACTCGACGTCGCCTTCGATCGGATCGACCTCATCACCGCCGACACCGGGCTGACCCCTAACGAGGGCGTCACCGCCGGCAGCCAGACGCTCGAGCAGAGCGGCACCGCCGTCGCCAACGCCGCCGCCAATGTCCGCCACCTCCTCGCCGAAACCGCGGCGGCGCGCTGGGGCGTGGCCGCCACCGCCCTGTTCACGCGCGATGGCGCGGTGCTGGACGGCAAGGGCCGGAGCGTCAGCTATGCCGACCTCGCGGCCAAGACCTCGCTGGCCGTGCGCGCACGCGCGGACGTGCCGCGCAAGCGCCAGGAGGCACGCCGGCTGATCGGACGCCCGGTGCCACGCGTCGACCTGCCTGCGAAGCTCACCGGGCTCCCGGCCTATGTCCACGACATGCGCCTGCCCGGCATGGTGCACGCGCGCGTGCTGCGCGGGCCGAGCTCGGGCACGAGCGGGCGCTTCGATCTATCGACGATCGGGCGGCTGCCCGGCGTCGAGCGGGTCGTGCGCCGCGGTGGCTTCGCCGCGATCGTCGGCCCGCGCGAGTGGCCGCTCGAGCGCGCGCTGCACTCGGCAGCGCGAAGCGGCTGGACCGCGGAGGCGGGCGCCAATGCACCGGGAGCGCTGCCCGGCGCCCTGCTGCGGATGCGCCGTGAGAGCCAGACGATCCAGGACAGTCGCGACGAGCCCAACGCGCGCCCGGTGCGGCGCCTGTCGGCGCGCTACGATCGACCGTATCTGATGCACGGCGCTATCGGCCCCTCCTGCGCGGTAGCGTTGCTCGAGGACGGTCGGCTCACCGTCTGGACACACAGCCAGGGTGTCGAACCGCTGCGCGCGTCCATAGCCGAACTGCTGGCGATACCGGCCGAACGTGTCCGTTGCGTCCACCGGGAGGGCGCAGGCTGCTACGGCCACAACGGGGCGGATGACGTCGCGGGCGACGCAGCGCTCGTCGCGGTCGCCATGCCCGGTGTGCCCGTCCGCCTGCAATGGAGCCGCGAGCAGGAGCATGGCTGGGAGCCGCTCGGCCCCGCCATGCTGGCGCAGCTCGACGCGGGTCTCGACGCCTCCGGCCGCATCGTCGCCTGGGGCCATCAGGTCTGGAGCAATACGCACAGTACGCGGCCGACTGCCGCAGGCGACCTGCTTGCGGGCCGCGAGATGGTGCCGCCCTTCCCTGCCACTCCGCCCAAGCCGATCCCGCAGCCAAACGGAGGCGGCGACCGCAACGCCATCCCCCTCTATGCCTTTCCCAACAGCCGAGTGGTCAGCCATTTCCTTCCCGACATGCCGATCCGCGTCTCGGCGTTGCGGGGCCTCGGCGCGCATCTCAACATCTTCGCGCTCGAAAGCTTCATGGACGAGCTCGCAGCAGCGGCGGGGCGCGATCCCGTCGCCTTCCGCCTCGCCCACCTCGACGATCCACGCGCCGCGGCGGTGATCCGTCGCGCTGCGACGCGCTTCAACTGGGAGGGCTTCAGGGCATCTCCGAACCGTGGACGCGGCTTCGCCTTTGCCCGCTACAAGAACCATGGCGCCTACCTTGCCGTTGCGCTCGATGTCGAACACGTGCCGGATGAGGGCCGCCTGATCGTCCATCGCGCGGTAGCCGCGGTCGACAGCGGCGAGGCCGTCAACCCCGATGGCATCCGCAACCAGGTGGAAGGCGGCATCGTCCAGTCGCTCAGCTGGAGCGCCTACGAGGCTGCGGAACATGACGGCACGCGCCGCACCGACTACGACTGGAGCACCTACCCCATCCTCCGCTTCGGCGACGCCCCGCGCAGCGTCGTGGTCGACATCGTGGACCGGCCTGGCATGCCGTTCCTGGGCACGGGCGAGTGCGCGCAAGGACCGACCGCCGCAGCGCTGGCGAATGCCTTAGGGGCGGCGGGAAGGAGGATCAGGTCGCTCCCCGTCGCGCGATCCGGCGCCCGAGTTCCTTGACTCATTACCGGCTAATCAACGCCGGTCGCTCGTTCCTCAACCTTGGTCGTTCATCATTTAAGTGTGCAGTCCCGGCATCTGGCGGATCGGCTCGACTCCGTCCGCCCTCCTATTCCGCGGTTACGCAAGCGGTCCGTTGCGGACAGGGACGCCGAAGTCGGGCGTGCCGTCCCCACGGTAGCGGATCGGTTGAATGCGGGTATGTCGGTTCGGATCGAACAGCGGATCGCCGGCGATGTCGTGGTAATCGCGCGCGTGATAGACGAGCATGTCGTGCCCGCGCCCGTCGACCGTGAAGCTATTGTGGCCAGGCCCGTAGATGCTGTTCGCGGGCGAGGACTTGAACACTGGCTCCGGCGACTTCGTCCAAGCCGCAGGATCCATGATATCGGCATCGTCACGCGCGGTCAGCATGCCCATGCAATAGCGCGCGTCGGTCGCGCTCGCCGAATAGGTCATGAAGATGCGGCCGTTGCGCATGAGCGGCGCGGGACCTTCCGCCACCTTGAAGCCCTGAACCTCCCATGGCAGCGTCGGCACGGTCAAGCGTGCAGGCTTGGCGGCAAAGGTCAGCGGGCTGGCCATCGGGGCGAGATAGAGGTTCGAGTTGGTATCGATTCCCGGCTCGCGCTGTGCCCAGGACATGTAGCGTACGCCACGGTGGGTGAAGACGGTGGAGTCGAGGTTGAAGCTGTCCCACGGCGTCTGCAACTGGCCAAGCACGGCCCATTTCCCGGTCATCGGATCGGTGCCGTCGCAGACCACCGCGTAGGTGCGGATGCGGAACACGTCCTCCCCGCCGCCGCTGGGACCGGCGGCGAAATACATGATCCAGCGGCCATCGATGAGATGGAGTTCGGGCGCCCAGAGGAAGCCGGACATCGGCCCCTTCGCCTCATGCCGCCACAGCACGGCCTCCGCGGCGGTCGAGAGCCCGGCGAGCGTCTTCGCGCGGCGCAGCACCAGCCGGTCGTATTCGGGCACCGATCCGGTCATGTAATACCAGCCGTCGGTGTGGCGGAAGATCTGCGCGTCGGCGCGGTTCCTGACCAGCGGATTGACGATGCTGCCGCGTCCACGCAGTGCGGTGCCGCCGGTCGTGGTGCAGGCACCCAGCGTCGCCATGGCGCCGCCGAGCACGAGACGCCGGGAAAACTGCATCATGATCCTCTTCCTCCTGCGGCCGTCGGGCCGGTCAATAATCCGCCACCGGCCAGCCGTCCGCGCCCCAGGTGAGCGGGGCGATCCGCAGGGTCGGGATGCCTTTGTTGTCTTTGTCGTAGGCGTGGTATACGATATAGTCCCGTCCGCCACGGTCGCGCAGCACGCCGGCGTGCCCGGGTCCGCGAAAGCGCTGTTTCTCCGACAGGTCGGCGCGCAGCAGGATGGTCCCGCCGCCCGCCATCATCGCACTGCCGTCTTTGCCCAGATACGGCCCGGTGATCGCGCGCGATCGCCCGACGACCGTGTAATAGGTGCTCGCCGCGCCCTTGCAGCAATAGTCGTAGGACGCGATCAGCCAGTAATAGCCACCGCGATCGACGATGAACGGCGCCTCCACCGGCGCGGGCGCTCCGCGGGGCACCGGGCGGCGCGCGATCGAGACTGGTTTCGCCATCGGGTCGGCGGGCTTGCCGGTATTGGGGTCGAGCGCGAAGAGTTTCAGGCCGGTCCAGAAGCTGCCAAGCGCGAGCCACTGCCGGCCGTCGCGATCGACGATGAAATTGGGATCGATCGCATTGAAATCGCTGTCACGCGTCGACATCACAACCAGCCCCTCGTCGCGCCAGCCATAGCGGGGCGCCTTAGGATCGAGCGTCGGGCTGGTGAGCAGCCCGATCGCCGAGCGGTTCGATCCGAAGGTCGATACCGAATAATAGAGCCGCCATCGCCCGTTCACGAACGCGATGTCGGGTGCCCACATGTCGCGTGCGCCGGGGATCGCCGCGGTCGCCCAGCGGGGCAACGCCGGCACCGCCGCCCCGGACGCCGTCCAGGTCAGCAGGTCCTTCGACGAGCGGACGGGGATAAATCCGCCGCGCTCCACCGCGCCGCCCGTCGCGAAAATGTAATAGGTGTCGCCTTCGCGCGCGATCACCGGATCGTGGACGGGTGCAATGTCGCCGGCCAGCCGATCGTTCATGGTCGGAGCCGTCTGTGCCCCGGCGCTGATGGCGGCGACAGTCAGGACGGCGGCACATAGGGCTATGCTGGGGCGCATCAGTCGAGCTTCAGGACCACGACCGACTTGGGCGGCAGGGTCACCGACAGCCTGCCGCCCGCCATGCTGGCACCGGTGAAGGCCGCTGGCCTGACCGTCTCGGGCGCGGCGAACGTATTGTGCGCATTCATTGCGTCGGCGGTCAGGATCCGACCGGTCACGCGGCTCGCCGTCATGCCGGCCAACGTCGTGGTGACGCCGTGCGAGCGGTTGGGGTCGAGGTTGGCGAGCGCGACGTGCGTCGTCCCGTCTTTCGCCCGCACCGCCGACACGCTGATCGCTGGCACCACCCACTGGTCCTTGTTGTACCAGGGCGATGTCAGCTCGACCGGCAGCACCGTCGCGTCCTGCCACGGCTCGTACATCTTGAAGACGTGATAGGTGGGCGTCAGCATCATCTTGGCGCCGTCGGTCAGGATCATCGCCTGCAGCACGTTTACCATCTGCGCGATCGCGGTCATCTTCACCCGGTCGGCATGCCTGGCGAAGATGTTGAGGTGAATGGCGGCAACCAGCGCATCGCGCAGCGTGTTCTGCTGGCGCAGGAAGCCCGGGTTGGTGCCGGGATCGCCCGCGAACCAGGTGCCCCATTCGTCGACCGCCAGCCAGATGCGCTTCTTCGGATCGTATTTGTCCATGATGGCGGCATGGCGGGTGACCAGTTCGTCCATCCGGTTGGCGCCGACCAGGGTCTCGGCCCAGCCCACCTCGTCGAAATCGGTCGCCGACGCGCGTGGCGGCCAGTTGCCGGGGATCGTATAGTAATGCAGCGAGAGCGCATCGATCTGGCTCGCGGCCTCGCGGATCAGCACTTCGGTCCACTTGTAATCGTCGACATTGGCACCAGCGGCGATCTTGAGCACGCGCGCGCCGGCAGGCGTCTTGACGAAGGTCGCATAGCGGCGCGTCAGATCCGCCGCATACTCCGGTCGCATGTTGCCACCACAGCCCCAAAGCTCGTTGCCGATGCCGAAATAGGGGACCTTCCACGGCGCCTTGCGACCGTTCTTCGCGCGTTCTGCGGCAAGCGCACCGGCGGGCGCGGTCATATATTCCATCCATTCCGCCATCTCTTGCGGCGTGCCGCTGCCGACGTTGCCGGCGACATAGGCCTCCGCACCGATCTGTTCGGTCAGGTCCATGAATTCGTGCGTGCCGACGGTGTTCGGCTCGGTCACGCCGCCCCAATTGGTGTTGACCTTGACCGGACGTTGCCCACGGGGACCAATCCCCTCTCGCCAGTGATATTCGTCGGCAAAACAGCCGCCGGGCCAGCGGATGACGGGCACCTTCAGCGCCTTCAAGGCCGATACGACGTCGTTGCGAAAGCCACGGGTGTTGGGGATCTTCGAATCCGGGCCGACCCACAGCCCGCCGTAGATGCCGGTGCCGAGATGCTCGGCGAACTGGGTGAAGATGCGCCGGTCGTAGACCGGACCGGGCGTGTCGCCGCGGATCGTCGCGGTGGCGGGATCGCCGGACGGAGCGGTCTGTGCAAAGACCGGCCCGGCGCCGGCAAGCAGCAGCGCAACGGCCAGGCTGCGGAGAGTGCGGGTCATGGTCATGTCCTCGTTCTTTGAAAGGGGTCCGGCGGGCGTCGCGCGCCGAGCCGTCAGAGCGCGGTTACCGTCACCGGCCTGTCCGCCCCCACCGCGCGGCCCAGCCGGTTGCGCAGCGGCAGTGTGAAGGGGGTCGCCGCAATCTCGAATTCGTCGCCCTCCTGCGTCCGCACACCGTCGCTGAACGAGAGCGTTGCGGTGCCGAAGAAATGGACGTGCACGTCGCCTGGCTGCCGGAACTGGGCGTATTTGAAGTGATGATGTTCGAGGTTGGCGAAGCTGTGCGACATGTTCGCCTCGCCCGACACGAACGGCCGCTCCCACACCACTACGCCGTCACGCAGGATGCGGCTCGTCCCCTCGATGCGGTCGGGCGCGGCGCCGAACAACAACTCGGGTCCGATCGCCGCCTGGCGCAGCTTCGAATGCGCCAGCCACAGGTAATTGTGCCGTTCGGTCACATGGTCGCTGAATTCGTTGGCAAGGACAAAGCCGAGGCGGAAGGGTGTGCCGTCGGGACCGATGACGTAGATGCCGGCGAGTTCGGGCTCCTCGCCCCCGTCCTGCGCGAACGCTGGCATGTCGAACGTCGCGCCGGGGCCGATCAGCCCTGTCCCGTCACCCTTGTAGAACCATTCGGGCTGTTGGCCGATCTTGCCTGCCGCAGGTTTCCCGCCCGCCAGCCCTTCGCGGAACATACGCATCGAATCCGTCTGGTGCTCGGCAGCCGCCGCGCGATGCATCGTGTCGCGACCCTCCGCCGAACCGAGATGCGTAAGGCCGGTCCCGGTCATGTGCAGATGCGCGGCATCGTCGTGGCCGATCGGTGCCAGAATGCGCCCGGAGGCAAGTTCCGCGGCGACGTCGATCGCAGCGCCGCGATCCAGGCGGGCGATCGTCGTTGCGATCCCCTCCCCGGCTGCGATCGCCGCCATGGCGAGAGCATAGATGGTGTCGACACCGGCCAGGACAAAGCTGTCGGCGTCGCAGGCGACGATCACCCGGCAGGCGCCCTTGTCGTCGCGGCCTTGCAGAAGACGCAGGGTCATCGAACCGTCTCTCCCTCCCGATGCGATGCCGATATCCAACTCTGGCTCCGCAATTTATTAGTCCGACATAAAGCGGCGGAATGGAGGATGCAATCTCTGGTTTCGTGCGGTACAACGCAGCGATGCGGTGGGTTGAGGAAGAAGGCCTGGGGATGGAGGACGGTGCGACCGCAATGACCGGCGCGGTCGAACCGCCGCCACGGGCGTCGCGCGGCAAGGGCCGCCGCCTCCACGGCGCGATCGCCCACAAGATCGGGACCGCCATTCTGTCCGGCGAATATCAGCCCGGCGACACATTATCGAGCGAAGTCGCTTTTTCCGAAGCGCTCGACGTCTCGCGCGGCGCCTATCGCGAGGCGATGCAGGTGCTCGCCGCCAAGGGGCTGGTCGAGAGCCGGACCAAGGCCGGCACCCGCGTGCTGCCGCGCGGTCGCTGGAACCTGCTCGATCCCGACGTGCTGGCCTGGGCGTTCGCCGGGGAGCCGGATCGCCAGCTGATCCGCAGCCTGTTCGAATTGCGTGCGATTATCGAGCCGGGTGCGGCCCGGCTGGCAGCCGAACGCCGCACGCGCGAAGACCTGAAGCGGATGAAGGATGCGCTGGCAGGCATGAGGCGCCATACGCTCGGGGCGGCGGCCGGACGCGCCGCAGACCACGAATTCCACGAGGCGATCCTGGCCGCGACCCGCAACGACGCGCTCGTCACGCTGACCGCAGGCATCGGCGCCGCCGTCAGCTGGACGACCGTCTTCAAGCAGCGTGCCCGCGCGCTGCCACGCAACCCGATCCCCGATCACGCACGTGTCTACGACGCCATCGCCGCGGGCGACGGCCCTGCTGCCAGTGAGGCTATGCGGACCCTGGTCAATCTGGCGCTCGATGACATGCAGGATTCCGAACTGCTCAGGGATGGCGGCGGCCTGGATCGCTCCTGAGCGGGGTCCAGAGATATTGTTCGACTAAACTCGCTCAGCGATCACCGCCCGGCATGGTCGCCCTCTCCGCTGCGCCATCGGTCGGCGTCAGCCGGATCGTGAATGCGACCGGCTCCAGCCGCGTGCGATATTGCGGCAGCGGCCGTCCGAGATCGCTCCACTGATTGTCACCGCCAACGCCCCATTGCGCCGCATCCACCAGCAAGGTGCCGCGCTGTCCGAATACGATGTCGGACCATTTCCACGTGCCAGGCGGCCGGCGATAAAGCTCGGTATAGGCGAACGGCAGCGCGTTCATCATCAGCGGACGGTCGCCCTCCACGCGCACCCCTCGCGCCCCGCCGAGCAGCCGCATCCATCGCACGTCGACCTTGTTGCCGGTATCCTGAGGCCGGATATAATCGTGCGGCTGGTCGGCGAGCCTGCCCGACCACAGGCCGATCGCCGCCGAATGCCTGCGATCGACATAGCTCTCGTGCGGCCCACGGCCGTACCATTCCGCCGTGTCGAGATCGCCCGGCAGGTCGAACGTCAGCCCGACGCGGAACGGCGGCGGCAGATCCTTCCTGACCGGCGTGAACTGCGTCGCGACGGTCACCGATCCGTCGGCAGCCATGCGATAGGTCGCGCGAAAGGTCGCTGCATCCGGTACCGCCCCGGTGCCGAGAGCGAAGTCGACGACCGCCTCCGTCCTCCCGCCGTCCTGGCGCAGCGTAACGCCCGTCACGCGGCGCGTAGCGCTCATCGCCTTCCAGATCGCCAATTGCCGCGCCGTTCCGGTCCCCAGGCTCGCGTCGGTTTCCGCTCGCCAGAAATTGGGGGCGCCGCCGCTCAGCATCGTCCGCCCGCGGCGGGTGTAGGACCGGATCAACCCGCTCGTCCGATCGATGCTCAGCACCGCGTCGGCAGCGGCGAAGCGCACCGCGTCGCCCGTCTCGCGCACCGTCGCAGATCCCGCCGCGGCAAGGTTCGGCGGCGCGCCCGGCCGGACGACGAACTGTTCCCATGCCATGACCGTCCCCGCCGCAACGGTCGGTGTCAGGCCCGCCGTCGCGTGCGCGCGCACGGTGACCAGATATTCCGCGCCGGGCTGGTCCGGAAAACGCTCGACCGGCAGGCGCAACATGCCGCTGCTCCGCGCGGTGACGTCCGGCGCCGTCAGGTCGCCGCGCATCACCACGCGCCCATCCTTCATCAGCTGCCAGTCGAAGGCATAGCCGCGTGTACCTAGAAAATCCTGGCGATTGTGGATCGTGACTTCGCCCGTGAGCGGCAGGAAATCGGTGAACTGGATCGGCTCCGACACCTTCCTCAATTCGTACAGTACCGGATTCGGCGTGCGATCCGACTGGATCACGCCGTCGCCGAATTCGATATCGCCTGAATAATTGGGCCCGTAGGCGCCCCCGTCCGCCCAATAACGGCGGCCATCCCTGGTATAGCCGTACATCGACTGGTCGACCCAGTCCCAGATGAAGCCGCCCTGCAGCCTGCCCGGCTGTGCGTAGATCGCGTCCCAATATTCCTTCAGATCGCCGCCCGAATTGCCCATCATATGCGCATATTCGGCCTGGATCATCGGTTGGCGGTAGGTCCAGTTCCGTGCGTAGTCGGTCATCTTCTGCGCCGGATCGTACATCGGTGCATAGATGTCTGCATACCAATTGGGCCGGTGATCGAAGAGCGGCAGCGGCCCCCAGCCCGAATAGCTGACGAGCCGCCCGGGATCGCGTGCCTTCACGATGCGCGCCGCATCCTCGAACGTCGGGCCGATCCCTGCCTCGTTCCCCAGCGACCAGAAGAGGACGGAGGGATGGTTCTTGTCGCGCTCCACCATGTTGGCGACGCGTGCGATATGCGCGGCGCGCCAGGCGGGGTCGAAGCCGATCTGATAGTCGGCCCGTCTGTCCGGCAACCGGTTGCCGACCTCCATATAGCCGTGGCTCTCGATATTGGCCTCGTCCATGACATAGAGGCCGTAGCGATCGGCGAGTTCGTAGAGATACGGATCATTGGGATAATGAGCGGTGCGGACGGCGTTGATGTTGTTCGCCTTCATCAGGCGGACGTCGCGCTCCATCAGCTCGCGGCTGATGACGTGGAAGGTTTGCGGATCATGCTCGTGGCGGTTGACGCCGCGGATGGTGATCGGCCGGCCGTTGAGGGTGACCACGCCCCCTTCTATCGCGACGGTGCGGAAGCCGATACGGTAGGGCGTCGACTGGGTCAGCCGCCCGGCCGCGTCCTCCAGTTCGACCAGCAATGTGTAGAGATCGGGCGTTTCCGCGCTCCACGGTCTGACGTCGGGCACCTCCGCGGCGAAGGTCACGGCGCGCTCCGCGCCGCTCGCGGCCAAGGGCGCGGTGCGGGTCAGCACGGTGCGGTCGCCGTCAAGCAATGTGATCCTCGCCCGCCCCGCCGTGCCCGGGGTCGCTGCGATGTCGACCGACAGCGTGCCGTCGCCGCTGCCCGCGACGAAGCCCGCCCGAACGAACGCATCGCGGATGTTTGCAGGCGGCACCGCGATCAGGAACACATTGCGTTCGATCCCGGAAACACGCCAGAAGTCCTGGTCCTCCAGATACGACCCGTCCGACCAGCGGAAGACCTGGATGGCGACGGTATTGCGACCGGGATGCAGATGCGCGGCGATGTCGAATTCGGACGGCAGCTTGCTGTCCTCGGCATAGCCGACCTTCGCGCCGTTCACCCACACGGTGTAGGCCGACCCGGCCGCACCAATATGCAGGATTACCTGCTGGCCCGCCCACGCCGCCGGTACGTCAAAGTTGCGTCGGTACGATCCCACCGGGTTGGTCGCGTGCGGGATCAGCGGCCGGTTGGCGGGAAAGGGATAGCGCCAGTTATTGTAGACGGGCTGGTCGTAGCCCTGCGCCTGCCACATCGCTGGCACGGGGATCGTCGCCCATCCCGACACGTCGAAGCCGGGCTGTTCGAACCCGGTCGGCACGGCGTCGGCACTGGGCGAGAAGGCGAATTTCCATGGCCCGTCGAGCGAAAGGAAACGCGACGACGCCGCGCGCCGACCATCCAGGGCGCGGGCGCGGCTCTCGAACGGGAAGCCGGTGGCCCGCGCCGGCAGCTTGCCGCGCGCGAAGACCGCCGGGTTCTCCCAGTCGGGTCGCGCAGGATCGACCTGGACGGGGGCGACGCGCGGATCCGACTGGGCGACGGCCGCCGGCACCTGCCCGAGGATCAGGGCCGCGGTCATCAGTTGGCGGAATGTCACCGTCGTCATCGTCGCGATCGATCCTGCCTCTCTCTCAGAAGCGGAACCGGGTGCCGAGACCGAAGTAGCGCCCTTCATCCCGCACGTCGCGGATGTAGGTCCGGTCCGCACCATAGGTGATATAGCTGCGGAACGGCCGCGCGATCAGGTTCGTCGCATCCAGTGTCAGAGTCAGTTCCTTGATCGGATTCCAGCTGATCGAGAAATCAAGCCGCTCGATGCTCTTGACGCCCTCGCCGATGTAGATGCCATTGTTATAGAGATTGCCGGTCACGTACGGATCGCGATGGTTGAACGACAGGCGCGACGAAATGCCGTTGCGTTCGTAGAACAGCGCTGCATTGTACGTCCACTTCGACACGAACGGAATCGGGACGAACGGCGGGAGCTCGGGCACGGTGCCGTTGGCAGCCGTCGCCAGGGGATACCGGTTCTTGCCGTCGACATAGGTGACGTTCGCCTGGACGCCGAACCCCTTCAGCGCACCCGGCAAGAAGTCGAAGAAGGTCTGTCCGCCGACTTCGACACCCTTGATCCGGCCTGCACCCGCGTTTTGGGGCGAGGTGACTTCGGTCAACCCGTAGACCGGATCGATATAGCGGCGCGTGTAGTTGGAGATGAACCCGAACAGGTCACGGTAGAAAACCGAAGCCGTGACCGACGATGCGCGCGAAAAATAATATTCGACCGTGGCATCGTAGTTTGTGGATGTGAGCGGCACCAGGTTCGGGTTGCCGCCGCTGCCGAACGAATCCGGGCGACCGCACAATGCGACGGGAAAGCGCAGGTCGCACGACGTATCCAGGGTGGCCGCCGGCGCCCGCTGGGTGATGGTGATCGCCGGGTTGAGCGCACCGAATTCCGGCTTGGTCCGCGTCTTCGTGATGCCCAGGCGTAACTGCAGCTTGGTATCCGGGCGAATCCGCATGCTGAAATTGGGCAGCACGTCGACGTAGGGTCAGGACCCATTGATATGAGCGTCGCGATCTGATTCAGGCTCCGCGAGGAGACCGGGATGAGCGACCTGTTTTGGCTGACGGACGAGCAGATTGAGCGGCTGCGGCCGTTCTTTCCCAAGAG
>NZ_JBQRTT010000014.1:0-9880 GCF_052321755.1 Sphingomonas cellulosilytica
CGGCCGCCTCAAAGACTGGCGCCGGGTTGCTACCCGCTACGATCGATGCCCGACCGCCTTCCTCTCCGCTATTGCCCTCGCTGCCACCGTCATCTTCTGGCTGTGATCAACGAGTCCTGACCCTAGGGCGCTTGCCCGGCAATTGTTCATGGCCGGCGAGCGCGCGGCGGCGATAGCAGACCGGCTTGGCATTCGCCGGGAAACTGTCTTCCAGCAGCTCACCGACGCGTTGCTGCTTCCGGACATGACTCCGGCTAGGGACAACGCCTCGCGCCCTTCACCTCCTCCGGACCAATTTCAGGAGGAGGCGATCGTTCACCGCGGCGAGGCATTCTTACTTGAGGCGGGTCCCGGCACCGGCAAGACGAAGACGCTGGTGGAACGGATCTCACGACTTCTCAAGAACAAGGAGGCCCAGGCCGACGAGATACTGGCGCTGACCTTTTCCAACAAGGCTGCGGGCGAGATTGCCGATCGCGCCGAAAAGGCAGCGGGTGCCGTTGCGGCTAATATCTGGACAGGGACGTTTCATGCCTTCGGTCTCGAGCTGCTTCGCAAATATCACGAGATTTTCGGAAAGGGGCAGGATCCGCGGCTGATCGACGGCAGCGAGGCCATCCATTTGCTGGAAGACAGCCTGCCGACGCTTCCCATCGTCCACCTGCAGAACTTGTTCGAGCCGGCGCTCGCGCTACGCGACATCTTTCGTGCCATTTCCCGCGCCAAGGACGAACTCGCCAGCCCGGCAGACTATGCGGAAAAGGCCGAGGCAATGGCGAAGAAGGCGGCGGAGGACAACGACGCGGACGCTGCGCTCGAGGCGGCGAAGGCCGCCGAAGTCGCGCTGGTCTATAAGTATTATCAGGCCAAGCTCGATGAGCTCAAAGCTGTTGATTACGGCGACCTTGTCATGCTGCCGGCACTGAAACTTCGCGACGACGCCGAGTTCGCCAAGATCCTTCGCGCGCGTTTCAAGTGGATCCACGTCGATGAGTATCAGGACATCAATCGCGCCAGCGCCGTCCTCATCAAGGGTCTCGCCGGCGAAGGAAATAACCTGTGGGTCGTTGGAGACGCGAGGCAATCCATCTATCGCTTTCGCGGCGCATCAACCGCCAACATGGCACAGTTCAAGAAGCACTATCCGGTTTCGCTTCGGCGCAGACTGGGGCGAAACTATCGTTCGACCAAGCCAATCGTCAGCCGCTTCATGCAATTCGGCAACGACATGCAAGTGTCGGATTATGCGCTTCCGCTCGAGCTTGAAACGGAACGAGATGAACCTGGCACGTCCCCAAGCATTTCCGTCGCGGCAGACACTGATGCGGAAATGGACGAACTCGCAGGTGCCGTCCGCGCGCTGGAGAAGGGCGGGACTGCGCTAAGGGACCAAGCCATATTGGCCAGAAGCAACGGAATCCTTGGGCGGGTCGGCGATGAGCTGGAAGCGCGCGGGATTCCGGTGCTCTATCTTGGTCCGCTCTTCGACCGCCCTGAAATACGCGATCTTCTTTCGCTGCTTGCAATCGTCGGCGGGGCTGACGCACCGCTCCTGCGCGTTGCCGGCTTTCCCGAATATGGCGTTCCGCTCGACGACGTCGTCAAGCTTCTGGGGATCGCGCGTGAGACGAAGAGACCGGTGACCGAACTCATTGTTGATGCGGAGACCCTAGCAGTTTTGTCGGTGCCCGCTCGTATGGGTCTCGAGCGCCTTAGAAATCATCTGCAGGGGTTTCATGCGGGACACACTCCGTGGTTCATCCTCATGGAATATCTGTTCGAGCGAAGCGACTATGTCGTCCATCTGACGGTCGGCCAGGCACCGCGCGACGAGATGCGGCGCGTGGCAGTCCGCCAACTTGTCGAAGCGATGCGGTCGATGCCACTGCGCGGCAGCAGGTCCCCCATCAAGCGCGGGTTGGACCGCGTCCGGCATATGGTATTGCTTGCCGATGATAGGGAGTTGAGACGCCTCCCCGACGAGCTTGCCGGTCTCAATGGCGTCCAGCTGCTTACGATACATGGAAGCAAGGGACTTGAATTCGAGGCTGTGCATTTGCCCTGCCTGTACGCTGGCACGATCCCGGCGGCCGACCGGCAGCCGCGCTGCCCTCCGCCCGCCGGCTTGATCGACAACAGCGCCGAAACCGACAGTCACGTTGCCGAAGAGGAATGTCTCTTCTTCGTGGCCTTGTCGCGTGCGCGTACACATCTGCGACTTTATCGCGCGGCAAGACGTGCGGGCAAGAATTCGAACCCGTCGGCCTTCCTTAGCCGGCCCGGCCTTGCATTGCCGGCCCCCGCCGATTGTCAGAAGGTTACCAGGATTTACCCGGTTGTCGCCCCATCCCCGCTGCCGGTACCGCCGCCGCCTGCAAAGCTGAAGCATCGCGACATCGAGCGCTACGACGATTGTCCGCGTCGCTTCTATTATGAGCGCGTTGCCTCACTCCGCGGCGATGCACCCGAAAGTGCCTATCTCGAGGCTCATCGCTGCTTGCTGACGGTCCTCGATGCGGCTCGTGAGAGTGAGGTTGCCCTTGATGCGGCTCAGGTTTCGGCCATCTTCGAGGAGGCATGGTCCACGAGCCCACTGGTGGGCCATGTCTTCGAAACCTCTTACCGGAACCTGACGGAAGCCATGCTGGCCGGGCTCCTGCCTGTCCTCGCAGCGGGCAGCATGGAAAATGAGCCCAAATTATCCGTCGAGATTGGCGGGCGAACGGTCGAGCTACATGTCGATCAGATAATCGGCGACGGATTCGGCACAATCTACCGTACAATCCGGGCCGGCAAGCAGAGCAAAGGCGAAGCGGACAAGATCGGCAACAGCCTGCTGCTGGAAGCCGTCAATCGGGGGGGCGTTAAATCTTGCCGCGTTGAGACCTTTCACCTGGCCGGCGCCGCAACGACGCCTATCGAACAGACCGACCGAAAGAAGGGCGCCAGACTCGAAACCAGTCGAACCATCGTCGCGGCGATCGACAAAGGGGAATTTCCACCCAAGCCGAGCGACTGGTCCTGCCCGCGCTGCCGCTACTTTTTCCTCTGCCCGGCCCCGATGCCTGCCGTCTAATTTTTTTTGTAGACCTACTTCCGAGTTCGCGGACCCCAGCGATCAACCTCCTGTCGGCCCCGGCATTCCGTCGTGGCCCGAACGGCATGAGGTAATTTCACATGGGTACCGAAGAAAAAAACAATGAAGCGAGCCGTCCGGGCCGTTTCAGCTTTCTCGTCAATAGCGAAACCTATCGCACCGACGATCGTCACATCGACGGTGAAGATGCGCTGCAGATCTCGGATCACGATCCTGCCGACCAGCACATCCTGATCGAATTGAAGGATCGCGGCACCACCTCGGTGGGCCTCGACGAGAAGATCGATCTCGGCGGCGGTGACAAGGCGTTTCGTGCGTTCCGTGGCGACCGCATCTACCGCCCCACCGTCGAGGGTCGCGGCTACGAATGGGGGCGGCGCAGCTTCGCTGAGAGCGAACTGCGCCGTATCCACCGCATTGAGGCCGATGAGGTGTTCAGCATGTCGCTGCCGGGCGAGGATCTCCTCATCGATGACGAAGGCGAGGTCGATCTCGAAGCGGCGGGGGCCGAGCGTCTCGACGTGGTAAAGCGCCCCGAGGTGCGGATCACGGTCAACACCAAGCCGGTGACGATTTCGCGCGGCTGGCACGATGGCCTCGCGATCAAGACGGCCGCTATCGCGCAGGGTGTTGCGATCCAGCTCGACTTCATCCTCGATCTCGAGGGCGAAGGCGTCCCGGCCCGCGTCATCGGCGATACCGATCGCGTGTTCATCCGTGGCGGCGAAAAGTTCGGCGCCGTCGACAACCACGAGGACAGCTAAAATGGGCGAGATGCGCGCTGGCGTCACGGCCGCCATCGCGGAGCTGCGCGAACAATTCGCGCAGCTTCCGCTCCACGTTTATCCGTCTCCCTGTGGCGGCGCGCATGTGCTGATCGATGAAATCCCCCTCGGAAAGCCCTTTGCGCAGGAGACTACCTGGGTTGGATTTTTCCTTTCCAACGCGTGTCCGGAAGACGACACCTACCCGTTCTGGGTTCGGTCGGATCTGAGCTTTGCAGATGGACGGGCTCTCTCGCCGCCGATCCACGGCGCAAATCACTTTCCAGCAGCCGACACGCCCGGCCTCCCCCAGCGGCCGGCCGTGATGATCTCTCGCCGACAGCGAAACCAGTCGGTCTGGATTCAGGAATCTCCGCTGCTGAAACTCCTCTCCGTCATGAAGTGGATGACCGAACGATGAAGCAACGCTGCGAAATGCGCATGACGCGCTCAATGTATGAAGAGCTTTCCGCTCACCTTTTTCCCGGCGACGGCGACGAACATGGTGCGGTCATCCAAGCCGGGCTGCTGCAGACCCGTTCCGGACCGGTACTCACCGCGCGGGCGCTCGTTCTCGCCGAAGAAGGCAAGGACTGGGTGCCCGGAAACCGCGGGTACCGGATGTTGCTTGCGCGCTTCATCGCGCAGCAGGCGCGCCTCTGCCGTGACGAGAAGCTCGTCTATCTCGCCGTGCACAACCACGGCGGCAAAGACAGCGTCGCCTTTTCGAGCGTGGACATCGAATCCCACGAACGTGGCTTTCCGGCGCTGCTGGATCTTGTTGAAGGCATGCCCGTCGGTTCACTGGTCTTCGCGCCCAATGCTGTTGCAGGCGATATCTGGTTTCCCGGGGGCGAGCGATTAACCCTCGATCGGCTGATCGTGGTCGGCGCTAAGCGAAAAGTCCTGCGCCCCCTACCAGAACGCACGGCTACGGGCGAGGCCGGACGCTTCGACCGGCAGGTTCGGTTGTTCGGCGTCGAAGGGCAGGCGATACTGGCAGGCAGCCGTGTGGCGATCATCGGATTGGGCGGCGTTGGCTCGTTGCTTGTCGAACTGCTCGCACGGCTCGGTGTCGGACAGTTCGTCCTCGTCGACCCCGACCGCGTCGATCCCACAAACGTGCCGCGCCTGGTCGACGCGACATCATGGGACGCGATGGCCTGGCTGGTCGGCAAACCTCGTCCGCAATGGATTCGCAAGCTCGGCAGGCGCTTCGCCACCAGGAAAGTCGATCTCTCGCGCCGTGTGATCCGCCGCGCCAATCGCAAAGCGCGTGTCGAGGGTCACTTCTCGGTCATGGAGAAGCCCGAAGTCGTCGCAGCGATCAAGGACTGTGACTTCATCTTCCTCGCTGCCGACGGCCACAGGGCGCGCCGGTTGTTCAACGCGCTGGTTCATCAGTATCTGATCCCGGGCGTTCAGATGGGAACGCGCATCCAGGTCGACCCCGAAAGCGGTGCTGTGATCGATGTCCACACTACTACGAGGCCCGTCTCGCCCGCCAAGGGCTGCATGCTGTGCAACCAAGCAGTCAGCCAGGTGCGCCTTCGCGAAGAGAGCATTTCACAGGGAATGCGCGCAGGCCAGCGCTACGTCGATGAGAATGACGCACCCGCGCCGAGCGTCATTACCCTCAATGCGCTGAGCGCCTCGCAAGCTGCCAATGACTTTCTATTCTATATTACGGGATTGGCACACGACGATGCGTTCGGTGGCACGATTCAAGGGCGTCCGCTGGGGCGAGGCCTTCGTTTCGTCGAACCGCGAGCAGACGGAGAATGCCCTGACTGTGGCTCGGGCGGAAGGCGTGCTCGCGGCGACCATGCGCGATTGCCATTGATCGAGTGAAAGTGACCTCGACGTGTGGCCACTTACGCCCGTTTGATGGAACCCTGTATCCAATGACGATACTTGTCGGCTTGCAGCGCACTGGCATGTAGCCAACGGCTGCTTTCGGAGCGTTGCGATATCGGAAGCTACGACTGAGATTGGGGCGCGTAGCTGCCATTGCGAGCTTCATGAACAAATGTTCACTTACGCCAACTGTCTGCCCGAAAGCGGACCGGCTGTCCTCCACCAACCTTGGAAGCAGCCCTTCTGCTTTGCGACGTCGCAACTCGGCATTTTTTGCAGATTTTGCCTCACGCGCGTGGGTTGCACGATCCTCTTCCGCTCGAAGGCGAATTCGGAGCTGCGAGACCCGGGCTCGACGACGATGAACGCCGTCCGCGGAGGAGGAGGCATCAATTCATCAATCGTCAGCATGTGCGGGTCAGGCTCCGTGGAAGAGCGGAGACGAATGATGGATACGATCGAGAACAAGGCCAACCAGCGCGAGCCGACGACGTCGGCCAAGCTGATGAAGGAGGCGGCGGGCCTGGCCTTTGCCTATCTGTGCAACGCCTTTGACGATGCGCTGTATGACGAGTGGATCGACTATCGCCTGATGGGGCGCATCGGCAAAGATATCGCGTGCGAGATCGACAATGGCGCGGTGCACGCCGCCAACTCACTGGATGGCGCACGCATGGTGCTGGCGGCGTGGTGCATGAGGGTTGAGGAGGCGCGCGACGACCCGGAGCTACCGGTCACCATCGAAAGCACCGACCTCGCGCACAGCATCGCCATCTCGCTCGGCGTGCCGCACCTGCTGCGCGGCACGACCACCAGCCCGAGAGGCGGCCAGACCCGTTTCAGCGTGGCGGCGGCGGTACTGCTGCGGGCGATGTTCGACGGGAACACGCAGCTCGACCGCGACCTCGCCAACCTGGCAGGCTTGCCGGAGAGCAGTTCCGCAGCCGACCGCGCCCTCGCCGCGCGCGCCGCCGACGTGAAAGCCGGCCGCATCGTCGCTCCCTCGTCATGCCCCGACGGCGAATGGTGGCGCCGCGCCGAGGCCGCAGACCGCGAAGCGTTGGCGAGGGTCTTTCCGCAACGTAACTTCGAGCGCGTGCTCGAGTCGGCGCAGTGCGAGTATCTGACCGCCGCCGGTGAGGCCATGCTGGACCGGCTGGACACGATGAAGACATCGCGGAGCCGCGCGCACAGCTGGGAGGAGCAGGCCGTCAACCTGACGAGCCGGTACATCTGCGAGTTCCTGAGCCAGCGCGGCTGGCGCAAGGAACATGAGCTTCTGGCGGGCGCAGCCGGTCGCCACTTCGATGCGGTGGCAGCCGGGGAGGAGCACGCCGCGACCATCGTCGACAGCGCTCGCATGATCCTCATCGACTGGGCGGTGACGAGCGATCGCCTCGCGGCAGCCGGGAGTGCCTCGGCGGTCAGTGTGGCCCGGCAACGCGCCATGCAGGCGCTGGAAGACTGCGGCCTTTCACATCTGAGCGCTCGCGACGAGCCGCACCTGCGCCCGCAGGTGCTGCACGAGCAGGTGCGCGATGCCGCGCGCCGCGCCGTGTCGCTGGATCGCGGCACGAAGCTCGATGCCGACCTGCATCGCTTCAACGACTCGCTGGTCGAGGGGAATGTCGCGGCAAGCGGTCGCATGGCCGAGCAGCGCGCGGCAGACCGCGGCTTCGTCCACCCGCACGGTGAAAAGGCTGCGGGCGTGGCAAGCTGGGCGGAGCGGCAGGCTCGTGAAGTGTCCACGCATGTCGCGCTCGAAGAGGCAGTGTCAGCGCTTCAGGACTATCGCGCCCGCTACCCGCAGCCGGCGCCGCCGATCATCTACTTCGGCAAACGCGGGCGTGCCGGCTTCGCGCCGGACGAACTGGCGGCCCTTGAGTCGCAGGTCGCGCATCCCGGCGAGCGTGTGCGGGTTAGCGCACCCGGGTACGACACCGCCAGCGCGATGACGATCGCCGAGACGCATGCGTTCCGCGGACCGGAGGGCCGTCTGGTCGCCCGGTACCGGGTAGACGCCCACGACCGTGATTTCAGCGACGAGGATCTGGTCCGCCTGGGTCGCCGCCATACCGACGGCGGGCGCGTGCTCCTCGACCGCGCGACGTGGACCCCGCCGGTGAAAAGACTGAGCCTCGTGGCGAGCCGCGCGATGAACGTCGGCATGGGTATGTGATGATTTCCGACCGGCAGCCGGTGACGGCTGCCGGTCGTGCATTTTCCCGGCGACTCGCGTGGGTTGGACGATGCTTTTGTCCTGTGGGCTGGTGGATGGAACACCAGCCCCACCTCGCGCCACCGTTCTCCTCTCCCGAATCGGCACGCCACGCCGCCGCACTGGCGCTCGCCAGACTGCTTGCGCGCGACCTCGCGCGGACTCATCTTGGCCGTGACGCCCGTAGCGATGGGGAAATGAAGTGATGAGGGTCGCGCTCTACGCCCGCTACTCGACCGATATGCAGAAGCCCGAGACCATCGCGGTTCAGAACGGCAACATGCGCGCCTATGTCGCCAAGGCCGGCTGGCAGGAGGTCGGCGCATGGGCGGACGAGGCGATCTCGGGCGCGACGCTCAACCGCCCGGGCATCCAAGCCCTGCTCGCCGCCTGCGAACGCCGCGAGGTCGATGTGGTGCTGGCCGACGAACTCGACCGCGTGTCGCGCGGCCAGTCGCATACCGCCAAGGTCTACGAGCGGCCGCAGTTCCTCGGCATCCGGCTGGTGACGGTGGCAGAGGGCGAGATCACGCGGCTGCACGTCGGCATGAAGGGGACGATGAACGCCGAGCAGATCTCGGCGACGTCGCGCAAGACCCGCGATGCGCTCGCCGACCGGCACATGAAGGGCCTGAATGCCGGTGGCCGCGCCTACGGCTACGACCTCGACTTCCAGCCCGACGCGCGCGGCGACCGCATCCCCGGCCACCTGAAGGTGAAACCGACCGAGGCGGAAACCATCGTGTGGATCTGCGAGCAATATGCCGCCGGGCGCTCGGCCAAGGACATCGCCGCCGAGCTCTATCGCCGCGGGGTGCCCGGCCCGCGCGGCGGCAAATGGTCGGCTTTGACCATCAACGGCAACAAGAAGCGCGGGACCGGGATCCTCAACAACCAGGCCTATGTCGGGCGCCCCGAGCACCAACGGCAGACGTTCCGCAAGGACCCGGAGACGGGCAAGCGCCACGCCTTCGCAACCGCCGAGGGCGTGAAGAAGGCCGCCAAGGCACCGCACCTGCGCATCGTCAGCGACGAGCTCTGGGCGAAGGTGAAGGCGCGCCAGGAACAGACCGCCTGCCCGCACGGCCCCGAGGTAACGCCGTTCTGGGCCAGGCAGCGCCCGAAATACCTGCTGACCGGCAAGGTCACCCGCGGGGTGTGCGGCTCGAACTATGGCAAGGTCGGGAAGCTGCGCTCGGGCTGCCACGCGCGCAGCAACTACGGCGAGGTCGGGTGCAGCAATAATTTGACCATCCGGATAGGCGAGCTTGAGAAGCAGGTGCTCGCGGCGTTGAAGGACGACATGCTCCGCCCCGACGTCATCGAGGCATTCGTCGCCGAGTATGTGGCCGAGAGCAACCGGCTGGCCCGTGAGCGCGACCGCGACGGCGCGGCGCACCGCCAGGAGCTGAAGGGCGTCGAGGCCGGTATCCAGCGGCTGACCAACGCCATCCTGAACGGGGTGGATGCTACGTTGGTGCGTGACGAGCTCTACCGGCTCGGCCGCCGCAAGGCGACGCTAGAGGATATGGTCGCCGAGGCTACCGAACCGTCCGTCCCCGCCCTGTTCCATCCGAAGCTGGCGCAGGTGTATCGCGAGAAGGTGGAGGACCTGCTCGCCGCCTACAGCAGCGAGGCGAGCCGCACACAGGCGCAGGAGATCATCCGCGGTCTCATCGAGCGGATCGTGCTGACGCCGGTGGGCGGCGTGCTGCGGGTGGAAATGACCGGCGATCTGGCCGCGATGCTGACGATCAGCCAGGCGAGCGGACGCAAAAATACCCCGGGCGCGGATGCTACCGGGGTGCGACAAGTCAAGTGGTTGCGGGGACAGGATTTGAACCTGTGACCTTCAGGTTATGAGCCTGACGAGCTACCGGGCTGCTCCACCCCGCGTCATGGTTTGTGCGTTACGGCGGCAAGCGTATGGGGCGTGCTGACGTA
>NZ_JBQRTT010000015.1:2500-5520 GCF_052321755.1 Sphingomonas cellulosilytica
GTTGGTGGTGTGGACTCTCAAGCGTGAGGTAAGGGCAATTCGTGGATGCCTTGGCACATACAGGCGATGAAGGACGTGGCACGCTGCGATAAGCTGCGGTGAGGTGTGAGCAACCTTTGACCCGCAGATTTCCGAATGGGGAAACCCACCTATCCGATTAATCTCGAACGTTGTCGCAAGAGGACGAGCGGGGTTAATTGGGAACAGGTATCTTGAGACTGAATACATAGGTTTCGAGAAGCGAACCCGGTGAACTGAAACATCTCAGTAGCTGGAGGAAAAGACATCAACCGAGATTCCGTTAGTAGTGGCGAGCGAACGCGGACCAGGCCAGTGCCTATCATTCAACTAGCAGAAGCTTCTGGAAAGTAGCGCCATAGCGGGTGACAGCCCCGTATGCGAAAGTGATGTGATAGGACTCGAGTAGGGCGGAACACGTGTAATTCTGTCTGAACATGGGGGGACCACCCTCCAAGCCTAAATACTCGTATGTGACCGATAGCGAACTAGTACCGTGAGGGAAAGGTGAAAAGCACCCCGATGAGGGGAGTGAAACAGTACCTGAAACGGATTGCCTACAAGCAGTAGGAGGCCTCTTGAGGGCTGACTGCGTACCTCTTGCATAATGGGTCTGTGACTTAATGTATCAAGCAAGCTTAAGCCGATAGGTGTAGGCGCAGCGAAAGCGAGTCTGAATAGGGCGCTATAGTTTGATGTATTAGACCCGAAACCCGGCGATCTAGGCATGACCAGGATGAAGGTGCGGTAACACGCACTGGAGGTCCGAACCGATTAACGTTGAAAAGTTACCGGATGAGTTGTGTTTAGGGGTGAAAGGCCAATCAAGCCGGGAAATAGCTGGTTCTCCGCGAAAACTATTGAGGTAGTGCCTCGAGCGGACACCCTGGGGGGTAGAGCACTGGATGGATGCGGGGGTCGCGAGATCTACCAACTCTAACCAAACTCCGAATACCCAGGAGTGATACTCGGGAGACAGACGGCGGGTGCTAAGGTCCGTCGTCAAAAGGGAAACAGCCCTGACCTACAGCTAAGGTCCCCAAGTCGTGTCTAAGTGGGAAAGCATGTGGAAATCCCAAAACAACCAGGAGGTTGGCTTAGAAGCAGCCATCCTTTAAAGAAAGCGTAACAGCTCACTGGTCTAAACAAGGGTTTCTGCGGCGAAGATGTAACGGGGCTCAAGACACGCACCGAAGCTTAGGGTGTGGATTTATCCACGCGGTAGCGGAGCGTTCCGTAAGCCTGTGAAGCGATCTGGTAATGGGTCGTGGAGGTATCGGAAGTGCGAATGCAGACATGAGTAGCGATAAAGAGGGTGAGATGCCCTCTCGCCGAAAGACCAAGGGTTCCTGCGCAAGGCTAATCCGCGCAGGGTGAGCCGGCCCCTAAGACGAGCCCGAAGGGGGTAGTCGATGGGAACCACGTTAATATTCGTGGGCCTGGTGGTGTGTGACGGATGGTGTGTGTTGTACGCTCTTATCGGATTGAGCGTGCTTCGAAACTGTTCCAGGAAATAGCCCCACCGTATAGACCGTACCCGAAACCGACACAGGTGGTCTGGTAGAGTATACCAAGGCGCTTGAGAGAAGTGTCCTGAAGGAACTCGGCAAATTGCCTCCGTACCTTCGGAAGAAGGAGGCCCAGCATAGGCGCAAGCTCTTGCTGGGGGCACAGGCCAGGGGGTAGCGACTGTTTAGCAAAAACACAGGGCTCTGCTAAGTCGGCTTCAAGACGACGTATAGGGCCTGACGCCTGCCCGGTGCCTGAAGGTTAAGTGGAGGGGTGCAAGCTCTGAAATGAAGCCCAGGTAAACGGCGGCCGTAACTATAACGGTCCTAAGGTAGCGAAATTCCTTGTCGGGTAAGTTCCGACCTGCACGAATGGCGTAACGACTTCCCCACTGTCTCCAGGACATGCTCAGCGAAATTGAATTCTCCGTGAAGATGCGGAGTACCCGCGGTTAGACGGAAAGACCCCGTGCACCTTTACTGCAGCTTCAGAGTGGCATTAGGAAAGAACTGTGTAGCATAGGTGGGAGGCTTTGAAGCGTTGGCGCCAGCCGGCGTGGAGCCATAGGTGAAATACCACCCTGTTGTTTTCTGATGTCTAACCTCGCACCGTTAGCCGGTGCAGGGACCCTCTGTGGCGGGTAGTTTGACTGGGGCGGTCGCCTCCTAAAGAGTAACGGAGGCGCGCGATGGTGGGCTCAGGCCGGTTGGAAACCGGCTGTTTAGAGTGCAATGGCATAAGCCCGCCTGACTGCGAGACTGACAAGTCGAGCAGAGACGAAAGTCGGTCATAGTGATCCGGTGGTCCCTCGTGGAAGGGCCATCGCTCAACGGATAAAAGGTACGCCGGGGATAACAGGCTGATAACCCCCAAGAGCTCATATCGACGGGGTTGTTTGGCACCTCGATGTCGGCTCATCACATCCTGGGGCTGGAGCAGGTCCCAAGGGTTTGGCTGTTCGCCAATTAAAGTGGTACGTGAGCTGGGTTCAGAACGTCGCGAGACAGTTTGGTCCCTATCTGCCGTGGGCGTCGAAATTTGAGAGGAGTTGACCCTAGTACGAGAGGACCGGGTTGAACGTACCTCTGGTGTACCTGTCGTCGTGCCAACGGCGCAGCAGGGTAGCTATGTACGGACGGGATAACCGCTGAAAGCATCTAAGCGGGAAGCCTCCCTCGAGATAAGATTTCATAGGACGGTCGGAGACCACGACCTTGATAGATCGGATGTGGAAGTGCGGTAACGCATGGAGCTAACCGATACTAATTGTCCTATTCGCGCTTGAGAGGACACACCATCAATGACAGCCCTGGGCTCTCATCGGTTGGCGTGGATGATAAGCGTCGAACGCCAGATACAATCACCAGTACGTCAAAAGTGCACGCATCGATTTTGAACCAGACCAAGGTAACCGGAACGCCCGCGAATTCGAGCGGACCGGCCACCACGGTCCAACCGCAGCAAAGTACCACTTTGCTGCGCAACCCCTGCAC
>NZ_JBQRTT010000016.1:0-1798 GCF_052321755.1 Sphingomonas cellulosilytica
TGCGCCATCTGCGCGAAGATCGATTCGGCGATGTTGTTGTTGCCGCGCCAGTCGGTGGCGCGCTCGGCATAGGTGAACTGGTCGAGATAATGGCCGCCCGTCTCGCGCGCGAGCCGGTGCGACACCTCGTAGACGGTGCGCGGATCGTCGACCATGTGGATCTCACCGCCGTGGAAGCGGATCGCGTCGAGCTTCGGCGCGGCGGTGCTGGCCGGCACCACGGCGATGAAGCGCAGCCCCAGCATCCTGGCGAAATAGGCCTCGCTGACCGCGGTCGAGCCCGACGAGGATTCGATCACCACCGTGTCCGGCCCGATCCAGGCATTGCACAAGGCGTAGAGGAACAGCGAGCGCGCGAGCCGGTGCTTCAGGCTGCCGGTCGGATGCGAGCTTTCATCCTTCAGATAGAGCGTGATGCCGGGACAGCGCGGCAGCTCCAGCCGGATGAGGTGGGTATCGGCCGAGCGGTTGTAATCCGCCTCGATCCGCCGCACCGCCTCGGCGCACCAGTCCCATTGCGCCGCCATCACACCAGGCCCCGGCGGACGAGCAGCGCGTCGAGATCGGCATCGCGGCCGCGGAAGGCGCGGAAGCTGTCGGCGGCGGGGCGGGTGGCACCGCGCGCCAGCACCTCGGCACGGAAGGCATCGCCGGTGGCGCGGTCGACGAGCCCTGCCTCGGCGAAGCGGCCGAAGCCGTCCGCGGCCAGCACCTCTGCCCACAGGTAGCTGTAATAGCCCGAGGCATAGCCGCCGGCGAAGATGTGGCTGAAGGCATGCGGGAAGCGGTGCCAGGCCGGCGGGCGGCTCACCGCCACCTCGTCGCGCACCGCCTCGATCACCGCCATCGGATCGTCGCCCAGCGTGCCGAGGTGGAGGAGCAGGTCGAACAGCGCGAACTCGACCTGGCGGAGCAGCGCCATGCCCGACTGGAAATGGCGCGCGGCGACCATCCGCTCGAACAATTCGGGCGGCAGCGGTGCGCCGGTCTTGTGATGGCCCGACATCGCGGTCAGCACGCCGCGATCCCAGGCGAAATCCTCCATCAGCTGGCTCGGCAGTTCCACCGCATCCCATTCGAAGCCGTTGATCCCGCCGATGCTCGGCCGGTTCACCCGGGTGAACAGGTGGTGGAGGCAATGCCCGGTCTCGTGCAGCAGCGTCTCGACCTCACCATGCGAGAGCAAGGCTGGCACGCCGTCGCTCTTGGGCGCGAAGTTGCAGACGAGATAGGCGACCGGCACGGTCTTGATATTGCCGTCGTCCAGCCGCGGCCGCGCATCCGCCATCCACGCGCCGCCGCGCTTGCCGGAACGGGCGTGGAGGTCGAGGTAGAGGCCGGCAAAGACGCTGCCGTCGGCATCCACCACATCGAAATAGCAGGCGTCGCCATGCCAGAGCGGCACGTCGTCGCGCGGCACCAGCCGGATGCCGAACAGGCGCTCCAGCAGCGCATGCCAGCCCTGCATCACCCGCTCGACGGGGAAATAGCCGCGCACCTCGGCCTCGTCGATCGCGTGGCGGGCACGGCGCAGGCGGTCGGAGGCGAAGGCGACGTCCCAGGGCTGCATGTCGGCGATGCCGAGGTCGCGCGCCGCGAAATCGCGCAGGGCGGCATAGTCCCGCTCAGCGAACGGCCGCGCCCGCCGGGCGAGATCGCGCAGGAAGGCGAGCACCTCGCCGGCGTTGGGCGCCATCTTGGTGGCCAGCGACCATTCCACCGGATCGGCAAAGCCGAGCAGCCCCGCCGCCTCGCGGCGCAGCGCCAGGATGCGCGCGATCCGATCGCCATTGTCGAA
>NZ_JBQRTT010000017.1:0-1110 GCF_052321755.1 Sphingomonas cellulosilytica
GTCCGGCATTGTCTGTTGGAAAGGGTGTAGGGAGGGGACGTTCCGCGATGAGCGGGATGCCCGGGTCGGGTGGCCACCCGACCCGGGCGCGGACAGCGTGACCGTTCCGGCATAGGGCCACAAGGCCCGTCGTCATCGGGGTCAGCCGTCCGCTTCCCTTGACGCTTGGTGAGTTGCCAGGGCCGCTGATCCACGCCCGCAGACAATCACAAGCTGCTGGAAGGATAGCCTGCCATGGACACGTCCGCTACCGTTCCCACCTGCTTCATCGGCTGCGATGTCGGCAAGGCCGAGATCGTCGTCTTCGACAGCCGGACAGAGCGCATCACGCGGGTCCGCAACACCGGCACCGCCCTGGCCGACTTCGCCGCCGCGCTCGATCCCGGCGCGCTGGTGATCTGCGAGGCGACGGGCGGGTACGAGGCGCTCCTGCTCGATGCGCTGACCGGTGCCGGCCGCGCCGCGCATCGCGCCGATGCCCGCAAGGTCAAGGCCTTCATCCGCTCCTTCGGCACGCTCGGCAAGACCGACGCCATCGATGCCCGGGCGCTGGCGCACTACGGCCGCGAGCGGCACGACCGCCTCGCCCGCTGGCAACCGCGCGACCGCCAGCGCGACCGGCTCCACCGGCTGGTGTCGGCCCGTCAGGACCTCGTCGAACAGCGCGTCGCCTGCAAGAACCGCATCCAGGCACCCGGCATGGGCGACCTTGCCGCACGCCTGCACCGCATCCTCGCCGCCCTCGACGCCGAGATCGCCGGCATCGAGGCCGACATGCAGGCGCTGATCGCCGCCTGCCAGCCGCTGCGCCAGGCCGTCGACGTCCTCGGCGGCATCACCGGCATCGGCCCCGTCACCGCCGCCCGCCTCGTCGCGCTCATGCCCGAACTCGGCACCCTCGGCCGCCGACAGGCCGCCGCCCTGGCAGGCCTTGCTCCACACCCACGACAAAGCGGCGCGTCCGACGCCTATCGCGCCACCCGCGGCGGCAGACCCGGCGTCAAGCACACCATGTTCATGGCCGCCCTCACCGCCGCACGCCGCCACCCCGACCTCAACGCCTTCTATCGCCGCCTCCTCGCCAACGGCAAAAAACCCATCGTCGCCACC
>NZ_JBQRTT010000018.1:0-839 GCF_052321755.1 Sphingomonas cellulosilytica
TAGGGTCAGGACCCATTGATATGAGCGTCGCGATCTGATTCAGGCTCCGCGAGGAGACCGGGATGAGCGACCTGTTTTGGCTGACGGACGAGCAGATTGAGCGGCTGCGGCCGTTCTTTCCCAAGAGCCATGGCAAGCCTCGTGTGGATGACCGGCGGGTGCTGAGCGGCATCGTCTTCGTCAACCGCAATGGGCTGCGCTGGCGAGATGCGCCCCGCGCCTATGGTCCTCACAAGACGCTGTACAATCGATGGAAGCGCTGGGGCGAGCGAGGTGTGTTCACACGCATGATGGAGGGGCTGGCTGCGGGCGATGCAGAGCCGAAGACCGTCATGATCGACGCGACATACCTGAAGGCGCACCGCACGGCATCGAGCTTGCGGGTTAAAAAGGGGATCTCGGCCGCCTGATCGGACGCACCAAAGGTGGCATGAACACGAAGCTCCATGCCGTCGCCGATGCGAACGGCCGCCCCTTGAGCTTCTTCATGACGGCCGGGCAGGTCAGCGACTACACCGGCGCGGCAGCGCTGCTGGACGACCTGCCCAAGGCGCAGTGGCTGCTCGGCGACCGCGGCTACGACGCCGACTGGTTCCGCGACGCCCTCCAGGCCAAGGGCATCCAGCCCTGCATCCCGGGCCGGCGATCACGCAAAGAGCCGGTCAGGTATGACAAGCGTCGCTACAGGCGCCGCAGCCGCATCGAGATCATGTTCGGCCGCCTCAAAGACTGGCGCCGGGTTGCTACCCGCTACGATCGATGCCCGACCGCCTTCCTCTCCGCTATTGCCCTCGCTGCCACCGTCATCTTCTGGCTGTGATCAACGAGTCCTGACCCTA